>CAYLSB010000065.1:0-25702 GCA_964386005.1 uncultured Pirellulales bacterium | reverse complement strand
GCAGATTGCCAAACAGGCGGGATCAAAGTAGACTGGAACTCGGTACTCTCAAGCTAGAGTACTGATCGTGATAATTAATGAATAGCGAGCTTGTTTTTCCACATATCCTAGGTGTTTTCGCTCTCGCCACCAGCCAGTGACTGGAAATACAGCTACTTGGCCACATTGAGCAACCTCTGTTGCGGATGCAGTCCACCAATCACAATGAATTGAGCCCCGAGTTCTCAAGCGACTACCGATTGACCAAGTAATCTTATCAGCCGTTGATGGCGGCGATTGTCCTTCCTCTTCTTCCCATTCTTGACGGCTGATCCGTTGCTTAAACTGATCCTCTGTTTCCAAAGGGCCCTTTAATGCGAATCGCAATCCATGTGAGGCATATCTGAATTTCTTATCCCAACCTCGACGACCGGGACTCGGTTCAATAAAGTACGAAAGTGTAATTTTGACCGTCACATCTTGTTCGTGTAATTGCTCAAGAGCGGCCCTGGGCCAAGGAAGCGAATGAAGCATAAAATGATTTGTTTTATCCTGAGATCCGTCGAGTTTGAAAGGCTGAATAATCCCCTGATGGACAAGCGAGACGCAATTTTCCACTGTATATCGTGCTCGGTCCAAATCCGGAACACCATAACCGAAACAACGAAGTCTTTTATGTCGATCTACCTCACGGTCACCAGGCACTTGCCGCTTCATTTCCTCTTTCCACTCTGCTGAGTGAACCAGAAGCCCTCGAATTGTTTCCGGCCACAGATGTGGATAGTCTGCCATAAGAATGGCGGCAATGCGGGCGGCTTGGGCGGTTGCTGCACTGGTATCACATGAACTGGTTAATAATCGCCCCGTACTGTCAAGGGTAGTTGTAAGAAGTGCAAGGTCGTCACAGCCATCTATTCCCATCGATTGGGAGTGAATATAATTGCCGCCCTCCATCACAATATCTGGTTTTATCGGCCAGGTTTTTTCTTCCCATGAATCGGATGTCCGACTGGTTGGGCATATTCCCCCCCGAGGTGCAATGGGTTGGTATCCATCCCATTCACTTGAGCCAAGTTGAATCCGCTCTGTATAGGCACCAACTGTTAAAGCGTTCCAACTTTGACCGGGGTCCTCAATACCATTTGTAAGATTACTATCAAGATACTGATAGTTTCTGTCAGAACGAATATCATGAATATTCCCCGCAGAGGTAACATATAGCCGCGGAATATTATCCATCTGTCCCGATGCATGCTGGTCGATAGCGCCTGACCATGAACTTGGATACCCATGGTCGCGCCCCTGATCATTAGTCGTGACTGGAAGACAAGCTACTCGGCGACGCCGTGCTGCTTGAATCTCTGCCTTTGCAACACATTCCATAGTTACATAACCCCATGTTTCCTCTGGATGCGGGTGTTGAGTATTGAGCATCCGGACAGATTCCAGTCGATGGTGTAGGTGTACAGGATGGTTGTTTGTCAATAGTTCTGGTAATTTGTCACCAAACAATGCAAGTCCCGCCATTTCTGTCCCATGCGTTTGATTATGATCAACGCCTGACCAATCAGGATTATAAACTTGTACATCGTTATCCGTGATGAACCGCCTTAATAGAGGATGGTCCGCATGGATACCAAAATCTAATATACACACGGACGGAGCGTCTAAATTTGGAACATTTATCCGTCGTAATAGGTCGTCAATAAACTCTCTTTGTTCTGGAGGTCGAAGACGAAGGAATTCCGTCGGAATCTCCTTGGCCTTTCGTAATTCTGCGATTCTGTCAAGAAGAGGAATAAATATTTGTATCCAATCCTGAACCGAACCGAACGCTAAAAATACGATCCTTTCCGGAAATTTGATTACATGTTGACTGAAACGAAGATTTGAATCGGCGGTTTCTGTAACAAATGCGGTAAAAACATGATCAGGATTTTCAGCGGAAGTAACGCGTATCCATACCTCCCACCAGATTCGTTCCGTATTCGAACTCGGATACAGACTCTCATCGTCTGTCCAGAAAGAACGCAAAATTGGAAATCTTATGCCGCTAATCCCCGCAACGAGGTCTTCGTTTTTGGGTCGGCCACCTCAAGAATTATTTTCTGCTTCGTATCGCTCAATCTTTTTGACGAAATTCCCAAGCTTACCTTCAGGAACATAGATCGTTGCATGAATTCGATTATCTGTTCGTTTAACTGATAATACTTCGATAGGTGGTTGAAGTTTTAAATCCTGAAGACTTTCGATTTTTAGCTCGAAATCTGGCTCCCCAATAATTTCTAAACAAAGATCGTGGATTATATGTCCAGTATCTTGGGCTTTGGTATTTGCATCAGATCTTGCTTGATTGATATCACCAAGCAATTTTCTTGCATGAACTCGGCGATCGTCTCGCGGCGGGGTTCGAAATTCACTTCCTCCCCTAAGGGTAGATGTGTAATCTCTTGGTTCCCCTGGTTCTACGATTATGATGTGTTTATGGTTTGGCATTCAAATCCTCCCTCTTTGAATCACGAAAGATGCCGGGTTGTACTTAAGGGCGTCGCCGTTGCATGAGTACCTTTCTCAGGTCGGTAGTTTGAATTTGCCTTCTATCTTCCAGAACTGCTTCTTTGGCAGCGTCTTCACATGCTTTAACGATATCCGAATGAGTCATGCCTTCAGCGGTTTCAAGAATAGTTTTCCAGCCAAGACGATTTATTGAAAAATTACACAGACGGTTTTCGATTAATTGCTGAACCATTGCCGAGTCGGCTTTATTATATCGTAATGTATCATCAAATCGCCGAAATAACGCTGTATCAAGCGCCTCTTCAAGATTACTTGCCGCCACAATGATACTCATGGAATCATCTTGTTCAAGGAAGACAAGAAATGAATTGAGAACCCGCCTGATTTCACCAACATCTTGTCCGGAGTTTCTATGTACTCCGATCGCATCAAATTCATCAAAAAGATAAACCCCACGGGTCTGTTTCATTGATTCGAAAATAATACGGAGTTTTGCAGCTGTTTCCCCCATGAATTTTGTGATTAGAATATGGAATTGGACTGTCAGAAGAGGCAAATTAAGCTCACCTGCTATCGTCGCAGCAGTCATTGATTTGCCACACCCCGAAGGCCCAACAAGCAACAGTTTTCGGCGAGGTGAAAGTCCATGTGAATATAGCCGATCCGCTTGTCTGTATTCGTATACAACCCGCTCAAGTCGTTGCTTAAGGTCCGAATCTAATACCATGTCGGACAGCCGAGTTTTAGGAAAAGTGGCAGAGAATAGGCCACTTAAATCGCCCGTTGGTTGCGCAATCGGGATTGATTTTGACGTTATAGGTTGATTTTTTTGCTTTTTATGTGCTTCATCGATGAGTTTGCGTAGTTCTTCGGCTAATTTGGATTTCCCAGTTCTTGCTGCATGTGCGGCAATTTGGGTGGCGACAGATAAAAAACGTTCAGGATTATGTTCTGTATAGCTTTCAATCAAGGCCTTTAATTGATGAGCTGTTGCCATATCATACCTATCAAGCTATATATTATTATCCGAACTGTGAATCATAGATTCTATTATAACAAGTCTATTTCGGAAAATGTAATACGAAATCATGAGTGCAAAGTCAATCTCAAATAATTAAACCTTTCTCAAATCATTATCGAAGCATGAAATTCGAAACAAGACACAAGCGGGGATGGTGGTGCTACATCTGGATTCCGGTTTAGGCCCGGAATGACATTCGGACTCGACGGAGCGAGTCCCTCCGAAGGGGGACGGTGGTGCAGCGACTGTCAAAAAGGCGTCAGACCCTCACATAGAAATTCTAAGCACGAAATTCTAAATTCTAAACAATATCGAAGCATGAAATTCGAAACAAGACACAAGCGGGGATGGTGGTGCTACATCTGGATTCCGGTTTAGGCCCGGAATGACATTCGGACTCGACGGAGCGAGTCCCTCCGAAGGGGGACGGTGGTGCAGCGACTGTCAAAAAGGCGTCAGACCCTCACATAGAAATTCTAAGCACGAAATTCTAAATTCTAAACAATATCGAAGCATGAAATTCGAAACAAGACACAAGCGGGGATGGTGGTGCTACATCTGGATTCCGGTTTAGGCCCGGAATGACATTCGGACTCGACGGAGCGAGTCCCTCCAAATGGGGACGGTGGTGCAGCGACTGTCAAAAAGGCGTCAGACCCTCGAACCCATTACAGGGTCAGACCCCTTTTGTGACTGGATACCGGCCAGCGCCGGTATGACACAGCCGTGACAGAGCAAGTCCCTCCAAAGAGCACATGGCATGTGTCCTACATCATCCACCTCACGTTATGCCGACTTCGTCAAAGAAGCCGTCACAACCTATCTGGGCCGGGATCTGTATGTGCATGAATAGGATTTGTGATTCCGACGACGCGTTTGCACGGCCACGGATGCGTTCATTCGTTACGATTCGTGCTGTTATTCGGTGTTCAACGCCTCTTGAAGACCCGGGATGAAGTCCTGGTCAAACACCTCAGAAAACTTATATCTGTTCCCCGGTACCTGGAGAACAAGTCTGTCCCATAATCCCGTCCTTGCCGACAGGACGCGGACTTGGTCCAGCGGGATGGTCTGATGAGCAATGTATTCAATTTTAAGGAGCTTGGTGCGAATGATGAGCAAGTGTTTGTCCGTCAGGACGAGAAGATACCTTTTTCGCATATTGCCAAAGATGGGAATCCAACGCACTATCAGCGGCGGCAACACAGCACAACTCGTGTAGCTTTCGATTTTATCTTCCGCGGGCTTGCACTTTTCGACAATGGCGAGCCATTCTTCTTGTTTTGCCAATACAAAATCTTCGAGTTTACTCAACGGCTACTCCTTACTCATGTAATCGAACAATGGTTATAGGGTTTCTACACAACACGTATGAGCTGCGAAACCGCGGCATAAAGTACAATTCTTCCGCACACGTCTGTACAGGACCGAATGGTCCGGTTCGAGAACATGATAATGCAGAAGGGGGTAGGATGTCAAAAGCGATTATCCGGTTATTTCGTTAGGGCAGAGCGACGGCATTACCGAGATTGATTGAATCGCTTCCGCCTCCCGCCGAGGAATCAACTGGATTTACGAAGTGGATGTTGTATCCTATTGTTTGTGTTCCCCTTGTCCGAACTGGAGCAGGAAGAATCATGAAACATACAATCTGGATAATAATGGTTATGTTACGAGTTGTTCATGCGGTTCCCGCGCAGAACCCGCCGCGCGACCTCTACAGCGACACATGGGTTGGTGTGGATGGGTTGGGACGTGAAGTGCCCACGCACGAACAATGCGGTGCTCCGCGGCCGGGTCGAACGGTGGGGATGTTTTACTTTCTCTGGCTGGGTCAGCACGGCCAGAGCGGGCCCTACGACATTACACAGTTATTGGCCGCCAATCCGGATAATCCTTCCTGGGGGCCGCCCGGGGCATTTCATCACTGGGGAAAGTCCGAACTGGGCTATTACACCTCGGACAGCGAATATGTTATTCGCAAGCATGTTTCGATGCTTAACGATGCCGGCATCGATGTCCTGATCTTCGACGTGACCAATGCTGTTACGTATCCCGGCGTGTATTTGAAGCTCTGTCGGATTTATACCGAACTTCGTTCAAACGGTCATCGCACTCCGCAGATCTGTTTTCTGGCCCATTCGGATGCCCAGCGGACGATCGAAACGCTGTATCGCGATTTCTATGCGAAGAATCTGTTTCCGGATTTGTGGTTTCGCTGGAAGGGCAAGCCCCTGATTCTCGGCGACGATTGGGAAGGATTGCCGGAAGAGATCCGCCGTTTCTTTACCCTTCGAAAATGCTGGGCATGGACTCACGGCAAGGATACATGGCAGTGGCTGGATCACAGCGAGAATCGATACGGCTGGCATGAATCTCCGGATCGGCCGGAAGAGCTGGCCGTCAGCGTGGCCGAACATCCGACCACCAATATCGGTCGCAGTTTTCAGAACGGCAAACAACCTCCGATCAACTCGCGCGGATTGACCGGCACCGAAGACCGCGGTCTGTTTTTCGCCGAACAATGCGAACGGGCATTGAAGATGGATCCTGAATTTGTCTTTGTTACAGGGTGGAATGAGTGGGTCGCCCAGAGGTTTATCCAGGAGGCCACCGCAAACCCCGGTCATTTTCTTGGTAAGCCGCTCCAGTCCGGCCAGTCATTCTTTGTGGATGCCTACAATCAGGAATACAGCCGTGATATCGAGCCGATGTCGGGCGGACATACCGACAATTATTACTATCAACTGGTGGGTTTCGTCCGCCGGTACAAGGGCGTCCGACCGATACCCGTCGCGGGTCGGGATTATGCCATCACCATCGACGGCCAATTCGATGATTGGTTGGCCGTGACGCCTGAATTTCGCGACACCATCGGCGATATCGAACACCGCGATGAGAAAAGCTGGGGCGACAAGGAAAAATATCTCAACACATCGGGCCGAAATGATTTCGAAACCCTGAAAGTGGCCTGCGATTCATCCGCCGTTTATTTTTATGCCAAAACCCGTAACATCATTTCGCCCCGAACCGATCCCCGCTGGATGCTGTTACTGATCAACTCCGATGGGAACTACGCTTCCGGTTGGCAAGGGTATGATCTTCTTGTCAATCACGAAGTTCTGAGTCCCGATATAACGACCGTGTCGATATACAAAGATGGAAAATGGGTTCGGACCGCCTCCATTTCGTATTCGGTCAAGGCCGATCAAATCGAGTTGGCTATTCCCAGGGAGACGATCAACATTCGCGAAAAAACGTTTCAATTGGATTTCCACTGGGCGGATCATCCCCAGAATCTGGATAATCCAATCGACTTAATCCTGAATGGCGACAGCGCCCCCAACCGACGTTTCAATTACCGTTTCATTCGCAGGGGATCCGTCACTTGGGAGCGGATTCCGCCGGCTGGGATTTCTGATTGACAAGATCCTGATAGGCCTTTTCCTGCTTTTGGAGCTGCTCGAATAGCTCGGGTCGCTCCACTTGAATGCGCCCCACCAGGTTGCGACGCAACAACTCCGGATATTCCTGATCCTGCAGGAATCCGATGAATGCGATATAGCGGAGCATTTCGAAATCCGGCAAGCCCATTCGGTATTGTTCCTGGGAGCCCGTTTTCTTCTGGTACACGTCGAAGATTTCTTTGGCCCATCGTTCCCGCGCATTGGCCTCTTTATCGCGTCGGACGGAATACAGGAAATAGGCCTCATGGAGGGACATCAGAATCTGTTCGGTCGCATCTTTGTCGCTGATGCGGTCGAGTTCTTCGGTGATTCGCGCGCGCACGAACTCGACCAACGGCATGGAATAATCGCTGCTGTGTTCTCCGACGGAATAGTCCCTGCGAAGCTGAAGATAAATCTCTCCGGCCCGTTTGGTATGACCGGCGCGATAGAACAGTTCGACGGCATTCTCCAGGAAATTGGCATGGCCCCCGCGAACCGCCTTGGGATTTCCCTTTTCGAGGGACTGATATTTTACGATGATTTTATTCCAGGCGTCATTGCAGCTTTCGAACATTCTCAGGTCGGGCCGCAGAAAAACGGTTGCCGGCTCCCCCGGCGATGAATACAGAATCATATCCCCCTGTCGATAGAGGGCCTGCAAGCCGTGGAATACGATTCGGTCGGTATTTTTTTCGTCGATATTGTATTGTCCCGGCCGACCGGCCAGCTTCAATCCCAGTTCGGCCCAATATATGGCATGGGTATTGGCGTGTTCCCAATTCAACGGATCGCGATGGTTGGGGTCGTCGATATCCGTCCGGCCGTACTTTTGGTTCAATTCCCGCATGAAGGAAATATCCATCTTCCATTCATGACGAAGGTGATAGGCCCTGGCAAAAACGTCAAATCGATCCAGAATCTCGTTGCCGCGATACTCGTCGATCACCGCAAACGACTTGGGGTCGAACTGACCGGGCGCCTGGCGCAAGATCAAATAACGACGAATCAGATTGGCCTCGTCCGCCTCGGCGAAGGCCTTGTCCGACTCGCGCAGTTTCGCCACAAATCCGGCGATTCCCGCCTCCTGCAACAGCGCCGTCAGACGGACCGGGGCCGAATCGAGTTTCTCAAAAAATTCGTTGGTTTCGGGATCGCCCAGCAGGGCCCGCATGGCCAATGCGAGTTCGCGTTTGTAATGACGATGGCAGTCGTCGTTGACGCCGCCGATCTTGTGCTGAAAGATCCAGGCCATCGATCGATACAGCAGAATGCTTTTGGGATTCAGCGGAATCCCTTTGTCGCGCAACAATTCGTATCCGTTGCGGATCCAACGCCATCGTTCTTCCCACTGGGTATTGGGAATGGCCACGGAGATATTGTACGACATATTCCATGCGTGAAAATCCCACACGGCCGCGAACCGCGGCTGAAGGATCGTGATCCATTCGGCCAGTTGCTTGGCGTCGAAGAACAATCCCTGCTCTTTGAGGCGATCGGCCCGCATCCACAATACATCCACCACCAGACCGCGGAACGCCCCCATGGCCACCGTGGCGAAGGCCAGCGCGGGCGGGGCATTTTCCAGGGGCGTATTGGCGGCAAGTCCCATCTCCTGCCGGGCCTGATTCAGTCCCGACATCCGGGTATTGGCGGCCGCTAACAATCCCAGTCCGACGGCCAAAGCGATAACGACGATGAATCGATCACGCCATTTCATATTACTCCGTTGTCTTTGCGATTTCGCGTTGATGAAAGATCCACATACCCAAGACCAGCAGAACCAAACTGATGGCGGCGGTGGAAAACCATGCCTGGGCCAGAAATCCCCATCCGAGGGACTTGGCCTCGACGATATAGGCGGTCGGATTATACTGCTCGTCGAATTTCGGCAGAAACCAAACGGCCGGTCGGATCGTAAACGTATAGAGTACGTTCAGGACCGCGTGAAGATTTTGGATCGAATCAACGACGAACCCGTTAATCATGCCGGTGAGATACGCCACCAGGCAAATCAATACGCCGATGGGGAAGGATAACCATGTGGAGACGCTGACGCCCAGCGCCGCTAAAAAGATCAGCCGCACAAACAGCAGCCCCATCACCCGGAGATAATTTCCCAGGAAACTGCCGGTTCGATACAGCACCTTGATATCCTCAAGGATGATGGTCTGGGTATTGACCGCGGGATCGTTGAAAAATCCCAAAGCCAGATACCCGTCTTCGGCGACGCAATCGGCCGGTACCGCAAACTCCAGAGCCACCTGGGTGGCCTCTTTTCGTTCCACGGCATAGATACGGGTTTTCGGATATTCCCCCATTTTCAGCGGGCGGTAATCTCCCGCCCGCCAGGTTCCGAAGGTCGTATCCTGCAGAGGATCCCCGGCGATTCGGTATTTGTATCGAATAAAAACATAATCGTCGGAATCTCGGGTTTTGACACCCGAAAATTCCCAGATCTTCTCTCGGCCGAGCTCGGCGGTCTTGGCCCGAAAGCGTTCCTGTCCGCGCAATTCAGCCCGGATTCTCTCCGGAGTCATATTCTCCGGAAATTGGCCGTCTTTTTCCAGTTGGGCGAACCGTTCCTCGACGATCCGTTCGATCTCCTGCTCATTGATCATCGGGGTTAGGATCGCACGGGATGTGAAAAACTCCTGACGGGCCTGATACACCTGGCCTTCCGGAGATTCATCCAGAATCGGCAGAATACAGGTCAGTCCATACACGATTCCGGAAAAAACCGCCAGAAGCAGGCCGTCCAGAATCACGACGCCCAAATACTTCCCCAGCAGAACCTCATATCGACGAATCGGTTTGGTGGTCACCAGGAAGATATGTTTGTATTTGATATCGCTGCTGAGCGAATAACAGGAAATGACGATGGTCAAAAGGCACAATAAAATGCTCGTCAGCGACAGCCCGTAACTCGAAAACGTCTGCAATTTTCCCTGGAGCGTCTGATCGCCCACCACGGTCAGACTCATCAGAGGAAGCAGCACGAACAACAGAACAATCACCACGCCGGCGGTTTTCAGCCGAATGGCCTGTGCCATCGTATTGGACGCGACTGCCCAGATCTTACCCATGATCGGAATCCCCGGAGGCGGGTGGATTCTGGGTTCGTTTCGTCGATCCGTCGGCGGTTTTTTTTCGATCGAGCAGCGCGTCGAGAACATCCTGGCGAATGTCGGCGGCGTTTCGTTGTTCGATTTCCGTCGGACGGATCGTCAGGGTTGGAGCCGTCGCGTCTTCGGGCCCGGACGGAGTTCGGGTCAATTGATCCAGCAGTCCGGTTTTTTCGCCGGAGGATTCCCCCGTCGGCTGAACGGGCGTCAATTCGACCCGGTCCGGTTTTTGAAAGACCCCGGAGGACATTGCCGGGGTGGATTCTACGAGCCGATTGAGAATGGCTTCGGGGGTTTCCGGTTCGGCCAGAAATTCTCCGATTTGGACCGTGCTGAGGGCACCGCTGGTTCGTTCGTTTCGTTTTTGGGCTTCCAGTACGGTTCGCATGAACAGATCTTCCAGTCGATCCATGGGCGAACTGATCCGGCATTCGGAATGTTCGGCCGCTACGATGGATTGAATCTGCCGCATCGCCGTTTCGCTGATCGCATCCGTAATGATCTGCTTCTTGTCGCTCTGGCGAAGCAGTTCCCCCACCGGACCTTCCACCTGCATCTTGCCGCCGTACAGGATGCCGATCCGGTCGCAGACATCCTCGACATCGGACAACAAATGGCTGCAGAGAAGGATTGTTTTGCCTCGCTTTCCCAGATGAATGAGCAAATCCTTGATTTGCCGGGTTCCAATCGGGTCCATGCCGGAGGTCGGCTCGTCCAGGATCAGCAGATCCGGATCGTTGATCAGGGCCTGCGCCAAACCGATGCGGCGCGCCATGCCCTTGGAAAACGTACCCACCTGCCGATTGGCCATCCCCGTTAACCCCACCATTTCCAGCAGCGCTTCGATCCGGGATCGCCGAACGTGCGCGGGCAAACCAAAGAGGCATCCATAAAAATCCAGCGTCTCCCGCGCGGTCAGATATCGATAGAGATAGGATTCTTCGGGCAGATAACCGATTCGGGTGGTCACCTTGGGGTCCCGGCTGTCGCCTCCGAGAACCAGGGTTTTTCCCCTCGTCGGGTACAGGAGATTCAAGAGCATCTTCAGGGTTGTCGTCTTTCCGGAGCCGTTGGGTCCGAGAAAACCGTAGATCTCATTATACCGGATTTTCAGGTTCAGGTCCTCCACCGCGATGACCTTGGCCCGTCCCCACCAGTCCGGAAATATTTTGGTTAGCGCGATGGTCTCAATCGCAAAATCGCCGTTTGTGCCTACCACGGATTCTCCTCGCAAACTGGGCTCGAAGCCGCCAATGGATTTATCAGGATACGCCTGTCGAGGCCGCATGGGCCTCCAGATGCTCGCCAAACCGCACAAGGCGGGCGCTGTTAAATACGACCACCACCGATCCGGCAAGGTGCAGGAAAGCCGCCACGATGACGGGCAGCCATCCGGCCGCCGCCGTTCCGACGCCCGCTACGATAAATAAAATTCCGAAAAGAAGATTCTGATTGATCACCGTGCGGGTCCTGCGCGATAACTGCACCAGGAACGGCAATCGCCGCAGGTCGTTGCTCATCAGCGCGATCGATGCCGAATTGATCGCCACGTCGCTGCCCGCGGCGCCCATCGCGATACCCAGATCGCCGGCCGCCAGCGCCGGCGCGTCGTTGATTCCGTCGCCGACCACCGCCACCACATGACCTTCCCGACGAATGGTCTCCACCACGGCCAGCTTGTCCTGCGGCAGGCAGTGCGCCCGGAAGTCCGTGCAACCCAGTTCCGCCGATACGCGGTTGGCCACTTCGCCGCGGTCGCCCGTCAGCATCGTCACTCGTTTGACGCCGATGGTGAACAATTCCTTCACCGCCGACTGGGCCTCGGGACGAGCTTTGTCCTGCAGACCCACCCAGCCGATACACTGAGAATCTTTCGAGACATACAGCGTACTGAATCCCTGCTCTTCATGGAGAGAGGGATCCGGGACCGAATGGATATCGATGCCGTTTTCCTGCAGGAAGCTGGCTCGTCCGACGCGGATCCTGGACGATTGCACCATCGCGGTGACGCCTTTGCCGGGCGTTTCCTGAAATTCCTGCGAGGTCGGGAGCGTTACATTGGCCTCTTTGACAAGCTGCAACAAGGCCCGGGCCGCCGGGTGCTTGCTCATCTGTTCGGCCGAGGCCGACAGTCGCAGCAGTTCCGCCGGGGCTATGCCCGACGCCGGTTCGAGTTTGGTCACATACAATTGCCCCGTTGTCAGCGTTCCGGTCTTGTCGAAAATAATCGCCGTGATCTTGCCGGCGATTTCCAATAAACTGACATTCTTGATCAACACGCCCAGCCGTGCCGCCGCGGATAACGCCGCGACCATCGCCGTCGGCGTCGCCAGGATCAACGCGCACGGGCACGACACGACCAGCGCCGAAATCGAACGATTGATGTCCCGCGTGAAGAACCAGATGATCGCGGCGATCATCAGGATCGTCGGGACATACCACTTGATATGGCTGTCGATAATCCGCATGATCGGGCTTTGGGTTTTCTCCGCCGCCATGATCAGTTGTTGTACGCGACCCAGCGTTGTATCTTCACCCGCTTTGTTCACGGCGATATCCATCGCGCCCGTCAGGTTGCTCGTGCCGGCATAGACCGCCATCCCCGGAACCTTATCCACCGGCAGCGATTCACCCGTGATCGACGCCTCGTTGACCGAGCTGATTCCGTTGATGATCTCGCCGTCGGCGGGGATATTGTCACCCGGTCGGACCCGCACGACATCGCCCGTTTTGAGAGCGCTGACTTTTGTTTGCGTCTCGTTGCCGTCCTTGCCCACTACATGGGCCACCGTCGGGGTCAGCTTGATCAGCGATTCGATCGCCGCCCGCGCGCCCAGCGCGGTTCGCGTCTCCATCAGTTCCGCCAGCAGAACGAAAAACGCCACCAGTCCCGCTTCCGCGTATTCTCCCATCGCGAACGCCGCCACGATCGCCAGCGCCACCAGTTCGTCCATGTGCATGTGCCCGTGCAGGAGGCAACGAAACGCGTGCCATACCACCGGCGCCGCCAGAAGCAACGCCCCGATCATCGCGCACAATTTGGCCATCGCAAAATCCGGCCCGTAAAACCACGGCGCGACCTTGCTGTTGATCAGCAATACGCCGCCCGTCAGAGTTCCCAGCATCGCCAGGCTGACGCGGATCTGTTTTTCGCGGGTCTGTTCCGATCCCAGTTCGTTCTCTTTGATTCCGATCAAATCATGTCCCATATCGTATCCGTATTCTCTGTCTGAATCATGGATTGCTCGCGTCAGTTCCGTCCGGGCTGGGGTGTCGTCGCGGCCTGTTTGGGGATGGACGGATCGCGGTTAATCAAGATCCGCAATTCCCTGGCTTTGTCGCTGGGCGATTGAATCACCATCTTTTCCTGAGCCGCCTGCATGACCTCTTCGATCGCGTCCTGATAGATCTTCTGTACCACCAGTTGCGGCCGTTTCCGGTATTCCGGCAAAAGACTATGCAGATACTCCGCGCTGGACTTGGTCTCTTCCACGGTTTTGGTCCGGTACGCACGGGCCTGGGCGATGATCTCCTGGCTGGTTCCGGCCAATTCGGTGCACAATTGTTCCCGTTGCGCATCGGTCATCGCCGGATTCTTCATCGCCGCCAGAACGGCGTCCGCCCTGGCCCCGCCGGCCTCGTTGAGAATTCGCGACGCATACCCCCTCGCCTCGTCGATCTTTTGGATTTTCTGCTGGGCGGCCTTGTTCGATTCCGAAAACGCCTCGTTTACCTGCCGGGGCCATGTGATTTTTCCCAGAGGCAAAACCGAATCGATCTTGATTCCGCTGTCGATCGCGTCAAGTTTTTTCTGTAACAGATTTTCGACGCTGCTTCGAATATCTTCCTTGCTGACAATCGCCTCGTCGATGCTGGTTTGAACCAGCGTGTGAACGATGGCCTCGGCGGCCATCGATTTCAGCAAGGGATGAATGGATTCCGCCACGACATCCATGAAGTGGGCGCCGGGTCCCGGTACGCGATGATACATGTTTTTGAAGAACTGGTCGGGCTTGGCGATTTGATAGGTCAGTTGCCAGCGACAATGCACCAGATTGTAATCGATTCCTCCGAGACTTTCTTCGCTCTCGCTGCGAGTCAGGCAATATCCGTCTTTCAGGGGGCTCAGAGTATCCGGAGCCACGGGACTCATCTTGGACGGATCCAGTTTTTCCGCGTCGGTCATGTAATACCAGAAATCGTCGATCTCCACGGTTTTTTTGGTGGTCGGAATTTTGATGATCTCCGAGATGGGAGCCGGCCAGGTCCATTTCAATCCCGAATCCAGGACCAGAGATCCCTCCGTGCCGTACGGCCGGATCTTGCCGAATCGTAATATCAACGCCTTTTCGTTTTCCTGAACGCTGAAAATACCGCTGGTCAGAAACCAGATTACAAGGATCGCCATGATTCCTTTGAGAATGACGAAGGTTTTTCGCAGCGCATCCTGAAGGGATTGGGTTGCGGTGTCGCCGTCCGGAATTCCCGTCGGAAGGGCCGGAGGGGTATTGGCTTTGTCCTCGCCGCAGGAACATCCGGGCTGATGGTCGTGATTGTGCTTGGAATGGTCGTGCATGGTTATCCCTTGTGCTGATGCCGCGTTACGCTGAATCGGTTACTTGGAACCGGCGGCCGTTCCCGCCGGCGGCGCCGGTTTCAGGTCCGGTACCGCCTTGAGCAGCCGGATTGGATCGGCGTCCGTTCCCAGGATGAGGGTCGATTTTTCCTTGAGGACCTTCTTGAGGGCGTCGATTTCCCGAAGGAATATCGCCAATTGCGGATCGGCGTCGAGCATCTGATAATACCTGGCGGCCTCGGCGTCGCCCTGTCCGCGAATGGATTTGGCCTGGGCCTCCACCACCGCCAGAAGCTCCGTCCGCTTGGCCTCGGCGTCGCTTCTGATTTGCTTGGCCATGGCATCGCCTTCCGACAGAATGGCCTGGACTTTCTGTTTTCGTTCTTCCTTCATCCGTTCGAAAACCTGCTGCGTGATTTTTTCGCTGATGGCCAGTCGTTTGATCCCCACCGCCTGGATATCAATTCCGTATTCCAACGCCTTGGGCTGGATGTTGGTCAGCATGTCGCCTTCAATCGCTTCAAATTGAATCTTGGTTGGATCGGCGTTCACAAAGTCGCTGAAATAATATTTACCCACCACGGTATTCTGGGCGCTGCCCAGCAATCCCACCAATTTTTCTTCGGCATTTTCCTGATCCGTGACCGACGTGTAATACTTCAGGGGATCCCCGATCCGCCAGATCACATAACTGGTTACGATGATCGGCTCGCTGCCGGCGGTGGTCGTTTCTTCCATCTTTCGCTCGAACAGATGCGACCTCGAATCCAGCTTATAGACGACGTCGATCGGAATCGGCCATTTCAACTTCCACCCCGGTTCCTCGATCGTACGCACATGTTTGCCGAATCGGAACACCAGGGCCTTTTCTGTCTCTCGAACCTGAAAGGAAAAGAACGTCAGTCCGAGGATGGCCACAAGAATCACTACCAGGATCAATACGGAAATATTTCTCATTCTGCTACCCCTTCTGTGATCGAAATTAGTCCACGTTTGCTCTGGGAACCTGCAGGTTGTATATTCCTTCCGACAATTCCTCCTGCAGATCCAGTTGAAAGACCTGCGTATCGGCCGGGTCGGTCACGAGAATAAATTTGCGAATCGAAGGCAGGGTTTCTTCCAGAATCCCCATCCGAAGAAAACGACTGTACAGGTTCGGCGAGGCCCGATAGGCCTGAATTTGTCCCTGAAAGCGCTGACCGGTCGCCTTCGCCAGCGTTTCGCGCTCGAATCGATATCCTTCGGCCAGTCGAAGCGTTTTGAAAATATCTCCCTGCGATTCCAGAAAGGCCTGCCGGATCGTATCCAGTTGCTCGTTGTTGTTTCCCTGTTGTCCGGCCTGCTGGTAGATTTTGGCCAGATCGTAGAGCGTTGCCGCCTGTTCGGTCGATCCGCACAATTCGGTCAGCGTCTTGTTCCATTCGGATTTGGCCTTAAGGATCGCCGTTTGTCTCAACTGGCCGGCCGTGGTAACGCTCTGAAAGGCCTCGGACACGGCGGGCGGCGGATGGATGGCCTGAAGATTCACCAATACGATTTCCACCCCCAGTTTCGCCCGATCGACCGCCGCCTGGATTCGGTCCTGAAGCAGGATGGCCGCGGTCTTGCGTCCCGCGCCCAACAGACTCGAAGAGGATCCGTCGGATGGCGTTCGTCCGGGACTGTCCGCTTCGATCTTGGCGCTGGCCGCAAACCGGGCCAGTTCCCGATAACAGATCGCCTCCAGCATATCCCGCGCATCGTTCTGCCTGGATTTGGAATCCTGATAATACTCATACAGATAGTGATTGATATCCTTGACGCGATAATGAATGGGAATCGCGGCCCGAACCAGGCTTACCGGAGGCGGATCGCCTTTGGCCCGTTTTCCCTGTTCCGAGGAGGCGACCAGAAGATCAAACTCCTCTTTGTAGTGTTCCTCGCCCCACAATAGAGCCTTTTTACCCAGTTCCCCTTCCTCCTCGACGTATCCGACGTGAATCTGTTCCACCTTGCCGGTCTGATGGGAATAGGCCTTGTCGAACGGCCAGGGATACTTGACATACAAACCCGGTCCGACATGGCGACCGCCGCGATCGGGATTCGGCGATCCGAACCGCTCGATCACGGCTTCGTGCCCTTCGTGTACGACGACGAAACAACTGAGCAGGTATAACACAACGAACGCGAACAGGACCAGGGGAAGAATCGCCTTTTCGAGCAGTTTGTAAAACCAGGTCTGCGAAACCTGGAAGCCAAACTGATAATCGATCGCGCTGGCGACGGTATGGAATAATCCGCCGGGTTCGTTGAACAATCCCAGAAGACGGCTGTCAAAACTGCTGCGGCTGTATTGCCCGGGAATCCGCGGCCGATAGAAATCCAGCATCGCATTCATCAGGATTTCGCCCCCGAGGATGATCAGAATGATCGGAATCGCCCAGGCCATGATCCGCAGACCGATCGGATACCGGAAAAACGCCCCGACCAGCGCCACCGACACGCAGGCCGACAGCAATGACGTGGCCAAAAGACTGCTTCCACCCGCCCGCAACGGCTTCCAGATCATTTGAGAGCTCATCCCGGTGGCATAGCGGGAAATCAGAAAACTTAAAAAAGAAACAATCACCATGAAAACCAGCGACAGCAAGGGATTCGTGGTCGCGTATTCCAGTCCCGCCTTCACCCGCGTCGTCATAAAGAGGCCCCAACCGACCTGATACAACGCGATCACGATGCCAAAGGACGGCACAAACCATTTCTCCAGGATTTCCAGCCGTCGCTGCGCTTCGGCGAACAAGGCCGCGCGATCCGACCCCGCCTGAAAAATCGTCCCGGCCTCCGAGGTTTTGGCCAGTTGGGCGATATCCAGTTTTTCCTGTTCCGCCAGATTCCGCTGGTGAAACTGCACAAGCAGAACGAACCATACCAGAACGGATCCGAGAATTTGCCACGCGACCATCGTAACCGCAAACGTCTGGTTCATTAATCCGGCAATGAAGGTCACCACAAAGAATACGATGCTGAGAACGCATCCGAGAATCGAAACCTGCTCGGCCCGTTTGGACGATAGCGTCATGGCGTCATTCCTGTAACTATTTTTCTGTTTTCCAGAACATTCCCTGTATCCGGTCGGTAAAAGATATGTGTTTTACTACCGGCAAAATCTTTGCAGAAACGAATTCCGTATTATACAATAGCGGCTTCAAGAATAAAACGTCTTTTTAAGGATTTTGGTATTGATGAAACTTCTGATCATTGCAAAAAACACGTTTACCGAGACGCTCAGGCAACCGGTGTATGCCGTCATTATTGCTTTGGGATTGCTTCTTATGATCATCAGTCCATCCATTACCATGTACACGCTGGATGAGGATATTAAACTCCTCAGAGAACTTGGGCTTTCTACGCTGTTCCTATCGGGTTTGTTCATCGCAATTTTTTCCGCATCGGGCGCGGTCACCGAAGAAATTGAAACGCGGACCATCACAACGGTTCTGTCCAAACCCATCTCGCGGCCGGTGTTCATCCTCGGAAAATTTCTCGGCGTCGTCTCAGCCGTTGCCCTGGCCCATTATGTCCTGACGCTGGCGTTTCTCATGGCGATCCGCCACGGGGTTCTGTCCGATGCCGCCGATACCCACGATTGGACCGTGATTGCCGCCGCGGGAGGTTCCCTTTTGATTACGCTGCTGGTAACTGCTTTTCTGAATTATAGTTATGATTGGAATTTTCCGGCTACGGGCGTCATTCTTCTGGCATTCCTGGCTTCGTTGTCCATGATATTTCTCATGTTCATTGACCGGGATTGGACATACAATCCAGCCGGGAATAAATTCACATCCTTCGATGTGTATGCGTCGATTTTGTTATTGCTGGCGATTATCGTTCTGGTGTCTCTGGCCGTCATGTTCTCCACGCGCTTCAATGTCGTCCTGACACTGACATTCTGTGTGGGGGTCTTCCTGCTGGGATTGATCAGCGATTGGATTTTTGGACGTTTTGCCGACACATTCCTTTGGGCGAAAATCGGCTATACTCTCGTGCCCAATCTTCAGGTCTTTTGGGCGTCCGATGCCATATACGGATCGGGGACTATTCCGGCAAAATACTTACTTCTCGGTGGAATTTATACCATCCTTTATACATCGGGTATTTTAAGTTTTGCAGTTGCCATCTTCCAGAAACGGCAGATCGGCTGATGTCACCTTGGAATCTAAGCTATTGTAAAATAAGAACTTGCAAAATAGAGTTAATATTTAAAATAAAGTACCAACTCGTCGGTATATATTAATGAAGATGATGTAGCCCTCGATCTCAATATGGAATCCCCTTTCACAGCGCACCGTCGCGGATTGATCCTGCTTGTTTTTGCCTCGTTGTGTTGGAGCTTTGGGGGGCTGCTGATCAAATCCGTTCATACTGTTCCATTGGCTGTTGCCGGGTTACGATCTCTGCTGGCAATCCCAATATTGTGTATTCTTCTTCGTCCCTCTCACATAACCTTCTCGAAGGATCAGATTCTCGGCGCCATTTTCTATTGCGGAACGGTTACGCTTTTTGTCATGGCGAACAAATATACAACCGCCGCCAACGCCATCCTGCTGCAATACACGGCACCGATCTATGTCGCCATCCTCAGTATCGTCATCCTGCGTGAGCCGGTACGTCGTTTCGATTGGCTTTCCATCGCCATGGCGTTTATCGGAATGGGCCTTTTCTTTATCGACGAACTGTCAACGAAGGGACTTCAAGGTAATTTGTTTGCGATCCTCAGCGGAATCTCGTTTGCCCTGATGGTGATATTCCTGCGAAAACAGAAACAGGCATTCCCGATCGGATCGATTGTTCTCGGCAATCTTCTCACGGCCGCGATCAGCGCACCGTCCTGGATTTCCGCCCAACTGGATGTCTCTTCCTGGGTGGCGCTGATCTTGCTCGGAACGATACAATTGGGTCTTTCCTACGCGCTGTATTCGATCGCCATACGCCGCGTATCCGCGATCGAGGCGATTATGATTCCCGTGATCGAGCCGATCCTCAATCCCTTGTGGGTCTGGATCTTTCTGCGCGAATCTCCGACGCCGTGGGCCATCCCCGGAGGGATTGTTGTCGTTGCCGCCGCGGTTCTCTGCGGTATCATGCGACTCAGAAAACCAACCGGATCCTCTTGATTATCCTCGGCATTCTTTCATGATTTCCAGGTACCGACGACAGGTCTGCTCCATGTCTCCGGGGAATTTATCCTGCTCGATGTTGGCAAAGCCGTCATAACCGATATCCTTCAGCGTATTCACGATGGCGGCGAAATCCATCGCGCCCCGGCCGATATGCACGAATTGACGCATCTGCGGATCGATGTCGCGCATGTGAAGATTCATCAATCGGTTTCCAGCTTTGTGGATCGCCACGGGCGGGTATTCCCGTTGCAGCAGCGTCCATCCGACATCCATGTTGTAGCCCAGGTTCGGATCGCCGATCGCGTCGTACAATCGCAGAAAGCTCACCGCGTCGGGAATGATCGTGTGCGTATGATGCTCAATGGTGAACTTGAGGCCGTGGGTCTTCGTCCGCTGCAGGCATTGTCGGGTCACCTCGATATAATTGGCCCACACCGCATCCCAGTCGAAGGACGGGTCGATGTCGATGTGGAATTTTTCATTGCCCGACGCCTCGTAATATCGCGGCAGGTAACCGCCGCCCCCGTGCAGCTCGCGGGCCCACGGCGAAACGATATTGATCATCGGGGCTCCGAGTTTTTTGCCGATTTTGCATCCTGCTTCAAAACAATCCAGGTTCCGATTCCTTTCGTCGGCGTTGAGACTTGTGAGCCCTTCGACCACCGGCTGAAACAGTACAAACTGCGCGATTTCCAGTTTGTTCTTATCCAGTCGTTTCCGGATGGAATCGATCCTGGCATCCGTCCAGAAATCGGTGATATCCTGCTTGGCGTTGATGATGAGTTCGGTTCCCTCGAAACCGATCCGTCCGAGGATGTCGAGCGCATCGCTCGGATCGGCGCCGGGAGCGAAATTGTGGAAGCACCAACTCAATGCACCGATTCGGATACGTCCCTTGCCGGCCTTGCGATTGACGGCGGGGGATCCGGCAGGTTTTGCCCTTGATGCGCCTCCCTCGGCTCCCATCGTTGTCGTTCCCGTTGCCGCAACCGCTGCGATCGTTCCGGCCGATGACTTCATAAATCCCCGTCGTGTCATTTCATTGTCATGATATCTCATCGCATTCTCCGCATGAAATCGATAGAATAAAATTTTACCGGCAATACGAATATACCGCATCCCCTTCCAATGATCCGTTTAGAGTTTTGCCGGTTTGTTTTCCACCAGCCGATTCCGCAAATAAAAATGCTCGTTACCCACCGACCACGGCTTGAAACAGATATCGATATCGCCATCCCCGTCCACATCGGCGCCTCGGGCTTCGTGGCACGGCTTGCGTGCGACGATGTGTTCGATCCATTGGTCTTTCGTTGGCTTGCTCGTGGCGCCGGCGAGATTTTCCCAAATGAAACAGGTGTGACTGCCGGGTGCGGAAAGGGGCCCGCCGCCGGAGAAAACGTCCCAGTCGCCGTCCCGATCGAAGTCCGCCACGATCAGAGAATGGAAATCCTGCTTGAGGCCTTCGTCTTTAATGATATGTCGGGTCCAGTTTCCTTTTCCGTCGTTTTCGAACCATGCCACCCGCGCATCGGGATGATCCGCTTCCGCCTGGACGACATCGTTGTCCCCGTCGCCGTCCAGATCGCCGACCCAGGTTTTAATGGCGATGCCGTAGCGTTCCGGCCGTCCGAAATCGATATTCTTGTGCCCGATCCAGCGAAGCCCCTTTCCATCGGCGTTTTCATACCACGCCTGCCCCGTCACGACATCGGCGTCGCCGTCGCCGTCGATATCGCCGACCGCCTGGGGCGAAACTCCCCCGTGAATCTTGTGTTCGGAGGCCAATACGATGGTATGCTGCGTCCATTTCGCCGTCACATCGGGAGGGATTTCGTACCAGAATAAACCCGTCTGGTCGCTGTTGGCGATTACGTCCATCTTGCCGTCGCCGTTGATATCCGCGAATTCGGTATCGTGCGAGGGGATCGCTCCAATGTCGTATTCGCGGAAGGATTCCTGTCTTGGTTTTCCGGTATTGATCAGCAGCTTGCCTCCCGACACCATATCGATCCAGCCGTCGCCGTTGACATCGAATGGAGCGCCGCCGACATCCGTTTTTCCTTTGCCCAGCAGATGACGCGTCCATATATCCGGTCCCTGGTACTCCCACCACCAGATCTGGCCGCCGGTGCCGCTGGAATTGCCGGCAATCCAGTCCAGATCGCCGTCGTGATCCAGATCGGCCAGTCCCGTCTGGCCGATGTTTTTTCCGATGGCGTCGATCGTATGCAGAGTGAATTCCGGGAAGATCTTCCCTTCCGCCCCAATCGCCGCGATAAATATAAACAATATACATCCATAATATTTACACCTCATCCTTCGATCCTTTCCCTGTTGGAGGATACGATGACGCACGTGAATCATTCGTTATTTCAGATCCCGAATGCGGACCTCGATGGCCTTCTGGTCTTTCAGCAGCTCGACGAGTTTCTTCGGGTCCGTCTGGCCGTAGTGGTACGGATACAGAATCTTCGGCATAAACGTTTTGGCGGCATCCGCCACCTGTTCCGGCGTCATCGTGTAGGGCAAATTCATCGGCAAAAATGCCACGTCGATCTTTTCGAGTTTCGTCATCTCCGGAATGTTTTCCGTGTCGCCGGCCACATAGACGCGCGTTTTGCCGAAGGTGATGACATATCCGTTTCCTGCCCCTTTGGGATGGAAGGACTTGGTGATGTTGTACGCGGGCACGGCCTCGATCTTGAATCCCGCGACGGTCTGCGACTCGCCATTTTTGATGACCTTGCCTCCGGTAACCTTGCCGGCGCAGGCCTGTGTCAGCAGAATCGCCGTCGAATCCTTTCGAACGGCCTCGATGGCCTTGGGATCGAGATGATCGCCGTGTTCATGCGTGATCAGGATCACATCCGCCTTGGGCAGCTTGGCATAATCGGTCAGCTTGCTCCATGGATCGACATGGATGACCTTGTTGTTGTACTGGAACATCAGAGTTCCGTGTCCGATGAAGGTAATCTTCAGGTCGCCGGTTTCGGTCTTGATGATATCTTCCTGGAGTTTTTTCGTTTCCATCGGTTTTGTCTCCTTGCCATCGGGCACTGCGGGTTTATCCGCGGCGCCGAATGCCGTTGTGATCCAAGCAAAAAACATCGTAACGAGACACATTCTTATTATATTCATTGTAGAGTCCTTTTGTTTACATTATGGTTTTCTTGTACCCAATACACTCATGCTGTGGCGATGGCCTCGTTGATGAGCTTGATGTCTTTGAACCGGCAGAAGAATCCCAGTTCCTTCGTGAGATCGCCGTAACAGGTCTGGCGGTGCAATCCCGCCGACCAGTTTTTCCATAACTGGGTCACGTCTCCGTCCACGCGCACGCGAATCTTGGTCCGGCAACCGCGATCGGCTTCGACGCCCACAGGCGCATCGACGATTTCGCCGGTAAAATACGGCATCGTGCTGGTTCCGACCAGGATTGCCTGCGTGACCTTCTGTCCCTTTCGCATCTGTACCTGCGGAACGGCCCCGGCCTGGCGCTCCATGATGCTGCGGAGCTTATAGGGGGCCGTCTCGCCGGCGGGGCCATCCATCTTCCGCGTGCCGAGGCAGTGGGCCAGGATGATGGTGTTGTCCGATTCATCGACGGTCGGATCGCTGATGAAGCTCGGCCGGCCGACAAGACCCTGCAGAATGATGTGCGTCATCGCGCAGCTCAGATCCGATTCGCAGATGCCGCCCAACCCCATATCGTTGAGCCGCGTAAAACCAATGCACGGAAACGCATAGCCGAGGCACAGCGGCTGGTACATCGTTCCATAGCAATCGGCCGTCATAACTGTCGCCTCTTCTTGCGTCAGCAATCGTTCGAACGCCAGCGCCAGACGGCAGGATTTGAAGATCTGATCCTTGCTGGGTTCGACAACTTTCTCGGCTCCGCTGATCCAGCGATCCGCTTCGGTCTGGGCATCCGCTTCGGAGACAGAGTTGACCACGTCCATCATCCGCTTGAAGTCCACCGCCTTGATCTCGGTGCCGAAGCGGGTCTTGACCTCGCCGGCGTATTGGCCGATCGGCCGCGCGGTGAGGTTGATAATCTTCGCATGGCGGAGATGATGCATCGCCCGGAACGGCCGGACCGCCAGCGCCAGTTGACGCATGTCGCTGGTGAGAAGGCATTCGAGTTTCACGCCCGGCTGTTTTTGCAGCGTCGCGAAACTCGTCCACTGATGTCCCGAATAGGGTATGGCGAAAACAACGGTGGGCTTATTCCATTTCAGTACCGCGGGCATTACCGCTTCGGCGCCCATCGTCAGGTGAATGACGAGCACGCCATCGACATCCGCGATTTTCGGCGCGATCGTCGCCGCCTGCTCGGCGGTCGAGACAAGCTCATTGAGTGCAAAATCTACATCCGACAATTCGGCGGTGAGTTTTGAAAATTGCTCCTCGTAAAACTTGATTTCCCTGGGCACATCAAGGTCCGGTTTGGGCCAGGCCCATCCCTTGGGCAAACCCATATATATCCGTGCGACCTTGACTTTGGATTTGCGACAGCCGGGGCTGATCAGCGTAGTTGGTGGAGCATCCGCGAAAAGCGGAAAAGATGACCCGGCGGCGTATAACACGCCTCCCGCGGCCGCGGCGTGCAGGAACTCTCGACGATTCAATTCGATCTTCATCGTGACCTCCATTCAAACACACGTTCTGTATGCATCATCAATCCAATGATCCGCTTGCATCCTGCATGATTGTACGTTGTCCTTCGATCCGGGGCAAGGAATTCCGATAAGACGGAAATTATCATGCTCCGGGGGATATCCGGGGAACCGATTCAACGGGAATGTGCAGTGCCGTGTTCCGGTACGTCCACGAATCGCGGACCCTGCGGAACGAGTCCCTCCACGACACAATCGGGACGCTTGCACGGCCCTGTATGCCAACATGTATTCCGATATGTATGCCGATAGGGATTGACAAGACAGAAAGGAAATCATTATACTGTCGCCACATAGGAATACGAAGCGCTCGTAGCTCAGCTGGATAGAGCAACGGATTTCTAATCCGTAGGTCGGGGGTCCGAATCCCTCCGGGCGCGTTTCCCCAACTCCTTGCCGGCATTAGACTTATGGCAATTTATATTCTATGCAACTTTCATCTGCAATAGGGGTGCGCACCAATGCGCACCACTTTTTGGTGCGAAGGAGACCCATACACAGCGGTTTTTGAACCTGCCAGAGGGGGTGTCGCCACTCTATCTGAGGACTAAAGTGCTTCGAATCCGTGGGTCGGCGGAGGGAAAAGGTAAGATGATTTGTGGTGACCTTAAAACGTAATGGAGTTGATGTATGTACCTCCCGGCGGCTCCCGGTGCCACGATCAAGGTTCCAGATGACCCATTAGAGGGTGCGAGGGGAACATATCAGGGGTGGGTATATGTTGGCTTGGGATCGACGGGGATCGATAGAAACACGGTTTTTACTTGATTGAGAGGGTCGAAATATGGTAAAATGAGTAATTAATTCAAAGAGACGGCATCAGGGAGAGGGTGAATCAGAACAATTTTACCTTATTGAGAACGGCAGGAGGTTTAAAGTGAGAAATATTGTTATCACCTCAGTATTTTTAGTCGCAGCTATTGTTTCCAATTCTTTTTCTGAAACACATATTCCCGGTGGTAATGTTTCAGGGACATGGGATCTCGCAGGAAGTCCATATATTTTGGATGGAACAGTTACAATTCCTGCTAATAATACGTTAACGATAGATCCGGGAGTGGTAGTGAAATTTGCTGATGCAGGTAATCCGGGTTGTGGCGGGATCGTAACCAAGTATTCTATGATTATCGATGGTACCTTGCTAGCTCAAGGTTGAACCCCTCCCCGTTGTCAAGACCAAAAAGGGCGTTGCATAAGGTGGAA
>CAYLSB010000064.1:0-26873 GCA_964386005.1 uncultured Pirellulales bacterium | reverse complement strand
AATGGTCCATGTTCGGCAACGCCGCATAAGGACACTTTTGACGCTGGCATCAATATTCCATTGGGATATCAATTTCTGACAAAATACACGAAATGGGATATCCGGAAAAATACCTAATCGGATTTATAGGAATAACGAGGGGACCCGAAAAAAATGAAGGTTACAAGGATTTCCCCCATTCCGGACAGAAAGATCATCAGGCGGTTTTTAATACCGTTCACAGGATCGGAAACCCTGAGTAGCCAGCGGGGCAACATGGATGGTTCGCTGTCGGTTTCGATTTTTTTCAGCATCGCTTCCCGCGCGGCGGAAAGTTGTTCTTCAGAAGCTATCGGGGCTACCGTGTTTTCCGGCGTGGTGTTTGTACGGAAAATAATACTTCCCAGTTTCTGAAGAATTTCGGGATCAGACCGAATCTGTTCGATCTGCTGATCGTATCGACTGGCCAGATCGCGGAGCTTTTGATTGCCGTCTTCGATCCGGCTGGGAAGATCGCGGGTGCGATAGTAGTCGATCAGCTCTTCGGCAAGGATCGACAACACGATCGCCGACGCGCCGACGGTGAAGAACAGGCAAAACAGCACATACCGCAAAAGGGACGCGGAATTCTGCATAGTCAATTCGTCCGGATTCTTCACGGAATAAAAAAGCGGGGGCACATCGTTTGCGCCCCCGCCGGAGAAACGATTTAGTACTTGAAGATTTCACCGCCATAACGGGCCGAATCGCCGAGTTCCTCATGAATACGGAGAAGTTGATTGTACTTGCAGATTCGGTCGGTCCGGCAGGCCGAACCGGTCTTGATCTGACCGACGCCGGTGGCCACCGCCAGATCGGCGATAAAGCTATCCTCGGTTTCGCCGCTTCGATGGCTGATAACGGCCGTATAACCATTACGGCGGGCCAGGTTGATCGCATCAATCGTTTCGGTCAGCGTGCCGATCTGGTTGACCTTAATCAGAATCGAGTTGGCACAACCCTTCTTGATTCCGTCGGCCAGCCGCTTGGTGTTGGTGACGAATAAATCGTCGCCGACGATCTGGCATTTGCCGCCGAGCTCGGAGGTTAATTTCGTCCAGCCGGCCCAGTCGTCTTCCGCCAGTCCATCTTCGAGACTGACGATGGGATACTGATCGATCCAAGTGGACCAGAATTTGATCATAACATCGGAAGAGACTTTTTTCTTGGGATCCGATTTAAAGAATCGGTACTTTTTATCTTCCTCCACCCACAGTTCATTCGCCGCCGGATCCAACGCGATAAAGATATCCTTTCCGGCCTTGTACCCGGCTTTCTTGATCGCCTCAAGGATCACGTCCAGGGCCTCTTCGTTGGACTTCAGCGAAGGAGCAAAGCCGCCTTCGTCTCCGACGGATGTATTATACCCCTTGGCTTTCAATACACCCTTGAGCGTATGGAAGACCTCGGCGCCCATGCGAAGCGCTTCGGGGAAGTTCTCGGCGCCGATCGGCATGACCATGAATTCCTGAAAATCGACGGTGTTGTCGGCGTGCTTGCCCCCGTTGAGGATGTTCATCATCGGCACCGGCAGGATATTGGCCGTGCATCCTCCCACATAGCGATACAGCGGCAGACCGACCGAATCGGCCGCGGCGCGGGCGACCGCCAGCGACACGCCGAGAATGGCGTTGGCCCCGAGCTTGGTCTTATTCGCCGTGCCGTCCAACTCGATCATCATTGCGTCGATATCTTCCTGGGCCGTAGCATCCAGACCGAGAACCTCCGGGGCGATGGTTTCATTGACGTTCTTGACGGCCTGCTGCACGCCCTTGCCCATGTACCGCTTGGCTTTGGGATCGCGAAGCTCGCACGCCTCGTGGGCTCCGGTGCTGGCGCCCGAGGGGACCGCTGCTCGACCGAACGAGCCGTCTTCCAGCATGACATCCACTTCCACGGTGGGATTGCCGCGCGAATCGAGGATCTCCCGGGCCGTTACATCTACGATTGTCCTGAACATAATACTCCTTTCTGTTGGCAGACTCCCCGCTTCCGAGACCCAAACCCGGAGCGGACATCTATATAGATCGGTTATAAACCCCTACAAACTACACTCCATCACCCGTTCCGTCAAGGGCATGCCGTCGGATTCCTCTTATCAGCATAACTGGATATGTATTATGTATAGATAAGCCGGCAAAAAAACGGACGTCCCGACGGTCGTCCGAATATCTTTCGATTTTTGGATTTGGGCAAAGGTTATTGCTGGGCCCAGTAATCCACGACGCAGACCTTCTCCAGGATCGGCCCAAGTGTTTGACCGAAGGCCTTGTGATCGGGGTGCGGCAGATAAGCGGCTCGGGCGGCTTCATCCTTGAACGACAGAAAGAAACAGTGCGTATAGCCCTGTGCGAGATTTTCCGGACTGTTGTTGGTGCCCCATTCGAAGTCGAGGATCGCGTTGATTTTTCCGGGCAGGGCGCGGAAGGCATCTTCGACCTGCCTGATCTGTTCAGGGGTCGTCCCTTCCTTGAAGGAAAACAGCACTACGTGACGAAGGACCTGGTTCTGACGGGATGCACGGATCATGCTGCATCGCTGGTTGCCGCATGGCGGCTGGCCGCATCCCATGCCCATCAAGGCGAGGATCGCTGACCATGTAATGAATTGTTTCATGACAGTCTCCGAAAAGCAGGTTGATCATCGACTCAAATTGGGGCGTGATTGTATCCGAGCCGGCTGGTTATGTCTATGGAAAAAGCGGAATCGCCGTCGCGGAATTCCACGATTGATTTGGCTGGATGGGCGGTTAGAATGGTGACGGATATTCGGAGATCGGCATGAATCACGGGCAGGGACAATTCGCCGGCATGACCGCATTGGTTACCGGGGCCGCGCGGCGGCTGGGCCGGATGATCGCTCTATCGCTGGCGCAAGCGGGCTGCAATGTGGCGGTTCACTATCACACGAACGGGGACGGAGCGGGATCGCTGGCCGAAGAGATCGGCCGTATCGGCCGCAAGGCATGGACATTCCAGGCCGATCTTCGGGATACGGCTCAAGCCGAGCGGCTGATGAATCGTGCCAGGGAAGCGGCGGGAACTGTCGATATTCTAATCAATAACGCTTCGATATTCCCCGCGGATACCGTGATGGATTTTTCGTTCGAGCGGTTGACGGAGATGATTGGCCTGCATGCCGCTTCACCCCTGGCGCTGTGCCGTCGGATGGCGGGACAGGACGGGCCCGGCCGGATCGTGAACCTTCTGGACAGCCGTGTCGAGGATTACGATCGGGAACACGCTTCCTATCATCTTGGTAAGCGAATGCTTCTGACCTTGACGCGAATGCTGGCGGTGGAACTGGCCCCGCGAATCCGGGTAAATGCCGTGGCTCCCGGGCTGATCCTCCCGCCGGAGGGCAAGGATGAATCGTATCTGAATCAATTGGCCCCGTCCAATCTTCTTCGATCGCATGGGCAGCCGAGCGATGTCACGAGTGCGGTGATGTTTCTTCTCGGCGCCGAGTTCGTCACCGGGCAGGTCATTTATGTCGATGGCGGCCGGCATGTGAAGGGCAAGATGTATGGATAATCCTCTCGATCGGATTCATATCCGCGATCTGCGGTTTCGCTGTATTATCGGGATCGAGGAAACCGAACGGCGGGAAAAGCAGGATGTCGTCGTGAACCTGACGTTGTTCGCCGACCTGAAAAAAGCCGGACACACGGACCGGATTGAGGATACCGTCGATTATAAAACGATCAAAAAGCAGATCCTGGCCATGGGAGAAGCATCCACATACTTCTTAATCGAAGGTCTTGCCGAAAGTATCGCGGGAATCTGTTTGCTGGATTCCCGGATTGAGAAAGTGCGAATTCTGGTCGAGAAACCCGCGGCTCTTCGTTTCGCTCGAACGGTCGGCGTGGAAATCGAGCGCGACCGTGAGGATTTCAAACCATGAACTCTCCTCGGATCACGGCCTATGTTGCGGTCGGATCCAATATCGATCCGGAGAGGAATATTCAAGAAGCCCTGAAGGCGCTACTCGCTTCCGTGAAGGTCACAGCCAGTTCCACGTTCTACCGTACCGAGCCGATCGGAAGAACGGATATCGACGCCTTCGTCAACGGCGTATGGGAAATCCGAACGAACCGATCGCCGCTGGATCTCAAACACGGAATTCTGGGCCGAATCGAACGCTCGCTTGGGCGCCGGCGAAGCGCGGATCGGTACTCGCCGCGCACGATCGATCTGGATTTGATTCTGTATGGCGAACAGGTGATTGACCAGCCGGAGCTGACCATTCCTCATCCGGATTTGGCGAGGGATTTCGTGTGGATACCGCTGATGGAACTACGTCCGCGGTTGTTGGATGAATTGAGCCATATCCCGCTTGTCGAACGCATTCGAAACGTGATCGGACATAACGGCACGTCTGCATCGATTGTCGCCGGCGAATCCCTCGAAAAATTTTCGGCGGAATTGAACAGGATTCTTACGTTCGGTGTGTAGAAACCCGATCCTCGAACCACGGCGAAGGGACCAACCACGATGCTCTCCAAATCCACTCCATTCACGGACAAAGGTTGCGCGGAAACCGAACGGGCGCCGGAAACGACCGAGCCCATCGCCATTTCTTTTCCTGCGATACGATGTTGACCGAGGGACCGGTCATGCGGCATCTGCTTGGTCTTGCCATTCCGACGGCATGGGGAATGTTGGCCGTCATCCTCTTTCATCTGACGAACGCCTTTCTCGTGGCGCGGATTGAAGCTTTGTTCTGGATTGGCCGGCGAAATTCCGCATGGATCCCAATCGAAGAAAATCCTGTATCGCAGATTCTTGAACCTGTATAATGAGCGTTGAATTGAAGATTCGCTTCGGCAATCAGGTTAATGAGAACGGGAATCCTTTCATGCTGCAATTCAATTCAATGCGGGAAATCCTGGAATTCGCGATTTCCAAGGAGAAGGCGGCTCAATCCCTGTATTCCTCTCTGGCGGAGACAATGACCGATCCGATTGTCAAAAAGGTTTTCGAAGATCTGGCCGTCGAGGAGACGGGGCATCGTCAGCAATTGGAACTGGAGCTGATGAAACTGGGACATGTCGTGACGACGCCCGGTTCATTCAAGGGCGCCCGTATAACACAATGCGTGATTTCGGAAGATATCTCCTCCGCGATCGGATTTGCCGAGGCGCTGGTTCTTGCGATGCAAAAAGAAAAAGCGGCGTTTCGATTGTATGTCGAGCTGGTTGCATCCGCGGAGAACCTCGAGGCCAGAGAGGTCTTTTTAACTCTGGCCGAGGAGGAAGTCCGCCACATGTTGCGTTTTGAGATGACCTACAATTCCATGATGCATCGGCCATAGCGATCCACGATGAATACGATTTCCGCCAAACAGGACTGCAAAACGAGGCAGAAACTCGAGAAACTGATCGAACGGCTCAAGGGTCGAAAGAATTTATTGATCGTTATGCAGGACAACCCCGATCCGGACTCGATAGCGGCGGCCCTGGCGTTACGGCGTCTGGCGAATGATTGTGCCCAGGTTCCGTGCACCATTGCCCATGGCGGGACGATCGGTCGTGCGGAGAATCGAGCGTTGGTCGCTTACGTGAATCCCAACCTTCGTTCTCTGTCGGACGTCGAACCGGACAAGTTCGATCTTGTGGCCTTAGTCGATACCCAGCCGGGAACGGGAAACAATTCCCTTCCGCCCGGACGGATTGCGAATATTGTCATTGACCATCATCGTTTACGACAGTCCGCTCGGCGATGTGAATTCACGGATATTCGAAGCCGATACGGCGCGACGGCCACGATCTTTCTGGAGTATCTCAACCAGGCGGGCATCGTGCCGGACACGCCCTTGGCGACAGCGCTGCTCTATGCGATTCGTTCCGATACACAGGATCTCGGTCGTGAAGCCGTTGCCGCCGACATTCGGGCATTGGAACAGTTGTATCCGCTGGCCAACAAACGAATGCTCAGCGAGATCCAGAAAGGATCGGTTCCGCGAAGCTATTTTCGGATGTTGACCGACGCTTTTCAACAGGCCCGGTATTATGAATTTGCCGTGATAACTCATCTGGGATCGATCGACAATCCCGACATGATCGCGGAAGTGGCCGACCTGTTACTGCGAGAGGAAAAGACCTTCTGGACGATGTGCACCGGACGATTCCAGGGGAAATTACTGCTTTCCATCCGTACATGTCTTGAAGGCAAAGATGCGGCCCGAATTGCCCGTCGTCTTGCCGCTCGGCGAGGTACCGGGGGAGGACATCTAACGTATGCCGGCGGGCAGATTCCTTTACTCGATCGAAATGGATCGCAGATTCAGCGATTGGAGAACGATCTGCGAAGCAAATTTCTCAAACTTCTGGGGATCAAAGATTTGCGAGGCATGGCTCTGGTCGGAAACGATGGGAATTAATATTCCGATTCAATCGTTTCACTTCTTTTCCGCCGCGACGTCCGGATGCGTTTGTAAGTAGATTCGATACAACTCGAAGAACGCCGGGGTATCCAATAACTTAACTGCGGGATTTCGCTTGATCATCTCCTCATGAGTTCGCCGGTACCAGGTCGGGGTTTTGAGAATGTTGCGAAACCAGTGGAACGGCGGCAGTCCCGCCGCGGTTCGCTCTTCGATTCGCCGCAGCACATGTTCCGCGGCGGCGGAGGGATCGTTTTCCTGTACATCGTGGTCGTGGCGGAGCACGGGCATATCGCCGAATAAAAGCGTCGTCGGCCCGAACTGAGGAACGATTCCATTGGGGCTGAAGGCGGCATAGCAGGCGTATCCCTTGTCGTTGAGAATCGGTCCATGGGCATAGATGACAAAGCCGGTCACCGTCAATCCCCATTTCCGATAAAATGCTTCACAATGTCGCTGCCAGGCGTCCAGGCCCCCGGGCAATCCCGACACCTCGCGCGGCTCCTGAAGCATTCCGGGTTCGCAGTATCCCGCACCATTGTCCGAGGCGACAAAGTAATCGTTCGCCGTCGCCGTTGTCCGCAGGTAGTCCATTGCCATCGGCGCCCGACGCGCCAGGTGAGGTCCAATCGCCCACATCATGGGAACCGTGCCGCGGTTCGGATCGTCCCAGATCAGCGGAACCCACTGGTACAGCCACGCCGCACAGTCGTAGTCGCCGACATAAAAAATAAGGAATTGGCGACCGTCTGCATTCACCTGTCCGTCAACAGTCAGCAATTTGCGGTCGATCAATTGCTGCCGGCTAATCCATCGCTGCGGATATTCCTTCTGCAAGGGAAAATGCTGAAAGAAGGAAGCATTGGCCATGGCTCCGTCGTCAACGGCATCGGCATCCATGTATCCGTTGTAGGCGCTGATGATCCGGCCGTACTCCCACTCCGTGGCCACCGGCTCGTGTTTTCCGCCGACATGGCTGGTGTATTTGTTGGCCCACGGAACAAAGCCGCCGATATGGATCATTCGTTCGTTTCCGCCGTGCTCATAGGCGCTCAAAAGCAGCTCCTTCAGTGTCTCTACATCCGTGCCGGGTTTTTGTTGCGGGTCGTCGATCGGCGATTCATCGGGCCAGACATGCAGGTCGAAGAAAAACGCCTTTCGGGAGATAAAATAGTCATGATTGGTCAGGCAATGGTGATTCAGAACCGTCGCACGGGGATTTTGCCTCCAGAACTGGTCGATATAATAAGCCCCGAATCCGCCGTCGCAGCGTCCCGTATCAAGGTACCGATCCTTCATCCACAGATACGCATCGCATTTGGCCGAACCGGTCGAGGGACGGATTGTATCCGGAATCATTCCCCGGCCTGTAAATCGGCTGGATCCGTCCGGATTCACCAGCCGGATTTTCACCGGAAGGTTGGGCTCGCGGGATACAAGTTGAGTGTAGAGCGAATCCGGATCGGGATCAAACCGGATCGGCAACAGGTTCTCGGCGCCGGCGATTGTCGAGGCGACATTGCTGGTGGCATCGACTTTCGGATCATACACGACCGCACCGTTGATCTCGCCGGCAAATAGCCGAACCAGATTGACGATGCCATCGACTTTTCGGATCGGTCGATGAGCCAGCCAGTTGCCGGGTTTGCGAAGGTGGTCCAGCCAATACTGATCGATATTGATCTGGCGGTGGTGGGATTCGACAAACAGGATATACAATCGTGGGGATGAACGATTGACGATCCCTTGCAGCGCTGAAACCAGGTGGCAATGATCCCACGCCGTTTTCACCGGTTGCGGATCCTTCGGATCGACCGCTTCGGCATAACGCAGATCATACAGGATGATCGGCTCCGGTTCCGTCGCCGCCACCTCGCTCCATAGCGAGAGTAGGAGCCCCCCAAGAATCCCCCAATACAGTCTCATTGACGCGGGTTTACTTCTGAAGCTGACCATGGAGCAAAATCCTCTCCCCAACTCTGGTTTCCAATTGAACCGTCGTCTCGCCGTATCGCAGTTTGCACAAGCCGCCCCGTCGCGATAAAATCCTTGCGGTTGTCAGATTGCCATTCTTCCATTCGAGATCGACCTCGAATCCGCCGCGGGCGCATAGACCGCGAACGGATCCTGTCTCCCAGGCCGAGGGCAAAGCGGGAAGGAACTCCGCTTCCCCTGCCTGGCTCTGCAAGAGCATTTCGCATATTCCGCTGGTGGCGCCGAAATTTCCGTCGATCTGGAACGGCGGATGCGCGTCAAACAGGTTTGGATAGGTCCGTTGCGGCGTAAGCTGGTTGGTCAGCATACGAAAGGCATGGTCGCCGTCGTGCAGACGTGCCCAACAGTTGATTTTCCAGCCCATCGACCAGCCCGTTCCGCCGTCTCCGCGAAACTCCAGGGATGTGCGGGCGGCAGCGTACAATTCCGGCGTGCCGCGCTGGTTGATCTGCCCGCTGGGATACAATCCATACAAATGCGAGATATGCCGATGTTCATCTTTGGGATTGTCCCTATCTTCCAGCCATTCCTGGAGCTGCCCATACTTGCCGATCAGCGACGGGGCCAGCCGGTCACGCTTTTCCATCCAAACCTTCCGAAGGTTTTCATCGACACCAAGGACGATACTTGCCTCGATACAGGCATTGAACAAATCACGAACGATCTGGTGGTCCATGGTCGGGCCGGCCACAAGCCCGCCGTTTTCCGGCGAGTTCGACGGCGTGCTGATCAGATATTTTGTCGTGGGATCCTCCACGAGGAAATCCACGAAGAACGCCGCCGATTCCTTCAGGATCGGGTACGCTCTTTCCCGCAGGAACATCGGGTCGCCGGTGAATTGATACCGGTACCATAGATGCTGGCACAACCAAGCGCCGCCTGTTACCCAGATACCATGGTTGGAATGATTGATTGGGGCGGTTCCCCGCCAGAGGTCGGTGTTGTGGTGTAGCACCCAGCCATTAGCGCCGTAATGATTCCTTGCCGTCGCACGGCCTGTCTGGGCGACATCGGCGATCATATCGAAAAGCGGCTCATGGCACTCCGACAGGTTCGTCGGCTCGGCCGGCCAATAGTTCATTTCCGTATTGATGTTGACCGTCCATTTGCTGTCCCACGGCGGACTCATCTTGTCGTTCCACAACCCCTGCAGGTTGGCGGGCTGGCCCCCCGGCCGACTTGACGCGATCAGCAGATACCTTCCAAACTGGAAATACAATTCAGCCAATGCCGGATCATTTCCCTCCTTGAATCTGGCCACACGCTGATCGGTTGGGATCGTCGCCTGGGGCGTGCTACCCACATCCAGCGATACACGCGAAAACAACTGCCGATGATCCTCCAAGGCCGTCTGCCGCAGTTGATCAAATCCTTTTCCGGCCACGCCGGATAGTGCCTTGCCGCACAATTCGGCCGGGTCTCCGGATACATCCTGATAATTCTTGAAGCTTGTCGCCGCTGCCAGGATGAGTACGGCTTCCGATACCCCAACCAGTTTCGCCTTTCCATCCCCGAATTCCACTTTTCCGCCTCGAGAACGAACTTCCAGTCGCGCCTCAAACTTCAGGCAACTGGGGCGATCCTTGCGACCCTCGTCCTTCCACGGACCGACGTTGCCGCGCAGGATCAGCGTGTTGCCTTCCGCCAGCCACTCGGTCCCCGCATGAGGACTGGTCATCCAGATCGAGTTGTTGAGACCGGATGGATTGTCGCTCGCAAGACGAAGAACGATCACCCGATCCGGATAGGATGCAAACGCCGTCCGCGTAATGACTGCTCCATCCCCCACATATCGTGTCTGGGCTGTGGCGGTATTCAGGTCCAGTTCACGGTGATACCTTTCGATGTTCATCGCTCTGGCCGATTCGATCCACAAATCGCCGAACGGCTGATATCGTTCCTGGCGGAGCGGCACGCTCATGAAACCGTCCATGGCCAGATTTTCCGCCTCTCGTTGTTTTCCTTCGAACAACAACCTGCGAATCTCCGGCAGGGCCTTGACCGCTTCCGGATTGGAGTAATCGCGCGGGATTCCCGTCCACAGAGTACTCTCGTTGAACTGGATTCGCTCCTTGTCGATGCCCCCGAAAATCATCGCTCCCATCCGTCCGTTTCCGATCGGCAGGGCCTGTTCCCATGCCACGGCGGGCTTGTCGTACCACAGGGTCAATCGCGATGGCTCCGAACCGAAAACCCTACCGACACAATAAAACAGGATATAGAAGAACGACAGCGGCGTTATACTTCGTTTGTTCATGAGTTCTCCCCGATTCCAAACAGGAAAAAAGCCGATACCCTGTCCTCGGCTCAGGATACAACGTGATATACAGGAATCCATCCGGTTCTCCGTCTTGCGCGGACGGCGTTCCCGGAAACCTTATGGATTAAACAGGATGGGCGCGTTTCGCTGCCTCCACTGCTCGAATTTTTCCTTCATCGGGACAAACACCTCCGGCATTTTGGCCGCCAGATCGGTTCGTTCATGCGGGTCGTTTAACAGATCGTACAATTCGTATCGGCCTTCGCGTTCATCAAAAGCGAGCTTGTATCGATCGGTGGTATAGACCATGGAAATAGAACGGCCCGGTTCAAAACCCACATTGATTCCCTCAAAGATCTGAGGCAGCGGTTCCTCCCATTTGGCCATGAGCTTTTTATCGAAGAATCGCTGACCATCCTTGAGCAATGTTCCCACCCATTGGTTGTGAAGCCATTCCATATAGCCCAGCTTGTATTTGTCCTTGCGGGGTAACGATCGCAGCAATTCCGGATCGCCCAATTCGCGAAACCGCGGACTGTCGACATTGAAGTCGTTAAATGTATATATTCCGCTGATTCCGGCGTCCCAAGCGGCCAGGGCCTCGGACCGAAATGCTCCCTCATCATCGGGAATTCTCGAACGACTCAGACAAGCGTAAACAGGGACAGTGTAATGCTTGCCCACGCGGACCAGATGCTCCCACGGCTGCAACTGAAAATACTCTCCGCCGATCAGCATATCGACCAGATCTTCATCCAGCCACTGGATCACGTCGAGGCCGACCTGCTTGGCGTACCACACGGAATCGGGAATCCGCGCGGCGATCAGAATCGGACGTCCTCGTTTGTGACCCTGGAGTTCGGCATAAGCCCGGATTTGCCGCAACAGATCCGTCATCAGGTCGCATTCGGCCTGCGTGACCGGCTGGCCGAACAACTGCGACTTGAAAAACACCGGCCATCGCCAGAAATCCAGTTCGATTCCATCCACATTGTATCGACTGCATACATCCGCCGCCACTTCGAAAAGATGAGCACGAACCTTGGCATGTTCGTAGTTCATCGCCGACCAGGGCCAGCTGGGTCGGTTCACCCAGCCGTAGGGAAATGACATGTGACTTTGGGCCATTAAAAACCCTCGATGATCAATCTTCCATTGATTGAGCTTCAGGCCCCCTTCCAGACTCGAATCGGCAGAATCATTCATCCGAATCGAACAAAACAGCTCCTTTTTGACGGCATGAGCGAATCCGATAGCCGTTTCAAGGGTGTCTTTATTCGTCAAATTGCCGTCCTTGTCAACCAGAGGGGCGGTAACGATCTGGTAGGAAAAGGGACAACAATAAAAAATGGAATCAACCTGCGTGTCAACCAAACCGGCCATCCGCTTGGCAAGAAACTGCTGGGCGGTTTCCGGACCCCGAGGCATATCGCCTCCATCATTGTTAAAAATCATCCGCCGGGGCTTTTGGGCCAGCTTCTTTCGCTCTGAGGCAATTCGACTTCTCTGCGATTCGGATAATGTCTGATTCTCCTCCAGACACCCGCCGATCCAAATCAACGAAAGACAACATCCCCATACCCACAATCCCGGCCGGTTTCGACCCAACGATGTTCCCAACATCTCTATACCTCTCTGATCAGTGTATTTCGTTGAAGGAGGACAAAAAATCATCCTACGATTCAATTTTGCTTCCTTGATTCCACAGTGTGCTGAACAGGCACGCCCTTCGAATCCATCACAATCCCTGGATTTCCTATTGACACAAATACACATAGTTTGACAGGGTATCCATGACCCGAAGGAAAAACCCCTTCTGGATTCCATGACGGGATGGGACTCATTGTTTCGTTCTTCATCGTTGCGGGACTGTATTATATTGCCATTATATCGGCAGACAAGAAGAAAAAGGATGAGAACACTGCTTTCCATACAACGATATACCTGAATCAGGACGGGCTTATGCTTCTATGTAAGATCGCCTGGTAATACTCTATTAATAAGTAAGGATATCTCCTAATAGAAGGGATTTTGGAAGCTCCTACTTCCAAGAAACGGTTTTCAAGTAAAAAATGATGTTTACCCGGCCGCAGAATGCCGTAACATAGGGAATCAATGTAACGGGAACAGGATAAGGATAGTTCGTGAAACAAGGTTTGAGTGATACGATTATGGATACGATCGGATTTATCGGTGCCGGAAACATGGCAGAGGCCTTCATCAAGGGGATCATATCATCCGGTTTGTATAAACCCGACCAGGTGATCGCTTCGGATGTCAGGCCGGAACGACTTCAGTATCTGAAAGATGGATTTTCCATTCGGACCACGCTCGATAACCATGAATTGGTCGGATATGCCAAGGTTGTGGTCCTGAGTGTCAAGCCCCAGAATATGGCCAGAATGCTGGATGGCATCGCCGGGAAGATGCGCAAGAACGTCCTGGTCATATCCATTGCCGCGGGAATAACCACAGAATATCTTCATCGACGGCTGGGGAAGGTCCAGCTTATTCGCTCGATGCCGAATACGCCGGCCATGGTGGGCGAAGGGGCAACGGCCCTGTATTGTGCGGACGTATCCGAACAAGCCAAAAAACGGGCGATTGATATCTTTTCCGCCGTTGGGAAGGCGGTAATCGTTGAGAACGAAGAACTGATTGACTCGGTAACCGCTGTCAGTGGTTCAGGACCAGCGTACTTCTTTTTGCTGATGGAAGAAATGGTCCGTGCCGCGGAACAGATGGGATTGCCGACGGATATTGCCGAAGAACTGGTCTATCAAACGGCCAAGGGCGCCGGATTATTGGCCAAACAGGCGTATGCTCGCGGCGAAAGCCCGGCTGAATTACGTCGAAAAGTGACCAGTCCCCGCGGGACTACGGAGGCGGCCGTGGAAGTCTTCAAGGCCCAGAATCTCGGCCAGGTATTGATGGAGGGAATGATTCGTGCGCGACAGAGAAGCATTGAACTTTCAAAGGAAGTCGAAAAGGAATAGAATGGATTTACGCAGGATCCCGATCGTATCTGCGTTCTCATTCGGATATCAAAACGCCCAAGACCTCTACCCCATAAACGGGTATCGATAATTTGTAGATGGAACCAAAGTTTCCTTGATGCTTCGGACACTGACCCATCGCTGAAGGTTCATCATCGCGCCCGCTTTATCATTGGTCCCCGATTTTCGAGAGCCCCCAAACGGCTGCTGGCCAACCACTGCACCCGTTGGCTTGTCGTTGATATAAAAATTCCCGGCCGCATGTCGCAGCGCGTCGAATGCCCGATGAATCGCATGTCGATCCTGTGCAAAGATGCAACCGGTCAGGCCATAGATACTTGTCCGGTCGCACAACATGAGCATTTCGTCGAATTCATTATCTTTGTAGATGTACGTTGTTAGTACCGGGGCAAACAATTCGTCAACCATGGTGGTATAAAAGGGATCGGCCGTTTCAATCACGGTTGGTTCAATGAAGAATCCAACCCGATCATCACAACCACCGCCGAATAGGACTTTGGCCTCCGTTGAGGCCCTGGCTGCCTCGATGGAGTTACGGATTTTGGCAAAGGCGGATTGATCGATGACGGCGTTCATAAAATTGCTGAAGTCCTGGACCGGTCCGATCTTGACTGTCTTGAGTTGGTCCGCGAGCATTTCCTTCAATTTCGGCCAGACACTCCGCGGGATATACATCCGCGATAAGGCCGAACATTTCTGGCCCTGATATTCAAACGCGCCGCGAACAATAGCTGTGACCAGAGCGTCCAAATCCGCCGACGGGTGCGCTACCAGAAAGTCTTTGCCGCCGGTTTCTCCGACGATCCGTGGATACGATCGATACCGTTCGATATTTCCGGCGATCCGTTTCCACATTTGATGGAAGACGACGTTGCTGCCTGTAAAATGCAGACCCGCAAACATCGGCGACTCCAGAGCGGCAGTACCGACTGTGGAACCCGAACCCGGCAGAAAATTGATCACGCCTTCCGGAAGACCGGCTTCCTGAAGAATTTTCATGATATGATACCCGGAATAAACCGCCGTGGAGGCGGGCTTCCACAGGACGACGTTTCCCAACATGGCCGGTGCGGTCGGCAGATTGCCCGCAATCGAAGTAAAATTGAACGGAGTTACCGCAAAGATAAAACCTTCCAGCGGCCTGTATTCACAATAGTTCAGAGTTCCCGGCGAGGAATACAGCGGTTGTTCTTTGAACATTTCCTGCATGTACCAGGAATTGAACCGCCAAAAGTCCACCATTTCGCAGGCGCTGTCGATTTCCGCCTGAAACGGATTTTTGCTTTGGTTGAGCATCGTGGCGGCATTGAGAACATATCGATATTTGGACGATAAGAGTTCCGCGGCTTTAAGAAAAATGGAGGCCCTCATAGGGTAGGACAAATGTTCCCAATCAACCTTGGCTTTTTGACAGGCGTCAATGGCCATCTGGACTTCGTTGGAGCCGGCCTTGTGATATCGGGCCAGAACCTTCCGATGTGCATGGGGCTGGATACAAACGTCAATGTCCCCGGTACGGATTTCCTTGCCGCCGATGATCAGAGGGATTTCAAGCTCCCGGCCTTCCAGGGTATCCAAAGCATCCACCAGCGCTTGCCGATGCTCCGTCCCGGATGCATAACTCAAGACCGCTTCATTGACCGGCTTTGGCAAATGGCATACCGTGTTTTGCACACTATCGTCCTTGGTGGCGTCTTATTTGAGGGGCTTCTGGATAATCTTCGCCGAGGTTATGGTAATCGTTTCGACGGGAACATTCTGGAACATCCCGCGAGTGGTAGTCTTGACGGAAGCAATGGCATCGACAACCTCCATGCCCTTGAATACCTTGCCGAAGACGGCGTAGCCGGGATTGGATCCTTTGACGTAATCCAACGAGGCGTTATCCACGTGGTTGATGAAAAACTGGGCGGTGGCGCTGTTGGGATTGTTGGTGCGAGCCATGGAGATCGTTCCTCGGGCATTTTTCAGGCCATTGGAGGCCTCGTTGACAATGGGAGCCCGGGTGGGCTTTTGCTGCATTCCGTCGGTGAAGCCGCCGCCCTGAATCATAAAGCGGGGAATAACCCGGTGGAAGATGGTACCCTGATAAAAACCGCTTTCAACGTATTGGACAAAATTTTGAACCGTGACGGGAGCGGCCTTGTCGTCGAGGATGAGAATGATATCGCCTTTGTTGGTCTTCAACTCCACGGCCCAGACATTGGAGGGCAATCCGGGAATGATCGGCTGATCGGCGGGTTTGGCGACGGGCTTGGACAGGGTATCGGACGGAGTCGGCTGAGCGGCGGATGGTTCGGAGGGATTTGCCGCGGAAGCCGCGGCCTGCGGGACCGGTTCTTTGGGAGGCGTCGAAGACTGGGTTGGCGGCGAGGCCTTGTCCGGACGACAGCCGGATCCGAGACAAAACAGAAGCGCCAACATCATGAAATCCCGAGAACGCAAGATACACCGAATCGCCATAAGCAAATCCTTTCGTTTTTTGATGGTTATTTCGAGCGATCAGGATAGATTAATCGGGCCGGAATTGCAAGAGTACGGTTGAAAATTACAGATAGGGTCCTCCCGACCGGGATTAACGATTTTCGAGATTGAGGTTATCATGAACGGGATTGTCGATTTTCATACGCATGCGTTTCCGGATTCGATCGCCGAGCAGGCGTTGGCGAAGCTTCGGGCCGAGGTGCCCCAGGCGCCTTGTTTTCTGGATGGGAAGGTCGGCTCGCTGTTGAAGTCGATGGATGAAGCCGGAATCGAAATCAGCGTTTTGTGTTGCATCGCCACACGGCCGGGACAATATGAGTCCATCCTTGGGTGGTGCGGCCAGATTGCCTCAGACAGGATTGTGCCTTTTCCTTCCGTACATCCCGAGGATCCGCTGGTCATCGAACGGATTGGACAAATTGCCTCTCTGGGATTCCGCGGCATCAAAATGCACCCCTATTATCAACAGTTCATGGTGGACGAAGCGAGGATGTACCCCTTGTACGAGATGATGGTCTGTGAGGGCCTGATTCTGGTCATGCACACGGGATTCGATATCGCGTTCGAACGGATGGACAGGGCCGGTCCCGACCGGATTTGCCGGGTGGTTGAAGATTTTCCGGACTTGAAATTCGTGGCGACACACCTGGGTGCCTGGGAACAATGGGATCGGGCCGAACAAATACTTATCGGACGTAACGTATTCATGGATATTTCATATTCCATGGATTTTTTGGGCGAGGAAAAGGCCAAAACTCTCGTGCTTCGCCATCCGAGAGAGTACCTTCTGTTCGGGACGGATTCCCCCTGGGATGACCAATCGGCCTGTATTCGAAAGATCAACCGGCTTGGCCTTGACGCTTCTCGAACACAAGCCCTGTTACAAGACAACGCTCATCGACTCCTGGGATTATAGGACGTTTCTATCAATAGATACAATTTGAAGCGATTTGAGTAAATATTTCCATTTTTATGGGAATTGAACCTTGTGCGCCGCGGTCGTCCTTGTACAATGGGGAACCAATCACAACAGGAGTACCTGATCATAGAGTTCGATGGGGATATGCCCATCGTGGAGAGCGGGACAATGGTATGTTTATTATTCAATGAATCATTCAGGGAAGGATTTCGGGCGAGGAATATCGCCGATTGAAAAACTGCGGGAAAGTCTGATAAACCGAATCGCGGTAAAGATTTTTTGAACCATTCCGCAAGAAATAACCGATACAGAGGTTGTGACCTCTCGATGGAAATACTGAGGGAACATAAGGTTAAGGTTAGCAGTTAGGAGAACTGGAATGAAGAAATGGCAGATCGGAGTCATGGTCGCGGCGGTTTTGGCGGTGGTCGTCATCCCTGCGACAGTCAAAGCCGCGGATGCGGATGATCATCAGCATTTATGTGGTGCATGGCTGGACAAGTTTCACAAACCGTTTGACGGATTTACCATGGGTCTGGATATCCGTCTTCGGGAAGAGTATGCCCGAAACTTTATGGGCATGAACAAGCAACAGGGGGATGGGGCCGCCAATCCGGATCGGACCCCGACAAACGCCTGGGATCGCCAACGGTATCGCGCCCGATGGTCCATGTCCTATGCCGTAACTCCCGACGTGGACATCAATGCACGATGGGTATGGGAGATGAGCACCTATCGTCATACTCGCGCTCGACAACACATGGACGACGAAATCCTTCTGGATCGGTTGAACATCACATGGCGGAACGCCTTCGACATGCCCCTGACGCTGGTGATTGGACGTCAGGATCTGATGTTCGGAACCGGTTGGTTGGTGGGCGATGGAACGCCGACGGACGGATCAAGGACGGTTCATTTTGATGCCGTTCGCGCCACCTATAATCTTTCCGACCGGACGAAATTGGATTTGGTCGGCATCCTGAATTATGATGCCGAAGACAAGTGGCTGCATCCGCTCAACTATGACGATAGCAACAAAAAACATTTCACCGATCGTCAGGATGAAGTGGGCGGAATTCTGTATATTACCGACAAATGGTCGGATTCAACGACGGCCGAGTACTACTATATGTACAAGGAAGACGATCTGTCCGATTGGCACAAGTTCAATTCCGCGACACGACCCGATTACTACGACGACGAAATCCATACTCTTGGCGTTGCCTTGTCAGGCAAGTTGAATAGTAATTGGGGTTACCGCGCCGAAATCGCCAAGCAATTCGGCAATAAGGGTCTGGAATCGATGAGCGCTTTCGGAACCAACAACCGGTTGACCTACAGTTTTAACGACGAACGCAAATCGGTCTTGAACTTCGATTATGAGTATCTGTCCGGCGACAAACCCGGAACCACCAAGAACGAGGCGTTCGATCCGCTGTGGGGCGAGTGGCCGCAGTTCACCCGCGGCGGCGATTTGCCGACATATATGTGGGGAGCTGAACAGGCATTGGGTGAAGTGAACAACCTGCATCGTGCCGGTGTCGGTTATACATTTAACCTTACGCCGAAGTGGTCTCTGCAAACCAATTATAATCTGATGTGGGCCGATCAGGAATATCGAAATCCCTACAATGGAACCATGGTAGGCCCGACCGGAACCCAATTTTCCCAGGATGGACTGTTCCGCGGCCAGATGATCACGGGATATCTCAAGTATAAGTGCTGCAAGAACCTGAACATGCACTTCCTGGTCGATTACTTCCAGCCGGGAAGTTTCTTCTCCGGAGACGATCAGGATCATGCGGTGTTCCTGAGATACAATCTGGAATTCACCTTCTGATCCAAAACCGTATGGCAGTACAAGGCCCGGCAGACGCCGGGCCTTTTTTTTGCTTCCCGCATCACCGAACGGTTCGACAGGCGGATGTCCGAAAATTCATGAGATTTGTCGGATTTTCGATTTGATCATTCAAAGGAAGATTCTATACTGTTTGCAGCCAAGGCGTCGTTGAAATGTTTCCAAGAATAGGATTCCGATTTGGATGGGAATATCCCGACGGTAAACGAATCGATAAGGAGACAGAAAATGAAGAAAATGCTGATGGTTTCAATGGTGGTTCTCGCCTCCGGGGTCGCAGGGGCCGCTGAAGACAAGTTGAGCGCGGACCTGGATCTGACATGGGTCAGTAAAACGATCTGGCGAGGTTTCGATGTCGGCGACAACAAGGCCGGCTTCATGCCGACGCTTACCTTTGATCTGTGGGGTACCGGTTTCAGTACCCAAATCATGGGTTGGTGGTCGGGCGCCTCAACGAATGGCGACGAATGGCCTTTGCCGACCGAGAAGTACGAGTACCGCCTGGCGTATGCCAATAGCTTCAACAAGGGCGATGCTTGGCAGATCGACTATTCGCTGACCTACACCTATGCGGATTACTACACCAATCCTTCCTGGTGGAACGATTATCAGGACTTGGCCCTGGCGCTGTCCTTGCCCAAGGCGTGTCCGGCCGGTTTTGTCCCGCGCTATACGCTGGCGTATAGCTGGTCCGGTCGTCCGGGACCGACTCCGGGCTTTCTGGGAGGAACTGATTTCAGCGATGCGGCAGGTTTTTTCCACATGCTTGGCCTGGATTACAATTTCAAGGTCTGCGAACAGCCGTTCACTCTCAGCGCGGATGCCGTCTATAATGATGGAGCGTTCGCTTTCTACAATCAGCAGATTTCCGATCATGACTGGTCGCATATCACGTGGGGCCTTCGAACCGCATTCAAGGTCGGCAACGGCATGTTTATCCCCGGTATTTATTATCAAACCTCGATGGATGACTCTGTGAACGTAAATGACGAGTTCTATACGGCGATTTCGTACAGAATCGGCTTCTAAGGTCGGGTATCGACGAAAACAGGGCCGGTCGAATGACCGGCCTTTTTTATGCGCCAGCCATGGAAAAACGTCTTGACGGCCGGGGGGCGGTTTTGATACATTGGCGAAATCTGAGATCGGCATTTCAAAACGGATTTGATCTTGGCCTGAACCACGGGAACCAATCGACCGGCAAATAAACCATCCATGGGATCGGAGACAGGAGCAAAAGCATGATTTGGCGAGAAGACATTGAAACAATGCCGCTGGAAAATCTCAAGAATCTCCAGTCGCAGCGGCTCGCGCAGTTGGCCCGGTATGTCTATGAGCGATGCCCCGTTTATAAGAAGAAATTCGATGACGCGGGTATTCATCCGCGGGATATCCGGAGCATCGACGACATCGTAAAGCTGCCCTTCACCACCAAGATCGATATGCGCGACAACTACCCCTTTGGCCTGTTCAGCGTTCCTCGATCCGAAGTCAAGGAGATCCATATTTCCAGCGGGACAACGGGCAATCCCACGCTGGTTGGATACACAAAAGACGATCTGAAACTGTGGTCCGAGGTCGTGGCGCGATGCCTGTGTTGTGCGGGCGCCCGGCCCGACGATACGATTCAGATCGCGTACGGTTATGGTCTCTTTACCGGAGGATTGGGCCTGCATTATGGGGCTCTGGAAATGGGGCTGACGATTTTACCGATGTCGGCGGGGCAAACGCCGCGACAACTGAAGGTCATGACGGATTTCCAGCCCCGAATCATCGCCTGTACCCCCAGCTATATGCTGTATATGCTGGAGGAGGCCAGGGAACTGGGCTACGATCCCCACAAGGCCTCCTGGAAGATCGGGGTCTTTGGCGCCGAGCCCTGGAGCGAAGCGATGCGCAAAGAGATCGAAGAGGGCTGGGATATGCTGGCGACCGATATCTATGGCCTGTCCGAAATCATCGGCCCGGGCGTCTCGCAGGAATGCCATCTCAAGGCCGGGCTGCATGTGTTCTCGGATGTGTTCTATCCGGAGATCATTGATCCCGATACCAACCAGCCGGTGCCTGACGGCCGGAAGGGCGAACTGGTCATCACCACGCTGACCAAGCAGGCGATTCCGCTGATCCGGTATCGCACGCGGGATATCGTCACGATGACCACCAAACCCTGCGCCTGCGGAAGAACCAGCCCGCGGACCAGCAAGATCAGCGGACGGACCGACGACATGATCGTCGTTCGCGGGATTAATGTCTTTCCGTCCCAGATCGAGGAGGTGTTGCTGGGAATCGAAGGAACCCATCCGCAATATCAACTCATCGTCGATCGACAGGCCCACCAGCTCGACACCGTGGAGGTGCAGGTCGAGGTCGATGAAACGATTTTCCACGACGAGATCAAAAAAATGCACCAGCTCGAGCAGAAAATCAAAAAGGAAATCGAGGCGGTGCTTTCCGTGGGCGTGACGGTCAAACTCGTCGAGCCCAAGACCATCGAACGCAGCATCGGCAAAGCCAAGCGGGTCGTCGATAAGCGGAAAATGTAAACGGCGGATGAGGATCGAAAATCTGGCAAAGGAGCCAACATGAAAATCACGCAGATATCGGTGTTTCTGGAAAACCGCAAGGGCAGGTTGTTCGAGGTCTGTTCGCTTCTCGGTCAAAACGGAGTCAACATCCGCGCCCTGACGATCGCCGAAACCGAAACCTTCGGCGTGTTGCGGATCGTGGTGGATAAGCCCCAGCAGGCGATTCAGATCTTCCGCGATCATCAGATCACGGCCAATGTGACCAGCGTTGTGGCCGTGGAAGTCGATGACCGGCCGGGCGGGCTGGCCTCGGTACTCAAGACATTGTCGGAGAACAATGTCAATGTCGAATACATGTACGGATTTGTCGAAAAGGCCTCGGATAAGGCCATGCTGGTCTTCCGCTTCGAGGATCCGGATCGAGCCGCCGGGGTTCTGACCGACAACAAGATCCGCGTCATCGGCGAATCGGATATTCGTGGCCTGTAGCGACCGAATCGGGGGTATGTCTCCGGGCCGGATCGCCCGGTGAAATGGAAAACAACGATGGAAGTATTGTTTTGGAACAAGGCGGCCGAGACAATGGACCGCCAGCAGATCGCCGAATTACAGCTTTCCCAGTTGCGGATCCGGATCGATCAATCGTTGAAAACCGGGTTCTATCAGCGGCGGCTGAATAAGGTTGGTATTCAAAACGGCCGGGATATCCGCTCGCTGGACGACCTGCAGAAGATTCCTTTTACCGTCAAGGATGATCTGCGACAGAATTTTCCCCGCGGTCTTCTGGCGGTCGATCCCTCTCGTGTGGTGCGGCTGCATTCCTCCAGCGGGACCACGGGCATCCCCACGGTGATTTACCTGACCCAGGAAGATCTCAACCAGTGGACGGACCTGTTGGCGCGATCGGTCGTCGCGACCGGATGCACCCATCGCGACGTGTTTCAGAATATGATGAGCTACGGCCTCTTTACCGGCGGTCTCGGCCTGCACTATGGAGCCGAACGGGTCGGCATGATGGTAATCCCCATCGGCGGAGGCAACACCCAGCGGCAGTTGCAGGCGATGAAGGATTTCAAGACGACCGTCGTTCACGTGACGCCGAGCTATCTGCTGCATATTCATTCCCGGTTGGAGGAGTTTGGTATTTCGCCCAAAGACCTTTTCCTGCGAAAGGCCTTTCTCGGCGCCGAGCCCTATTCGGAAAACACCCGCTGCAAGCTGCAGGATCTCTACGGCATCGACGCCTACAATTCCTACGGCCTCAGCGAAATGAACGGGCCGGGCGTGGCGTTTGAATGCGTGTTCAAGCAGGACATGCATATCTGGGAGGATCGATATATTGTGGAAATTATCGATCCGTCAACGGGGAATCCAGTACCCGACGGCGAAAAGGGCGAACTGGTGCTGACGATCCTCAGCCGCGAAGCCATGCCGCTGTTTCGCTACCGTACCCGCGACCTGGCGTTTTTACACAAAGAACCCTGTCCCTGCGGACGTACGCATCGCCGCCTGTCGCGCATCCTGGGACGAACCGACGACATGCTGATCGTCAACGGCGTCAATGTCTTTCCGTCGCAGATCGAGGAAGTCATCATGGGCATCCCCGACGTCGGGACCAATTACATGATCCGCCTCGATAAACACGAATCCCTGGACCGCCTGACCGTGATGGTCGAAATCTACTCCAAGATGTTCACCGGCGACGCCTCCGAAATCGACTCCCTGAAGGGCCGTATCAAGGAACGTCTTCGCGCCTCAATCACGATCAACTCCGGCGTGGAGATTCACGAGCCGGGGTCGCTGCCGGTCTTTGAGGGCAAGGCCAGGCGCGTGATCGACAATCGTGAAAAACTGTGAGAGGGTTTGGCGCGATGAGCCCGACCCTCGATCGAAAGGTCTGGATTCCGGCTTGCGCCGGAATGACAACGATAACCTCTGAGCCGACGTGCCCCGTTGTCATGCCGGGCTTGACCCGGCATCCAGAACGAAGAGGGTAAACTCCGGCTTACGCCGGATCGGGAGAATGTATTATGGCAAAGCAAGTAACGATCTTTCTGGAAAACCGCCCCGGGCGGATCAAGTCGGTCGCGGATATCCTTCTGGAAAACAAGCTGAACGTTTGGGCATTTACCATTCAGGATCGCGGCGAATTCGGCCTGATGAAAGTCATTGTCGATAAACCCAAGCAGGCCCATCTGGCTTTGGTTGAAAAGGGCTTTGCCTGCGCGATCCGCGAGGTGGTCGCCATCTCCGCCAAGGACAAAACCGGTAACCTCGAAAAGCTCACGCGAACGCTGCTGGAAAACGAGGTCAACATCGCCGACGCGTACGGATTTGTTTCCCCCCACGACCGTCAGGGCATGTGTTTTTTGGAACTGAAGAATCCCAAGAATAGTAATCTGGCCGGAATCCTCGGCGCGGCGGGTTTCGATATCCTCGGCGACGAGCAGCTCTACGAGATGTAAAAAAGGTGTCAGGAACCTTTTCATGTGCGATTCATCAGGAGAAGGATTTATGGAAATCTGGCCGGCGATTGATCTTCGAGGCGGGCAATGCGTCCGGCTCATTCAGGGGGAATACGACACACAGATCACCTATGGCGATGATCCCGCCTCCCAGGCGAAGGCCTTCGAGGATGAGGGGGCCAAATTTCTGCATGTCGTCGATCTCGACGGGGCCAAATCCGGCCATTCGGAAAATCTCGACGCCATCCGCGCGATCCGCTCCGCGGTGAAGATGCGGATCGAGGTCGGCGGCGGCATCCGCAATGAAGAATCAATCCGCACCATGCTCGATCTCGGCGTCAACCGCGTCATTCTGGGCACCAGTGCCGTCAAACAGTTTGAATGGTTTGGACGGATGGCCGTTCAGTATCCGGGCAAGCTCGTACTCGGTCTCGATGCCCGCGGAACCGATGTGGCGGTCCAGGGCTGGACGCAGGAAGCCGCCCACACGGTACTCGACCTGGCCGTTCGCGCGGCCAAATTGCCGATCGCTGCGATCGTTTATACCGACATCACCAAAGACGGTATGATGGTCGGCCCGAACCTGGAACGAACGGGCGACCTGGCCGCGGCCGTATCCGTCCCCGTCATTGCTTCCGGCGGCGTCACCACCATCCAGGATATTCACGATCTCAAGTCCCTCCGCGTCGCCGGAGCCATTATCGGCCGTGCCCTCTACGAAGGAAAAATCCGCCTCGTCGATGCCCTTAATGCCGCGGGTTGATCGAACAGAATTATTCCGCTTTTTTGCTCCCTGCAAGAGTTCCATGTTTAGAATCATGGAAATATGTTTTTCACGTTGCTTTCCTCGATAGTCATATCAGCAGAGCCGTTAGGGAACCACAGAAAGCGGCCTTTGTTCCACGCCGTGGCGGGTGATCTTCACCGGTTTGATCAGACCCTGTTGGTCGAATTCCATCCGGTCGATGCAGGTAACGCGGTGATTAGCGTCCCTCTCGCCCAACGGTCGACGATGATACACGATGTACCACTCATCGCTATCGGGGATATGCAGCACGGAGTGATGCCCGGCCCCGGTGGCGATGGCCGGGTCCTGCTGCAGGATTTTGCCGATGCGTTGGAAGGGTCCCAGCACTGAATCGCCGATCGCATACGCGACCGAATAATTCGGACCGGTCCATCCTCCTTCCGACCACATGAAATAATATTTGCCGCCGCGGATGAACATGCACGGACCTTCGACATAATGTTCGGGCGTGATCTCTTTAAAAGTTTTTCCATCGGGAAATGGAACAAGTCCGGTGAAGTCCGGCTTGAGTCGGACGATGTTGCAATGGGACCATCCGCCGTAGATCAGGTAGTCCTGTCCGTCTTTGTCTTTGAAGACGAACTGGTCGATGGGCTGAGCGCCGTTGACGATCTCGTTGATCAAGGGTTTTCCCAGAAGGTCCTTGTAAGGGCCTTCCGGCTGATCCGCCACGGCCACGCCGATGCCGCCGATCTCGCCCTCATGCACATCGTTGGCGCCGAAGAATAGATAATACTTGCCGTTGCGCTCGACCGCCGCAGGCGCCCACATCGCTCGACGTGCCCAGGTCACACGTTGGTTATCCAGTATCCGTTCATGTTTCGTCCAGCGGATAATATCCGGCGAAGAGAACGCGTCGAAGTGGAGTTGCTTGTCATAAGGGGCCGAAAATGTCGGAAATATCCAGTAACGGTTTCCAAAGACGGTAACCTCCGGATCGGCATACCAGCCCTTCAGGATCGGATTTCCCGAACGTGGCGGCTCCAACATCAGGTCTTCGATGATCTTGCCAACCTCCTGCGGCGGCATGGCTTCGATCAGGTATCGATGGGGTTTGCCGGGCGATGGAATCCACTCGTTATAGCCGTGAGGGATCTGCGCATGCATCAGGCAAAAACCCGGCTCCGAAAGTTTCCAGGTATCCGCCGCTCCGCGAACCGCATAGAGGACGGCCGTCAGATCCCACGCCTCGCGGTTGTTGAGGTCGTTATAAAGTTGATAACACATGCGGATGGGATTGCTTTTCGGAGTCTGGCTCAGTCGTGCTCCCACCTTGATATTGGCCCCGATGGAAAATCCGCTGAACACCACCGGCGTTGGCCAATCGTTGACCGCCCGTACCGATGCGGCCGTATCCCACATGAAGTTGTATTCCCCCTGACCGTTTGGAAATCTACCGCTGGGAAAAATGCCGCCCATACAAACCCATTGCCTGACCTTTTGCTTGACCAGCGCTTCGCCATCCAGCTTGCTGGATTCATCCGGCCGCGAATCCAGAAGATCTCGCAGATTCGTTAAAAATCCCACGGTCACAATGGTCACGCTCTGATCCGGTTGATCTGCAAGGAGTTTTCGGCAAAGCAAAGATGCATCGGGCGCGTCGCTGCTCTTTTGCAGATCATGCGGAAAAGCCCTGGCAACCGCCTCGGCATATTTGGATGGTGTTTGGCGGTTCGGGTCCATTTTGTTTTGATATCCGAACTGAAGACCTCGCTGATATCCGATCGGCAGGTCCGGCCGGCCGTACCAGGTATTGATAGCATCCGCACACGGCCCCACCCATTCATTGTTCGACGAAATCAGGACGCCGAGAATCTCGGCCTCTCCGCGATTGGCCAGGGCGTGGAGTACCGCCAGAGCCCCGGCGTCGTCCACGTCCTCGGCAAGGTCCACGTCGAGGATGATCTTGACCGGATCGGCTATCAAAGAAGTGATTTGTCCACATCCGAGAAACACAAGGAGTGTCATAAAGACAACAACAGGATTTTTCATCGGCTGTCCTCTTCAACATGGTTCATTCGATAGGTTTCCTGAATCCATTGCTGCGAAAAGTGTATCCTACGTCAATCCGCACTTCAAGCAAATCCCGAAGCGCCTGTTCCTGCCGGTCAAGAACAACTACGCCATCGACCCGCTGGGG
>CAYLSB010000063.1:0-27200 GCA_964386005.1 uncultured Pirellulales bacterium | reverse complement strand
CGCCCGGTGAACCGCCCACCATCGCGCTGGGCCGCCAGGCAGACTTGATATCCCAAACTGGAGTTTCCTTGAATAGCATATCGATTTCGGATGTACTCAAAGCCCTGTTATACAGACAGATCTGGTCCAGCAGGCCGTGGAAATAGATGTTGGTGTGAACCCCGATCCTCATGTCCTCTCCCGCGACAGTCTGAACGGGCATAGCAAGAACTCCGCCAATCGTTTCCCGACGACCATCCACATACAGTTCGGCCTCGCTGACATCCATGCTGCCATCGTCTTTCTGGACCACAACCACATGATGCCAGCTTCCATCCGTTAGATCCGTTGTTCCATAGATATAACCATTCCCGACCTCCAGCCGTAAAACACTTTTTCCGCCGCTCACGATCATTGGGCGAAGTACCCATTTCTGACCCGCCTGGGCGACGCCCCAGCCAAGAATCTGTCCCTGATTCGTTCGATCCGTAATTTGAAGCCACAACGAGACGGATCGTGCCTCCGATCCCAATATCCCTTTGTACCCCGGAATCAGCACATATTCGTTGAATCCGTCAAAATAGAGGGCGTTCCCAAACCAACCCGGTTCCCAGTTATCATTCTCCATGTTCACCAAGGTTCCCGGCCGCTGGCCCGTATCGTCGGAGGCCGTCAAACCGGCCGTCTCGTCCAACTTCCATTGTGCCATGAGCCCCTGTAACGGAACTGTGAATCCCTTGGAGGAAGGATCCGCCAGCGTCAGAGAAAAACCGTCTCCGTCGGTGATGTCATACCAACTATCCTTGTAGCTGAATTTCTGGATCGTTTCGCCCACAGCATCGACGAGTTCAATCTTTTCACCGGCATTATCCAGCAAACCGGTATATTGACCGGCGATCGGAAGACCGGAACCGTAGATTGTCTCGAAGACGGACGGGTCTCGTACGATCAGCGTATAGGCATTCGGGGCAAGAGTGTAATCGCCGAAGGTAAAGTCCACGCCGTTGGTGAAACGAACCAGGTTCAGATTGATCGACGCCGTACCGATATTCTTCAATTCAATATACTCGGCGGCCGGTTCGATTGGATGGTACATGATCTCCGTAATGCGGAGATTCTCTTTGACGGGGCCGACGCCGAATACTACGTCATGAATAGCGCTCCACATTCCCGTGAATACGCGGGACCGAATCCGTGTGCTCTTGTTGAGCGGGATAAGACCGGTATATTGGATCGCCGCTGGAGAGGGATCGCCGGGACTGATCAGGCCCGCCGTCAATTCCACAGAAATCAAAAAGTCGGAGCTCCCGGCGCCCGCATTCAGTCCGTGGATCGCAAGAAGATTCTCTTGTCCGGGTTTGAGACGGTCAATAGATCCCGAAATATCGAAGCTCTCCCACTCGCGCGCCGCAGAGTCGTCATGGCTCTGGTAGGCGCCCGAATCCCATCGCGGGATTTCGCCGTCGGCAAAGTTCACCCGTTTGACCTCCTTGCCGTTGAGATACGCGATGAATCCGTCATCGTATCGAACGCGAAGATTCAACACGTTGTATTCGCCATCCGGAACGGAAAATGGAATCCGAATGTAACAGGTCTGGTTGGTGTTCCACATTCCGGCCTTGACGTTGATCCCGATCAAATCCGTATAATTCACCGCATCGCCCGGATTGTTTTCATAGCCGACTCCCCCATTCCCGCCGGTCCAGGAACTGTCGTCATAATTTGTTGCCATCCAACTGGCGCCGGCCGGGGAAAGATATTGCCCCGGAATCACCCGCTGCGATATGCCGGGACCCTGCCAGGCCACCGCCAGGTTGTCGCCGCCGCCCTCTTCCTTCATGAGGGCGTAAATGAAATATTTTTTTCCGGATTCCAGGGGGATCGCTGCCGACTGCTGTTCACTGTACCAATACCACGCCCGAGGAGATGTCCATCCGGGTACATGGGCAATCCGGACGGCGCTGGCTTCCGACTCGTTGCTGCTGAGCCACAGTTCTCCATTATCATCGCTGGCAATCCAGAATGTATAATTTCCGGTGGTCGGAGGATGAAGATATCCGGACAAACGCGCGCCATACGTATCCCACGGATCGCCCGTCCGTGATTCAAACACGGTGGGATATTCCGTCAGATCGGGAGCGTCCGGATAGTTGGCGCTGTGGGTCAGATCGGGAATCGTCGTTCCACTCAGGCCGAAATAGTAATCCGCTCGGATGCTTCCCTTCGGCGATTCCGGTTCGCTGACGGGAACCATGACGCGTTTGAAGGCCGATTCGGTTACAAGAGTAACATTCGATCCAGGCAAGGACGAATCGGAGGGTAACCGGGGATCGGTACCGTCCAGGGTGTAATAAACCGTTCCGGAACTGTTCGGATTCACAATGGTTACATGGGATCCGGTAGCCACAGTACCCCCGTTCGGACTGTACGCCGGAGCGTCGAGACTTGGGAACCAGCCGACGCTGCGCAACTGAGCGATCAGCCGGTCCACCCGGTTGGATATCCAGTTGTGGATTTCCTGGATCGCATTGCGCCAGTCCGCTTGCGTTAACGGCGGGTGTCGCTGCGCGTCGCCCCATCGAGCCGATTCGGCGATGATCGCCATATCAAGCTCGTCGGCTCGCCGATTGATCCGCGCGGAACATTGCTCCCGAGTCATGAATCCGCCGTTGTACAGAAGTTGTTGCGCGCGATCGGCAAACTGCAGCCGGTACTCGGCGTTCTGAAATGCCAGTTGTTCGTGAAGCCAATGAGGATTAAACCGTCCGACATCGCTGGCCACGGAGAACGGCGTCACCATGTTTTCTTCGCCGGTGCCCAGCGAGTGCTCGTTGTCATGATGGAAGAATTTCCATCCGTCCGGATGCGTTCGGTTGTACAGGCAGAAAGTGTTGTTGGGACCGCCGACAAATCGAGAGGCCGGACCGTCCCGGTCGCCCGTGTAATATTCGATGATCATGAAGTTCATCAGGTTGTCGATATCCAGAAGTCGCTCGTAGGCCGGATTGCGCGTTCCGTCCGGATTGAGCCCTTGAAGCCGCAATAAATCCTCGAGCGTTTTCACTCCCGCTTTGACCTCAGAATAGAGCCGATGATAGGCCTCGGTATTACCCTCTGTGGCCACCATCTGCCCGCCCGAAGCCCAGTCCAGTTTGACGGCATCGTAATCCTCTTTGCTGTCGCCCATATACGATGCGCCGAACCGATCGTCCGAACGTTCCTGCGTCTGGTACAGGCCCCAATACACGCCGTTGATGTACAGGTGGTAATAACGGCTTCGGGTATAGGGATCGCCCATATCGCCCTGCGCGTCGCGCGAAAAGACGTCGCGAACATCGGTGTTTCGGCTGTCGCCCCCGTGCGACCACGAATAATTCTGGCTGCAGCGCAAATCCACTTTGTCGAACTCATCGACGCCTTCGTCGCCGAACAATGGATATTTCAGCTTGGGATCTCCATATTCACTGCGGAAGAAAACGCGGAAGGCGTGCTTGGGATTCCAGCCGCCCCGACTGTACCCCCCGCGGATGCGAATACCGCAGTTGACCTGGAATCCCTTGGACCCGTCCGGTTGAATCAACTCCAGCGACGCCGGTTTTTCCCATCGTCGGCCGTCATAACGCGAATTGGCGGCGTTCACATAGATTCCGACCGCCGGATCGAACAGATTCGGAAGGTCGGTCACCATCGACATCGTCGGAATCGCCAAAAGCGCGTCATCCATCAGGTTCGAATACCGGCTGTCGTTGATCACATCCGGATCCATGCCGTAATTGAACACCTGATCGTTGACCTGCCCGCTCGGCCAGCCGGGCCCCGGTATCTCGCCGTTGGGCGATTGCTGAAGGATGTCGCTGATGAACAAATACGTTTGCGTATCGACGTTACTCGCCATCCATCCCGGCTTGAAAGCCGCGGCGCGGACGACCGTCGTCCTGGTAATGGGGATCGGACCCGAATACGTCTCCCCCCGACTCAGCGACGGCGTCGAACCGTCGAGCGTATATCGAATCGTCGCCCCGGGTGTCGCGGTCGAGATGACCAGATCAAACGGCTGCGTATAAAATCCCCGATCCTTGCTGAACTTCGTGTCGGCGATAAGACCGGTCAATCCCGCAACATTCGGTTGATTGGGAGTTGGCGAGGTAAAATATCGTTCATGGCGGAAGTAATCAAACAGTCCGTAGCTGACCTGGACTTCCTGCGGCGGATACCCTTGCCCGCCCTTATCCAGATCCGCGGTGACGAATTCGTGGATGACCGTCCGGCCGTCCGAGGCAACCAAGGCCAGATACGAGCCCGCCTGATCAAGAAGAAAATTCGTGTGAAGCTCCGACCCGACGATCCGGCGATCCTTGCCCGAAGCGAAAATCAGCAGCGTATCTTTCGATTGAATCACTACCCCGTCGGGAATTCTCCATCGCATGAGATTGTCGGATCGATCGGTGAGATACCATCCGCCGATATTCATCGGAATCGCGGCCAGGTTCGTCAATTCGATCCAGTCGGACGATTGAAGATCCTCGTCGAGAATCTCCCCGGCCTCCAGCGGAAATTCGCTGTGGTTGGAGGCCATAAACTCGCTGATGACCACGGGACCCCTCCCGTCCAGCCAGTTTTCACCCAGAATGGCCATGTCTTCCATATTCACCAGGCCGCTTCCGTTGAGTTGCCCGCAATTCAATCCCGAACAGAATTCGTTCTCCAACCAGTCCGAAGCGAACAGAAGCATGTCTTCGAGATTCACCCAGCAATCGCCGCTGATATCGCCGACCGGACAGATCGGTTCGGGCGTGTCAATGACCGATACGCGGACATACGGTATAAAGGCATGGTGAAAGGTCGTATCGGAGCTTTCAATGGTGAAACCCACCTGGGCGATTTCATCCCCCTCTTCAAGCCCGTCCGCAAAAGCGACCACGCTGACCACCTGCGGTACGTCCCAGTTGGATGGATCGAACGTCAGCATCAGAACATCGCCGGGAAATCCGCCGTTCAGTTCCAGATCGTTGCCGGCAAGCCCCGTGCTGTCGGGATCGATCGTAATCCGCACCTCGGCCGTCGGTTGCTGGGCCAGTTGAACGGTGAACGTATCGGCGGGACCTTTTTCCGCCACGATCGTCGCCCCCGCCGTTTCCGTCACCGTGACTACGGGTTCGAAGATTGGATTTCCTTTGCCGTTGTTATACAGGTACGCCACTTCATCCCCCGATAACGGACGATTCCAGATTGCCACCTCGTCAAGAACGCCGTGGAAGGGATTATCTCCGTTGACCTGACAGGCGCCGAAAAGGAGTTGTGCCGCCGTGCCCGTCCCCGGCGAAAAATCGCCGCTGCCGCGGAACTGTCCGTCGTGATACATCCGCGCGGTTGTCCCGTCAAACGATACGACGACATGATGCCACTCGTTTACCGGAGGTACAACCAACCCGCTGACCGCGGTGATTCCGCTGCGCAGGAAATTCACCAGCCCGGACGACGCATCCATCTCGAGTTGCCACATCATCTGCGAAGCGTCCCAGGCATCGCGTTTTCCGATTAACCCGTGATAATATCCATTAATACCACTCCACTTCGTCCAGATCGATATCGACAATTTCCCGGAATAGTGCGACGGGTTCCATGTACCGGTGTGTACGGCATTTCCGGGCGTTCCCGAAAACTTCAGCGCATTGCCGAGGATTCCTCCGACCACCGTCGCCGATCCGATCTGCGTGCCGTCGTGACCGGATCCGGTGGCGTCGATCAAACCGTCGTCGAGAGGCCAATACGCCTCCAGACCGTTCTGCAGCGCGCCGCGATCGAGCACAACCAGCCGCGCCGACTGGGAATCTTTCGATCCCGCCGAGTTGGTCGCGCGGCAGAAATAATTTCCGTTGTCCGCGTCGGAAACAGAGTGCAGGACCAGCGACGTCGTCGTGCTCAGCGCCGTCGCATCGCCCTGCTTGTACCAGGCGTAGGACACCTCGCCGGAGATGGACGTGGCGGCCGCAGTGAATTCCACCGACGCCCCGGGATGAACCACCTGCCCGGCCGGTTGCGTCGTAAAGACCGGCAACAGGCGGACGGTATCAAACTGCCAGATTTTTCCGTAGGCAATTTGCCCTGTGCCGGTAATCGAATCCACACGCCAATAATACGTCTGATCGCTTATCAGCGAGCCCGTCGACAGGGTCATCACCGAAGCGGGACTTACCGATCCTTTGAATACCGGCGAACTCTGCGATGGATCTTCAAGCAATGCCTTGTGGGTCGTCAGAAAGACATCGTACCGCGCAATAGGATCCGGCGGCACCACATCCGGCGGCGACCATTGCAGTGTCGTCCCTGATGGTGGAATTCCTATAGCTTCATTAACTGGATTCGGATTGATCGCAATCCACAGGATCGGCCGTGTCGCCGAGAGATACTCCCCCGAAAGATCCTGTCGTGCGCCGATGGGCCCATCCCACGCGACGCGCATAAAGCCGCCGCCCGTGCCATCGCGGAAAAGAGATTGCATCCAATACCACTGGCCGGCCTGGAGGGGAAAAACGGCGGAATGTTGTGTGGATTCTTTGTTCCATTCATCCCAGTTGGTCCACCCGGAGATGGAGGCGATGGGGGCGACTGAGGCGATATTGACGGGATCGATTCCGGAACTGAGCCAAAGCTTTGTATGGTCGTCTCCGACGAGCCAGAAAGAATAATTTCCGGAGATCGGGGGTCTTAGCCAGGCGGTGGTTCGAACAAAGAAGTAGTCACGGCCGTCGTCCGGATACCAGAAATTCGTTTGAGTGCCTGTGGCCTCGGGAGTATGCGTGGCCATCCAGTTTACGATAGCAGTCATATCGAAAAGATCGCTGGCGGCAGGAGTGCCGGAGTTACTCCATCGCTCGAAGAACGCCTCGCCGGCAAACGCCGTAAGTCCTGAAATGGAAAGAACATACAACAAGATGCTTAACCGAACGGTGTTTCGAATCATTGTATCACCTCTCCGAAGGTTTCGAATCGTCCAATCATCGTCTGAGTCCACAGACCGGATCAGGCCGTATGATCCTTATCCCTCTTACTCCCCCCAACAAGATGTTCGACCAATATCTCGAAATACATTATACCAAATTTTATCGGCGGATTGCAAGAAGAAAGACCCTTTTGGGTATCAAGTTCCGCCATGATTTTGGGTTGACCGACGACGAACTTTTCTCGGGAGTTTGACGATTTGTAAACAAGGTTTTCGACGGACGTATTATGGTATTATCTGGTACACTGTATTTAGAATACCAGATAATCGAATGGCCACACAGGGACGATTTTTGGATTGTGCGAGTACAGGGTATTGTATTACGTAATATCTTTGGTATATAAGTCATGCAACGACAAGGGCTTGGAAGCGATATTGCGAAAAGTCGCAATGCGCAAAAACACGGTTTGTATCAAGTCGCAAAATTTATATGCCGGAAATCGGAGGCGCGTTTTATCACATACCCTTATATGGAAAAGGGTTATATTTCCTACTCCTGTTTTGTTTGAATTTGCATGCTCGTTTCATGCGCATGTAAAATGCGCGCATTTTTGTATATTAGCTATTAAAGATTGCAATATATACAAATCCAGAGTTCCTATAGACATACAAAGTAGGCATACCGATAAGCTATAGGATATAGGCGACAGAATATAGTATTACTATGGGCATATAGGGGATGAATTATAAGACAAACTACTATAAGGTACGGATAAAGGGGATGCGAAATAGTATGCCTATGGGAAAAGAGGGCAAGTCCTCACGCCGAGACACGGAGAGACCAATAAGGAATAAGGATATAGGAGATAGAATTTAGTGACATAATAGGTCCTCACGCAAAGCCGCCAAGGAACAAAGAAAAAATCCTTGGACAGGATGAACAGGATTTACAGGATTGGGGATCGCCCCTGCAGCAGCATCTATTATGGTAATAATAAATATCCAATAGCCAATATATAATTCTCACTTCCCCCTGATCCCTCATTTCGCCGTTGGTTTTCGTTTATTCATCGGATTGCCGCTGTCTCTCCGAAGAGGAATCAGCATCCCATCGGTCTTCTCCAACCAGTCAAACAACCGCTTGTTGAGCTGCTGAACCAGCGTCTTATGAGCCGGATCGTCGATCAGATTCTTCATCTCCGCCGGATCATTCCGCAGGTCATACAATTCATCTGTGTCCCAGATCCCGTGATAATGCATATACTTATACCGGTCCGTGCGAATCGCATGCACGGTCGGCGTCTGCGGGAAATTCCGCTCCCAATAGTATTCGTAAAAGATCGCATCCCGCCACTTCTTCTGCCGCCCCTGCAACAATCCCAACATGCTCGTTCCATCCATATCCGTCGGGGTCTTCACGCCCGCCGCATCCAATACTGTCGGAGCGATATCGATATTCTGCACCATCGCCTCCACATTCGTTCCGGCCGCGATGAAATCCGGACACCGTGCCAACATCGGCACTCGCATCGACTCCTCGTACGCGCATCGTTTGTCGATCAGCCCATGTTCCCCCAGCAGAAATCCGTTGTCGCCCATGTAGATCACCAGCGTCGATCGGTCCAGCCCCATTTCCTCCAGGCACTTCAGTACCCGGCCGATGCTGTCGTCCACTCCCAGCAGGGTCTCACAATACTGTTTATAAAACTCCGGAATATCCATTTGTCCGTGATAGGCGTAATCCACCCCGTGCCAACTGTTCCGCTGCTGACGCACCCACTGCGGCTTGCCCTTGTGGTTTTCCTCCGTGTCGGCCATGCTCGCCGGCCACCGGATCTCGGCATTCGCATACCGACCCTTGTGCCGCGCTGCCGGCGTAAACTCCGCGTGTACCGCCTTGTGCGAAAGGTACAGGAAAAACGGTTTGCTCTTATCCCGCCCCTTTTGGAGCCATTCCACCGCCAGATCCGTCAGAATATCCGTCACATACCCCTGGGTCTTTTGCTGTTTGCCGTCGATATTGATCGTCGGATTGACATACACGCCCTGGCCCCGGAAGCTCACCCATTTGTCGAATCCCGGCCGCGGCTGGTCCGTCTCGCCGCCCATGTGCCACTTGCCCAGGAACGCCGTCTGGTAGCCCGCCTGCTGCAGATACTGCGGAAAAAACACCGTCCCCTTTGGAATATCCGTATTGTTATCGACCACGCCGTGCCGATGCGACAGCTTACCCGTCAGAATCGACGCCCGACTCGGCGAACACAGCGCCGTCGTCACAAAGGCGTTCTTCAGATGCGCCCCTTCTGCGGCCATCCGATCCATATTCGGAGTTTCCAAAAACTTGACCTTGCCCATGAATCCCATGAAGTCATACCGGTGATCGTCGCTGAGAATGAACACCACATTCCGCGGCATGCCTCCGTCAACCGAATCCAACTTCAGGGATCGCGGCTCGACCGCACATCCTGCCGTCCCCATCATTACCGCCGCCGTCGTGATCCCCGCCGTCCGCAAAAACTCCCGTCGATTCATCGCTCTATCTCCCAGGCCCTGCCGTTGGTCCGTCAATCTTCTGTCTCGTAGAAATCACTTGGAAGGATTGCGCAAATGATCCAAGCATAGGTCTACCGCACGGCGAGCAATTCTTTGTCTGTCAATTCGTCATGTCCGGTAAGGACATAAAATGAATCAAATACACGCTGTACAAGAACTTTATCCTTTTCCGCAGATTGCGTGCACAAACGGAAATTAACGGGACCGGGTCCGCATTTGTCGTGTATGGATTTGAGCCATCGGATTTGATCTTCATGCAGATTGTTTAAGTCGATACTGGATAACTTATTCCGGTACGATTCCCATGCACGAACCATGATTTCCAGGTTATCAAGATATGCTTTCTCATGCAGCGAAAACGGCCCGCTTCCAAGCCCCCATTGGGGATAGAACGATTGCCCCATAAGCTGAGGATTTCCGGGATAGGGACTTTTTTGCCCGGCTCGATCCATCTTTGCCGCGAGTTCTTCCGGATATCCATCCGAAACGATGATTGTCGTGTAATACCGTATTGCGTATTGTCTTTCCGCGGCAGTCAAACCGGGTTTTGTATTGAGAAATCGAACAACCGCATCTTCATTTGATCCGGCACAGCCGATCATGCACATCATCATCGGAATAGCCAAACTCTGTAATCTCAGCTTGCAGTGAAACATGAAATATCCTCCTGTATGGAATATCTGACGGATCGATAATGAGTCCATCTTCCGGAATTCATTTTTGCGTCTTGTCTCCCTGGCGAATTTAGAGACTCTAACAGAATGACACAAACCCCTTTGTCATTCCCACGAAGGCGCCGAATCCAGGTCGTTCTGGTTAATTCATACTTCATTATGTTAGAGTGTCTACGTTTTTGCGCCCGCCTACACCTTTTGCCGTTTGACTTTCTTCATATATTGGGCGAAGGGTCCTTCTTCGACATGCTTCCGCATATAATCGACAAACTCGTCCCGGCTCATGTTTTTCGTTTCGGCATAGATCTTCGATTGAATCCGTCGTTTCATTTCGACACAGTCGAAACTCTTCTCCTGCTTCATGATTGACTCTCCTGCATTCGAACAATATCTCCCGGGGTCAAAATGACGATGTCTCCATATCCTTGAACGGCATTGACTCGATTAAAACCTCGTATTCGGATCGGATTAACCAAGTGTTTGAAGTTCCAGGATACAATCACATCCGCCTTCGCAATTGTGGCTTGAGCCACATGCAGAGCATCGTCGGAATAACGAGGCGTAACAGTCTGAGCGGCAACATAAGCATCCCTTAAATCGACCATTGCCGGAGTAACCTCGATGGTTTTCGCGTCTGCTTGAAGAATCCGGGTAAACAGATCGCGTACTTTTTTGGGGGCTTCTTCCAGTTCCCGTAGCAAGGTAGCCGATAGCAAAGGTATCAGATGCCCGGAGGTTACCCTCTTGAAAAAAGCTCGACTATCCCTTGAAAACTCGGGATCAAACCAACCCCCGAATACGGAAGTATCAATATAAACTCGAAGTTTCTTCACGCAACATTTCCCATTACCCATCAATAACAGTCTTCATATCGTACATATTATATCACATAAACCAATGTGTCCAAAGACAATTCAGGGTCTATGGCCCACAGGACAGCCCACATGACACTGAAATCGATTTAGGTGATTTTATTCTCTTCGCACTCCCGTCGTTGATCCGTCGATCTTCTCGATCTTCAATTCCCCAAGGATCGTTTCATCGCCATAGACGACTTTCCCCGACGGTTCCACGGCGACCTTCGGATCAACCGCCTTGTTGTCCTCACCCAGCGAGACATCCGCCCGCCCTGTACCTCCGTAATCCTTCAGCGTCTCCCCGATCAGCTTACCCGTCCCGCTATGCAGAATATTCGCCGACAATTTCGAGACATTGTTGATTCCCTGAAACAATATGGATCCCCCGGCCGCGAGAATATTCTTCTCGAACGTATATTCGCTCGACCGCGGAAAGGTGATCGTCATATCGCCGTCGTACACAAACACATTGTTCCGAATCGTATTTTTTTTGGCCATGTGGTTGTGGCTGGGCCGCGCGATGCCGACCGACACATTCTTCTCAACCAGGCAATCCTCGCTCCGCTCATCGAGGTAATACGCCGACGCCCCGTATCCCCCCGTATCGGGGATGTCGAACGCGAAATTACCCCGCATCACGCTGCCCTTGCCCGCGAACATGTAGATCGCCCCACCGTCGTGCAGTTCCAGCATCGCCCGCGAAATCCGGTTGTACTCAACCATGCCGCCCTCGCCCCCGCAGATGATCGCCGAGTATGGACAATCATGTACATCATTATGCGATATCACGCTGTTTCCTCCGCTGGATATCGCGATCGCGCTGGGATACATCCGCCCGATGTGATGAATGTGGCTATTGACAATCCGGATTTTCTCGCCCTGAATCCCACACGCTCCGACATCATGAATGTGGCAGCCCTCGACCGCCGTCCCTCCGCCGCTGACCTTGACCCCTTGCCCGGCGACATTGAACACTTTCAGGTTCAACAGTTTACAGTCGTTGCTCTTATTCACTCGGACCGCGCCGTCAAAATTGCCGGCGCCGAAGCCACCGGCTTTCAGCGGCGTATTCGTCACCGTCAGCGTCAGCCCCTGCAGCGTCACATTCTTAGCGCCGTCGATCCTCACAATCGACTCGACCACCGGCGCATAAACCGTCGCCGCAGACATGTCCTCGCCCGCCTGAGGCCAATAGACCACCTTGCCGGCTGCGCGATCCAGGTACCACTGCCCCGGCTCGTTCATCCCTTCGCGCAGGTTCCACACCACATAGTCGTGTACTCCGAACGCCCCCGCGGGATGTCCCATCTCCGACGAAAAGGCGATCGTATTCGTCATCCGGTCAATCGACTTGACACCCACCATTGACTCGTCCCACATATGATAGACCGTAACCTCGGCGTTCTTCGGCTCAAAATTCTCGTTGAGATCGGCCGACTTGAATGTCAGCGTCGTCAATTCTTCGTGCGTCGGCTTTCGTTTCCAGCCGCCTCCGGTCGTGCTCATCCACGGTACATCGAACCGGCTCTCGTGCGTCAACCGTCCCGTCTTCGGCCATCGCGCCCGCGGGCATATCCGCCCATTGACGATCAGCATCCGAAAATCCCATCTCCCCTCTTTTACATCCGGAATCTCGACTGAATAAAAATGGTCGCCGTCCTTTTGCCAATCGGTGATCCGGCGACCTCCCATGAGGATCGCCTTACCCGGCTCTTTCGCGCGGAGGGCCAGACCGTTATCCTTCGAATCGAGCAAGATTGTCTTCTCGACAAAATATTCACCCGGGGCGACATCGATCATCTTCACGCCCGACTGCCGCGCCGCTTCAATACCCGCTTCAAGGGTTGCGATCCTTGTTCCGGGAGCCACGATAATCCCGCCGCTATCGGCGGCCAATCCGCACGCCGACAATATCATCCACCCTGTAATGATGCTCATTCCCTGCTGATATTTCATGGTTATTCCTTCTCCGTTTCTTAGGGCTGCACGATGATCCGATTGTTCCACGCCGCCTCTTTTGCGACCGCCCGCACCATCACAAAACCCATCGTTTTGTCGGCGGGATTATCCGGACAGGTCCCCGTAAACACCTCAAAGGGTTGATTGCTTTCCAATTTCAGAACCAGTTGCCCCTTTGTGTCCCGCAGTATGAAACTCGCCTGGCAGACTTTGTCCGCATTCCCCTTCTGAAGATTTTTCAGCATCGGATACCCGTCCCCCTTCATCGTTTCGGCCGGCTGCATCGCAACGGTGCACGTGGACAACGTCCCGCGCACATGATAGATCAGATCGTATGTATGATCGGTATCCGACCCTGCTCCGACCTGATCCTCGATACCGTTATCGATCAGCGAAATCGCTCTCCGGAGGATCACGCCCTCAAACGCCTTCGACACGCTCGCGGATACCCGGTCAACCGCGAATCCGCCCAGTTCTCCGCCGCAGTTGGCCTGCTTTTTTCCATCCACAATCAACAGATTGTGCGCTGCCGCCGATCGGAACCACTGGCCGTTAAGGGGAATTCCATAACCGCTGGTTCCCAGGTCAGGAATGATCACATGCCCGTCGTGATACAGAATCAGGTTCAGCCGGTCGTTGTGGTCGTGTCCGCCTCCATACGGCCCGAACTTCAGATAGGCGTTGATCTTGTCCTTGCGTAAAATCGCGATCCCCGATTCCTTCAGGAGATTGCTTTGTGGAACAACGGCCTCTGCCGACGGAATCGTATCCGGCCCATACAGAAGCGCGGCTGTTGCCGTCCGTTTGCGGTTTCTGTACGCCCGTCCGAGCATCCCCGTAAATTCCGGCCGCGGGTCGATTGCCGACGCAACCTCGTAACAGTGCGGTAAACTCAGAAGATTCATCCCGCCCCAGCCGTCGTTGTTCGCCGGAAACTGCCCGTCGTCGAACGCCAGTGCGATCGGCGCTGAATACAACCGTAAATACCGATTCAGGTCGGGTATGGGATATTTCCGGGCCCGGGCCGCCAGCACCAGCGGCTCCATACTGGAGATCGTGTAAAAATGATACCCTACCGAACCTTCATACCAGAATCCATCGTCTTTGACGCCTTGTGCGATCTGAGAGTTCAGGCCGAAGGGTCCGTCGATCGCCACCGTAACCAGCCCCGTATCTCCGACGGCAAATCCCACCAGACCCACCGCGGCATTATGCCAGCTATGGATGTTATGAATCGCACGCGTCTGTGAATGGATAAATTTTGCTGCCGGAATCAAAAGCTTTTCGGCAATGGTTGCCCTCTCATTTTCATTCAATGCCGGACAAATATCCCAATACGCTTGCGCCAGTTCCACCGTCTGCGTTGCCTCGTCCAGCGATTGCGCCCCAATTCGCCCTTTACCGGCATGCTTGCCGTGCGGCGGATACTGATCATAATGTTCGGCATACCAGATCAACTTGCCCCGGGCATAATCCAGATATTCGGCCTGCCCGGTAATCCGATACAGGATCGCCGCCGACCCCATCGCCGCGATGATATCATCGTGCACCGCCGCTCGCCAGACATCATCGTATGGCGTTCCGCTGTAAATCGTTCCACACCCCTCGCAACGGTGCTCCGTCGGCTTTTGCCAATCGAATACCAACCGCCGGGCATCCTTCGGACAATAATAATCATGGAACCATCCGGACTCTCCCAAAGGCGGCTCGTTATAACGCTTCTGTGTAGTCGCGACGCTTTCTTTCAGTCGGGAGACGATCGACCCGGCCCAATCCAGGTTTTCCACACGGGATTTCACTTGTACCCAATCCACCCCCCGGCTGCCCGGATCCGATGGATAACCCGATGCCGGGCCGATCCAGCATACGAATATACAGATAGAAATAGAAGATTTCATCGTGTAACCCTTTCAACAACCAATCCTATGGCGGATTAATGCATTCAAAATCGCTTGGGGCTACAACGACAACAGATACTCCGCCAGGTCCGCGATTTCCTCCGCCGTTAACGTTGAAGTTTTGCCGTGCTGATCGCCGATGTTGTGAATGGTAATCACGTCTTTCACCGTGGCGGCCCTTCCGTCATGAAGGTAAGGCGCCGTTCGCCACAATTCGACCAAGGTCGGAGTATCGAAAGTCGTATCCTTTTCGCGGTCCTTGCCGGTTCCCACATTGTATTCCTTCAAGTCGGTAAACAACGGCGCCGGATGACAGTGCATACAACCGGCCTTCGCAAAAGCCTGCCGGCCGCGGAGGGCGGAAGCCGACAATTTGCCGTCGGACAGATGCGGGCTCGGAACCGGAGCAAGTTCTTTAAGATAGGCGTCAATCGCTCTGGCATCCTCATCCGGCCGTACCGAAAATTGGATACTCCGAATTCCCGCTCGCACCGCCGCCTCCGCGGAGTCGCGAATTCCCGAAATCATCGCAGGCGGAGTCTTGTGAGACCATACCATACTCTTGGTGTTCTTTGGATTGCCGATTCCGTCGTTCAGGAGGTCCCAGTTCAAGCCATCCACTCGCGCATTACCCGGATGACATGTGGCACAACTTTGCCACTGCTGAAAGCACAAACCCGCATCGAAGAAGAACATCTCTCCTTTGCGAACCTCCGATAAGGGTTTGATTTCACCCAAAGCGATCGACGGCGTTCCCATCCGCCTGGCGGTCTCCAGGTCAATCCCGGAGATGGAGTCGGAAAAATATTCCGTCACCCACGCTTTGTTGCCGACCAGCGAAAGGCCTCTCGGTCCCTTGCCCGACAATTTGATCCTCTTCCGCAAATCGACCAAAAACGCCAGATCATTCGGTACGTCTTCCGCGCTGGCCGTCGCATCCGTCACCTTCTGTTTGGCGACCGCCCTGGCCAGCCGGTCGTGCAATCCCGCCCGGTCAATGATGCTCAGCTCATGCGATCCCGCATGGGTGACGCAAAGATATTTTCCGTCGGAACTGCACGCGATCGCCCACGGATTGGCCGAACCGAAGTCCACGTCATCGATGAGAAAGGTATTGACCAGCGATTGCCCCTCCGTGTCGATCACGCTGACGGCGTTGGTATTCATCCACCCCCGTTCAAGCTGGGTTGTGGGGAGCTGATAGCGTGCCAGGATATGCGACGCGTAGGCATATTTCCCGTCGGGCGAAAGCGCGATATCCCGTACGGCCGTACTTCCATTCGGAAGAGAGATATCCTTGACCCGCCTGGCTTGTGGTGCATCAATTACCGAAATGGATGCCGATGTGGTATCGCCATCGGCCGATCCCGCCGGAAGAAAGTTCGCCACAAAGAGCCATTTGCCATCGGCCGTCAATGCGGCAGAAACAGGTTCCCGAAGTACGGCAATGGTATGGATGACCCGTTGGGCTTCGGTATCGACTACAGATACGGAATGATTGAACTGATCGCATACGAACAGACGCTTGCGGTCCCCGGAAAGAAGGATTTTTCCCGGGGTATGTCCGACGGCGATTTTCTGGGTGATTTGTCCGCTATCCAGATCGATCACGCAGACAAATCCCCGGACGGTCGCAATGGTCGCATAAAGCCGATTACCCGCCGAATCCAGCGCCACACCCCCGGGCACTCCCGGTACGGCGATCATCCGTGTCAACGTGGCCGTTGCGATATCAAATACGCCGATCCGCTCGGCCGTGGCCAGGGTAATATACAGCGTCTTTCCGTCAGCGGAGGCCGCGATATCCTGCGGCGATAGATACTCCGATGCCGCCGTTGTCGTCCCGACAATCCCGCCGATCCACATCATTGCCGCCATCGTCATTCGTGTACTCATTTGCCTGAACGCCTTTCGATTCATCTCATTCCGGCCATCGCCGAAACTCTTGTTTGAAATTCCGTATCGACCGTATTCAATTTGCATCGAACTCACGATGTTGAATTTCCCTTGTGTGCCTTGATGTTCGGGGGGAATCCAATCATTCTTTCTTTGCGATCGCCTTGTCCGCCGACGGATCCGAATCAGCGGGGCTGACCACGCGGAAACCCACATTGAACACGCGTTGCCATGGTTCATACGCCAATCGATACGACGATGTCGCGCGGTACGGCCGATCATAAAACGATCCGCCGCGAACCACCCGCTTTTCGGAAAACGCGGGGTTGTTGCGACCATCGACGTCCGAATAGGGATAGGGTTTCATCGAGCTGGCCGTCCACTCCCACACGTTGCCGTGCATATCGTACAATCCCCAAGGGTTCGGCTGATATTTTGCCACAGCGCAGTGGATCTTCTCGCCGTCGTCAAATCGCGCATCCTTTGGAATCCAGTCCTCGTACTTGTCCGGATTGGAGATCGGCTGGGGATTGACACCCGACACCGCCAGTAATTGGATCGATCGATCCGCCAGATTCGCGAATCGTGCAAAATCCACATTCGCATCCCCGAAGAAAAAGGCCTTGTCCGATCCGGCACGGCAGGCCCATTCCCACTGTGCCTCGGTTGGCAAAGAGAACAACATCCCCGTTTTGCCTCCGAGCCATTGAGAAAATTCCATGGCTCGCCGCCACGACACACGAACCACGGGATAGTTGGGAATATCCAGCGGATAGCCCGGCGTCGTGTGATCTTTATGATTTTGATCCATATATCCGTTTTTATGGGTCGGATCAAATTGAATATATTGCGCCTGGGTCACTTCGCTGACACCCATCCAGAAGGGTCGCTCGATCCGGACCAAGCTTGGCGGTGATTCGTCGTCCGCTCCGTCATCGCTGCCCATAATAAACTGCCCCGCCGGGATCAGGACCATTTCCATGGTGACGCCATTGCCCAGATCGAGGGTCTTGCGAGTCGGATGACCCGTCCGGGCCTGCATCGTTTTCGCGCCGGGTTCATCCAGCGGCCAATCCGCCGCATGGATCTCGGTTCGTTTCGTCTCCCGAGGCGGCGGCTGAACAAATGCAACCGGCGTTGTGACTGTCGTCGGAATCGCCTCGGGATCCTCCGGCCGATTGGCGAAGGCCGTTCGCATCTCGATCCGCCGTTGACGATAATTTCCCGGCAGATTGGTGTGTTCCGCCCATGTCCCGTGATCCGGCACATTCAGATCGATCCATGTATAGAGACGATCCCACGCTTCCGCATCCAGGCGGACGTTCATGTGCCCCTTCTTGAGCCGTTGAATCAGTTCGCTGGTGTCGGCGTGATATTCCATCGGGACCTCGGTATGATAATCGCTTTCCGGTCCGGGTCTTCGTACAAACGGATGCAGCGCCAGGTATGCCGGCGTAAAATTTCCCCAGCCGTTGCGGTTCTTTTCCCTGAAATCCGCGGCAGAAACGGTGGATCCGTCATGGCAACCCACACAATACTTGTTCAACACAGGTTGCACATCCCGCTTGAAACTGAAGCCCCTCTCCGGACCATACCAGGGTGTAATCTCGCTTGGCGTTCTCCTCGCCGCCGCCGCGTACCGGGTTGGCGCCACCGTGTTTTGTTTTTCGTGGCATCCGACGCATGACAGATTTTCGCCGGGCATCGCGGTAAACCAGCTTCGCATCACCTGCATGGCTCTCCCCTCGGAATCCAACGGCTGGACCGCGATGGGCGTATTGGCCGGCACGCGGAATAACGCGGAACCGTCCGCCTCCACGGGTACCGTTCCCAGAATCCGATGAACATCCCAGCCGCCTTCCACTGCGATATTCTTGTGACCGCCAATCTGCGGATAACCGTAATGGAAAGAATACAGTCGCAGCTTCTTGACCGATCCGCGAGGAACATCCTTGAGACCGCGTCCCATATAGATATCCGAAAGATAGACCACCGCATCGTCTCGCTTCAGGTCAACTTTGTCCGGGATCACCGGAGGCCGAACGGTCTTGCGGAGCGGGAGCGGCTCAAAGAGAGAATGCCCCGGCATCTCGCGGATCAAGAGTCGATTGTCGAAAACATCCACCAGATAGATTCCCCATCCCGTATCCGGATTTCGCGAAGCCGCGAGATAATATTTTTCGCTGAGTGGATACGGATGCAGGAACTTCGGCCAACTGCTGTCCACAAGCTGATCCACGATGACCGGTTCCACGGGCTTTCCGTATCCGGGAATCCGCTGGAGGACGCCGTCGGCCTCGATGCGTCCCCTGGCCGGATCGAGAAGGATCAGTTCGCCCATCCGCGGCACTCCGTGATGACCGGACACAATTGTGGCGACCATCGACGGATGGTTTGGAATGGGCCGTGAATAGAACACCGAGTTGGGCCAGTACGAGTTGCTTCCGTAGTATTCGCTCTGGCCGGTACCGTCGGGATTCATGTGAAACAGGATCCGGCTGAAGTAATGGGCCGTGTCCGAATACTCCCATCGCGTATATAAAATCCTTCCATTGTTGAGAACCGTGGGTGACCAGTTATGATCCTGATCGAAGCATAGTTGCCGGATATTGGTTCCGCCGGAATCCATAATACACAGGTTGGCCACCGTATCGCCGCCGCCCACGCACGGCACCCCCTGAAAACAGCGGGTTGAATCGAAGACGATCCGTCCGTCAGGAAGGTAGCAGGCGTCGTAATTGTCCACATCCGGAAGATTGTCCTCGGTGATCTGACGAAGGCCCTTTCCGTCGATGCCGATCTCGAAGATCTGCCAGCGGTTGTGCGATCCGATCATCGAAAACAGGAGTTTGTCGGCGTCAAAGTGCAGATCCACGTCGGCCACCATCCAATCCTTCTGCGGCTTGAACAGCGTCACCAGCGGCGCTGCCGAATCGCGAAGATTCAGGATCGCGATCTCGTCGTCGTAGCCGCTTCGCGGAAGCGAGCAGTTCCCCTGCCAGTTTTGCGGCAAACCCAGAGCGGGACCGTGGTTATTACGCCGGATGACCAGCAGTTTGTCGAAATCCAGCAGCGGATTCGCCATGAGGGCCTCTCGCTGAAGCGAGATCGCCTGTTCGGCCAGTTGCGAGGGATCTTGTCCCCGTTCGATGGATGTTTCGATGGACGACAGGCGTTCGAGGTACTTCGGGCCGTTTGGATAGCGAAAACCGAACGTCCCGACGAGATCCTCGACGGCCATCCGCACCGCGCGAAGATCGAGGGATTGAAATGCCGCCAGACCCTCTCGAAATCGGCAGGTCTGGACATACAAATGTAATAAGGAAATGACATCACCCTTGTCGGAAATCGTGTCCAATTGGGATCGGTATCGTTCCGCCGAAGCGCCCAGCGAATCGAGAACGATCCTGACCATTTCCACGATTTCGGTGGTTGCGGACGTTTGAAGCCATGATAAATATTGTCCGCCCGGATAATCCTGTTTCATCCATTCGCATTCGCGCGAAAAATCCTGGGACAGTTTATCCCATAGTACCGCCATGGGATCGTTCATCGCGCCGAAATAGAATCCATGATCACCGGTGCGATTGTAGATTTTCAGCAGCAGATCGTTTTTTCCGGATTTCAGCGGTAACGTCAGCCGATCCTGGTTGGCCCCGGCTCCACGCGGCACATCCTGCGAAAGAAGCTTTTCGCCGTTGAGCCAAACCACCAGTCCATCATCGCTGCCGAAACCGGCGGCCATGGACGACGCCTCGGCGGTGTCGATCGTGCGATACAGATATGTCGCATATCCATCGGGCGCGCGAAGCCGTTGGACCCGGCCGTCGATATAGTTGCCTTTGTGCCACAGCGCTCCACCGTTGGGACCTTTGGCATTCAGATCGACTCCCTTTTCAGGAAACAGCTCATCGGAAAATCCCCTGCCCTTCAATGCGCCGGTGGTGTACCACGGCCCCATGACGATCTTCGCGGACGATGGAACCGACCGTGCGATTGATTGACGCAGTGCGAACATCGTCTCGGCCCAGGTGGCCTTCTTCTCATACGGGATCCCTTCGGCGAAACCGACCGCGCTGAACGACAGGATAACCGTAAGACATGCAAGTCTGGCGGCATGAAATCGATATGTCATTCGTATTCTTTCCTTTCGATGGGTATCAGGGTTGAGACAAACCGGCAACGCGGGTCGGATTCAGCGGACGTTCGATCAACAGATCGGCCCACCGGTTACGCAGCATTGTAAGCTGTTTTTCCTGTTCGGAATCGAACTGTCCGGCCTTCTGTGCCAGCGTATCCATCCAGACGATCAGGCGTTCGAGACCGTCGGCGTCGAGACGTTCTTTGCAGGGACTATCGGCAGCGAGTACTTTGTTCAGAATCGCCGATTGTGCCGCAGCGCCATGGCCTTCGACCGATACCCCCTCCCGATAACATTGCCAAACGTGATCGAAGAGACTGGGAGTGCCGTATTTCGTCAACGATTCATAGGATCGATCCGGCGTCAGGACAAACCGGGCCGCAACGGGATTGTTCGCGTTGGCCTTGTGGCACGACACGCACGAACGATCGAGTACCGGTTGCACCAGTTTATCATATCGGTACGGCCAGGATCCTACCGGACCGACGAAGATGCGCGACGGCTCGCGCCGCGCCGCCATCACGGGCTTTCGATCCGGCGAAAGCTGACGGGATTCGTGACAACCCACGCAGCTCAGCGTCTGGCCGGGCTGGACATATGTTGCGCTCCGCATCGTCTGCACGGCTATCCCTTGGATATCGATCGCCTGGAAAAAGACGATGACGCCCGCGGGGACGCGGAAAAAGGCCGAGCCATCCGCTTCGACCGGAACGGTTCCGAGAACGGTCTTGCCGGTTTCCTCGCGGGTCATACCCAGGCTCGGGTAATCCATCGTCGGATGGGTTTTCGGCGGAATGGCGATAATCCGGATCGACTGGATATCGCCGCGTTTTATGGTCTTGAGTCCCTGATAGACATCTGTCAATAGAAAGGTCCCTTCGCACGGGCCGTCCGGTTTGTGCCGGTTCACCACCACGGGCGGTTTGGGTCGTGCCGTGACAGCCAGAGGCGTGGCGCTGGTGATCTCCGGATCGCGATGCAGCAGTTCCAGATCGCCCGTTGCCGCGTCAAAAACATACAGACCCATGCCGTTGGAAATGCGGAGCGATCCCTCGCGAACGGTATCCTCTTTGCCCCAGCAGACCAGAATCATCCGCTCGGAAAGCGGATGCGGGTTGGTGAAATAGTGGCCTGACCAGCCCTCAATTTCAGGAAAGACAACTTCAGGCGTCAATCTCGTGATCGGGCGGGATCCCTCGGTACCGACGGTGGGATCCAGCAAGACGAGACTGCCCATCGTCTGGGAATGATGGCCGGAACCGGTGAACAGAATCTTGTGCGAACCGGGAACGCTCTGCGGCTCAAACGTACAGTGCGGAACGCGGGTGTAATTTTTGTACACAAGCCGGGCGTTGGTTCCGTCGGGATTCATGGACCACAAGCTCATATAGGGGCCGTTGTCTCGGTCGATGTAGTCCCATCGCGAATAGAGGATCGTGCCTTCGACGGAAACATTCGGCGTCCACTCGAACATCTCGAAGGGCGAGATGGCGTTGATATTTTTGCCGTCGGGGTCGATGGTGTGCAGCGTATAGACCGCGACCGGCCGCTGCGGACCGCCGCCGCAACGGACGTAGCAATCAGGCAGATCGTTGCGAACAAGGGTTTGAGCCGCCGTATCGGAGCCGACCTGAAGCGCGTGTCCGCGCCGCGTGGACAGAAATACGATCCGGCCGTCGGGAAGATAGCGGCCGTCAAAGTCGTCGTATTTGCCGAAGGTCAATTGGCGCACCCCTGATCCGTCGAGATTCATTTCGAACAGATGATAAAATGCGTCTTCGGGAACATTCTTTTTGTCGAACTTGTTGGCCTCGCCGGCGAGATAGGGATAATACCTGCACCAGGCAAACAGGACTTTACGGCCGTCATACGACAACGCGGGCTGCTGAAAACTGCCGGACTGTGTGAACGCCCCGCTGATGCATTCCACTTGCGGAGAATCGGTTTTGAAATCCCGCAGCAGGTACACTCCCCCGCCGGGACGCGACCACCAGCCGTAATGCTGATCCGACATGTGGCTGTAAACGCCGGGAACGCGTTTGATAAAAAGGATTTGCGGGATGTTCAACAGGGGATCCATCAGCGTCAGAGCGCGCTGGAGCCGGCGGACGGATAAATACAATTCGCGGCTGGTTTCAGGCGATAAAGGCGACTGGAATTGTTTAAGAAGTCCTTCGTATCGATCGCGACACGAACGCACGTCGAAATTCTGTTCGCGGCGTTCGTTGAGCAGTCGTTCACAGTGGGCCAGAATCTGTCCGGCCCGCGTGGTGAAATGGATCTCCAGGGTATCCGACCGGTTGGACCATTGCGACAGTGAACTCTGATCGGCGGGCTGGTGTAATGCCAGATTCTTTGCCGGATCGTCCGGGCCGAAAATTTCAACTTCGTCGAGATGAAGATACTCCTTTCCGGGCAACTGAACGCGGACATATCGCGTTGTCAGGTTTTCCAGTCGAATAACAAGAGGTTTATTGTCCGTGAAGCCGAAAAAGGTCGAGCCGTCATTTTGAAAAACCTGCCGCCAGTTTTCTCCATCGTTTGAAATCAGCAAAATCAATTGTGAATTTCGTACGGCGAGACCGGGATCGCAACGGTTGAAGATATGAATCCGGTTGACCGCGATCAAGACGCCCAGATCCACTTGCCACCAGGGCTTTTCGGAATGTTCGGTATGAAAACCCCACTGCCCGTCTTTGACGCCATCGCAGGCACCCGCAGCATCGGTCTGGGTGGTCATTTGCGCGTTGTGGCCGGCATACCGGGTTTGTTCCTGGAGGAGCCAGTCCCGCTCGACCTGATCGTGAAACGAGCCGGACACAGAAGAAACGGCAAGGCAACCCCCAATTACGATACAAAACCGTATTCCCGCGTTATTTATACGCGAGTAGCCCATAGACGATGCTCCCATTTTTAGGATTCGAACAATGCGCTGGTTCATTCGGGAAGCGACACATTCGTACATCAGGGTATCATACTCTCGCCGCAAAATCAAGAACGGACCGCGGAGAAACGGTATGGCACAAAAATCGATTATTCCACAGAAATATCGCCATGAAATATTGAGGAATCGGGGGTCATCCAGCTCGATTCCTGAAATTTGAACATCGATACAAGAAACAGCCAACCCGATGAGAACCAGCCGCTTCAGGATCGCCCGGCTGTGATGAGCCCCGTCGATGTTGGCTGGACGCAGATAGGCGGCCAGGAGTTGATCTCCGCAAAAGACATACAACGGCAGGAAACAGTACTGGTCATAGTACCCATGAAAGAATCGGCATTCCTGGGTCCTATGGACTGCATCATCGGTGGTGTCGAAATCCAAACCCAGCTCTTCGGGAGCCGTACGGTGGTCGGAGGCGAGTCCAGGGGCAAATCGTCCTTGACGCCTCGTTCGGTCAGGATTTCGCCTTGAAAAAAAGTTCATGTAAGACTGTCTATGATTATATAGTGGATGTAGCGGATGTACCAGAAATGCAACATGCTGGAAATCACGGGATTTCATTCGTCAATGATCGCCTTGACCACATCGACCTGATTACATTCCCGCAACCGGCGATGGATGGCTGGAAGTCATTTGACTTTCTTGGATGTTAGCAAAAAATTCTGCATGACACGATGATCAGACATTCTGCCGCCTTCATAAGACCCATCGGACAGTTTAGTCAGGATGTATACAATATACCGCTTTCTGAAAACCGTACCTTGGCCCGATTCGGGCGAAAAAAAACTACCCAGGAAAATCCCCGTATTCCTGGATAGTCATTCATCCCCTCTCTCTCCTGATTCCATGTAAATAATACACCATTCCGAATAATAAAGCAACCCGGAAAAATGCCGATTTTCACTTTTTTATCGCATTGGCGTATCTTGATTTCGCAAACCCTTATCCATCAATCCATTACGTTTTTCGACGACCGAATTACAGTATCCATTTTTTGGAAACGATTTCGATTCTTCAACGAAACATTTGTGTATGCCCTTCCAGACAAAGCCGTAAGCTGAAATTCCCTTTGGGCAACGGTTATATTCTGTTGGCGTATCCATTTACGGAACTATACAATCCGGATCGACTATTGAAGACCGAACTCGGCGATGTCAATCTCAATTCCCGCCCGGTATCTTACTTCTCGACGATATAGAGGATTGGCCCGTGTCCGCCTTCGGCACCGACTGCCAGAGGCCGATTCAGTTTCATCGCAACCGAGGATCGATCATTGCCTCAGCCAGTTGGCCGCTACAGTCGCCAGGTCCTCCATATCGACTGTACCGCTGAGATTGATATCTGCAGGATAGAAACCCGTCAGATATTTCAGATACGGGTAAGTCTGACGGTTGCCAATCCCCCATAGATCAACACAATCCCATCCTGCAGTAGCAAAAGTCGAAAGCGTTTTCATCTCGGCCGTCGTTTTCCCCGTTCCGCCGGCACTGGTGGTTCTTCCGCTGGTCTGAGTATCCCAGAAGCAGGCGATGATCGGTGAATCTGGATGGCTAAATCCAAGCAATCCGCCGATCGAGCCGCCTCCACTGACCCAACCCGTCGCATAGCAATCGGTTATCGAAGATGCAATATCATTATACCCCACCAATCCACCGACATAGGATGTGGTCGTTCCGGTGACCAGGCAGGATGCATAACAGTTTTCGATCACCCCCAAATAATGATATCCCACAAATCCGCCAATTCGATCCCCGCTGACCGAACCGGTCACATAACACGCGGTTACAATGCCTCCTTTTTTTACTCCCGCAAGTCCACCGATCCAACTGCCTCCGGTTGAGAGCAAGACATTATCGAGACCCAGGTTTTGAATCGTGGCATTAACGATCTGTCCAAATAATCCGACGTAATCCACATCGGATGCTGTCATGAAGGTCAGGTTGCGGATGACATGTCCATTTCCGTCCAAGGAACCGGAAAATGGTGTGGTCCCATTTCCGATGATGCGATACTGCGTCCCTGTGAAAATCGACATATCGAGGTCGGCCATCAGGAGAAATTGTTTATTCCAATCAGCCGGATTGAGACCGATGGCGTTCATTTGCTGGGGCGTCCAGATTTGATATGGATCTTCGGGTGTTCCGCTGCCCGGACCGTAAGGGTACTCCCATGCCAGCCGGGGATAACTGTTACTTGGCATCCACCAATCGGCCGCATCGCCATCGGTATCCGTGAAATCCCAGTCGGCAGAGGTGAAGGTTTCGAGGGTCTTCATTTCGGCCGTATTTTTTCCGGTACCGCCAACGCTTTCGGACTTTCCTGTGGTCTGTGTATCCCAGAAACTGGCGGCAACCGAACCATTTCCCATTCCCACCAGTCCGCCGCTGAGAACGGTATTTTTTCCTTTGACCAGACCCGTCGCATAGCAGTTGGCGATCGAGCCATCGTTGGTCGCCGCCAGTCCGGCCGCCTTGGATATCGTGTCTGTTGTCGTGGTGCTGCAGCCGGAGTAGCAATTGATGATCCAACCCTGGTTCGAACCTACCAGGCCCCCGGCGCCATATTGTCCTGTAACGGAACCGGATGTAAAACAATTCACGACCGTTCCGTTATCACTCCTTCCCACCAGACCGCCGATCCAATCGCCGTTGGACGAAATCGTCACATTCCTGGCGCCAAGATTTTTGATCGTGGCACCGGCGATCCGGCCAAACACGCCGATATCATAATAAGCACTGGTTGTCACATAGGTCAAGTTGCTGATGACATGTCCGTCCCCGTCGAATGAACCGGTAAATTTATTCATTACATCGCCAATGACATGATATTGCACGCCGGTATAAGCTGACATGTCGATATCAGACATCAGCTTAAAATGTTTACCCATATCCTCTGTATTGATGCCGATGGTGTTCATTTGCTGGGGAGTCCGAATCTGGTAGGGATCAGCAAACGTGCCCGAGCCACCTCCATACTTGGCAATAGACATTTGGGATATACATAGTGTAAAATACACGGCGGGAATGACAATGAAATGTAATTTTGACTTCATGCGTGGAACTCCTACATTTGAACCCTCATTTTTCTCCGGATTGACAAAACAAACAACGGGCATGATAGGAACAAGATACGACGATTGTCAACAACGAAACAATAAGACTCTGGCGATTTTCTCGGTTTTGCATTGGTGAACTTTCACAGATTTACATGCCTGTTTCGCCGTATCCAGCAGGAGTGTATGAGGAACTGATGAGGCAGAAATGTTTACGCAATGAAACACTAATGCAGCAAATGTTAACTATTATTAACCCGGATATTTCACCGAATCTGAATATTTTCGATGAACAAAATGGCCT
>CAYLSB010000062.1:0-27468 GCA_964386005.1 uncultured Pirellulales bacterium | reverse complement strand
TTTGTAAAGATTTATCGCATTGATTTCCATTCAAAACTTTTGACGCTGGCATCAAATTTGGATAAGAGGAGGGGATCGGCTGTGTATTGTGAGAAAAAAGAGGCGATATTACTTTTTATTTTTCATTTTTCTCCTGTTTTTTTGTTGATTTGTGATGACAGATATAAGAGAATACGGTATATCGCCTGGCTTAAGTGTCACCCGGGGCCGCAATGGCTTCGTCCTCCTTCGCTTAAGACCAGGCGATTTTTTGCGCATTTATTCGATCATTTCACCTGATTCTTCTGTAATTTGATATAATGGTCCGTCGGATTAAGAGATTTCCTTCCAAATCCGATCAGTATAATTCCGGGCTTTGATCAGAGGTACCTTTTGGGATTGTTTCTACAATGTCAAATTGCATGTAGTCTTGGAGGCCCTTCATGAAAGCGATCATCATTCAGCGTTTCGGATCCCCGGAAGAATTTGCGTGTCAAGAGTTGATTCAACCGGAGGCAAAGCCCAATCATGTATTGATTCGCGTAAAAGCATCCAGCGTGAATCCCATCGATGTCAAGGTTCGTAGTGGTCTTGTACCTGCGATAGCTCCGATCTTTCCGGCCGTATTGCATGGAGATGTGGCTGGGGTCATTGAAACGATCGGAGATGGCGTACAAGGATTTTCTCATGGTGACGAGGTCTATGCCTGCGCGGGAGGATTCAAAGAATACCCCGGTGCGTTAGCCGAGTACATGCTTGCCGATGCCGACTTTGTGGCCGCAAAACCGAAAGGTCTTGATTGTACGCAGGCGGCCGCTCTGCCGTTGGTGGGAATCACTGCTTGGGAGGCCCTGGTCGATCGGGCGGATGTTCGTCCGGGGCAGAAGGTTCTTGTTCATGCCGGAGCCGGCGGAGTTGGACATATCGCGATTCAAATCGCACGGGCAATGGGGGCAATGGTGTGTACCACGGTGTCTTCAGAGGAGAAAGGGGAACTGGCAAAATCTCTCGGCGCCGATGTCATCATCGATTACAAAAGACAATCGGTCGAGGAATATGTTCAGCAACACACGGGGGGCCAGGGATTTGATGTTGTCTTCGATACAGTCGGCGGGACGAATCTATTGGCCAGTTTTCAGGCGGCCGCGGCAGGGGGGAAGGTGATCTGCATTGCGGCTCGGGGCACGCATGACCTGACGATGGTGCACAGCAAAGGTTTAACGCTGCATGTAGTCTTCATGCTTTTGCCGTTGTTGACCGGCCGCGGGCGGGCGCATCATGGGGAGATTCTGCGGCGGATTGCGGGGCTTGTGGATGCCGGCAGAATTACCCCTTTGCTCGATCCGGAAAAATTCCCGTTCAGCCGGGTAGCCGACGCCCATCGCAAACTGGAATCGGGAAAGGCCATCGGCAAGATCGCGATGGTCAATGATTGGGTATAACGGATTCTTTGGAACATTCGGTTATTCGTTTGAAATTTGTTTGATCCATCGATAGGGAATCCATAATAATACGAATCCGATCAATCCAAAGCTGCAGTCGATCAATCGCCAGAAGATCGGGATCCCGCGGAATGGACCGACGACAAACGGCAATAGAAACGCCATCACACATGCGATGATGAATGTTTGAATGATCCAGATATTTCGTACCGGGTCCCTGATCGCGCCGAAGATGAAAATCAAAAACACGACACAGGCAAACGAAAGCCAGTCCATGCAATAGGCGATTACGGGATATTTTTGATAGGTATCGGATATCGCCAGATGGAGATGTTCAACCCAATCGGATACAAACGGAAGAAGGGATTCCATGAATGTCCCATGACCAAGGTAATGAACGAACAATCCGGTTTCCGGTTGGACCAACACCACCGTATGCAGCCCAAAGAGAATACCCAATGCAAATAGGATCAGGAAAACACGAATCCATTTGAGTTTCGATCGTTGGTCCATGTCATTTCTCCGACGGATAGACGATCATGTCGAAGAGGGGACCGAGGTGCTGGCCGTCACGGATGACGGAAAGACAAATCATTTGAGGTTCTTTCAACGGTTTGGCCGATGTCAGGGTTATGGGTGTTCGAACACTTGATTCAGGTTCGACTTTGTGGCGGACAACCAAAGGTTTCATGTTCCGGATGTCGTAGCCAAATAAGTAGACTTCAAATTCAGTCGATTTCGTTTCGAAGTTGCGGACGACCAGATCAAACTGGGTGTCTTTCCCTGGTTCAATCTTCACGCGATAGGGTTCGGCGCGAACCCAGTACGGATCAAAGCGATAACGGTAATCCTCGTCGCCGCTGAGTTCTTGATAGAGGTCGCGGATTTCACGGGCCCACGCCGCGAAACGCTCAATCATGCCGGCGGGCTTATCCATGACCCACGAATGGCCGGCAACGATTATGTCGGGATTGAGCTTTTTGAGGTAATCGGCACCGAGGATATATCCTTCTTCAAAGATCGCGCTGTTGCGGGCAACGACGGCCTCGTGACCGTTCTGGGCAGGGTCGGCGGGATTGCCAAACAGATTGTCGCCGGTAAAGGCAACCAGCTTGCCGTCGATCCGCCCCTGAATACAGCAACCGAACTCCGTCTGACCGGGCATCCAGTCAATCGTGAACGTATACCCTTCCCACTCGAAGGATTCGCCATCGACAAAGGTACGGTCGAAAGGGCACTTGTCGATTCCGCCATAGGCGCAGACCATCGCGGCATAATCGTAATCCTGCGGATTGGCGCAGACTTGAGCGACGCGATCCAGCGTCCACAACCTGGCACCCCATTGGTCGCGCAGATACAGGGCATCGGTAACATGGTCGCCGTGCATATGGGTGACGAGCACCGCATCGATGGCTTTGAGGCCGAGCTTGTCTTTCATCTGCTTAAGAGTTTTATCCAATCGCTCCTTTCCGACGCCGGCGTCGAAGACCAGAGCCCGGCCGCTGTCGGCGATGAGGATACCGAAGTTGGGCCAGTCGTTATACTTTTTGTATTTGTACAAGTGGGGCAAGACCTGGCCGATGTCTTCGACGGTTGTTGGCCTGGAGACCAGGTCCTGTTCAGCAGGTGCGGTGGTGCCCAGGCCGTAACCGCGGACATAGAGCTTCAGGAGTGTTTCGAGCCGCTGCTTGTAGGTCGTCAGTTGGGCGAGCGGATCTTTGTCGATGATCGGGCCGTGCGAGGGCAAGAGGATCGTCGGTTTTTCGTCAATCAATCGGCCGACAGATTCGATCAGGGACTTAAGACCTTCACCGTAACCATAATCCCATTCGCTGTCAAACCAGGTTACAAGTTGCGACCCATTGTACATCGTGTCGCCGCTGAAGATGATACGATGATCGCCGGATTGCAGGGCATAGCTCAGTGCACCGGGGCTATGACCACGAGAATCGATGCAGCGTAATTGCATTCCATGCCATTCGAAAACATCACCGGGCTTGAATGTCCTGTTCACGTTGATCGGTTCCATCCACGGCCGTACGAAGCTGGCGCCATACACGCTGAAGCGATCGCCCAGCGAGGGCATAATCTTGCGGAAGTCCATCGGCTTTTCGAACAGGTCCCTTTCGGCCTCCGGCACCGCGATGCGGGTCTCGCCTGTCTTGCATCGTTCCCATAACCAGGTTTGCTCGCGATGATGATGTGTGAAAAGGAGCCAGTCGATGTTCTTGATGCCTGCCTCCTTCAGATTCGACCCGACATCACTGTTCCCGGCGTCGATGACCAGGGCTGAATCGCCTTCGGCGATCGCATAGACGGCACAGGATCCGCACCATCGATAAACGGATTTGCCGTTTCCTAAATCGAGAATTTTTTCAGGGTCCGCGACAGACGCTGCTGGACACAAAAGGATTATGATAAATAGGAAGCATATACCCGACAGGACCAGCCCGAACTCCCGATTGATATCGATGGCCTTCGAAATACTTTTCATACCACAACCTTTCTGTAATTCCATGTCTCGCCGGCATTGTACCATATTCAAAACCCTCGACAATCCTATTGCCCTTGACGTCAAACTCCGTACAATACGACAGATTCAATAATTGATCTGTTGTCGTGCCAATGGATGTGAATTTCTTCCCTGGGAAGGAACTGGTGTATGATAGCGGTTATGATGTTTGGAACTCAGGAAGTGATGGTTATCGTGGTGGTGGCCGTCGTTGTCGTTTTCCTGATCTCGCGAAAGAAACGAAAATCCTGAATCCATCATACCTCCGATAAAAAACCGCATGGTAACCCTGTCATAAACGATTTTTGTACCGGTCTGAAAAATCAAAAAAAACCTCAAAGTTCTTTCAATCCTTGCGCCGATATTCTGCATGGCAGGGGAAAGCCGGTAATAAGACGAACAACAATACTGATTGACAGCGATGTAAAGAAACGACACGACGCGATTCGAACCGGTCATTGACAATCGCATAATCTTTTCCAACCTTAACCAGGGTCAGCACATGGGATGGTGCCATACCACCGCGGCTGGCCAAACCTTGAATACGAGGGTGTTCGGATAGTAGATCGATGAGGAAACGTATTGTTCATTGACAAGGAACCAGGACCAAGATGTGGCTCTCGTGAATGACCTGTCCGGCCATAATAGCCAACCCCCTGACGGCCTCGAAGGGTACAGCTTGCACGGCAGATCGTAAACCGACCGGCTTGACGAGGGAAGGCTAAACCAAAACGAATAGAGCCACATAGTAGCGGGAGAGCCACAGGGCGTATGGCTCTCCCTTTTTTTGCGCGCTGGATGACTCCATTCTCAAAACCGGGTATAATAGACGCGGCTGAATTGTCGGATCGTATGCCTGGAGGATCAAGAGGCCTGAGACAGAGAGAAAGGTCATCCATGAAATCCTGGAAATGGAAATTCGTTTTGGTGCTGGTTTCCCTGGGAATATCACAATGGGATTGTCAAGCCGAGGGGCTGACGTATGAACCCGCGTGGGACTCCCTGAAACGGTACAAGGTCCCGCAGTGGTTTGAGGATGATAAATTTGGGATATTCATCCACTGGGGCGTGTACGCCGTGCCCGCTTTCGGCAATGAATGGTATCCGAGAAACATGTATCGAAAGGATGAACCGGCATTTGAACATCATCGGAATACCTGGGGAAAGCAAAAGGCCTTTGGGTATAAGGATTTTATTCCGATGTTCAAGGCCGAAATGTGGGATCCGGTCGCGTGGGCGGAGTTATTCAGCCAGGCCGGCGCCAAGTTTGTCGTGTCGGTGGCGGAGCATCATGATGGGTTTGCGATGTACGATTCAAGTTTTACTGACTATTGTGCATCCAAATTAGGTCCTAAACGGGACGTCGCCGGAGAATTGGCCAAAGCGGTCCGTGACAAGGGAATGCGGCTGGGTTTGTCCAGTCATTATGCCTACAACTATTATTACTATGCCCACAGCGACGAGTTTGATACCAACGATCCGAAGTATGCCGGTTTGTACGGAAAGCCCAATGATGACGATGGACCGACCAGCGAAGAATTTATGAATCACTGGTTTGCCCGGACGACGGAGATTGTCGACAAATACCGGCCGGATATTTTGTGGTTTGATTTCGGCTTCAATCGTCCGGAATATGAACCCTATCGTCAAAAGATCGCCGCCTATTATTACAATAAGGGCATCGAATGGAATAACGGCGTGGTTCTGCAGTACAAAGACAAGGCGTTTCCGGATGGGACGGCGGTACTGGATATCGAGCGGGGTAAGTTGGATACGATTCGTCCCATGGTATGGCAGACGGATACTTCTGTCAGTCGCAAAAGCTGGGGGTATATCGACAACGACGATTTCAAGACCGTCGATTCGCTGGTGGACGACCTGGTCGATATTGTCAGCAAGAACGGCGTTCTGTTGCTGAACATCGGTCCGAAAGCCGACGGTACGATTCCCGAACCTGTGCAACAGATTTTACTGGACATCGGACGATGGTTACGGACCAACGGCGAGGCGATCTATGGGACACGGCCGTGGTATATATACGGCCAGGGACCCACCGCGATCAAAGCGGGCAGCTTCGGCGAAAACGAGGCCGAACCGTTCTCCGCCCAGGATATTCGTTTTACTCGTAAAGGGAATACATTGTATGTGATTTGTCTGGATAAACCCGTTGAGGCCTTGAGGATCCCCTCGCTGGGAAAATCGGCTTCGCCCGGCGCGGAGGTTGCGGAGGTTCGCCTGCTGGGGGTTTCCGAGGCGCTGGTATGGAGTCGCGATGATGCCAACCTGACGATTCGATTGCCCTCGACGATCCCTGGAGAGTATGCGTTCGTTTTCGCCGTTCGGTTACAGGGTTGCCTTTTGGGACAGCCCCGGCTTTCGATTTCCGGCGATCGGAAAACGTTGATGGCGGAACTGGAGATCGAAAATTTCGAATCGCAACATTATTCGCAAATCCTCAGTTGTTATGTTAACGGAAAAGCCGTCGCCACGCGAAAAGTGGTGGTCTTGCCGCAACAACGCCAAAAGGTTCAATTTTCCTGTGAACTTCCCCCGGCCGGAAAGGTCGATACCTGTGTGGGAACGGAAGAAGTAAAATCGCCGATCGTTTCCCTTGAAATCCCCCCGGAGAAAGCCAATCCATGAGTCGAATCCGTACACGTCTTGCATTTTCCGATGGCTGGCAGGAACGATTGGAAGCATGGGGGTTTCATCGGTTCGAAGAATATTTCGATTACGAGGAGGGTGCGCTGATCAATCGAAATACAAAACGAAATGTCGTTGAAATGCGATTTGGCGCGAAAGATCGGCCGGATGTTTTTTATATGAAACGATTTTTCCGGCCGCACTGGAAGGACGTGTTTTTTACCTGGCGGAATTTCGGATCCATCTGTTCGCAAGCGGCCTGTGAATGGAAGAATGCAAATGTTCTTCGTTCCATCGGAGTGGGGACGTATGAGCCGATCTGTTACGGCGAACAAACCGTATGGGGGATCGAACGCCGATCATTTTTCATCACGCGGCGGATCGACGGTATTTGTCTCACGGATTGGCTAAGACAAAATCGATCGGATCTTCGCTCGCTTGAGTTGGAGAAAATGATCTCGGTTCTTGGGCGATTGGTTCGGAGGATTCATGAAGCGGGTATTCGACTGCCGGATCTGTATGTCTGGCATGTGTTTCTATTGGGAAATACAGGATCTGATTACACGGAAAATTCGTTTGCGCTGATCGACCTGCATCGGATGATGATCCGGAGAAACGATATCGGCCAGCGATCCCGCGATCTGGGGGCGTTCCTGTACAGTATGTGCGAACCGTTCTTCGATGAGCGACATCGGAAGCTTCTGCTGGATTCGTATCTGGTAGGGGGACCGACGGATAACCGCGAGAAATTTTCCTCAGCGGTTGAACGGCGAAGGCAGCTCCTGATGCGGCGCCGCCGTACTCCGGAGTATGCCCGGCGGGAGGAAACAATCAATGTTCGGATCGAATCGACCTGACACCGATACGCGGAATCCTTGGATGACGACATGGCGCAGACGGCAACGCACAAGGCGGGAGATGCATTTTCTGAACCACGATGGGATGGTTGCATGCAATCCGCGCGATCGCGAGGCCGCTCACCGTGCGCAGATGGAAGAGATAGCGACAGAGGACGTCGATGCCGTTACCTGCAGGAAATGCAGAGCGGTTTTGCGAATCGAATAACACTCGCGAGAGGATCGGGAAAAATGAGCAACCGATCCTGAGAATTACGCCTTCATATGGCGAATGATTTCCTGCAGATCGTTGGGCACTTCAATGGGCGGATTGCTGAACGAGCCCATCTTGTCCTTGTGATAGTTGACGGTAACCGTGGGATCCTTGAGCGCATGGCCGGTCAGAACGCAGGCGATACGTTCGTCAGGTTGAATTGTCCCGTCGGTCAAAAGATATTTTAAACCGGCAATCGTCGCGGCGGAAGCCGGTTCGCAACCCAGACCGTAGAGACCAATCTGGGCTTTGGCGTCGATGATTTCGGCATCCGAAACCGCCAATACAACACCCTTGCAGATATCCAGCGCCCGCAAACATTTTTTGAGGTTAACCGGCCTGGAGATTTCAATCGCCGATGCGCAGGTATGCGGAGAAAATTTCTTCGCCGTTAACTCCGCATAGAAATCGCTGATGATTTTTTCCTCGATATGACCGCTGTTCCATCGAAGTTTCTTGTGGTTGTATAGGTGTGCCAGGGTATCGGCGCCGGAGGCGTTAATGATAGCCAGACGTGGAATGCGGTCGATCAGATTGAGCTGTTGGAGCTCCTGAAAGGCCTTGCCGAACGAGCTGGAGTTGCCGAGGTTTCCTCCGGGTACAACAATCCAATCGGGCAGTTGCCATCCAAGTTGTTCGAGGATACGGTACATGATGGTCTTTTGGCCTTCGAGACGGAAGGGATTCAGCGAATTGACCAGATAGATATTCAGTTCCCGACAGACATCCTGAACCTGCTTCATGCAATCATCAAAGTCGCCCTGGACTTGAAGGGTTTTTCCACCGTAGTCCATGGACTGGCTGAGTTTACCATAGGCGATTCGGCCTGAACCGATGAAAACCGTACAGGATAGACCGCAACTGTGTGCATATAAAGCCATGGATGCCGACGTATTGCCGGTGGAAGCGCAGGCGCTGGACCGTGCGCCGACCAGCTTGGCGTGGCTGAATGCGGCCGTCATGCCGTTATCTTTGAACGAGCCCGATGGATTCAATCCTTCGTACTGAAGAAACAGACAACCGGCCTTGATTCCCAACTGAGCCGCCAGCACATCGTTACGCTGTAAGATCGTCTGTCCCTCTCCGATGGTTACCTTGTGTGCGTCCTCGCAGAAATCCAGTAACTCACGAAATCGCCATACTCCCGAAAAATCCAGGGGATGGTTTCGGTTGGCCCACCGCTGTCCGAAGTCCGATAACGTTTTTGGGAGTTGGGTCCGATCCCAGTCATAAATAATATCCAGTAAGTCCCCGCACCGAGGACATTTGAACAGGGTCTGCCCGCAATCAAACTCGGCGGCACATGCGGGATTGATACATTTTTGAAACGCCCTGACTTTTTTCGATGTCATGCTCGGTACCTACTGAAATTCAAACCACAAACTGATTCTTCTTTGCGAATTTGTTGATATCGGACCCGGATTATTTCGTCTTCTTTTCTCTCAGAAATCAATGGATTCAGGGACAATCGAAATTCTTCTATATTCTCTCTCGCTCGATCCGATCGAGGATGCCGGGTAACTCGGCGATATGGTTGATTCGGATCACCTCTTTGGGCAGTTGTTTTCCGGCGTTTGTATGTGCGATTTTCAACACCGGGATCATTCCGGCCGCCTTGGATCCGCGTACATCGACGTCGATTCTATCGCCAACGAAGAGGACTTCCTGCGGTCGAACTTCCAGTCTTCGAATCGCCTCTTGAAACAATCGTACGTCAGGTTTTCGATAATCAAAATCATACGAGAACATACGAACCGGCAGAAATTCCAGAAGCCCCAGTTCCTTCAAGTGGGATTCCAGAGCGCTGGCATGGACAAACGAATTGGAAAGGATTCCCAGTTTCAATCCCCGGTCGGACAACAGCTTTAGCGTTTCCGGAAGATTGGATTCGATATGCGATTGATTGGCCAAAGGTCGATACCACATCGCTTCCAATCCATGCCATTGATCTTCCGTGAGTCGATACCCTCTCTTTTCTCCAAACCGACGAAGGATTGCCAGGGAATTAAAGTCCCGTCGTCGCCACCAGGATCGTAACAGATTCCACCATAAACCGATCCAGTGGATGAACCAATATCTCGGGAATGAAACCATGGGTTGGCCGAGCGATTGCAGATACCGGTACGTATTTCGCGCGGCTTGATTGTACAAGGTCCATGAGCATAAGGGCCCGTAATTCAGGAGGGTTTCGCCGAGATCGAAAAGAACCGCTTTGACTGTCCCGCCGTGCGATTCGGATCCACGAACGATCGATTCATCGCATTCTTTATGACTCCGGCATGGCATACAGTCCGATCCCCGCATCATCCTACCTCAGCGGCGGAAGTTGGTTTCCAAAAGCTTCTCGAATCCAGGTGTCCATTTCATTGTCGGAAATAGCGGAAAGCCGATCCACCAAATATTCGGCGTCGATTTTATCTTTGATATAACCGACTCGAGGATCATGTTTGGGGATGTCGATAACATATTTTTCCTCGATGTAATGTTTGATCCCCGCGGCGCCGCTCTTATCGGTGATGGCCACTCCGACCGGCCGCTTAAGAAGCTTGAGGGTATCAAAGCAGTTATAAATTTCCTCGTTCTTGAGAAGTCCATCCGCATGAATTCCGGCCCGGGTTACGTTAAAATCTTTTCCGACCAGCGGATAATTGGCGGGAATGCCAAATCCGAGTTCCTTCTGGGCATAGTGATAGAGTTCGGTAATCGCCGAATAATTGACCTTGGGATTGGTTCCGCGAAGCTGTGCGTGCTCGATGACCAGGGCTTCCAAGGGGGGATTTCCGGTTCGTTCGCCCATGCCGAAAATGGCGCAGTTGGCCGCGCAACAGCCATACAGCCATGCGGTAGCGGCGTTCACCTGCACCTTGTGCAGATCATTGTGGCCGTGCCATTCGAGCCACTCGCCGGGGACTCCGATCTTCCGCAGTCCATTCACCAGTTTCGGAATACTGCGGGGCAGGGCAACGCCCGGATAGGGCAGCCCGAATCCCAGGGTATCGCACAATCGCATTTTGATCGGGCGGTTGTACTGCTGCGATAATTTCAGCAACTCCTGAGCGAACGGCAGGATAAATCCATCATAATCGGCCCGGGTGATGTCTTCATAGTGGCATCGGGGATTGACCCCGTTGTCGAGCGCGGCCTTGACGATATCCAGATAATCCTGCAGGGCCTGGTTCCTGGTTTTTTTCAGTTTCAGAAACACATGGTAATCGCTGGCGGAGGTCAAAATCCCCGTTTCGGCCAGTCCCAGATCCTTGACAAAACGGAAGTCCGCCGCCACGGCACGAATCCATCCGGTAACTTCGGGGTATTCGTACCCGCGGGACTTGCACAGTTCCACGGCCTTCTTGTCTTTTTTGGAATACAGGAAGAATTCACACTGACGAATCAATCCCGTTCCGCCGTCGATTTCATGGAGAAAATCGTAGATGCGCAGGACCTGTTCAGGCGAATACGGGGGGCGGGCCTGTTGACCGTCACGGAAGGTGGTATCCGTAATCCAGATATCCCTGGGATGCTCCATGGGCGTTTCAATGCCATCGAATATCACCTTGGGAAACTCCGTATAGGGGAATGTTTCCCGATATAGATTCGGTCGGTCGATATCCTGCAATTTGTACGGTTCAGTCATTTCGCTTCTCCTGCTCTGTGTCCACGACACCTGCGACAAATCCGGCTATTTGTCTGAACAGAGCATCTGATTCTTTATTGTTCCCAGAACGTTCAAGGCATCCATCGTGTATTTCAAGATAGCCGAGGAGGGAATCGAACCCTCACGCCCTGTACGGGCAGGGGATTTTAAATCCCCAGCGTCTGCCATTCCGCCACTCGGCCTGAGGAGTTCTACGTTGTCCCAGACCGGCGTTATAATGTTAAAAAAGAGCTTTTTGCCTCTCGATGACGCCTGACGGGGTATCAATACGCCGCTATTGCGATTTCCGTTCAGCGAAAGCCCGCCAGAAATATAATCAAGCGAAGTATTATAGAGAACGTTTGATATCCAGGCAAGAGGATTATCCGGACAATCGCATCGATAAAAGGATGGATTGATAACGGCATGGCCCGACCTGGCAAGGGGACCTCGCGGAGGAAATGGAAGCATTATTCTGATTTACGTTTTCCGATTGGAGCAGGAATGACCGGAACGGCGGTTCTGCGTTTGCTGTTGATCACGCGACGAATCCGGAACTGATATCCCGAAAGGAACTGTCGAAATCGCCTGTAAATGCTGGAGGAAAGGATTTTTCGCTGGAACGCGCGGCGTAACAGGAGCCAATGGACGGTTCGCGTCAGCGAATGGAGTTCCGGATCGGACGGCCGAGTTCGTTGTGCCTGATAAAGAATCCGAGCTGCGGCGGAATACCGGTACATACTCAGGTTCAGGCGGGCGATATCGGCCGACACGTCTTCCGAATCCCCGCCAAGCCGCTGTGCATGTTCCAGAAACTGAATCGCGCCCTGGTAATCTTTCCGCTGGGCGAGCGTTTTGCCCAGGCAGGAAAAGGCCTGAACATTCTGATTGTCCTCATCGACGACTCGCAGAAAACATTCCGTCGCCGGATCCAGTTCGCCCATATCCATAAACATCTGTCCCATCGACAACAATACATCCGGGTCGATGATGTTCAATGCAAATTCTTCCTTGAGAAATTGGATCGCCGGCTTCAAATCACCGGATTGAACCGCCAGTTGGGCCAGACGAAACGATGGGCCGGGCAGTCGCTTATCTCCCTGCGTGGCCAGGGTAAACCATTGGCGGGCCAATTCGATGTCCTTGGCTTGCATGGCTGTTTCCCCGAGATAGAATTTGGCCGGGGCAAAGTCGGGATTCAATTCCAGGCAGCGGTTGAATTTTTCGCGGGCCGCATCGGTCCGGCCGGACTTGAGAAGAAAGATTCCAAAATCCAGGATCACATCGGTGTCGCCCGGATTGTTTCGAAGTTCGGCCAGAAAATGTTTTTGAGCGCCATCCATATCGCCGTCCGCCCAGTAGGCCTGCGCGATTCGATAATGGATCTGCGGATGTGTCGGTTCCAGCAGCGCGGTCCTCTGCCAGCACCAAATGGCCCGCTTGTACTTCTGTCGGCTAAACAGGGAATTACCGATATTATAAAAGCAGATTGGGCAATCCGGATTGATCTGTTGGGCCAGATAGAACATCTCTTCGGCCTTGTCGTGCTGATCCAACTCGGTGTACGTAATGATCCGGTTACAATAGCACGGCTCAAATCCGGGTTCGATCTTCTGGATTCTCTCAAATGTCTGAAGAGCCCGATCGTATTGACCGGTTCGCGTGAAATCCACCGCCAGGGAATTCAGGATTTCGGGATCGTCAGGCGATAATTCCAGGGCTTGCTCGAAGGATTCGATCGCTTCCAGATACCGTTCCATGGCGTCCAAGGTCAATCCCTTGTTGAACAGCCATGCGCTGTTGCCGGGATTGATTTCAATCGCTTCCTGCAATTGGGTAAGGGCCAGGTCCATTTGCCCGTTTTCGTACATTTCAAAGGCCATACCGGCCATGCGATCCGCTTCGTCCCACGGATTGAAATCGGTTGTTTCAAACATCGGTTACCTTCGGTTAAGTCGTTATTCAGGATAGGCTTAGCCAAATCCATCGGGATTGCCCTCCGCCGGTTCCATCCGCCGGGTTCGATCAACGTATCGGCATTTTTTCCAATGATCTTGGGGAGTATTTTGAGGGGCAAAATGGTTATCGATCGGCAAAGATTTTGCTGGTTTTTCCGGGTATAATCCGTTAAAATCATTCATCTTATGTATGATGGTAGATCTTTCGGAAAGACCGCTCGGCGGTTGAATGCCCGGCAGAAAAGCGGATTTGAGTCCTATAATCAGGATTGATTGGGCGAATTCAATACAAACGGTTTGGGAGCCAACGCATGAATGAATACAAGGGGCAACTGGTCGCCGGGAAATTTCGGTACGCCATCGTCGTCAGCCGTTTCAACGAGTTTATTACCGGCAAGTTGCTGGCCGGTGCGATCGATTGTCTCCAGCGACATGGGGCCAAGGATGAGCAGATATCGGTGGTCTGGGTTCCCGGCGCGATCGAAATTACCGTTGCGGCCAAACGGTTGGCCGCCGGCGGCAAGGTTCATGCGGTGATCTGCCTCGGGGCCGTCATCAAGGGACAAACCGATCACTATGACTATGTATGCCAGCAGGTATCTCGAGGTATCGGGCAGGTTAATTATGAAACCGGTATTCCTGCCATCTTTGGCGTGTTGACCTGCGATACCCTGGAACAGGCCATTGAGCGGGCCGGCTCCAAGCAGGGTAACGCCGGGGCGCACGCCGCGATGTCGGCGATGGAAATGGCCAATCTGTTGGAGCAACTGGATTGATGTTTCCGGCCTTCTTTCAGGGATGATCCGCTGTGAACCGTTTACAAAACCAATCACAAATATTCCCCGCACCGCCGTCCGTTGTCGGTTGGCGAAGGTAACGAAATGGATCGTCGTACCCGCGCTCGAGAACTGGCCATGCAGGCCGTCTATCAATTGGATGTTCAGGGAGACATCTTCCTGGCGGGCATGCGAGGTTTCTTTGTCGAGTACGGCGAAGACGACCTGATCCGCCAACAGGCCGAAGAGTGGACCCTGGGAACATGGAAACACCGCGAGGACTGCGATGCGCTGATCCAGACGGCGGCGATTCGCTGGGAGCTTTCGCGGTTATCGAGCGTGGATCGCAGCATTCTTCGGCTGGCGGTTTATCATCTCAAGTTTTGCCCGGACATTCCGTGTAAAGTAACCATCAACGAAGCCATCGAGCTGGCCAAGAAATTCAGCGGAGAGCAATCGCCGCGGTTTGTCAACGGCGTACTCGATGCGATTCTCAAAATCCTGCGGGCAGCCAATCCGCAGATCCAGTGAGGCACGCGTGAGAACCATCGCCGTACTCAATCAGAAAGGGGGGGTGGGCAAAACCACGACGGTGGCCAATGTAGCCGCCGCGCTGGCCCTGAAGGGTCAGCGGATTTTGGCGATCGATCTGGATCCGCAGGCGCATCTGACGATCCACCTGGGAACCGATCCGCGACAAGTAAAGAAGGGATCGTATCAGGTGTTGACCTCGTCGGCGAAGGTCTCCGAGGCGGCGATCCAGGTTCGCGATTGTCTATGGCTGCTTGGCGCCAGCGTGGATTTGGTCGGCGCCGAATCCGAACTGGTCAGCGTAGTTGGGCGTGAAATCATCCTGAAAGAAGCCCTCGATGCCGTAGCCGATCAATACGATTATCTGTTGATCGATTGTCCGCCTTCGCTGGGTTTGTTGACCCTCAATGCGCTCACGGCGGTTCGCGAGGTTATCATTCCGTTGCAAGCGCACTTCCTGGCTTTGCAGGGATTGGGTAAACTTCTCGAAACGGTCACGATCGTTCGCCGCCGGATCAATCCGAATCTTTCCGTCAGCGGAATCCTGCTGTGTATGTTTGATCGTCGCGTGACTCTTTCGACGGAAGTCCGAAACGATATTGAAAAGTTTCTCGCCGCCGCACGGGGAACGGACTGTGCCTGGTCACAGGCCCGGCTGATCCCGACATCGATCCGGCCGAATGTCAAGCTTGCCGAGTCGCCCAGCTACGGCAAGACCATCTTTGAATACGACGACGGCTGCAACGGGGCCGTTGATTATCGTGCGGTTGCCGAGTTTGTTCATGAACACCTCGGAAAGCCGATCTCTGAAACGCCATCCTCTCCCGAATCCCTCGAAACGTTGCCTTCAGCGTTTCCTGAATCGATAATCGATTCCCCCGTCATATCCAAATCCTTCGTTGAAGCATCGCCGACTCCCGCGGCATCTGAAACTTCCTCGTCCGTCGTCGTCGCGGCCGAATCCGTTCGTTGCGAATCGCAAGACGTTTCTGATTCATCCGGCGCGTCGGATCCGAAACCTGTGACACCCGGAACCGATTCGTCGTCGCAACCTGAATCGGTCGTTTCATCGGAAACGCCTCCTGTGGAGAAGCCGGCCGAAGTTGTTCCTCCGCCGAGCGAAGAACAAAAAGATCCTGTGACCGTGGAGCATCAGGGGAAATAAAAAGGTTGCTTCGTGGATGAGATGAGGAGAAGCAACCTTATTTCGAAAAGCGTTGAAGCTTTTCATCTACACTGTACATTTCGATTTCAATTATCACGGATTGAATGATTGTGTCAATCGAAATTTTTCTTCTCGATAAAAAATTCTTCGCGGGTTTCGAATTGTCATTCCTTGTTCAATGACTCGCGCGGGTTGATTAATCGTTTCACGCCTCGACATCCATCAGGTATCGCGGATGCTCGAGATGATCGACGATGCGCCGCAGAAATCCCGCCGCGTAAAATTCATCGACGATTCGGAAATCCGCCGCCAGACTGACCGACATGCGCTTTCGAACGATAAAGCCGTCGCCGGTCGGCACGAGGGTGTCGGCGATGTTTCCGATGGACAGAATCCCCGACGTTCCCGGCTGAGCGATCGCGTAGAAGGAATGAACGCCGTACATCCCCAGGCCGGACAGCACGACGTTGGCGCCGTAGAAATCTTCCAGGACCAGTTTGTTCGAGCGGGCTTTGTGCAGAAGCGCATCGCTTTCGACGGCGATCTGCGGCAGCGATTTGTCCTGGATATTATGAATGACCGGGACCACCAGTCCCTGCGGCGCCGCGACGGCAAAACCCACGCCGATACCGGGGCTGATCTGGATATGCCCCGGGTCGCCGTCGATGACCTCGGCCGCCATCAATGGAAACTCCATCGTTGCCAGGGCCATCGCCCGAAAGAAAAAGTCGTTGGTGGTGACGCGCACGCCCACGCTCCGGGAGTACGCCTTGCGCATCTCCGACAACTCGGTCAGGTCGGCCCAACATTCCAGATACGAGTAAGCCCCCTCCCGCTTGGAGCGGTGCATCAGGGTTCCGATCAGACGCTGAATCCGCGTCAGCGGTATCCGATTGTCATGGTGTTCCGGCTGCAAGAGTTTATCCTGTCGAACGGGAATCTGGGTAAAGACTGAATCGGCGAATTGTATCGCCCAAATCCTCCGATGCAAGCGAATTTACCGCACGGTTTCGTTCATTATCGCTTCTGGTCTTTTTCTGGTTTCCCGACCCTATTGGCCGTATAATCGCGGTGATACAGCGTTGAACAACAATTTTGTTTAATGCAGTGGATGATATTAATTTTTTCCCTTAATAAGAGGAAGTGTGGATACAATGATTTCGATGGATTCTCAGATTGGAGGTATGGTCTTTTCAGAAGTCTTCACAGATTCTGCCTCTGCCTTGCGGCGTAGATTACGACTCGGGGATTTGGACCATGTCATCGTGCTCGAAGATGAACGATCCGAGGGTTTGTCGGGTATTCTCATTCAAACGCGACTGCCCGGGTATTCTTGGAAAGGCCATCTTGTAGTCTTTGTGGATCAGAATATCAGCCACCCTCGAATCGCCTTGCATTCAGAGAAAGGTCGTTACTGGATTGCCTGGGAGAAGTCGATTGCGGTGATTACTCCGTTCGATGTGAAAGTGGAACATGTCGCCCGGTTTGATTATATATATTGTGACATCGTAACATGTTCCAGTGGAAACCTTCTGGTTGTGCACGAACTTGGCGCGATCTGTTATGATGAAAACTGTCGCGTACTATGGAGTATCAATGGTTCCGACCGGCTTGTTGATTTTTCAATTTCCGACCGCATACTTACATGTAAATTCGATAACGGTACCGAACTAAGCCACGAGATCGAGTGATGGACTTTTCATAGGGAATCTCACATGTCTCTCAAAGCTATCGAATATCCTGATATCTGGGTATTCAGTGAAGAACATGCAGCGCCGCCGTTGGATTATCCGACAAGTAATCGAGTGTCAGTGTTTCTGGAGTTTTTTCTGTTGCCCGCGTTTTTTGGTCGAATCGTACTCTGGGGTGGACATCGAAAGTTTATGTATAAGGTATTCAAGATCGACCGCAATACGAAATACCGTATCATTGACGGTCCTCTGGAAGCGAACGAGCTGAGATATTTCCTGGCCTCTAAATCTGAAAGTGGACACTTGTCTGTCCTGTTTGTTCCACAATCCGTCGATGTTTTTCGCAAATCCATAATTGACGAAGGTCATTACGGAACTCCACAGCAAATCGAAATTGGGACCGGCGGCGAAGGCGATCCTCTCATACCAAAATATGGGCCGGACATCCGATTCCTGGAGTCTTCAATATTTTCTGAGGGCGAGAGAATCTTTTGTTTCTCGCATGATGCACAGTTCCTTTATGAGATTATCAGGTAAAGAAAACTCGCCGTATATCAATTTTTCAAAGCCGTTATATAATGAGCATATGAATTCATACTTTCAAAAAGAATTCAAAGAATTTGCCGAGTGTATTCGGAACAATTCCTGGTATTCGAAAAGTATCCGGGATATCCTCCGCCGCGGATTTCGTAGTCGCTCGCAGTGGGATTGTACGCTCGAATTCATGGATGCCCTGATTGAGTGGTTTGAAGAATGTAAAATCTCTGACGAGATAGTGATTATCCAGGCCCGGTTTGGCCTGCCTGACTCTCGCCGGTTAGATACTCGTCTTCCGACCATTGAGGAGGCAAAACAACAAACAACATCTTGTGGCTCGATTCTGGCCTTTCCCTTCAAAATAGCGACGATCCTGCAATCCCTGGAACATTACCGAAGTCCGATTTGGATCCGCAGTCCCCGTTATCAATCGATGAAATTATTTACCTACTACGAATGTTTATGCATCGGTGAGGATTGGGAAATTGAAGGCAGACCGATTATGTACTCAAGATCTATTGTCAGATTCTATTCACAAAAATGGTACCAAGGCAATTCTCCCAACATCCTTTTTCCATAGTAGAAAAATATTGTCAGGAACTTTTAGATACCTCTCTTTTTGAAATTACATATCCGTGAAATCCGTGGTTTCCCCTTTTCGTCAATGGTTTATTTCTTCATCGTTCCTGTAAGCTTGAACTGCGGCGCTCCCGGAAAAGTCCTCGTCCAGGTTAGGGTGATCTGATCGCCTTCGAAGGCCGCCAGGATCTTTTCCGTGTGCGGACTTTCGATATATCGCAGCGTCAGTTCCAGTGTCTTATCATCCTTCCAGCCGTACGCGGCCGCCACCTTCCGCGGCGGCAATCCCTGCATGTGGTTGGTCGCCTTGCCGATCAAGTTCGGGCCCAGACGCATCGTCTCCGAATATGCCCACGCCCCGGCCCCGAACGGAATCGTATAGCTTCCCTTGTCGTCCTCGAAGCTCGCCAGGCATCGATCCGCCTCGAACTTCAGTGAGCCCGATCGTTTTATACCGTCAACCTCGACGACATAGCTCTTGCCCGAGATCTCAGCTTGCAGCGACGATACGACGCCTTTGGCCGGAATCGGCAGCGACAGCGCCTTGAGCTTGCTTTGCAGTGCCTTGGTCGTGTCGTTGGCAGCCAGTTTTCCGTCGGTCATCGCCGGAAGCAGATGCTGCCAGACCAGATTCAGAACGCCCTGCATATCCTCGGTCTCGGAATTGATCGCCATCACGGCGTCCTTATCCTGCATCACGATGATGTACTGCCCGAACGCTCCATCGCCGCGGTAGTAGCCGTTGCGGCACCGCCAGAACTGGTAGCCATATCCCTGCATCCAGTCGCTTTTGTCGTGGATATCCTTCGGTGCATCCGGCGCCTGCAGAATATGTTCGGCCGTCGCTTCCTCAACCCATTCTCTGGCCAGAATCTGCTTGCCGTTCCATTCGCCTTTCTGGAGGAACAATAGACCAAACTTGGCCAAATCCTCGGTCCGTACCCGCAGGCCCCAGCCGCCGGAAGATATACCCGTGGAGCTGGTCTCCCAGTCGTAATCGGTGATCCCCAGCGGATCAAAGAGCCGCGGCTTGAGATAGTCAACAACCTTCTGGCCCGTCACCTTGTTCACAATGGCCGAACACATATAGGTGGCCATCGAATTATAGAGAAACTTGCTGCCCGGCGCGTTTGGTACCGGCGTAGCAAGATACTCCCGTTCCCAGTTTTCCGTCGGTGTGATCTTGCCCGTCGGATCCGGATCCTGACCGGCCGACATCATCAGCATATCCTGCACTGTCATCTTGGCCAGATTTTCGCTGACGGTCGCGGGCAAAAGTTCCGGAAAGAACGACACAACTTTATCCTTGACGCTGAGCTTCTTTTCGCCGACGGCAAAGCCCACGGCCGTGGATGTAAAGCTCTTGCTCGTCGAATACAGTGTGTGCTTGAGGTCCGCCCGATATGGCGCCCACCAACCTTCGGCGATCACCTTGCCGTGCCGTATAATTACCAGACCGTGGAACTCATGACGGCTGCCTTCGATCCCCCCGAGAAAATCCAGAATCCCCTGCGATTTTACCCCCTCGGCTTCCGGTGTGCTCCGCGGTAATCTCGCATCCGCGGCACATCCAAGTTGCCCGATGACCGACACGGCGATTACAATCCACGCGACGAACAATAGCGGCTTCATCTGTCATTCTCCTTAAAAGTCCTGTTGTCGTTACTCATTATAGAGTCCATCCTCCACGTTGTACAGAGAACCTCCCTCTTCGAGATTGGTCACAAATCCGAAAATCAGGATGAAATCCGAAACGCCTGAGAAAGTTCCTTGGATCGAGGTTCGCGTTACGCCCGGCAGCAGGGATACGTATCGTACGGCGATTCGGGATCGAAGTGCGAATGACTGGTCGATCCCATCGCGACACGTTTTTCCTCGGCCTCAAACAGCGGCCTGAATCCTGCGGCCATCTCTTGCAGCTTGGCGACATCCTCGGCGCTGGCGGGCTGGTAATGATGTCCCGCGAGAAAAGACTTGTCGGCCAGCTCCGTAAACGACGGCGAAATCCCCATGACTACGGGCTTGAGCGACAGGGTAAATCGGAACGCCCGGTCGATATCTTCCTGGCTCTCCAGCGTGCGGTACCACCATTGGCGGTGTCTCTTTTCGCCTTCCTTCCAGACGCCGCCGCTCATAATCTTGATCGCCAGCACCGCGGCACCCTGCTTGTCGGCCAGCTCCAGCACGGGCTTGCCGAAGCCCATGTTGAAATAATCCACATAGCTGATCGGGAACATCACCGTATCAAACTTGTACTGCTCCATCGCCAGCAGGGCACCTTTGGTCGTGTGGGCCGAAAAACCGACAAAACGGATCTTGCCTTCCTTTTTGGCCTGCTGGAAGGTCTCCATCGCGCCGTCGGGACCGAAGATCTGCTTGACCTCGTCGGGAAACCGCAGGTGGTGGAATTGATAGACATCGAAGTGATCAGTCTTGAGCCGCGTAAGTGATCGCTCCAATTCTTCGCGCGCACCTTTCCTGTCGCGCATCTTGGTTTTGCAGGCCAGCAGGTATTGATCACGGCCGATCCCTTCGAACGCGATTCCCATCCGCGTTTCAGATACCCCGTTGCCATAGGCGGGGGCGACGTCGAAATAATTTACTCCCATATCGAGAGCCCGCCGCAAACTCTTGTTGCACTCATCCTGTTCGGCGTTGGTCATGGCCAGTCCGGGATAACCAGCGACCGAGACCTTCAGGCCCGTCCGGCCGAGTACCCGCCGCGGCATACCCGCGACCTTCTCCGAGAGATTCTGAGCGCTATCGCTCTGGGCATACAACGCGGGCTGGATTCCAAGGGCTACGCTGCCGGCCACTCCGCCTGCGATCTTGAGAAATGCACGTCGTTTCATACTCATCTCCTGCAACAATCTATCTATTCCGTTGCTACCGATCCCCACATTGGACGGGTTGATTATACCAAAACCCACCGGCCGGAGAAAACCAAATTCGCCATGGTTTTTGCGATCCGAGTATGCTTGACAAATTCCGTCGGTAATAATAGGATTTCTCTCGTAAGCCGTTCGTAACCAACTGTGAGAACCTTGTTAGGTCCAGATCGTTTTTTGGAGCCATGATGAATACCCATGCCGTGTTTGAATTTGAGAACACCACAAATATCCCTTCGGATAAGGTGGCATTTCAATTAGTCTCCGAGATCTCTGAAAAGTTACATTCCAAGGGAATCAAATGCCGCAAGGTTACCCCAGGTTGTTTTTGCCCAGGATTTGTTTGTGAGATTGATAAAACACATTTGGATGTTGGAATATATGACTCTTGGCGTTACATAACCAAAACAAAAACAAAGGGCGGCATATTCTGTAGAAATGCTTTTCCATCGTGGAAACATTTGTTTCACCGTTATACGGATGAAGAACTTCATTCGGGAAGACCCCTTGAGCGACTTATTGGAATAGTTCAGGAAATCATTGCTGCGGATTCGCGTTATGTCGATGTCAGGTGGATGAGTGAACAGGAATTCAATGAAACTTTTTTATGTTCGCCAGACAACGACAACCCTTAATTAACGGCCAGACGATGAACAATTCAATATGATCGCTTGTGAATTTTCAGTTTTGTGATACAATCAACAAGGACAAGTATCATTATAAGGAATGAAAGTAATCTCGATGATTTCCATGCTTGAGACATATCGAAAAGAATTGGCCGACCTGTGCCGGCAGTATCATGTGCGCCGGCTGGAAGCATTCGGTTCCGCCGTGACGGGTGATTTCGGTCCGGACAGCGATGTGGATTTTGTCGTCGAGTTTGACGAGATTGTCAACCCGCGACGGTTCGACAACTTTTTCGACTTCCAGCAGGCGATGGAGGTCCTCTTGGAACGATCGGTTGATCTGGTCGAACCCGAAGGGGTCCGGAATCCCTATTTTCTGGAACACATGAACAGGACTTGCACGCCCATCTATGTCCAATCGTGACCCCAAAACCATCGGGAATTGTCGCGGATAAATCAACAAGGGATTTTTATCCGGCGATATCAGGTTATTGAAGTGTGGTTAAAGGAGGTAAAAATGGCCGAAATGTATCTTACGCAGGCATTGGCTGATGCCTTGATCGCTCTTGAGAAACATCGTATTGACGAGTCACACCATGTATTTCCGGATCAGGGGACAGTCACAATACCCCTCATTTCCGCTGACAAAAGGGAAACCTTCGTTCTGGATTTACGAAACAGCGGCATTGATCTTGTCAAAGCGACGTATCAGAACCGTACCCGGCAGGTAATCGTGTTGGTACGGCTGGACCTTGGAGATAAACCTCACACCAATCCCGACGGGGAACAAATTCCCTCGCCACATCTTCATCTCTATAAAGAAGGGTATGCCGATAAATGGGCGATACCTTTGCCCAGGTCAATATTTAGCAATCCAAAGGATAAATGGCGGAGCTTGCAGGATTTTATGAAGTACTGTAACATTACGCGAACTCCCCATATTGAGAGGGGCCTGTTTGTATGATAGATGAGATCAAGAAATTACTGGAAGAATATCGTGTTTGGCTCAAGGATAACACCAAGCTCCGTGAGGTCGAGGGGACTGTGGAGATTACAACACCCTATCTTGATCGGCACAATGATCATATACAGATTTATGTCCAGAGGAGTAATGGAGGGTATGTTCTGACGGATGACTCCTACACGATTCAGGATCTTCGTCTCAGCGGATGCACGCTGGACACGGAGAAGCGTCAGGATTTATTGAAAGCGACACTAAACGGATTTGGCGTTGAACAGGCGGGTGAATCGTTAATCATCAAGACGTCGCGAGATCGGTTCGCCTTTCACAAACATAACCTTCTTCAGGCGATCCTTGCCGTCAATGATCTTTTTTATCTTGCTGAACCGATGGTCAAGAGTTTATTTCTTGAAGATGTTACGGCATGGCTGGATCAATCTGATATCCGTTATACCCCGAAAGTGAAATTTTCCGGCAAGAGCGGTTATGACCACCTATTTGATTTTGTGATACCCAAATCGAGGAAAAAACCAGAACGGATATTACAGGCCATCAATCGGCCCAGTAAGGACACGGCTCAATCGATGGCATTCTCCTGGGTTGATACCCGGGAAGTGAGATCCGAAGATGCCATGGCATATGCAGTTCTAAATGACTCCGAGCGAATAGTACCTGTCAATGTGATCGATGCACTTCATAATTATGGTGTTACTCCAGTGTTGTGGAGTAAAAAGGACAACGTCAGGTCTGAGCTTGCCGCATAAAGTATTTCGGTTTTCTGTGAAACCGTTATATATACCGAAGGCAAAATCCCACCACTTTTACTCTTCATCCTCACCAAAATAGTTGTGGAAAAACGACGGCCGGGGTGATAAGATGACGGCGGTTGTTGATCGAAATGAAATCGTGAGGAGTTCATTGGGCGAACAAAGACTCATCCATAAGGAGATCATCATGAAACAGATCCATTCAACCCCCTCCATCGGGACCACGCGTCGCGACTTTTTGAAGGCGTCGGGCACGGCCGTATCTCTCGGCATGTTGGGCACTATGAATTTGCAGCAGGGGGTGTATGCCGCCGGCAGCGACATCCTCAAGGTCGGCATGATCGGCTGCGGCGGCCGTAACACCGGCGCCGGCGCTCAGGCCCTGGCCGCCGACAAAGGCGCACGCCTCGTGGCTATGTGCGACATCTTCATGGACCGCGTGAAGGGTGCTCGCAGCGCGATCAAAGGCGAACGCGGCGATCAGGTCCAGGTCAGCGACGATCACTGCTTTGCGAGCTTTGACGGCTTCAAGAAGGTGATCGAGCTGTCCGATGTCGTCTGCATCGCCAACGCCGCCAAGTTTCATCCCCTCCACGCCTTCAGCGCCATCCAGGCGGGCAAACATGTCTTCGTTGAAAAGCCGCACGGCATCGACCCGATGGGCTGTAAGCTCATGCAGAAGGCCGCCAACCTCGCGAAGGAAAAGAACCTGTGCATCGTTTCCGGCCTGCATAGCCGTTATCATCTCGGCTACGAAGAGACCGTCAAGCGCATCTGGGATGGCGCTATCGGCGAGATCATGTCCATCGAGGAAAACTTCCTGCGCCCGCCCTACGTCGTGATTCCCCGTGCAGCCGGCCTGTCGGAACTTCAGTGGCAGTGCAGTACGCAGTATCACTTCTGCTGGCTATCCGGCGATGATGTTCCGCAGTCGCTGGTTCACAATATGGACCGTGCCAGTTGGGTGCTGAAAAATGAAGTGCCCGTCAAGTGCCACGGCCTGGGCGGCCGATCGTCCATGACCAACCCGATCTACGGCGACGTGTTCGACCACCACTCGGTGATCTTCGAGATGGCCAACGGCCTGAAGATCTACGCCTTCTGCCGCACGACGACCGGGTGCTACGACGAATATTCCAGCGTCGTAACCGGGACCAGGGGCAAGGCCTCCGTCATGGATGGACGCATCTGGGGCCAGACCAATTGGCGATGGCAGGGGCAGTGCGATCCCTATCAACGGGAACACGACCTGCTCTTTGCGGCGATCCGTTCCGGCAAGCCCCTCAACAACGGCGACTACATGGCCCGCAGCACGATGGCTACAGTCATGGGCCAGATCTCCTGCTACACCGGAAAGGAAGTTACCTGGGACCAGATCAATAAATCCGACTTTTTCTATCCGCCAAAACCCGAAGATTGTCATGACGGAATGGAACCGCCGACCAAACCCGGACCGAATGGCAGTTACCCGACCTATATTCCCGGCCAGACGAAATTGATTTAGCGAAAACACAAAGGCGTCAAATGCCCGATTCCCCCGGGTGTCCGACGCCTTTTACGGCTTGTCAGGGAGGATTCAGGATTTAGGAGATAGGGTTTAGAAAAGGACCGAGACTATGAGCCCGGAGGTATTAAGTTCGATGAAATGAAGTCCCGAAGGGACGAAAGGATTTGGCCGGGGGCGTGAGCCCCCGGTATGCGGACGAAAAAACAATAAAGCCCCGAAGGGGCGAAAGACGGAGGATTCATGTCGTACACCTGCCTGCATTACCACATCATCTTTTCTGTCAAGGGCCGCAGGGCATTGATGAATCAGTCTGAAATGGATCGTTTGTGTGAATATTGCGGGGGCATCCTCCGCAATCACGGAGGTACTCTTCATCAAGCGGGAGGGCCCGCTGATCCTCCATCTGGCGATCACTCTGGACCCGAAAATCTCGATTGTCGATACCGTCCGAACACTCAAATCGAACACTTCTCGATGGATTCACGAGAACTTTGCGGATATCGGAACCTTCGCATGGCAGGATGGATACGCAGCTTTCTCGATTTCACATTCGGGGTTGCCTTCGGTTATAAATTATATTCAACGTCAACCGGAACATCATCGCAAGTTGACCTTTCGCCAGGAGGTGGAGCAATTCTTCGCCAAGCATGGGATCGTTTATGGTCCGCGATTCTTTGATGATAAATGATTCTGTCGCCCCTGCGGGGCTTTGAATGTGAAAGGGAATCCAGGTTCCGGGGGCTCACGCCCCCGGCCCAATCCTATCGTCCCTTCGGGACTGGATTCTTGATATTGGAACCAAGGCCCACGTCATCGGCTGAATCCTATCGTCGCTTCGGGTTTACGCCATCACATTAATGTCCGGCGGAAATGAGCATACCCCAACGAATCCTATTAAGAAACCTGAAAGGTACAGGATATCTTGCACCTGTTCATCCGTGAGGAATTTTCACAAGCGGGTTACCACCTGTCGTCTCGCTTAGAACAGCTCGCGGAGTTTCCTGTAATTGTTCAGGCATTTTTCGACGGCCTGGAGCGGAGGGTAAATATCCTTTTCTTCCTCTATAATATACCATTTCGTGCCGCCGATGGTCTCGCAGATCGAAAAGACGGTCTTCCAGTCGATATCGCCTTCGCCGAGGATGGCGTTTTTGTTGGTGGCCGAGTATTCCTTGATATGCACGGTGACGGACCGACCGGGATATTTCAACAGACTGGCGATCGGGTCGCCTCCGCCGTCGGAGGCATTGCAGGTATCCATCTGCATGAGGACTTCTTTTTTCGTGTTGCCGAACAGAATATCCCAGTAGGTTTCGCCGTCGATCTTCTTGAAATCGCCGGCGTGGGCGTGATAGCCGATCCACATGCCGTGGGGTTTGAGCTTGTCGGACATCTCGTTGAATTCCTTGGCCAGCTTCATCCACGCGTCGCGAGTGTTGTTGGCGTTGGGATCGAGCCACGGCACGATGATGTACTTGTTGCCCAGCGTGCGGTTGAACTCGACGGTTTCGGCGAACTTGTCTGGCTTTAAGGTGTCATACTGCGTGTGCGTGCCGCAGCAGATCAGGCCGTTGTCGTCGAGCATCTTGCGAATATCCGCGGCCTTATGGTTATAGTAACCGGCGAACTCAACGCCCTCATAGCCCATCCGTGCGACGGCCTTGATGACGCCGGGCAAGTCCTTTTCGCAGTCAGCGCGGACCGAATACAACTGTAAACCGACGGGAATCCGGCGTTTCTTTCCGGCGGCCATTTGACTCTCCGAGCATCCCGCTCCGAGAACCGACAGACCCCCCAGCGATATGGCCGATGCGGCCAGAAAATCACGACGTGTCAATGTATGACCAAAGCCGATTTTTTTCATATTCCACCTCGTATGTTCTTGGATTGGATATCGCCCCGGCTCTCATTTCCGTTTTCAAACCGAAGGCCCTTGGACCGAAATTGTAGACCCGTGGTTCCCTCCCGTCAATTGAAAAGCATTTTCCGAGCCCGGCCAAGCCATTGTCGGGACAGGACCGAACGGCCGGGGGGAAAAGGCATCAAAAGGAAAAAGGTGTCGGACTCCCTCCGCGAAAGCTATCGATTAACAGGTCAGTTTATCTCCAAGGGGTCTGACCCGAATGGCACTGCCGTCCGGTATTCCCGTGTTGCCCGGTGGT
>CAYLSB010000061.1:0-27592 GCA_964386005.1 uncultured Pirellulales bacterium | reverse complement strand
GTTAGGCCATTTTGTTCATCGAAAATATTCAGATTCGGTGAAATATCCGGGTTAGCCCTCTTTTCTCAGGAGTGGCTCACAATCGGATGTAGCCCAGTATCCGGCTGCAATAATACGGATTTATTCGGCAACGGGCACATTGACCTGATGGATTTCGGCGAGATCGCCCGGGAATGGCTATTGTGTACCGATCCTGCGGGGTCCTGCAATTTCCAGTGGACTGAAACCCTGACGTATATCGATTATCGGGGAGTCTCGCATAGTTGGACGCTCCCCGTCGAGGATGAAAACGGCGATTTTCAATATGGTCCCGATGAGGATGCGATGGGGATTGATATTGTTCAAGCCGCTCAAACCGTTCATTTGCCGACGCGGGAGACCTGCCTTCGTTGCCATGCTTATGCGGCAGGTACGGATTGTGGGAAACGCGGTGATTTGGGTTCGGCTTCGGTGTCTCCTCCGGCCGATATGGACCTCCACATGTCGGAGCAGGGAAGGAATTTCTCCTGTCAAACATGTCATGTTTCGGTCGAGCACAAAATCCTCGGACGCGGCCTGGATATCCGGCCAAGCGACCGGACGGACAAGATGACGTGCCTAAGCGGCGGATGTCACCCTTCCACCCCGCACGGCAAGGGTCAGTTGGACCGGCATACATCCCGCGTGGCCTGTCAGACTTGTCATATTCCGTACTATGCCAAACTCAACAGTACCGAAGTGGAACGGAATTGGACGAATCCGAATTGGGCTCAAGGATTGTACGGAGGCCAGGGAGGATACAAGCCGGAGGAAATTCGCGGCATGAATCTGATCCCCTCGTACCGCTGGTACGACGGGACAAGCCGAGTCTATGCCCTTGGGCAGATAGCCAATATCAACACAAATGGTCAATATGAATTCGGAGTTCCGAATGGGGATATCGCTTCGCCGGAAGCCAAAATACATCCGATGAAAGAACATGTCTCCAATTCCGCACGGCATGACGCAACGGGGGTTATCATTCCTCATTCCACCTCGGAGTTTTTTTTCACGGGTGATTTTCATCGGGCGGTTCAAAAGGGAATGGAATTAACCGGCCTATCCGGCGCCTGGACGCTGGTGGATGTGCATACATTCCAAACCATCAATCATGGCGTCGAACCGACCGATAACGCCCTTGCCTGCGGTCAGTGTCACGAATCGTATTCCGGCGGACCGGCCCGAATGTCTCTTGAATCGCTTGGCTATTCCCTGAAAGGAAACGCATCCATCGTTTGCACGCAATGCCACGAACCGGAGGAAATGAAACCGTTTAAAACTATTCACGAAAAGCATGTAACAGATAAAAAATTCGATTGCTCCTGGTGTCATGCATTTTCCCGACCGGAACGAAATCTTACCTTACCCAAAAAATGAGCTCGGCGAAAACCGCGACACGCAGGCGATGGTTCCCTCCCGCCAGGTTCATTCCTGGCTACCGGCTTGTGTTCGAACCATGCGGAATTCCAACCGGAACAATCGTATAGTATAGGGGAATGCGGAACTTATAACCTGCCGGCGACATCGGGTTGGTCATCACAGTAGTGGCGAGGCAGTACATTGCACTTGAGCCAGTCTTCCATCAGATAGGCGAGATCTTCGAGATCAATCCGGCAGTCGCAGTTGAAGTCGGTGGCGATGCACATCATACAGCATTTCTGGCTGGCGCTTCGGCTGGCCTGGTCGGTGTTGCCATACGCGCCGAGATTCACCCTGGATCCGTTACAACTGTATTCCGTCACGGGAATCGATGGATCGCCCGCATCAATACAGGGGCTGTTTTCATCGTCGGCCGGATCGAAATTTCCACCGTCATCCAGAATCCACTGACGCGTGAGCGGTTCAAAGTGACCGGAGGCGGATTTCAAATGGTAGTCTCCGGCCGCCGGATTGACGAACAACGGATCGGCTTGAAAATTTCCCTCACCCCATTCCAGCGTACACTCCGGCGAGTCGAGCGGTTCCAGCAGATGTCCCTGATCGAGGCCCATGACATCACAATAGTTCACGTTCAATATGGTCCCGTCGAGCGAATCATCGATGAGGGCAATTTGGCTTCCTGACGGCATCCCGCCGGAATTATTCCAGAGAATCGAGTTATGTAATTTGATCCTGCTATCCCAGAGACAGATCCCCCCTCCGGAACTGCCTGTGGAGTTATCCGCTATGGTGACAAAGTCGATCATCGGAAAATTCGGATCCGATATACTGAGAGGCGTACACTCATACAAGAATAGTCCGCCGCCAAAGCCGTCGGCATGATTTCCCGCGATGACTACATGACTTATACTACCCAGGGAATTGATCCAGCCATAGAGCCCTCCACCCTCGGCGCCCGCCGTGTTGTTCAGGATGTCGCAATCGGAAAGGGTTGGACGACTCCCGTCTCGGCAACTGATACCCCCTCCGGCTCCGGTAGCGGAATTGTTGATGAATTTACAGTGGGCAATGTTCGGACTACTATTATATAAAGCGATGGCACCGCCATTTTTTTTCAGGATCCCCCCCGCGGCACGGTTGTTTTCAAAGACACAATGTCGAATCGTAGGATGGCTGTACGAACAGTTAACGGCTCCTCCATTGTCATTGATAAGGCCGTTTTTGATCGTTAAGCCATGAAGTCCGGCCCTGGGGCCTTCCCCTTTTTCAAAGAGGAATGCCCGACCGGAACCCTGACAATCGATTATAGTTTGTGCCACAATCTCGGGATCAATCGGATTGATGGAACGGATTTGAACGTTCTTGCCGGCGAGATGAATATTGGTATTACCCGGGCCGCTATAAATACCCGGCGAAAGAGTGATGATATCTCCGTGATTCGCCGCGTCCAGAGCCGCTTTGATGTTCGGATACGGTTTTGGCACATCGAGAAAATTGGGTTCATTATCCGGTAGGAGCTGAGCCCAGGCAGGGCTGGAACCGACCTTGTTACAGCCGTATTCGATACGCATGTAACCACCCTCACCCCAGCCGGTACCCCAGGAGTTGCGCAAATACCAGATGCCTTTTTCCCCCTGGGTATCATCCCAGCCAACCAGCACGACCGCGTGATTGATATCCGTTCCGACATCCGCATCGAAAACCCCTCCGACATAGCACTGGAACATATCATCCGCCGCAATCGACACGGCGATAGGACCATAGGTCATGATGGCCTGCTTCATGGATTGAACATCCTGCGAAATCGACGACCATTGTGTAATCCGGTATCGATCGCCCGCAGGGCAGGTACAGGACACATCGGCTGCCTCATAGGGAAAGACATCTTCCAGGAGAGCTCCGGTCTTGCTGCAATGGTCCTGGGCATCGATCATGTGGTTGAAAGCCTGTCCATACCAGCCACCGTCACACGTACCGGCGTCGGAGCAACTGACCAGCCATTGTTCAGACAGATCCAGCGTCGTGTAGTTTTGGATCAGGTACTGGCTTTCAACGACGGCCATCGCGGCAAAGGCCCAACAAGAACCGCATGCTCCCTGGTTTTTAACGGGCGTACAGCCATCCAATTGGCGCCAGTCAAACGCCACCGGCGGTTTCTGCGGGGGTAACGGGGCTTTCAGCTTGGGCATGGAAACACCCGCCGGGATTTTTAAGCCGCAAAGCTGCTCAAGGGAATATTGGGTGGCGGGATTGGGACCGACCCTGAATTTATATTGCTTGTCCCGTACTCTTTTTTGCACGGCCGCAACGTCGGGTTTGGCTCCGTATGCTGTATTCACGAGTAACAGGGCGAGCAAAACCTGAACGATTGTCCTTACTCCTATCTCTCGCATGAGCGTACTCCTAAACGAGTTCGCAACCGAATTGTACATCATCGCTGATCTGGAAACTCTAAAACAGTGTATCCTCATTTTCGAAACATTCAATGTTTGATTCACGAAAGAAACACGGATTTTCATGAAACGACTATGCGTCGTTTGGATTGTCACTGCCATGGGCGCCAACTCCCATTCCGAGAACGGTATTCCCTATCCGGATTCAACGGAACGAATCATCGATCCTTTGTGGTATAAGTCGTTGGTTTTCAATTTCTGACGATCCTTCATTTCCTATTGAGGTGACTGAACCTCTTTTCGTTTCAACTTTTCCGTTTTTGCTTCATTTGTTTTCAATCTTGAATGGTTTGCATGGAAATTTTGGCGTATCGGTATTTTTCCGGATAGACTTTTCGGACCCTGTTCAGGTATAATGGACCTCTGTGGACCGTTTTGGAGAAAGGGTAAATATGCCTATCGGCTATGCCTTCATTTGGATTATCGCTATCGTTCCGACGATAACCGCCGGCCTTTTTGCCGCCTCGTATGGCGGTGGATCAGGCACCGCTGAAGATCCGTACCAGATATGGACGGCGGAGCAAATGAATACCCTCGGCATCGACTCTGCCAACTGGAATAAATCGTTCAAACTCATGACCGATATCGATATGTCCCTGTATTCCGGCACGCAGTATCCTATCATAGGTACCTCTTTCGAGAAACCCTTCACGGGCATATTCGATGGCAATGGGCACGTCCTATCCAACCTGACAATCACAGTGTCCTATCAATATTACGTCAGTCTCTTCGGCTGTCTCGGCTCCGGCGGACAGATCAGGAATCTGGGCGTAGAAAATGTCTCTATCACCGGAAGCCATTTGGTTGGCGGGCTGGTGGGAAGGAATTCCGGCACCATCACGTCCTGTTATGCCACCGGCTCTGTCAGAGGATCTTCGTATTGGGTCGGCGGTTTGACGGGATTGAATTCCGGCACCATTACATCCTGTTATGCCGCCGGTTCTGTCAGCGGTTCTGAAGACGCCGGCAATCTGGTGGGGGAGAATCTTGGCGGTACGATCGTCTCCTCTTACACTGCCGGATCCGTCAGCGGTTCTGGATATATTGGCGGGCTGGTGGGAAGGAATTCCGGCACGCTAACCGATTGCTTTTGGGATATACAAACCAGTGGTCTGCCCCGAGGAGTAGGTTATCCACAACCGGATCCGGATGGTGTAAAGGGTAAGACGACCGCCGAAATGAGGATCCAGAGCACATTTACGAATGCCGGTTGGGATTTTGTTGGCGAATCGGCAAATGGTACGACCGATACATGGCGGACGTGTGCCGATCATGTGGGCTACCCTCGTCTTTCATGGGAGTTTTCCCGCATCGGTGATTTCGATTGTCCCGATGGAGTAGAGATGGAGGATCTCTTGTATCTGGTGAACCGGTGGATGGCGGCGACCCCGGATATAGGGGGTACTGCGGATGGGAATCTTGACGGGCAAGTCCGATTCGAGGACTTCGCCATTCTGGGGGGGAACTGGATTTCCGTTTCACGTCAGACCGGTTCGCTTTGTGTAATCCTTCGTCCGCAGGGTGCGATTGACGCCGGAGCGAAGTGGCGTCGAGCGGGAACCGCCACATGGTTTGCCAGCGGCGAGACGGACAGCGGCATACCGATTGGCTCCCATTCCGTAGAGTTCAAGAGCATTACCGATTGGAACACGCCAACCGACCAAGCCGCTACAATCAAATTCAACCAAACCACCGACCTCAGCGGATACTATACGTCGGTGCTTCCCGATGGACTGATTGCTTGCTGGACCATGGACGATATGGCGGACAATCCGGCCGTCTCAGATTCCAGCGATAATCATCTGAACGGTACCGCCCAGCGAAACACCTCTACATTGACCACGGCCGGAGTGATGGGAGCAGCGCTGGCGTTCAACGGGACCAGTGACTATGTCGATTGCGGAACCCATGTGTCTCTGTTTCCGGATGCGTGGACGGTATGCGCTTGGGTGAAATGCGATGATGTGGCCACGCCTACCTTATTGTCTTTTGGAGGGATCCGGCCCTGTATCAAACTGCAAAACAACAACGCCGGAAGACCCGCCATCATCATGGGCTCCGGTAATTACCGCACCTACGACGCCTCGGCGTGGGCCACTTTGAAAGACCAACAATGGCATCATGTGGCCTTCACCCTGCCGGGTTCGAAGCAGACCTCAATCGAGTCGGCGCAAATGTATCTGGACGGCATGCCGGTTTCCGTCGTTGCCTCGGTGGTCACCGGTTCTCAGGTTGCCAAGAGCCGATTGTTCCTGGGTTCTACCGATGCGGCAGGTTCGCAGCGATTCCAGGGCGCGATGGATGACGTCATGCTGTTCAGTCGGGTTCTGCCGCAAGACGAAATCCAGCGGGTGATGAATCGGGCACCGTAACCGCCTGCATCATAAGCCGGGCTATCCTATGGAGCGGGTGATCGAGCCATCACCGGAAATCGGAATCATTGTTTCCGGAAAAGCTGCCCTGGCCTGTCCCTGTTGATCCGGAAACTTATTTGGATCCCGATACTCTACAACCACTGCTGAGGATCCATCGGCAATACGCAAAGGAAGCATGTTCCAGATCTTTCCAGTCTCAATCTCCGGTTTCCGGCAGGGAAAAATATATTTTTATTTATTTTGACGGCGTCTAAATTTAGACTTATAATAATTCCATGAAAACGATGATTGCTTTACTGCGACGGCACGGAATCGGGCCAACCCCTCAACGGCTCGCCATTGCCAAGGCGATTTGCGGGGTAACAAGCCATCCCTCAGCCGATGAGGTATGGGCCAAAGTGAGAAAGAAGTTTCCCACCGTTTCCCGGGCAACGGTTTACAACACCCTGAATCTCTTCGTGGAAAAGGGATTGCTTCGAACACAGATTCTGAAAGAAGGCAACGTTCTTTTTGATCCTTGTATGGAACGGCACCACCATTTTATCGACGAGAAAACCGGGACCGTTCACGATATCCCGTGGGAGGCATTGCGGGTCATCGGAGAAACGTCTCTATCGGGGTACGAGGTACACGACTATCAGGTGGTCCTGCGGGGACGAAGGAGGAAATCCCGGATTCCTGAATGATTTCCGCAACAACGTCGTTTGACGTTTCGAACGCTTCACATGAAAAAGAGTACCGTTTTCGTATAAGAATTAACAGAGCAAGACCAAGGAGAATCGTATGAAAGACAAACAACCCAAACAAAAACTGACTACCAATGCCGGCGCACCTGTTGTCGATAACCAGAATGTTTTGACGGCCGGTCCGCGCGGACCGCAATTGCTTCAGGATGTATGGTTTCTCGAAAAACTCGCCAGTTTTGATCGCGAGGTGATTCCCGAGCGCCGCATGCACGCCAAGGGATCCGGGGCATTCGGCACATTCACCGTCACCCATGATATCACCCGGTACACCCGGGCCAGGGTTTTCTCCGAGGTGGGAAAGAAGACCGATCTGTTTGTCCGGTTTTCGACGGTCGCCGGCGAACGGGGCGCCGCCGACGCGGAACGCGACATCCGCGGCTTTGCGATCAAGTTTTACACCGAGGAAGGCAACTGGGACCTGGTGGGCAACAACACGCCGGTCTTTTTCCTGCGCGATCCGCTGAAATTTCCGGATCTCAACCATGCCGTCAAGCGCGACCCCCGGACCAACCTGCGCAGCGCCAAGAACAACTGGGATTTCTGGACTTCCCTTCCCGAGGCGTTGCATCAGGTGACAATCGTCATGAGTGATCGGGGAATTCCCGCCACGTATCGCCACATGCATGGATTCGGAAGCCATACCTTCAGTCTGATCAATGCCAAAAACGAGCGATTTTGGGTCAAGTTTCATCTAAAAACGCAACAAGGCATTAAAAATCTTACCGATGAAGAAGCGGAAAAAGCCATCGGCAAGTGCCGCGAGAGTCATCAGCGCGATCTGTACGAGAGTATTGAGAAGGGCGACTTTCCGCGATGGGACATGAAGATTCAGGTGGTGCCGGAAAAAGCAGCCGCCGATTTTCCATTTAATCCGTTCGACCTGACCAAGGTTTGGCCGCACAAGGATTATCCGCTGATTGACGTGGGCGTTCTGGAGTTGAATAGGAATCCGGAGAATTACTTCGCGGATGTCGAGCAGGCGGCATTCAATCCGGCCAATATCGTCCCCGGCATCGGTTTCTCGCCGGACAAGATGCTGCAGGGACGACTGTTTTCGTACGGCGATGCGCAGCGCTACCGGCTCGGCGTCAATCATCATCTAATTCCCGTCAATCGACCCCGGTGCCCCTTCCACAGTTTTCATCGTGACGGGGCCATGCGGGTGGACGGAAATTACGGCAGCACGCTCGGGTATGAACCGAATAGTTTCGGCGAGTGGCAGGAGCAGCCGGATTTCCGCGAGCCGCCGCTGGCAATTGAGGGAACGGCTGATCATTGGAGTCATCGCGAAGACAATGACGATTACTATTCTCAGCCGGGAGCCCTGTTCCGTTTGATGACTCCGGAACAACAGAAGGCCCTGTTCGGAAATACCGCACGGGCCCTGGGAGACGCTCCGAAAGAAATCAAGATCAGGCACATTGGAAACTGCCTCAAAGCCGATCCGGCTTATGGCAAGGGAGTCGCAGAAGCATTAGGGATTCCTCTCAAGGAAGTGCCCAAATAGAATCAGGTTACCCCTCGAGTCGTTTTGCCGGGGGATCCCTCGTACCCCACGCGGGATCCCCTGAATTTTGTATACGGATGGTTCAGGATTTTTCCTTGCCGATAATAACGATGCGGTTTTTCCCGCTTCGTTTGGCTTCGAGCATGGCCCGGTCCGCTTTTTCGAACAATTCCTCGGCCGTCCGACCATCCTGCGGAAATGAAGCCAGCCCACCGCTGATGGTAAGGGTCCCCTTCCCTTCGGCGCCGAGACTTGACAGATCGGAATCGCTGAGCTGACGGCGGAATCGTTCGGCCATGAAGAGAGCATGACGCGGATGGGCGGACATGATCTTTCGGCGGTCGGTCGAAGAAGACGTAAATCCTTCTCCGGGTTGTGCGCGGGCCGATTCCGTCTTGGAAGGCAAATCCCAGAAAATCACGGCGAATTCATCGCCGCCGATACGGCCGACAACATCGTGTTTGCGACAACTACGGAGCATCATGACAGCGGCCTGCCTCAGGACATTATCGCCGACGGAATGACCATACAAATCATTGTACCTCTTGAAATTATCGATATCAAACATCAGCAAGGTCACGCGCATGTCCTGCTGGCCGGCCCTGGAAAGAATCTGTGTGAGAAATTCCCGGATGTATCGGCGGTTTTTCAGGCCGGTCAGATCATCCTGAGTGGCCAATTGTTCCAATTCCCGGATACGTTTCATCAGGGCGGATATCGAGGCATCGTCCTCCGTCGAAGGCGTGACTGGGCATCGGGGACGGAATAGCTCCTTAACATCCATCGGGAAGATCAGGTAATCATCCACGAGAGGATTCATGGAGCCAACGGGACCGACCAGTTGACGGGCAAGGACCTCCTGATGCATCTCAACCAGAAGGACGATCCTGGCTCCACGGCACATCCGGCGCAACGCACCGAGGGCGGATTCCAGATGACCATCGACGCTGGTCACCACGACATAGATCGCATCGAATCGCTGCTGACCGGATAAGGTAATCGCATCGAGCATACTGCGACAATGACGGACATGACGCGGAAGCCGGTGGATATCCATGACGTTCGGATCCATCCGGCCTACAAGGAGCACATCATGATAATCCATGGGCATTGTATGGCGAATGATCTTATCCATCAGAAATCCCCAAACAATGCCGTCAGTTCCTGTGATGTTAGAAGGGCCTCTTCTCTGCGAACGGTTCCCATCCGCGTTTGATTGGATCCCATTGGCGCCGAGTCAGACCGGGTACTGAGATGTCGAAGATGACCCTCGACAACCCGTTGGAGGGCTTCCATATCCCCGGCGATCTCAACACCGGCATGGATGGCCGAATCCAATCCGTGAATCATTCCCGCCCTGGATTGGCTGGGAAACCAGCCGATGCAGGGGATCGCTCGCATGGCACAGATCTCGACAAAGCGCCCCCCCTGCCGGCATAATTCCGATAATTCCCCGGCCACAAGCTGATGTCCGCTTCCGGCAAGGATCTCCTGCAAGGCGGAATAGACATCCCGACAGAGGACATGCGCAACCGATAATTTATCCAACACCGCGGTAAATCTCGCAAGACGGTGATCGGAACCCTCGGCCACAATTATCATTTGGACAGACGTATTGGGATCTTTGGAAATCGTCAAGGTACCCTGCACCTCCATCCACCAGAATATCGATTTTTCCTGAACAAGTCAAGAAAAAACGTATGATCATTTCTGATAGTACAGCTTGTTGAAAATTGACCTAAACACGAAAAACAATTCGGACTAAAATCCAAAATACCGCATACAACCATTCATCGAGGAAAGCATTATTTTCCGGCTTTTGCGAACGCGACAAGATGTTTCGGGCGATTGAATGCATCTCCGGATCGTATTGGGAATGGCGGACTACCTTGATCAGCTCGCCCGGATCGAGCCAGACGCCATTACACGTGGAGCATCGATCGAGGATGATGTTTGAATCGTAGGCATAATTGAACGGCTGCATCGCCAGTTCGCACTCGGGACAGGTTTTGGTTTGTTGGAGTTGATGGGGACAGGTGACGTTGATCGTCTTAAAGGGAATCTGCTTTTTGGACTCGGCGGGCTTGACCTGCCAGGAAAGGATCTGGACCAGCTTGGACAAGACCTCGCCCGATACCCAAACGCCGCGGCATTCGATACAGTACCGAATCGGACAGCCATGGCTGGTTGTACGGGTCATCACACTTTTACATGCGGGACATAACATACCCTTGCGATTCCCATCTATAACAATAATTCTAAGCCATTATTGTCCGCTATTCTACTCCAGTCAGCCGCCTGAATCGGTCGCAAAAAGAAAGCTTCAAGATTGTCCGCTTTCGGAGGATTTGACCGATACATATTATTTCTTCAAACTCAAAATATCAATCCCTGATTCGTCAAACCAATTATGTTCCATAATTCTTTCCACGAGAAGGCAATTCCGGTAAGTTCTGTATAGAACAACTCGGCGATTTTCTGAAATCCTACCATCGCAGAGCGGTTTGACATTTGCATCCCTCATAGAGTAAGCGGCCCGCCCACAGACACATTCTATATCATACCACATAATCTCCTTCCAAGGTGTATATTCCTTGGCTGTGGATTGAGTATCAAGTACTGACTTTCGGGACGAAATACAACCCGTCCTTAGCTAAGAAATGCTTTGATTCCACGTTTTTGCCGGCGATGACTTTATGCCTATTACGCGGTATTCGGTTAACAGAGGGAATCATTCGGCAACTGTTCGATTAACGCGGAATATAGCCGCTGATAGAGGGCATAGGATGGTTCGTACGCCCTCAGACGCCGCAGATCCGGCTCGATCCGTCGGTCGAAGTGAACGGCCGAGGCGGTCGCAGACGACAGATCGGAATCACCTCCGATCCCAACAGACGCAAGCATCGCCGCACCCAGGCAGGCGGCCTCGGTAACCTTCGGCACCCGCAGGGGGATTCCACAGATGTCGGCTTTAAGTCCAAGCCAAATCGAACTTCGAGCGCCTCCGCCCACGGCATGCAGTTCGCGGATTGGGACTTTGGCCTGTCGGAGAAGGTCCAGATTGAGTCTCAGTTCAAAGGTCAGACCTTCGAGGATCGCCTTGGCGATCGAGGCCTGCGTGGACGCAAACGAAAGACCAAGAATCGCCGCTTTTCGGGATGGATTCACTTGCGGGGTTCCGGAACCGCAGAAATGCGGTAGGATCATCAGGTCAGTCGGTCCGGTCGGAGCGTCGGCCAGAATTCGATCGTACGGATCCACCCCCATCGCCACGGCCTCTTGGACCCGGTCGCGGCACAGCGTATCGCGATACCACCGCAGCGAAAGACCGCCGCTGTGGTTGAGGGTCATCGCCAGATACAAACCCGGCACGACATGGCGATATACGGAGATGCCTCCTGTGCGAAGGAGCGGATCAAGCTGCGGGCAGTTCATGGCAACTTCAACAACTTCCGCGGTGCCGGTTGAGACCATCGCCAGACCCGGTTCGATGACGGCACAGCCAAGTGCGGCACAGGCCTGGTCATGGCCGCCGCTGACAACCGCAACCGAATCGTCAAGTCCGATCGATCGTGCAATTTCAGGGGCGACCGTCCCGACGATACCGCCCTCAACCGGTGCGATTGTCGCCAATCGCCCGGGATCAACGCCGACGGAGTCGAGGATATCCGTCGCCCAGGCCGATCGGCCCAGGTCGTACATCTGCGTTCGCGAGGCCAGGCAGTGACTGATTGTCGCCTTTCCCGTCAAACGGCAGAGAAAGTAATCTTCATACAACAGAAACTGTTTTGCGGATTTCCATACGGCAGATTCATGCTTTCGCAACCACATCAACTTGGTGATGGTGTTCATCGTGTGCATCGGCATACCCGTCTGCGCAAACAGCGTTTCCGGGTCGAACTTCCGCCCCAGCTCCCGCACCTCCTCAACCGTCCGGGTATCCATGCCGAGAATGGCGTTACGGATCGGTACGCCGTCGGCCCCGACCGGGATGATCGCCTCTCCCTGTACGGACAAGGCCAATGCTCCGGGCAGCAACTGGCTCTGCGCTACCGCCTCCCGCAGTGACTCGATAGCTCGATTCCACACCAACTCGGCGTCCTGTTCGGCAACGGTCGGCTGCGGGGCGAGAATCGAATATTCTCGCGACGCCCGCCCGGCGATTCGCCAGTCCTCGTCAAAGACGATCGCCTTACACCCCGTTGTCCCGATATCCAATCCGATGACCGCCATGGAATTACTCATTATGGTATATCCATTATGTCAAGTTCTTCGATCATCCGTTTCTCGTCCAATATTCCATCCATCCATCGATCCTGCAGTTGCCGCAGCTCCAGCACCGTCGAGGGCCGCTGTACCTCGACATCGGCCCAGGAAATCGGGGTGTCCATCTGTACCGGCCGGATCAAACGGGCATTTTTGGCCAGGCCGATCGGCAACAGATTTTCGCGCCGGGCCGTCTCAAAAGTATCGATGGAACTGTAGAACATGCATCCTCCGATTCCGTCGAGTCGGTCCCCGACTTTCAGGTTCTGCTTGGCCACCGCGATTACCTCCGACACCAGCCGGTCCAGCGGAAACATATTGGACACGCCGCGCACGACAAGCATCGCGCAGGTCAGAGGGACCTCGATACTGCACAGATGATACGGCCGAAACAGCGTATAGTACGGCCCGTGGCCCATGTCCCGCAGGATCAGCGCCGACCGCAACCGCGGATGATCGGTCGTGACGATCACAAACACTCCCGGAGCCACATGTCCCACGCCGTATTCGACGACACCCATTCGATGGAGCACGCCGCCGTGTTCCTTCAGTGCAAAGGTTGTGTTCAGCAGGTCGCGGTTGGTTTCCGGGCCGTGCATCCCGCGAACGTCCGGTACAAGGCCCGTAGCGTTAGACACGGCCGCCATCTCGATCATCGTCTTGCTGCCATCGACAAACTCGATAAGCATGTTCGGGTTCAGGTTCCGCCGCGCAGCTTCCTTTGCCCAATGATCATCAGTGGGCTTGGCGTGCTTGTCGAGCGGGTTGTTCTTGCCTTTACCCGCCGCAACGACCGTAAAGCCCAGACTCTCGGCGAAATCATACAACTCTTTGCATGCCGCCGGCTCATCGCCCGCCGCCAGCGCATACAGTACGCCCTTGCTCTGCGCATAGCGATGGAGCAGCGGCCCGACGGTGATATCCGTCTCGACGCTCATCATCGCCAAGTGCCGGCGGTTGCGAATTGTCCGGATCGACGCGGCGGCACTGACCTCAGGAACCCCGGTCGCCTCCAGCACGACATCGACCTGCTGCATGTCCGTCAGGATGCGGAAGTCCTCGGTATAGACGCGTTTACCCTCGGCGATCGCCCGGTCGGCTTCCACGGCGTTCCTGGCTTCGACCGCATCGGCCCTGACCCGCGCGATCGAATACGCGTCTTGCGCTCGCTTCAGATCGATATCCGCCGTCGCCACCACCTCAACGCCCCGCATCATCGTCGTCTCGGCGACAACATCCACCCCCATCTGACCGGCCCCGATCAGGGCGATCCGTACCCGCTTGCCCAGCCGGGCATAACTTTGCAAATCGTAGTTCAATCCGATCATATGTTTGTTTCAATCTGCCTTTCTTCTATCGCCAAAATCTGAATCCGAAATCCTGATCACCACCTTTAACGCATCGCCTCCTGCCGCTGCCTCATACGCCTGCCCGATCTGATCCAGCGAAAACGAATGCGTAATAAGCTTGTCGGCGGGCAACTGTCCCCGCGCGAGCATCTCCAGCGCCCTTGCGTGCATCGCAGGCAGGTACGAAAACGATCCGATTACTTGAATCTGCCCGTAATGAATGCGATTCGCGTCCAACCGGACCCACGGGTCGGCTTTCGGAAGCCCGCCGAACAACATCACTTTGCCGCCCTTTCGTACCAGCATCACCGCGTCACTTTGCGTCTGGGCGATCGGATTGGCGCAGATCGCGATATCCGCGCCCACACCGCCGGTCATCCGCTTGATGGCCTCGATCACATTGTCCTTCGTCGGATCGATCAGGGTGTCCGGCCCGAACCGCTCGGCCAGTTGCCGTCGCACAGGATTGGGTTCCGAGACAATCGCCCGCGCCCCGCGCGACTTGGCCACATACGCGTGCAGGCAGCCGATCGGTCCTGCGCCCAGGACCACGACTGTATCGCCCGGCCCGGTTCCCGCGTCGTTATGGCAGGCCAACACCGAACAGCACGGTTCCGCCATCGCCGCATGATCAAACGACAACCTCTCCGGCATCCGGTGCACAATCCCATGTTCGAGAACCTCATGCCTCAGGACCATCCGTTCGGCGAATCCCCCCGGATACCCCGGCGTGATGCCCAGCAGCCGCATTTCGTCGCAGAGGTTGAACATCCCTCGACTGCAATAGTAACACTGCCCGCAGTGAATATCCGGGGCGATCGCCAAACGATCTCCGACAGCGAATTCCTTCGTCGATGGACCCGTCACCGCCACCACGCCCGCCGCCTCGTGCCCGGGCACGATTCCGCCGCTGCCGGCCGGCGGTCCTTCCTTCCATCGCCGCAGGTCCGAACCGCAGATCCCGCAGGCCTTAACCTCCAGCACCAATCCATCATCCGGAACCGCCGGATCAGGAAAGTCCCGGATCTCAAACTGCCTTATACCCGTCAACACCGCCGCTTTCACTTTATTCCCTTCTCGATCTCGATCTTATTCCCCACAGCCCCACCCGGATGCGTATGGCCGAATTGTTCTTTCGTGTATCCACGCAGTTTCAACAGCAGGACGCACAGCGCATCGCACGCTGCCGAATTGGCCAGCGAACTTCCCGTCGCGATCATCCCGTACGGATCCACGCCATCGGGGGCCTTGACCATGACCACCGCATCGCTTATCTGGGCCAACTCCGACTGCGGCTTTTCCGTATGAGCAATGATCGCGGCCCCGCGATCCTTGGCGATCCGCGCGAATTGGTTGATCTCGGCGCTCTGCCCGCCTTTGGAAATGATATACAGCAGATCGTTTTTCGTTACCGCGCCGGCCCCGCCATGCAACGCATCAGCGGCACTGACAAAAATCGCCGGTGTCCCGCAGCAGGCCAGCAGGTGGGCAAACCGCTGCGCCACCGCCCGGCTCGTACCCGCCCCAGCCACCAGAATATGCCCCGGACACCCCAGCATCATCTTCGCCGCCCGCACGAACTCCGCCCCGATATGGCTTACCAGCCCGCGCACCCCCTCGGCCTCCAATAGGATCGTCTGCCTACCCAACTCAATCAACTCGGTATCATGGATCGATATCTTCTCGTTTTTCACGGATCCAAATCCTTTGCCGAATTCCATAACCTTGACCAGTGACAAGCGTCTCCAAAATCCTACCTAACCCTTGATCGGCCAGTTAAACCGTGTCATCACCTCGACCCGCTTTCCCGTCCGTTGCGATTCATGACAGGCGTTCATCACCTCCAGCACATGCAGCCCGTGTTCGGGCGTGATCACGCTCTTTTGCCCCGTCAGCAGGCAACGGGCCACATACCGCGCGCCGCCGACCCACTCATAGGGCCACTTGTCGCGGCACTGCGGCGTCAGGATATTGTGCCCCTGCATGGCCACATCCACCGCCGCCGGCGCCCAGTCCCACCCCTGCACATGCATCGATCCGGCCGTTCCGGTGATGTCGATCGTATAAACCTTCCGCTCACGGCCGGGCGCCTCCGGCTCGAAATAGACGAATCCCGTCTGCACATGCGACAGCACGCCGTTGCCGTGGTGCATGATCAGCATCGTATTCTCATCGGCCGCCACCGCCACCTCGCCCTTGTCGTCCACCTTGCGGGTCTTGTTCATCACCGCCGTCATCCCGACGACCTCCTGCACCGGCCCCAGCAGCCCCGTCAGCGTCGTGACATTGTAAACGCCCAGGTCGTACAAGCTCCCGCCGCCTTTCTCGTAGAACCACGCCGACCAGGTCGGCCCCCCGTGTCCATAGATCCCGTGCCCTGCGGTCACTCGCCCGATCTTGCCGCCCTGGATCATCTCCGACATAAACGCGAATTGCGGACTGGCCACGCAGGTCGGCGCCGCCCAGAACTGTACGCGCTTGGCTTTGGCGATCGCCAGCAACTCTTGTCCCTGTTCGACCTCCAGAGCCATTGGCTTTTCGCTCCAGACATGGCATCCGGCCTCTAAGGCCTTTTTGTTCACCCGATAATGCGACGGCATTGAGGTGGTGTTCACCAGCAGATCGAACTTCGGCCCGGCCAACATCGCGTCGATGTTTGGATACACATTCGGAATCTTGTGCTTTTCGGCTCCATCCTTCGCCCGAGACTGGATCAGATCGCAGATGCTCACCAGCTCGACAAACTCGGCATCCGAAAGCGATGGCAGATACGAATGCGACACGCTCCCGCGCCCGATGTAACCCACGCGGATCTTCTTGCCCGCCGGCACCTTCGGTTCGGCCGCCAGCGACATCGGCGCCAGGCCCATCGCAGCACCCGCCGCCATCGCGCCCTTGATAAAAGTACGCCGACTCACCGGGCGCAGTTGGCCCATTCCATCCAATTCAAAGCTTTCATTCCCAATCTTCGCCGTAACGATTTCGTTCATGGGATTTTTCCTTTTCAAAAGTCAAGGGCCTTGATCCTCAGATTCCGATGTCTGACCGTCTTGCCGTCGCTGTAATTCTGCAAGCCCACATACCCCCGCATCGTCCGCTGCTTGGGGTCCGTCCAGTCCGTTACCCTCTCGCCATTGATCCGCACAAGGTACCGCTGCCCGACGCAGGCGATCTCATATCGGTTCCACTGTCCCAAGGGGCCGGTGTTGACCTTGTTGGCCGCGCAGAACGGATAGATCGATCCCGTCCGCCAGGTAGGGTCTTTCGGCTCCGGATCGCCGATCTCCATCTCGTGACCCTGCGTGACCGCGATCCATGGATCTTGCTCCGGATCGGGAAACCGCACAAATACGCCTGAATCCGCGATCTGGTGCTCCTGCACGAATTCCCCGCGAAGCACAAAATCGCCATAAGTTCGTCCCGCATACCACCACAATCCCATCCCGCCTTCACAGGTGGCGACGCCGCCTTCGATCGAAAACTTGCCCGGCCCGCACTGCCGCCAGTTCTTCAGTGCCTCGACCGAAAACAGATCGACAAATCCCGTCTCGTCGTTGTCTTCCGGCACAGGCGGCACCGCATAGACCTTCGGATCTTTCAGCGTCCGGAAAAACGCCTCGGTCATCGCGCCATAATCGAGCTTGCGCGCATCCAGCACATCAAATGTCGCCGTATCTTCAACATCCGCTACATTGAATACGCCCGTGACTCTCTGCCGCACTACGCCTTTCCAGGTTGCCGATTCGAACACCAGAAAGATCGGCGCCCCGTCGGCGAATCCGTCGTCGCGATCCGGCCGCTCCTTCTTCGTGCTCCGTTCCCAGAACCACTTGGCGATCCGCAGCAGGTCGGTTGTCTGCTCGTTGGCGGGTAATTCCGCGAACCGCTCCAGCGGCATCACCGGCGGCTGAGGTCGTTGCGGCCACCAGACATGCGCACCGTAGTTGATCAACTGACAGCGGGCCGCGACGATGTGATTTGCCCACGGATCCTTGCCGTTGTAGCCGCGCAAGTCCGTCATGAACACGACCATCCGATCCGCAATCGCCGGATCCATCAGCACCGCATTGGCCACCGTATTCAGCGGTCCGCCCACAAACACCAGCAACGGCCGTTGCGGCGAGGCCTTTTTTGCCTCCTCGACGATCTTGTCGCTGCCGGCGCTGCGAACCATCGCCGTATCCTCGATCCGCCCGGACGTGGGCCTCGTAAACGCCCGGTCGCATCCGGCGATTGCGTCGGGGATGTTCCGCACGCCGCTCTTGCGCGCGACCCCGATCGACTTGATCGCGTCATTGAGCCCTTCCTGAAGTGTGTACTGGTAATCCTTCTCCCAATTCCACAGATCCCGGGTCACGATATTGGCCCGCAGATTCGCCCGTCCTAAAGACGCCATCGCCCACAAGTAGTTTTTATCCGGCGTGTCAAACCACCAGTCATTGTCGTAGATCATCGGACAATCGACGCGAACACCCTCGATTCGCAATCCTCTCTCGTCGATCTGATACGTTACCGGCTTGCCGGATGCTGAACTCGCATAAGCCATCAAGCCGACCATAACATTCAACAAGAAAGACAGATCATTCCTTATTCGAAAATTCATTTTCCAGTTTCCCGTATCCAATGTTGATTTTCCATTTGCCCTTTTCCATTTTCAAGGGATTCAATAACCAATCGTCAATAGTCAACGTCTCTCCTCTTCCCCCCGGATCGTTCTCCGATTCAGTTTGGCCAGTTGTCCCTTACGGATGCTGTCCAGCAACACCGCGATAAACAAGATCGACGCCGACGCCAGCGGCTGCAGATAGGGATCGACCTGCGCCGAGACCAGCCCTGTGTTGATCATCTTGATCATCACAACGCCCATGACGGTTCCCGGAAACACGCTTCCAGTCCCGCCGAATAAACTGACGCCGCCCAGGACCGCCGCGGCGATGGCCTCAAATTCGGCCTTGTCGCCGAATCCGGCGTTGATGTTGCCCAACTGAGCGACGGAGACAAAGCCGCCCAGGGCCGCCAACAGTCCGCAGGCGACATAGGAAATCGCCAGCGCCCGTTCTGTTCGGATTCCGGCTCGCCGGGCGATTTCGCGGTCGAACCCGACCGCGTAGATTTGCCGACCCATCGGCGTATGATGCAAAAGGACGCACGCCGCGGCCGTTACCCCCCCGAAGATCCAGATCGGACTGGGAAGGCCGAGGAATTCCGTTGAACCAAGACCAGTTATCGAATTCGGAAACACAACTTCGCGCGACTTGGTCATCAGTTGTCCCAGCCCCTTGCCAATAGCCCACGTACCCAGGGTTGCGACAAAGGGAATAATCTTCATCCGGATGATCAGAACCGCATTCACGGCGCCAAACATCATTCCAGTCAACAGACAGGCCCCCAGAGCCGCCCATGCCGGTATATGGAATTGCTGGATCAGAAATCCCGCCGTTACCCCCGACAAATACATGTTCGATCCGATCGACAGATCGATCCCCCCCGTCAGAAGAACAAAGGTCATTCCCACCGACAGAATTCCGACATAGGAGGCCTGTTTGACGATATTTTCCATGCTCTGGTATTCGATGAATCGCGGCGAAAAAATCCCGAACAGCGCGAACACCACCGCAAACAACAGCAACGGCTCATACCGCAATGCCCACCGAATGATTGTTTCACCCGTCATTCGCATCGGTTTCCCATCATCCGTATTAAAATCATCTTCGGTGTCCCCGAAACGCCGCCTCCAGTATCCGTTCCGGCTCAAACGCCTCTCGCGCAAACTCGCCTTTGATCGTCCCGCGGCTCATCACCGCGATTCGGTCGCAGACACCCATCAGTTCCTCCAGTTCCGACGAGATGCACAACACCGCGGTCCCCTGCGCCGCAAGGTCCTGAATCATCTGATAGATCTCATATTTGGCGGCGACGTCGACGCCTCGAGTCGGTTCGTCGAGAATCAGGATTTGCGGTTCGGTCAGCAGCCATTTTCCGATGACCACCTTCTGCTGGTTGCCGCCGCTGAGAGTCCGGACGGGTCGTCGTCCTTCGAGGTCGCACTTGATCCGAAGCCGTTCGACGAGATCGCGGACCTTCAGGCCGATCCGTTTCGGATCGATCCAGACGCCGCGCGCCAGTCGCTTCAGAGCCGCAAACGAAAGATTCTCGCCGACGGGCAGATCCATCAGCAACCCCTCTTCCCGCCGGTTTTCGGTGACCAGGGCCATCCCATGATCGATGGCGCTTGCCGGGCCGCGAAGGATCGATTTTCGGCCGTGGATTTCAACCGTACCGGCCTGGAACCCATCCAGGCCGAAGAGGATACGGGCCAGTTCCGTCCTTCCCGATCCCATCAGGCCGAACAGTCCCAAGATTTCCCCATGGCGCAGGTTCAGGTCGATATCACGGACGATTCCGGATTCGTTGAGCGAGCGAACCTCAAGGGCCATTGGCCCCGGATTGGATCGCCGCGGCGGATACATCTGTTCGAACTTTCGTCCAGCCATCGCCGTGATCATGGAATCGATGGAAAAATCCCGGCCCGGGCCGTCGGCCACGATGCGCCCGTCGCGAAGGACGACAATCCGATCCGACAGCGACAGCACATCTCCGAGATTGTGCGAGATATAGAAAAGCGTTTTACCCTGCCGTCTGAGTTTGACGATCAGATCAAACAATCGCCGCGTTTCTTTTGCGGTCAGAGAACTGGTCGGCTCATCGAAGATGAGGATGCGGGCCCCGCTGCCGAGGGCCTTGGCGATCTCCACCAGTTGCCGCTGCCCCGGCGACAATCGTTCCACCGGCGTGTCGGGGCGCTCGTCCAGTTCCACCTCCGATAGGATATCCCGCGCCAGCGAACGGGTCTTCCGGCGGTCGATCAGGCCCGCCGTGGTCGGGAACGAATTGATAAAGAGGTTGTCGAGAATGCTCAGGTTCGCCAGCAGGTTCAGTTCCTGATGGATGAAAGCGATTCCCGCACGCGCCGCCGCGGCCGGATTGGCCGGCGCAAAAGGCCGACCGTTGAGGAACATTCGCCCCTCCTCCATGCGATACACCCCGCCCAGCAGATTCATCAGCGTGCTTTTACCGGCGCCGTTTTCCCCCACCAGCCCCGTCACCGTCCCGGCCTCGATCGACAGACAGATATCGCGCAGCACCGGCACCGCGAAGAATCGCTTGCCGATTCCCTCAAATGTCACGATTGTCTGACCCATGATTCGTTGGTTTCCAAGATCGCTAAACGAATGTTCGTTGTCTCCATCCATCCAGCAGCGCCGCGGCCGCGATGGCCGTTCCCTTAACGATGTTAACGGTATAATAACTCAGGTTCATCTGGTTTAAGGCGTTGGACAGCAGCACAAAAAACAGCACCCCGAACAACGCGCCGCTGACCTTACCCCGACCTCCGAATAAGCTGATCCCGCCGATGACGGCCGCGGCGATGATATCCAGCAGCATTCCGTCGCCCAGCGTCGGGCGGGCGTTTCCCAGCCGGGCGGTGTAGAGGATCGATCCAACGGCCGCGCAGATCCCGCTGAGCATATAGGCCGCCAGGACCACGTTGTCCGTCGGGACGCCGGATACGCCGGCCGCCGAACGGTTCATCCCCACGGCGTACAGCCATCGGCCCCAGACGGTCCGGATCAGCAACACCTGCGCGATCAGCGCCAGCGGCGCGACGATGCACAGCGAATACGGCAGCAGGATCGCGGTTCCGCGCTCCAGTGCCACGCTGAAAAGGCCTCCGGTTCCGATCCTGACGAATCCCGCGGGAAGATTCCCGATATTTTCCGACCGGGTCGCGTAGATTGCCAGCCCGCTGAAAAAAAACATCGAAATCAGCGTCACCATAAAGGGCGGCATTTTCCATCGGGAAACGGCGACCCCGTTCAGCAGTCCGATGATTGCGCCCGCCAGCAGCATCGCCGCAATCGCCGCCGGCACCGCCCAGGCCGAACCCGACAACAGTCCGCCCTGTTCGTTCAAAACCGTTCCCCACAATGGATTGGCCCCAAAGACCGCCGGATCCAGCCGCATGGTCATGAGGATGCCCCCCACGACGCTGGTAAAGGCCATCACCGCCGTCTGCGACAGATCGATCCCGCCCACGATCAGCACCAGCATCTGCCCGATCACCAGCGTCAGAAGCGGCCACGCGTTCGACAGCAGGTTCGTCACATTCCGCACCGACCCCGTCCCCGGATAGAACGCGCACATCACCGCGAATAGCGCCAGCGTCAGAATCAGGATAAACGCGTCCGATCCTGCCACCGTGCCCACCATCCGCAAACCCAACCCGCGTTGTCGTCTCAACTCCGCCATATCCATTTCAAACACACGATATCATCCCGACCGAAAGCCGCCCCGAACTCCGAAGGAATCCAATCGGAATCGCCCCGGATTAAATCCGGCGATTTCGATCACCGACACATCACCGACCCCGAAGGGGTCAAACCCGAATAGCCGAGGGAACAAGCCCCCGGTACCCGTTCCCGTCTTCATTTCAAGCCCTGAAAGGGCGACAGATTCCCTTTGTACCGTCGACCAATATATCGCCTTCCGTTCACACCTTCACACATTCTCGCATTCATACCTGCAATCGCCGGAAGCGTCCTCGATTGCCCAAATCGGAAATCGAAAACCGGCCTGAGCTTGTCGAAGTGTCGCACATCGAAAATCAAATTCAATTCCTCTGTGTCCCTGTGGCCCATTCTATTTCTCACGATTCCGGTAACTTTCCGTTCCGCCATTTTCCATTTTGAATTTCAAATTCCTTCATCCGTGGATCTCCATTTCCTTCTGCCTTCTGCCCATCTTTTCTTTGCGTCTTGGCGTGAGGTAAAAATCGCATATCGCAAATAAAAACCAATCACCTCTTGTCTTCCGGCAGGATGATGTAGCCCCACATGTCTTTGGCCTTTTCGGCCTTGTTTTCCCGTGTGAGAGCAAAGCCGGGATCTTCGATCCATTGTTCCGCGGTTTTGTCGCCTTTGGCGATCGCCGCCAGCAGCGCGTCCATCAGGGCGTTGGCCTCGAAAAACAAATCCTGTACCCCGGTGGCGTCGATGAACCCTTCTTTCATCCAAAGCCACGCCCGCGAATCCCCGTCCAGCCCGCCGAGGATCACGTGGTCCGGGTGGCCGATCGGTTTCCACTTGCCGCGCGGCTCCAGCACGGCCTTGATCTGCGGATACAGAAAGTCCGACGAGGTAAAGAGAAAATCGACCTTCGGATTGGCCTGGATCGCGGCTTCCAGATTCGCCAGCGTCGTCGCGGCGTCCCACTTGGTCGGCACCTCGATCGGCTTGTGGAATAAATCCGGATATCGTTCGATGACATTCATGAATCCCTTTCGCCGACCGATCGAGTTCTGATCGCCCAGATCTCCCACCAGAATCAGCGGCGTCATCTTGCGATTGAGTTTTCGCGCGGCCGAGGCCATGTACTCCACCGCGTCTTCCGCGATCTTTTCGTTGTCCGCGACGACCACCAGCGCCGGTTTGCTCCGGTCGGCCGGGGGGCGATTGAAAATCCCGATGGGAATTCCGGCCCGGTTGGCTTCGCCGATGATCGTCAAAGCGCTTTGTCCATCTTGGGGGATGATCAGGATCCCATTGACACCCTGCGCGATGGCATCGCGAATCTGCTCCAGTTGTTTGTTGGCGTCCTGATTGGCGTTTCGCTCCAGAACCCTGACGCCGCGTTTTCGGAACGTCTCGGTGATGGCCTGGTGAGCCGCGATCCAGTATTCGGTTTCCAAATCCTGAAAACCGAAACAAATGGTTATGGGTCTGGCCGATGGCTTGGAACCGGTGGCGTCTTTCCTGGCGCAACCACCGAACAACAGGGCGACCACCATGGAACAAAACAGGTATTTTTTTAGGGATATCGAACGCATAGTTCAATAATCCTTAAAGAAGATTACATAATGCACATTTGTTCATCTACGATCGAATGTTCATATTATTGAAGCATTTTCTTTATGTCAAGAAGAAATGTGTAGTTGACAAATCAAAATATCGATGTAATATGACCTTTTGAACAGCAATGACCAAATGTAATGATACCGATGGCTAAAAACAAGGCACAGATTAAATTACTCTATAAGATCGCCAAGGCCTACTACGAGGACGGCCTGACTCAACAGATGATTGCCAACAGTTTTGGCATATCCCGGATTCGAGTCTCCCGACTTCTGCAGAAATCAATAGACGAAAAGATCGTTCGGATCACGATCACTTCCCCCCCTCATTCGACCGCCGATCTTGAACGCCGGTTTGAAAGGGCCTATGGTCTCAAAGAGGCCGTGATCGTCAGCCGAGAATCCGACGACGATTCCATCGCCGCGACCATCGGCGAGGCGGCCGCTCAATATCTTGTTCGTTGCATTCAGGGCAGTGAAACGATCGGTCTGACCTGGGGAACGGCGATCTTGTCGGTGATCAATTCACTCCCTGCGGCTCGTTTTCCAGACCTGAAGATCGTTCAATTGATTGGGGGGCTTGGAAAGCCGCAGGCTTCCACGCATGGAGCGGACTTGGCGCGGCGGATGGCCCAGCATTTTGGGGCCCGACCACATCTGCTTCATGCTCCGGGTGTTGTGCAATCCCGAATGGTTCGGGATGCATTGATAACGGATCCTCAGGTCGCCGAGCCGCTTCATCTGGCCGAGTCGGCGGATATCGCGCTGGTAGGAATTGGCACTTTGCTTCCGGGTTCGACCCTGGTTCAATCCGAATCGATCTTTACCGAACAGGAAATTGAATGGCTTCGGCAATTGAACTGTGTGGGGGATATTGCTCTTCAGTTCTTCGACAATACCGGCCAGAAGGTTTATTCGCCGCTGGATCATCGGATCATCGGATTAACGCACGAACAGATCCGGAAGATCGGCCGGATCATCGGTGTGGCCTGGGGGAAGGACAAGATTACCGCAGTTCGGGCGGTGCTGCGGGGAGGGTGGGTGCATGTTCTGGTGACCGATGATGAGCTTGCCGTCGCCCTTCTGCGGGAGGTGGAGACCGAAACCTCTTCTGTGGGATTCCCCGAATTGGAACGGAATCGAAATGCGTCGTGATCGGATACTACCGACGCCCAGATGAAGACGTCAATGAATACCTTTGCATCTGAGGCGGCCCAAAGGACGGAATGGAAAAACGCGGACAATCGCACCCGATACGATTTCGCTTTGCGAAAGACACCGCATTCCCTGGTCGATCATCCCGACTGATCGATGCAACAGGATGTGCGTTATCTCAGGGAACATCTGTCGGGAGTGACACGGCAAGAGAATGGGAAAAGTAGATACGATTGTCGCACGGGAGAATAACATGCGCAAAGAGACATTGTCGTTTGGACTGATTGTGGGGACGCGGGGCGTGTTTTCGTCGGAACTGGCCCGGATCGGGCGGGCGGAGCTGATCGACCAAGTGACCCGGTTCGGCCATGAGGCGGTGGTCCTGCCGCCGGAGGCCACACCGACCGGAGCGGTGGAAACCATCGCCGACGCGAAAAAATGCGCAGCCCTGTTTAACCAGCATCGTGACCGGATCGACGGAATCATTATCTCGCTTCCAAACTTCGGCGACGAGCTGGGGATCATCAACACGCTGCAGTGGGCTAAGCTGGGTGTTCCGGTCCTGGTACAGGCGTGCGACGATGATCTCGATAAGCTGGATACGCAGCATCGTCGGGATTCTTTTTGCGGCAAGCTGTCGGTGTGCAACAACCTTGTCCAGTGTGGTATTCCCTTCACGGATACGACGACGCACACGGTGGCGATCAACAGTCCGGCTTTCGTCGCCGACCTGGAACAGTTCGCGTGTGTATGCCGCGTGGTCAATGGCCTGCGCCGTGCCCGGATCGGAGCAATCGGGGCCCGACCGGGAGCATTTCAAACGATGCGGGCCAGCGAAAAACTTTTGCAGGCGTCCGGGATCACGGTGGTGCCGGTGGACTTGTCGGAGATCCTGGTAGCTGCAAGCAAGGTCGATATGGCCGGAGCACGAGCCAGACAGAAGCTGGCGGAGATGAAAGCGTATGGTCGGGTACCGGCGGGAATCGCCAATCTCGACACCAAGTTCGAGCGGAATGTGCGCTTATTTGTGGCCATCGAGGACTGGATGAATGCCCACGAGATCGACGGGGCCGGGATTCAGTGCTGGACCTCCATCCAGCAGAACTACGGCTGCGCCGCATGCCTGACAATGAGCATGATGAGCGAAATCCTGCGGCCCTGCGCTTGCGAGGTGGATGTGATGGGCGTCACGGCGATGTATGCGTTGGCTCTGGCCAGTGGAAAAGCGGCAGCACTGGTGGATTGGAACAACAACTACGGAACGGACCGGGAACGATGTGTGGCGCAACACTGCAGTAACTACCCCAAGAGTTTTATCGGTAAAAGCGTCGAGGTCTCGACGCTGGATGTACTGGGCACAGCGCTGGGGGAGGAGAACTGTTTCGGGGCGGTCAAAGGCAAGGCTGAGCCGGGACCGATGACTTTCCTGCGTTTCAGCACCGACGACCGCCACGGGCGGATCAGGGGTTATGCAGGGCAGGGCGAATTCACCGAAGATCCATTTAACATGTCCGGCGGGATCGCCGTTTGCCGAATCGCGAGAATGCAGCAACTGTTCAAATACATCTGCAAAAATGGATTCGAACATCATTGTGCGATGGTTCGATCTCATTGTGCCGATATTATCCGAGAAGCCGTCACAACTTATCTGGGCTGGGATTTATATGTACATGAGTAAACGGACATATCCCATACATGCCCGAACAAGACCCGGAATTCAATCGACAAAACCCTATCCGAAATATCGATTGAAATGATTTAAAGATAATATGTGACCACTTTTTCTTTAATTCAAATTGTCAGGAAAGAATTCACAAACTAGCGAGGGCGGGATTCGAACTTGCGACCTCCGGGTTATGAGAGTTTTATCTTCGTGTTTCGTAAGATATTGCCTCTCAAGCATTTAGAATTGTCTCTTTGCCACATAGGGACCTACGTTAATCTGCATTTTGCGCATCTTACACATGATGTGCAGAATTTTTGCTACAGTCAATTCTGGGCCTTATATTCATTCTATGTCCGACTTCTTTCTCTTTTCAAAGAGCTCTGATCAACCAATATCAAACCATAATAGATGCCAGCGTCAAAAGTGTCCTCATGCGGCGTTGCCGAGCATTGACAATTCCTCAGATATCCATTGCCGGTGCCACACATCGTGCACAAGTTCTTTTGACCATCAGCGGGGGCCTGAGTGAATTCGAAGTGACCCATCTGGCGGGACATTCGAAGTTTGAGACCACCCGGAGATTCTATTTGGCGATCCGCCGGGATGTGGTGGGACGAGCAAGGGCCGTTTCCGAGCAGATCTCAAAGTCGCATTTTGTAGCACAGCTGTTGCGCACCCCCGAAAATCCGGATCGAGTAGGAGGGGGAGATTATCTCCCCCGTCCTCTCACACCACCGTACATACGGTTCCGTATACGGCGGTTCGTT
>CAYLSB010000060.1:0-27677 GCA_964386005.1 uncultured Pirellulales bacterium | reverse complement strand
TTAGGCCATTTTGTTCATCGAAAATATTCAGATTCGGTGAAATATCCGGGTTAGGGGATAAAAATCGTAATAATATACAATAATGTAACCGAAGATTTCTTGGCTACAATATTGTATGAAGGTGCGATATTTAGTTGTTGAGACAAAATTATTGTAAATAATTATGAAATAAAGAGATAGAGTCGAAATTGTCCCGTTGACGTGTTTGGCACATCAATTGCAATTATATGAAATCGTGGGACTTTTAACACAAAACAAGGTTCAATAATCCTGGAGATGACAATGAACCATTCGTTAGAAAAAGTGTCGGATATTTTCGGTAGTAATGTTTTTTCTGATGCGACGATGAAAGAACGTCTTCCGAAAAATGTCTATAAGGTGTTTCGTGAGGCCATTGATGAACGCAAACCATTGGATCTGGCCGTGGCTAATGTGATCGCCAATGCGATGAAGGACTGGGCGATCGAAAAAGGGGCGACGCATTTTTGTCACTGGTTCCAGCCGATGACGGGTCTTACTGCCGAAAAACATGACGCCTTTATCTCACCGACGACGGACGGCAGGATCATCATGGAGTTCAGCGGTAAAGAACTGATCAAGGGGGAACCCGACGCCTCCTCCTTCCCATCCGGCGGATTGCGCGCCACATTCGAAGCCCGCGGATATACCGCATGGGATTGTACCTCTCCGGTGTTCGTTAAAGAAGATGGGCACAATATCACCCTCTATATTCCCTGTGCTTTCTGTTCGTACACCGGCGAGGCGCTCGACAAGAAAACTCCATTACTGCGCTCCATGGAAGCCCTGGATCGTCAAGCCACGCGCCTGTTGCGCCTTCTCGGCAACACCTCGTGCAAGCACGTTACGGCGACGCTCGGTCCGGAGCAGGAATACTTTCTGGTCGATCGGTCCTTTTATGAGAAGCGCATGGATCTTGTGTTGACAGGTCGAACGCTCTTTGGCGCTCCTCCGCCTCGCGGCCAGGAAATGGAAGACCATTATTTCGGTACGCTGCATGAACGAGTCGCCAATTTCATGCACGAGATCAATCACGAGTTGTGGAAACTCGGCGTATCGGCCAAAACACAGCACAACGAGGTTGCTCCGGCGCAATATGAGCTGGCCCCGGTGTTCGCGACGGTCAATGTGGCCACCGACCATAATCAACTCGTCATGGAGACCATGCAGAAGGTTGCGGTCCGACACGGATTCGTCTGTCTTTTGCACGAAAAACCGTTTGCCGGCGTCAACGGTTCCGGTAAACATAACAACTGGAGTATGGTTACCGACGATGGAAACAATCTTCTCGATCCCGGAGAGACACCGCATGACAATATGGTCTTCCTGGTCTTTCTTTGTGCGGTAATTCGTGCCGTCGATAAATACGCCAAGCTGCTTCGAGCCAGCGTCGCCAATACCGGCAACGATCACCGTCTCGGCGCCAACGAAGCTCCGCCGGCCATCGTATCGATCTTTCTGGGAGATCAGCTATCGGATATCTTCGACCAACTGGCCTCCGGACCGGCCAAGACCTCCAAGAAGGGCGGCATTCTCAAGCTCGGCGTCGCGACGCTTCCGCCATTGCCGCGGGATACCACGGATCGGAACCGAACGTCCCCGTTCGCCTTCACCGGCAATAAGTTTGAGTTTCGCATGGTCGGATCCTCGCAATCCACCGCCGGGCCGATGTTTACCCTCAACACCATCGTCGCCGATGTGTTGATGGAGATCGCCGATGAATTGGAAAAAGCCAAAGATACCAAAGCGGCGGTCATGAAGATATTGCATCGGATCGCCAACGATCATAATCGGATCATCTTCAACGGCGATAATTATTGCGAAGACTGGATCAAAGAGGCCGCCAAGCGGGGTCTGCCGAATATTCGTTCGACCGTGGAGTCTCTGGAGACGATTCTGGATAAGGAACATATCGCTCTGTTTCAGAGGCATTCGGTTCTCAGTTCCGCCGAATTGCATGCGCGGGTCGAAGTCTTTTTCGAAAATTATGCCAAGAGTATCCTCATTGAGGCCCGAACGATGATGTCCATGGCCCGTCGGCAGATCCTGCCCGCCGCGATCAAATATGCCGAGCGGATCGCCTCGGCTCTTGTGGCTGTGAAGAACGCTGGTATGGAGTCGGCCGCGATGGTCGGATGGGTCGAGAAGATCGGAGCCATGATTCAGTCGCTGGATGAGGCCATCGCGGCTCTCGAGAAATCGATTGCCCATGCGATCTCGACTTCCGGTGCCGAAAAGAAGGCCTGTTGTTGTCATGACACGATTGTCGAGGCCATGAAGCGACTGCGTGACGTATCCGACTCGCTTGAAACCGTAGTCGATGCCGATTTGTGGCCGCTGCCGACGTATGCCGAGATGCTGTTTCTGAAGTAACCTGTACAACGCGATATTGATGCATCGGATTCGGCCCTGTCGGGATGCGGTCATCCCCACAGGGCGTTTCCGTGTCTATGGGATAAACGAAAGCTTTTCGTTGGACACGACGGACCCGAATAGAGATTGCCCGCACAATAATCTTGACTATAATGATTCATCTGTCAATGAGCGGGAATTTTCGGTTTGTCACAGAGTCGTATGAGGGAAGTATGTCCTTGGGATATCCGGATCAGGGTTTATACGAATCCCGCAGAGAACACGATGCCTGCGGGATCGGGGCCGTCGTTCATAGTAGCGGTCGGCGCGACCATTCTATTATCGAATACGGCCGGCAGATTCTCGTCAATCTGCATCATCGCGGCGCCGCCGGCGCTGATGATATTACCGGCGATGGCGCGGGGATTCTTACGCAGATCCCGCATGACTTCCTTACCGCGTCGTCCGCTGAAGTGGGCATTCGGCTTCCGGCTCAGGGGAAATACGCCGTCGGTATGGTCTTTGCCTCCAAACAGGTTGACCTTCGCGAAAAATGTTTTTCCATCCTCCTGTCGGCTGTCCAACACTACGGTCTCCAATGCATCGGCTGGCGAGACGTCCCTGTTACGTCGGATTGCCTTGGCACGATTGCTTTGGCCGCCGAACCTTCTATACATCAGATTTTCATTGATGGATGCGGTCTTGAAGGCGAAGAGTTGGAACGGAAATTGTACCTGATTCGCAAACGGGCTGAAAAACAGGTTCGCCGTCGTTTTGGACCCGCGGGTGAGGATTTCTATATCTCCTCCCTGTCCAGCCAGACCCTCTGTTACAAGGGGATGTTCATGGCATGGCAATTATTCGCTTACTACCCCGATCTGACCGATGAACGTTTCTCGTCGGCGCTGGCGATTGTCCATCAGCGCTACAGTACCAACACATTGCCGAATTGGCGTCTGGCACAGCCGTTTCGCTGCATTGCCCACAATGGCGAGATCAACACCCTCAGCGGGAATAAAAACTGCATGAGAATCCGCGAGACCACCGTCCGGAGCGACAGGTTCGGGGAGGCGCTGTCGGATCTGTTGCCGGTTCTGACACCCAATACCAGCGACTCCGGCTGCTTTGATAACATGGTCGAATTTCTCGTACGAAATGGTCGAAGCATGCCGCACTCGATGATGATGCTTATCCCCGAGGCCTTTGGAGCTAAGTACCACATCAGTGCCGATAAACGGGCCTTCTACGAATATCATTCGGCCATCATGGAACCGTGGGACGGTCCCGCGGCGATGCTCTTCACCGACGGCCGGATCGTGGGCGGTACTCTCGACCGCAATGGACTTCGACCGTGTCGTTATCTGGTGACCACCGATGGCCTGGCGATCGTTGCCAGCGAGGCCGGCGTGGTTGAATTTCCTCCGGAAAAGATCGCCCAAAAAGGGCGGCTTCAGCCGGGCCGCATGTTTCTGGTCGATACCCAAGAGGGTCGCATCATCAGCGATAATGAAATCAAAAGCAAGATCGCCCGTCAGCAGCCGTATCGTCGTTGGCTCGAACAAAACCGCATCGAGCTTCGAGGTCTTTTCGACACCCCGCAGGAGCTCGAAAGCGATCCGCTTACATTGTCCCGTCGGATGCGAACGTTTGGATATACCCGGGAAGAGCTCCGCTTGATCCTGACCCCCATGGCCCTGCATGGACAGGAACCCGTCGGCTCGATGGGCAATGACACTCCGCTGGCGGTTCTTTCCGACAAACCGCGGCTTCTCTTCGACTATTTCAAACAGCTTTTTGCCCAGGTGACGAATCCTCCCATCGACCCGCTGCGCGAAGGCCTGGTCATGAGCTTGATGTCCTTTTGCGGCAAACGACGCAATTTCCTCGATGAAACTCCGGAGCACTGCCGCCAACTCAAGTTGCCGCATCCGGTTCTTACGAATGAGGATATTATCCGTCTTCGACATGTGAAACGTCCCGATTTCAAGGTGGTGACGATCTCCTCGGTCTTCGATGCCGATCCCGATCAACCCGGCCAATCGCTGCGCCGCGGCCTGGAACAACTCGTTCAAGCCGCCGAGGATGCCATTACAAAAGAGGAGGCGTCCCTGTTGATGATCAGCGACCGCGAAATTTCCGAAACGCGCGCGCCCATCCCCTCGTTGCTGGCCGTCTCAGCGGTCCATCATGGCCTGATTACACGCGGCCTTCGGGCGGAAGCCGGGCTCATCGTCGAAAGCGGCGAACCCCGGGAAATAATGCATTTTTGTTTGTTATCCGGCTACGGCGCCAATGCCGTGAATCCGTATCTGGTTTTCGAATGTCTGGACGAACTTCGACGGCAGGGCGAAATCGATCCGCACATCGAGCCGTCGCAGTTGGTCGATCATTATATCGCCTCCGTTAAAAAAGGTATCCTCAAGACCATGAGCAAGATGGGCATCAGTACTCTTCGCAGTTATCACACCGCGCAGTTGTTCGAAGCCATCGGTCTGGAAAAAGTTCTTGTCGATGAATATTTCACGGGGACCTCCTCCCGAATCGGCGGAGTCGGCCTCGATCCGATTGCCCGTGATGTTCTTTGCCGTCATCGATCCGGTTTTACCCCTCGCCCTGTCGGTGACCTCGAACTGGATTTCGGCGGAGAGTACCACTTCCGCCTCGACGGGGAGCGGCACTTATGGAACCCGACGACGGTCGCCCGTCTGCAACATGCGGTTCGTAACGACGATGCCAAAGCATATGAGGAGTATTCCAATGCCGTCAACGATCAAGCCCGCGCCCTCTGTACCCTGCGAGGTCTCTTCGAAGTGATCCCGGCCGACAATCCTGTCCCTCTCGATGAGGTCGAACCGGCGGCGTCCATCGTCAAACGGTTTTGCACCGGCGCCATGAGCCATGGCTCGATCAGTAAAGAGGCCCATGAATGTCTCGCTATCGCCATGAACCGTCTTGGCGGAATGAGCAATACCGGCGAAGGCGGAGAAGATCCCGAACGGTATATTCTTGAGACGAATGGCGACTCCCGCAATTGTGCGATTAAACAAGTCGCCAGCGGTCGTTTCGGCGTTACCATTCATTATCTCGCCAACGCCCGCGAGCTACAGATCAAGATGGCGCAGGGCGCAAAACCCGGCGAGGGCGGTCAGCTCCCGGGCCATAAGGTCACGAAAGAAATCGCCGAACTACGGTACTCTACGCCCGGCGTTACGCTGATCTCGCCTCCTCCGCACCACGACATCTATTCCATCGAAGATCTCGCCCAGTTGATCTACGATCTCAAATGCGCAAATCCCGGCGCCAAAGTATCCGTCAAGCTCGTCTCCGAAGTCGGCGTCGGCACTATCGCTGCCGGCGTGGCCAAGGGGAATGCCGACGAGGTTCTCATCAGCGGCCATGATGGCGGTACCGGTGCCAGTCCCTTGTCTTCGATCAAACACACCGGGGGTCCGTGGGAACTCGGTCTGGCCGAAACCCAACAGGTGCTGGTAATGAACGGCCTTCGTGATCGCATCCGTGTCCAGACCGACGGTCAACTCAAAACCGGCCGCGATGTCGTCATTGCCGCGCTGCTCGGCGCCGAGCAATTTGGTTTTGGCACTTCGGCCCTGGTCGCTCTCGGATGTACGCTTCTCCGCAAGTGCCACGAAGGCGCCTGCGTGTACGGCATCGCCACGCAGGATCCCGAACTCCGCAAACGGTTTGCCGGAAAACCCGAACACATCCAGCGGTTCATGATGTTTATCGCCGAAGAGGTTCGCACGCGGATGGCACAACTGGGCTTCCGTCGTTTTGAAGACATGATCGGCCGAGCCGATCGCCTCCGTATGACGGCCGCTATCGAACACTACAAAGCCAAAGGGCTGGATTTTTCCACGATTTTTCATCGCCCCGATGTGGCGGACGGACGATCCATCCGCCAGACGCGATCGCAGCCCAACAAGCTCGACGATCACCTGGATTGGAAAATCCTTGAAACCGCCAAGTCGGCTATTGAAAATCGCGTTCCAACCGTCGTGGATATGCCGATCAAAAATATTCATCGCACCGTTGGCGCTATCGTCAGCAACCGTATCGTCAATCTGCATGGTCCCTCCGGCCTGACTGATGGTACGCTCGAAATCATCCTTCGCGGTTCCGCCGGCCAGAGCTTGGGGGCCTTCCTCGCCCCCGGCGTGACCCTCCGTCTCATCGGCGATTCCAACGACTACGTCGGTAAAGGTCTCTCCGGCGGCCGAATCGTCGTTCAGGCGCCGCCCGGCTCGTCTTTTCCTGCGCATGAAAACATCATCGTCGGAAACACGGTTATCTACGGCGCTACCTGCGGCGAGATTTTCATCAACGGAATGGCCGGCGAACGATTCGCCGTCCGCAACAGCGGCGCTACCGCCGTCGTCGAAGGCCTCGGCGATCACGGCTGCGAATACATGACCGGCGGAACCGTCGTCGTCCTCGGCAAGACCGGATGCAATTTCGGCGCCGGAATGAGCGGCGGCGTCGCCTTCGTTCTCGACGAGATGCAACTCTTCGACACCCTCTGCAATCTCGACATGGTCGAACTCGAAACCGTTCGCTTGCCCGAAGACCGAAAACTCCTCCACGATCTCATCGTTCGCCATCATCAATGGACTGCCAGCGATCGTGCCAAATCCATTCTCGACGCATGGCCGGGTATGATCGGAAAATTCGTCAAGGTCATCCCGCTGGACTACCGTAAGGCACTCGATAAACTCCGCGCCGAGGAACGCCGCGATACCGAATCCACCCCGGCGACCGAGGAGGTGTTCCGTGACTGAGAAAAAAATGGGTTTCCTGCAATATCAACGCCAGGAAGTCGGCCATCGATCCGTCGAAGACAGAATCCACGATTTTCAAGAGATCGATCTGCCCCTGACGCCCGACCAGATGATCCGGCAGGCCCGCCGCTGTATGGACTGCGGCATTCCCTTTTGCCACGGCGCCGGGTGTCCGCTGGGCAACCGCATCCCCGAATTCAACGAGATGGTCTATAAGGGCCAGTGGAAGGCCGCCTGTGAAAATCTTCATTCCACCAACAATTTTCCTGAAATCACAGGCCGGGTCTGTCCCGCCCCGTGCGAGACCGCCTGCACCCTTGGCGTCAACGATCAGCCCGTCCTGATTCGACACATCGAATACCAGATCGTCGAACGCGGCTTCGCCGAGGGCTGGATTGTCCCGCAGCCCCCGCGCCGCAAAAGCGGCAAGCGCATCGCCGTCGTCGGTTCCGGACCCGCGGGCCTCGCGGCCGCACAGCAGCTCATGCGCGCCGGGCACGATGTCGTTGTCTTCGAAAAAGACGAACGCATCGGCGGTCTTCTGCGGTTCGGCATTCCCGATTTCAAACTGGCCAAATCGATCATCGATCGACGTCTCGATCAGATGAGGGCCGAAGGGGTTGAATTCCAGACCGGCGTCGAAGTCGGTCTCGATGTCTCCATTCGCTATCTGAAAAAACTGTTTCATGGTATGGTCCTTACGATGGGTGCCGGCCAGCCCCGCGACCTCGTCATCCCGGGCCGTGGTTTCGAAGGCATCCATTTTGCCATGGAGTACCTCGCACAGCAGAACCGCACGAACGCCGATCTCGACCTCGGCTTGGACCGACCCATCAACGCCCGCGACAAACAGGTCGTCGTCATCGGCGGTGGCGACACCGGCAGCGACTGCGTCGGAACCGCGCGCCGGCAGGGCGCAAAATCAATAATTCAGCTCGAAATTCTCCCAAAACCGCCCGACACCCGCCCGCCGGATACCCCCTGGCCCTATTGGCCGCGAACCATGCGCACCTCCTCCTCGCATGAGGAGGGCTGTGACCGACGCTGGTGTATCCTCACCAAACGGTTTGACGGCGCCGAAAAAACCGTCAACCGCGTCCTCGGCTGTTCCGTCGAATGGTACCAGCAGCAGGGCCGGTGGAAGACCCGCGAAATCCCCGGCAGCGATTTTGCTCTGCCCGCGGATCTGGTCCTTCTGGCCGCCGGCTTCGTGCACGTTGTCCACGACGGCCTCGTGCAGGATCTTGGCCTTCAGCTTGATGATCGCGGCAACGTCGTCGCCCGCGATTTCCAGACCTCCGTCCCGTGGGTGTTCGCCGCCGGCGATACCCTCAGCGGCGCCTCGCTGGTCGTCCGCGCCATCGATAGCGGCCGGCAAGCCGCCGCCGCCGTGGATCGCTGGGTAAGGAGTTCGCCATGACGCTTCGTGTTGCACTCGGACAATTCAATGCCACCGTCGGCGATCTGGCGGCCAATCTCGATGCCATGCGCCACAATCTCGCACAGGCCCGCACACAAAGCGTCGATCTCCTGGTTTTTCCCGAGATGTCGTTGTGCGGTTATCCTCCGGAAGATCTGTTGCTCAAGAGGCATTTCCTCCTCGAATGTCGCCGCGTCCTCGAAACCTTCGCCGTCGAATGCGAAGGTCTGACGGTTCTGGCCGGTTTTCCCGAACTCGACGGCGACCGTTGCTACAATTCGCTGGCGGTCCTCCGCAACGGCCGAATCGATGCCGTCTATCGCAAGTGTCTTCTGCCCAACTACGGCGTCTTCGACGAGCGGCGCTATTTCCACGCCGGCACATCCCCGCTGTCCATCGTCGAAAAAGATATTTCGCTGGTCCTGACCATCTGCGAGGATATCTGGGATCTCGACGCCCTCGCGGCCGTAATCGATCCGCTGACGAAGAAAGACCTCCTCATCAATATCGCCGCCTCTCCCTTCCATGCCGGCAAGCTCCAGCAGCGGCAGGACATCTTTTCGCGGGCAGCCCGCCGCTTCAATACGGCTGTGATCTACTGCAATCTCATCGGCTGCCAGGATGAACTCATCTTTGACGGCCGCAGTCTCGTCTTCGACGCATCCGGCAATCTCGTTGTCCAGGGTCGGCCCTTCCGCGAGGATTTTGTCGTCTTCGATATCGCCACTGAATCCGGCTTACTGAGCATTAAGCCCGTCGTTGTCTCCTCGCTCAAGTTGCCCGGCGATCCCGTCGCCGAGGTCTATGAAGCGCTCCTGCTCGGCATCCGCGACTATGTCCGCAAAAACGGTTTCCAGAAGGTTCTCATCGGCATGTCCGGGGGCATCGACTCCGCCCTCACCGCAGCCCTGGCCGTCGATGCCCTCGGCCCCAAAAACGTCGTCGCCATCACCATGCCCACCCGCTTCAACAGTCCCGATACCGTCAATGACGCCAAGCTCGCCTCGCAACATCTCGGCATCGACTTCCACACCGTCCCCATCGGCGAGATCCTCGGCCACTTCAGCCGTACCCTCGGCCAGGTTCCCGGCTGGGATGAAAAAAGTCTGGCCTATGAAAACCTCCAGGCCCGCATACGCGGCACGATCCTGATGTCGCTGTCCAATCAACTCGGCTACCTTGTCCTGACCACCGGTAACAAGAGCGAAACGGCCGTCGGTTATTCCACCCTTTATGGCGATACCGCCGGCGGGTTCGCCGTGATCAAGGATGTCCCCAAGACGCTGGTCTATCAGCTTAGCGAATACATCAACCGCCTCCACAACCGCGAAATCATTCCGCGTTCCATCATCGAGCGCATCCCATCCGCCGAGCTCCGCGAAAACCAGAAGGATTCCGACTCCTTACCCGAATACGACATCCTCGATCGCATCCTCAAGGGCTATGTCGAACAGATCAAGTCCGCCCGCCAGCTCATCGACGAAGGTCTGCCCGCCGATGCCGTCAACCGCGTAATCCGGCTGATCGATCGCAGCGAATACAAACGCCGACAGTCTCCCCCCGGCATCAAGATCACTCCCCGCGCCTTCGGCAAAGACCGACGTATGCCCATCACCAACAAATTCATTTCATAACCGTAGCACAACCGTCCCGGTTTATTCTCCGACCCGCGCACGCGGGATTCCACATCTTTGATTTTGAATCGTTACTGTCCGGTTCCCCACATCTGTTTCATGGTTTGAGTATTCTATTCTCTGTAACCAACTTTTCTTTCGTCATGTCGAACCTCTCAGAAAGACTGCTTGAGATAATGCCCGGATTGCAGAACGAATCGATCGATTCCAATATAAACTCAACCATTCGATTATCCAGGCCACATCAGTCTTCTCTACGAAAATGCTTTTTGAAAGTCCACGTGCGGGGCATTGGATCACAGGGAATACTGTGGAATTTTCAGGGTTTCACCATCCTTCATGGCAGACAGATGGGCATAGTAACCTGGAACTGTCATATTTAATGCATCAATCACATCAACAGCCGGTTTTCGACCCCGGAGAATGGCGTCAATGAAATCGTCTGAAAGATAACCGTGAGAACCCCCATGCCCGCCTGGGGAAACACCCGGCGGCAATGCGTATTTCTTTGTCTGCAGACCTTTTGCGATTGCCGCATCGAGTCGTTGTTTTCCCGTTGCATCGCCAACAAAACCATCCGCCAATCCGTTGTGCCAATTGTATCCGGCATACTCTCCCCGAATCCGACCGGCTTCCAGGTATTCTCCTTGCGAACCACAGATAATAATACGGCACAGTCCCCCTTCCTGGGTTCGGAACAATCCGACTTCCGAATTGAAAATGTTGCCAATACCATTGGGTTGACGTTTGCTTCGATCAAAAAGTCCTGTCCCCTGACAACTGACCTCGCGAAAGCTGCCATGTGTTACACCGATATAATACGCCGTCGCATGAGTTGGATACCACATGGGGCATCCGTTTTGGCGCCAGTCCTTGTACGATCCAAGCGGCGGCGTTCCCAGACTGTGCGGATGGCAGTATTCGCCCTCGGAATACACGAGATGACCGAAAACGTCCTCCGCATAGAGCTTTTCCATGGCATACAAATCGTCGTGAAAGACCGATGTCTCAAACATCGCATACACCAGACCGGAGTTTTTCTTGACGCATTCCAGCAGTTTCTCCGCATCGTCAATGTCGCCGCGGAAAGCGGGAACGGCAGTACAAACGTGTTTACCGTGATTGAGAACCTCGATGCAATGTTTGGCGTGGGATGGAGCATCCGTGGCAACAAAAATGGCCTCGATGTGATCATCTTTCACCATTTCCTCTAACGAAGGAAATGTCTTGGCACACTTGACCCGTTCCGCCAATGCCGCACAACGGTCCGGGAACAGATCGCTCACCGCAACCACCTCGACATTGGGATGACTTTGGAAATCGAATTCAGCCGAAAATTTACAGAGACCATAACCAACCAGACCCACCCGAATCTTGCGATCGCTGAACGGTTTCCATGCCTTCGTCTTGTCGTAATCCGTGTGTGTTTGGTCAAATCCGGGAATGACTTCTGCACCTTGAGCGTCGTTCATCATGGAATAAGCCGCAGCCATTGCCGGAGCGGTACTTCCCAAGAAAGAACGACGAGTCATGTTGATTGACATAAAATTCCTTTCTTGACGCTCTGCGATGTAGGGAATCTTTTGGGTAGAGCTTACTTCTCTGCCCAATACCACACGGTTACCACTCCCTGAACCTGGTCTTCAGAATGTGAAATATTGATCAGCTTGTCTTTCCCAATCTTTGTGGCAAACTCTGCGGCTTGTTTAAACAAGGTTTCCCAACTGGAAAAAATTCCGCGGAAGACTTGGAATTTGACTTTCATAAATGGTTCCTTATCGCTCTGTGGTGGCATATTTTGTTCTGAATCTTACCTGTCTGGAAATACCGGCGTCAACATACCGATCCTCCACTGGAACTGCCCGTATCCAATTCCAGATTTATCCTTGTCCCACATACCCTGGAAGATGAATCGCAGGTTTGTGGGATCGACCGTCAGGGTCTCGTCATATCCCTCACGGATCAGTTCACCGTGGCTGATATTATCCGTCCATGACTCCACCCCCGCCGCCGGCCGCACATTGTTCCATCCGGCGAAGGGACGCTCGGCCGTGTCGGCGACGGGTGTCCAAGGGCCATCCAGGCGATCGGCAATGTAGGCCTTATAGTATCGACGGCCATTCTCTTCGATAACCGTAAGGTACTGATCTTTGCCCTTGATCCTGTAGGTATGGCTGGCTTCAAAAATCTTCGCGTCCAGCGCAAGTTCACAATGATCGAAACCGAACGGGAAATCTCCCAAAGATGTCCATAGCCGCCACATCTTACCGTTCAGATTCGTCAAAAACAGATAAGCCCGCTGATTGTCACAGATGATCCAGTAGTCCAAGCCACCTTCCTTACGAGGGTCATCCTGTCCGCCATCGAGAATGGGCGCCGCCTGCGTCCAGGAAACGGGGTCTGCAATGTCCGTCGTCGTCGAATACGCCACCCACATCTTGCTTGCTCCTGGAACACCCATCTGATAGACCAGGTACCACTTTTTGTGCGGATGGAAATAGAACACCTGCGGTGCACAGTAGTAATCGCTGCTACTGATCCGTAAAATCGTCCGTTTCGCTGCGTCGGCATCAGACCACTTTTCAAACGAACAATATTCAATAGCCGACTTACCTTGCAGCTTAACAGTCATAAACACATGCCACCGCCCACCATAGAACACCACTGTAGGGTCTTTCTGGGCATGGCTGACCTCCACCTCCCGCTTCTCGGCGCCGATCAGCGGCCGCGAATACTCCCACATCTGTGGAACCTTAAACCCAGCTTCTTTACCCTCTTGCTCTACCGCCCAAGATATACCGACAGACCCTGCCAGCCCTATACCACCACCCACAACCACTAACAGAAGAATATTATTGATTATGGATCTCATTGCATTCTCCTCTTGCATCCGAGTATTATCTGGTATCCTTTTGTATTATTGGGTTCGTTTGTCCAGACTTGGACAGTCGGGAAGTTCCAAAGCACGGCGTTTCTGATTGATGGATTCATTAGTAATGGGAATTCTGTTGGAGTGAGGCATAGGGTCAAGAAACCTTTGGTTTTGTATTCATAGGATTTTCCATAAGTATTCACGGCACATAGATTTTATGGGAAACAACAGCCAAGGTAAAGGGCTTTTGTTGTTTAGAAATCCATGGTTGACCTGACGACGAAACCAGAAACCTGAAACCGGGGACTGTTCATAGTTATTATAGGGACATCGCGGATAGACAATTAAGCATAACAGATTTTGTTTGTCCCTCGGTCGATTTCCAGATATCATCCTTCTGTCCGGATCAGACAGATCCTGATCGCGGCCGGAGACAGCGCCATGACTCGCATAAACAAACATTCTTCCGAATTCTGGTTGAAGCTGATCCTGCGCTTCAATGGGTACCTATCGTTGCTTGCATATATCGCGGTGATCATGCCGCAGTCGTGGCTGGCCTGGTGCGTCAGTTATGTCGAGCCGGAAACGCAGGTCCGGCTGCTGGTTTCGTACTTGGCACGGGCGGTGTCGGGCCTGGTTGTCTTTCAGGGGGCGATGCTGCTGGTCTTCGCGACCGATGTTCGCCGATACCGCATTCCGATCCGCGTCACCATGGCAATCGTCCTGTTACTCCTCGTGTCAACGGGGGCCATCGCCGCGCAACACTGGGGCGAAATCAAGGGCATGTGGTTCGCGTGGTTCATGGCCGGCGACGGCACTTATGCTCTGATCACCGCCGTGTGCGTCTTGATCCTGCAAAATCGGATGGCCGCCGAAGATCATCTGCCGTCGCAGCCAAACCCATAGCCGCAAGGGATACGCTCGAACGTTGAAAAACCAGGGGCAATCACCGATTGCTGAGACAATTAATTGGGTTGTCCCGAACGGCCGTTCCTTAAGCAATATATTTCCCATATTAACTTTCAAGTGCCCGTTTTCAGTAAAATATTAAAAGTAATGTGTTTGAAATCCAATAAAGTTCATTAAGGAAGCGGAATTTGTGACTGTCCCTGGATATTCCGAGTTATTCTCTGGCTATTCTGGGCATCAAATGAGTAGGACGACTTTCGACTGAGAGGCCAAGATGAGAAACGAGGTGTTACGCAGTATCTGTGCTGGATTCCTGGCGGCGGGATGTTTGGGTGTGGCGTTTGCCGGGGACGGAAACGCATGGCCGCAGTTTCGAGGTCCAGACGGCAGCGGCATTGCCCGAGACCCGAAAAGCAAAGCAGTCCCCACGGAATGGAACACGACGAAGAATGTGGCATGGCGCATTGACGTGCCGGGCCTTGGGTGGTCCAGCCCGATTGTCTGGGGGAACCGCGTTTTCCTCACCACGGCAGTGGATGCCCAGGGTACTGAACAACCGGAGGGGGGCTTCTACCTGGGCAAGGATCGCGGAGGCCGTGGCGAACATCGCTGGCTGGTGCTCGCCTACGATCTGAACACCGGAGCCAAACTCTGGGAACGTCAAGTTCATCAGGCGGTGCCGCCTCGCACGCATCTCAAGAGCAGCTACGCTTCGGCGACACCCGTGACGGACGGCGAGCGGGTGTATTCCTGGTTTGGCGAGTTCGGACTCCTGGTGGCCCTGAACGCGGCGGACGGCGACGAGGTTTGGTCCTTCTCGGAGCCGCCACGCAAATCCAGGGAAAACTGGGGGTTCGGGGCGTCGCCGGTGATGCATGGCGGCCGGGTCTATCTGGTGCATGACAACGAGGAAGACGCCTACGTCGCGGTGTTCGATGCTTCGACGGGAAAGGAGATCTGGCGGGTCAAACGATCGCCGGAGACCAACTGGAGCACGCCGCTGGTGTGGAAGAACGATCAGCGGACGGAACTGGTCGTCGCCGCGACCGGCGGCGTCACGTCCTACGATCTGAACGGGAAGCCGCTTTGGGAACTGCGCGGCATGTCCCGGATCACGGTCCCCAATCCGGTGGCGGGAAACGGAATGGTCTATGTCGGCTCGGGGTTTGTTGCAGATCGGCAGCAACCGCTCTACGCGATCCGCCCGGGCGCGGAGGGCGATATCTCGCTGAAAGAAGGCGAGAACGGTAACCAGTCTGTTGCCTGGCGGCAAGAGAACGCCGCTCCCTATGTCCCGTCTTTTCTGGTAGCCGACAAGTACCTGTACGTGATCAAGGACAACGGCCAACTCTCCTGTTACGATGCTGTCACCGGTATTTCGGTTTACCAGGAGCGGCTGAGTGGACACTTCACGGCATCGCCGTGGATGTGCGGGGACAGGTTGTTCTTTCTTACCGAGGGCGGGGAAACCTATGTTGTGCAGTCGGGGCCGACATTCAAGCTCCTGGCCACGAACACGCTCGAAAAGCTGTGTCTGGCCACACCTGCGGTGGCGGGCGACTGTCTGCTGATTCGGACCTCTTCCCGGTTGTATTGCATAGGGAGCGATCAATGATTAAGGTTGTTTGGATCCATGACTACGGCTTTCCCGAGGTACTCTGTTACGAGGATGTCCCGACTCTTGAACCGGTGCTGCGCGAGGCAGGTTTCGTTAACCAGGTTATGCAAAAGTTCGGTGGCCATGCCCACGCGGAATTTGAAAATGTATGACGGAGATGATCGGATTCTATTTCGAACGGAAGTTATCGAATGAGTGTTGGAATAGATGGAATACAAAATCAGCCCGGGCATGGACCACCCTATCCGACTGGGTTTGTGTTTGAGCTGATGATGCGATGATGAGTGGTGGCATCAGGCGGATTGTCGGCGACTGTGCCGCGCATCAGGTAGTGGCTCGCCGAGATGTGAGGCGAGCCCAGAACTCATCCGCCATCGCCGAACTCTATCCAAATGGCAGGATATGGTAGATCAACACCAAGCAATCTCTACTCAGTCCATCAGGCTCTACCGCGACCTGGCGGATTGGTATCCGTTGTTGACGCCGGTAAGCGACTATGCGGAGGAGGCCGCCTTCTACCGGCGTTTGTTCGAGGCCCACTGTCAGCGGTCCCCTCGAACCCTGCTTGATCTCGGCAGCGGCGGCGGCCACAATGCCGCCCATTTGAAGGCCGCGTTGGCCTGTACTCTCGTCGACTTGGAACCGGCCATGCTCGCGATGAGCCGCCGCATCAACCCGGAGTGCGAGCACATTCAGGGCGACATGCGCTCAGTCAGGCTCGGGCGCGTGTTTGATTGTGTCCTCGTACACGACGCGGTCAGCTACATGACCTCCCGCAGTGATCTTGCCAACACAATTGCCACGGCCTTCGCACACACCGCCCCCGGAGGGGTCGCGATGTTTCAGCCGGATTTCGTCTCGGAGACCTTCGAGCCGGGAACCGAGGTAGGCGGCAGCGATGGGAATGGGCGCAGCTTGCGTTACCTTGAATGGCGGTGGATTCCAGACACAAAAACCGACATGTACGTGACCGATATGGCGTATCTTTTGAGAGACGTGAACGGAGCCGCCAAGGTCATTCACGACCGTCACTTTATGGGTCTGTTCCCGAGAACCGTGTGGATGGAGTTGATCTCAACCGCTGGCTTCAAACCCTTCGTTGTCCCCTTCGAGCACAGTTCTTACAGCGACACCGGACACGAAGTGTTCCTCGGACTGCGATCAATCGCCGACGAAAGGGCCTGACATGAACGAACCCTCGCCGAGCCTCTGGGAGGTATTTGAACTCTTCGAGGGATTCCTCCGGCAGGGGCCGGGCAACCGGGGACAGTCCCGAATGGCACTTCCTTAGGCGGCATGGCGGGCCTTCCAGAGTCATCGAGTGATCTTGAGGGAAGGGTAATGGTTTTGGTCTCGCGTGATCATTCGGGGGTTCATTTCGGCCGGGTCGCCACGGAACCCGATGGTCGGCGATCTCTCGGAGCAGGGTTCGGTAAATCGACGGCAACTTCCACACCAGTTCAATCGCCATCGCCGAGCATACAACTCCACGATCTCCGCCCACGGATAGTGGTAGGAGTAATAGCCGAGGTTTCGGGATAGATGGTCGATTTGACGAATCCCGCCTGATCGTAAAATATGTGAAAAGTAATTTGACCGCTCAATGGATGTTTCGTAGGTTTTATTGTGAGGCAGAATCGACGAAACGATGGCTAAACAATTTCCCGCAACGAGGCATGGTACGATGTTGGACATACGACAATTAAATCCGTGTGCCACCGGCGAAGTATCTGAAATCGTCCGTCAGATCCGCGAGTGGGCGGTGAAGATTTCCTCGGCGCTTCGGATCGGATCGGCCAAGGATGATCCCGCTGGTCTGGGAGTCCGCGAGGTGCTGAGAGCGGATATTGCCGAGATGCGTCAGGGTTCGCGCAATATCGGCGAGGGAATCTCGTTTGTTCAAACGGCGGAAGCCTCGGCGGGACAAATCCAGAACAATTTCGTTCGCATGAAGGAACTGGCAACACAGGCGGCGACAGGAACCTATTCGGAACCTCAGAAAAAGATCATGCAACAGGAATATCAGCAACTCGCCGAGGAAAATCAGCGTATCCTTTCCGATACGCGGTTGAATGAAATTCAGGTGCATCAGGATAACCAGACGATATCGGTTCACTTCGGACAGGACCAAACGATTGACATCGCAACCCTACCGATTGAATCAGCCGAAGGGGATATCATCCATGATGCCGAAGGTGTCGTAAACCAATTGCAGGAATCAATCGAAAGGATATCCGCCTACCGGGGGAATCTGGGTAGCACGGCCAATCGCCTGGCCGTGGCGGCCGATGTGGTCGATATCCAGGCCGAAAACCTGCAAGCGGCCGAGTCGAGAATCTCGGATGCGGATATGGCCCGTACGGTTGCGTCGATGACGGCCGATAAAGTCATCGCCCAAAGCTCGATCGCAACCCAGGTTCATGCCGACACCCTGTCACAGGTTGTTCTGATGCTTCTGGGATAAATAACTCTCCTTTTCCGCCTGATTTCCGTACGCCTCGTTCCGCCCGATCCAGGCCGGTCCTGCCCAACCCCGGCCTGGATCACCTTTTGCGCTCCGACTTCACTCCCATACGTAATATAACAAGCCATAGAAATTAGATCGTTTTGGCTGACTCAATATTATCGGACCCGCATAATCTTAAATTCATTCCTCGCTATTTCGTCCTTCATCCGTTGACTTGCCAATCGGATTGTGCTATAATACTTTCATGCAGAACACAGATTATTCCGTTATCTGCGGGGGTTATCATGGACTTCAATCGAGCTAAGAAATATTCGTGCAATAAAACTGGAGTGAAATCGTTGACTAATTCAGAATATGAATTATCGAAATCCCATGGGACAAGAACAAAATTTCAATGTTTTTCTAATAGATATCAGCCCAACAGACTAATTTGATGTAACGATTTGGACTGAATTAGACTCTCATTTATTGGATAGAGGTTAGGTTTGAAGTAACGTAGGTATTCGACCGGTTGGCGTTTTTCTCTAAATACTTGTCAGAAAATACATTACGGTCAAATATGTTAGCGAATAATCAGCCACAGGATCCTGAAAACACGCAACCTGGCATGATTCCTCTGGAATCGGCAAACACGGACAGTTTGTCTGAATCTCCATTCGAGCTTCCGACCGAACAGGAAGCCCTGAGCGAAGCCGTGCGTCATGCCGAATCCCTTCCGGAACCGGCCGTAGCCATAGCGGCTTCCAGACCGGTAACTCTAAAGCCGCCCATCCGGCCCGCCATCAGGGGCGATTCCATGATGGCCTGCCGATATGAACTGAAGTATCGGATACCGGAAACCACTGCACGGGCTATCGCACAATTCATCAAGCCGTACCTGCAGCGTGACCGGTATGCCCAATTGAGACCGAATGGAGAGTACCCGATCACGAGTCTCTATCTGGACTCGGACCGGCTGCAACTGTGTCGGGAAACCCTGGAAGGAAAGAAGAATCGGTTTAAGCTTCGTATCCGCGGTTATAGCGACAAGCCCGACACCCCGGTCTTTTTCGAGATCAAACGGCGGGTTCAAAACGTGATCCTCAAGAGCCGCGCCCGCGGATTGCATCACCATGTTCCCCTGATCCTCGCCGGGCATGAAATGCCGCCGCAAAATTTTCCGACGGATATAAAGGCATTGCATCAATTTCAATTGTATGTAAAATATCTGAATGCCAGGCCGATGGTTTTGGTGAGGTATATGCGGGAGGCATACGAGGGCGATGGCGACAGTCGTGTACGGGTTACCTTTGACCGACAGTTGAATTATTGCGTAACCGAAGAGCCTCGCGTTCGACTTGGCGGAACGGGTTGGTTGCCCGTGGCTCTTAATTTTAGCATTTTGGAAATCAAGTTTACCGCGCGGTATCCGGGATGGCTCAGCGAGATGGTCAGAATATTTGATCTGAAGGTTACATCGATGTCCAAATATGCCTCGTCGATTCGACAGTCGGCGATGACGGGGTTCAGCGCCCCGCGATACTCCCAGGTGATTCAATTATTCGCGTAGGACTATGGAACGAATACTACAAATTATTCATTCAAGCTCGTCGCAGGGAACCTTATTTAGCCTGCAATCCGCCCTGCTGTCGCTTCTGCTGGCTTTTGTGCTCGGCCAGCTCCTGGCGTGGATTTACTATTTCACGCATAGCGGACTGTCCTACTCGAAATCCTTTGTACAGTCGCTGATCCTGATTACCGTGGTGATCTCCATGGTGATGAGTACGATTGCCGGAAGTTTTGTGACCGCCGTCGGACTGATGGGAGCCCTGTCCATTATCCGTTTCCGAAACATGATCAAGGACACGCGGGATATCGCGTTTATCTTCTGCTCGCTGGTCATCGGAATGGCCTGCGGAGCGATGCGATATGAGATCGCCATCGTGGGGACGCTGGTGATCTGTGGGGTGATTCTGTATCTGTATTATTCCGATTTCGGAACCCACCAGCCCCACAACGGATTCCTGCGTTTCAGCCTGGATCGGCATATCGGCCCGGATCATCCGGTTCCGGGAATCCTCAAACGGTTCTGTGCCCATTCCAACCTGATCAGCGCGCAGGATACCGACTTTGGTACGGCAGCCGTGGAATATGCCTATCAGGTGCTGATCAAGAATGTGTCCCAGAACGAGTCGATGCTTTCGGAACTGGGAAAGGTGGAAGGAATCGAGAATATCAGCCTGACGATGCAAGAGCAGTTGCTGGAGGTATAAGGAGATATGACTCAGCGAACAAATCCATTACGCAAAGGCCGAATCCAGCTTCGGTTTCTTCCGGTGCTGGTCTGGTTCGTCTCGGTGATCGTCGTTCTATTTCTCTTCGTTTCACGCGATCGTCAATTCGAAGTGATAGGGATTGCCCAGGGAAAAGTCTGGCAAATCACATCCCCCGTCACGGGATTGTTGAAGACCGTCTCGGTGGATTTATTCGAACCGGTCAACCAGGGACAAACCGTAGCGACCCTGGACGATTCGGTATTTCGCGCCCAGATCGTCACATTTCAAAATGAAATCGAGCGACTCAAAGCCGAGCTGCATACAACCATGGATGAACTGTCGATCCGCCAGGATCAGCTTCAGACCGACTGGACGGAGACACGTCGTCGGTTTTTCACCGATGTCGAGGCCCTGCGACTTCGAATTCTGGAAGTCCGGGGTTTAATCGAAACGGATCGTGTGCTCATGAACGACGCGGAATTCGAGGTCAAGATCCTCCAGGAGTTGGTTGACAAAAAAGCGGTCGAGCCCTATGAGTTTCAGAAGGCCAAGGCCTTATATGATTCTTATGCGGCCAAGATTCGTGAAAACGAAGCTCTGATCGCGCAGGCACAGACCGATCTGAAAACAGCCGAACAGCGACGAGATGAATTTGTTCAATCGCAGCCGGTTGCGCGTTCGGTGGCGGACCATCAGCTTGACCTGCTCCAAAAGGCCATCGCCGTTCAGGAGGGTTATATTAAGGAGTTGACGGCACAATGCGATCTGCTTGTCCTGAAATCTCCTTCCGACGGAGTCGTAATTCAAATTCAGGGCAATGCCAACGATGTGATTCTTCGCCGGCCCGGAGAAAGCGCCGTCCGCAAGCCGGGCGAAGTGGTGGCCGAAGGCGATCCGATCCTGGTGATCGCGGAATCTTCGCCCCGCGAAATCCTGGCGTATGTTCCTGAAACACAGATGAGCCAAATTCAACGGGGAATGAAAGTTCAACTGGTGCGTAATCATGCGCCAACCCAGATTGTCGAATCGCAGGTATCCCGGATCGGCCCTGCCGTCGAACAAGTGACACAACGATTGTGGGTTAATCCTGACTTTCCCGAATGGGGCTTGCCCGTGCTCATTAAAGTCCCGCCGGAAATGAAACTCGCGCCCGGCGAGACGCTCATTGTACGCGGCTTTTAATTCTTCAGGGGATGAACTGTTTCAGCCTGGAAAACGGTCATGAATCGTAACAATCGAATTCATCGACAGAGGATGGGATGTTTTGTCGCTTGCCTGATTGCGCTGGCGATGTCTTCCTGTCAGACCCCTCTGGAACAATACAAAGAGGAAATCGACGAGTTTTCGTATTCGGCGATCGAGAAGAAGTGGGATGAGAAATTCGGCATCAAGGCCAACTATAAGATGAAAGACGCCGAAGGGGCCGAACCGAATGTCCTGCCGGAACAGGCGATTGGATCCGATGGGATTCTGACGATCCCCGAAGCGATGTTGCTGGCCACATCCAACAGCCGTGCCTACCAACTCGAAAAAGAAAATCTGTATGCCAAGGCCCTCGATTTGCGTCTGGTCAGACATCTTTATGAACCCAACCCGTTCGGAACCGCTTCTTCGATCTATACGGACACGGAAGACACCTCGAACCTGACCACCTCCGGAGCGCTGGGATTTAACCAGTTGCTTTCTACCGGCGGAACCATCAGCGCGAAAATTGGAGAAAGCTGGGTGGAAATTCTTTCCGGGGATTTGCGTAGCGGACTTACGCGGTTGTTCAGCGCCGCGATCGAGCAGCCGTTGCTTCGCGGAGCGGGACGTGAGGCCGCAATGGAACGGCTGACCCAGGCCGAACAGGATCTGTTGTATGAAGTTCGAGCGTTCAATCATTTTCGCCGCGATTTTATCGTCGATGTGATTCGCCAGTACTTTTCCATTCTCGAATTGTACGAGAAGATGAAAATCGCCGAGGACAATGTCAATCGCCTGGATACGATTCACTCCAAAACCGCCGATTTGAAAAAAGTGGGCAAGGTGGCTTCCCACGAACTGGAAGAGATTGAACAGGAACGGATGATCGCCCGGGATGAATTGATCCTTGCCACCAATGAATATAAACAGTTTCTGGATGAGTTTAAGCTAATTCTTGCCATTCCACCGCATCTGGAATTTTTGTTGGATCCAAATGAATTTTCGGCGATCAGAACCCTGGAGCCGGATCAACTCGGTTTCACCGAACAGGAGGCCTTCGACACGGCGGTTGCCCTACGTCTGGATCTGGCCAATGCATCCGACAGAATTATCGATTCCGAACGCAAGGTTCGCGTGGCGGCTGACAAGACGCGGCCGAAACTGAATCTGGTCGGTTCCGTGAATCAGCAACGGGCGACGGATAACACCCATACCGGAACCTATAGCGGTGGAGCCGCATTGGATCTCGGCCTGGACCGGACGGTGGAAAAAACGGAATACCGACGGGCGATGGTGACGCTGGAACAATCCAGACGAACCTTTGACGAATTACGCGATACAGTCTTGCTTGATATTCGCTCCTCCTTGCGGAAACTGCGGGAAGCCCATGAGCGCTACGGACTTCAGATGCGGGCAAGCGACAAGGCCGACCAGCGACTGGAGAACACGCTGCTGCTTTTGCATTATTCACGGGCCAACACGCGGGACGTGTTGCGGGCGCAGCAGGATGCTTATGATGCCCGAAACGCCGCGACGGATGCGGTGATTGATTATGCGATTGCAACGCTGGAATTTTACCGTGATACCGGCGTCTTGCAGGTCAAACCCGACGGGATGTGGCATGTCGGAAACCTCCAAGCGAAATCCGTTGCCTCCCCCGATGCGGAAGTGAAATCCCCGGCCTCCGTGTCACTTTCCAGAAACGATAATTCCTACGAGCCGTCACGATCGGTCGGGGCAACTCCACATATCATGGATGGCTTTTCCGACGCAATCCCATCGTCGCGCCGACCAGAATCAGCACGATCGTCGCCGGCTCGGGAACTCCCGTGAATTGCAGGTTATCGAAAACAAACTTATCGTTGCCGGGACCTTCATCCAGATCGCTGATCAGAATCTGAACGAAGGGTTGATTGGATAGCCCATCAAACAAAGACAGGTCAATCGTCACCTCATGAAACTGATTGTCCGCCAGAATCGGCTGGTTGTTCACTATGCCGATCCAGCTCGATGTCTCGGATAACCGATAGTCGAGATCATAACTGGTGGCCTTTTCCGATTTGTAATCCCATCGAAGCCCCAGAACCTGCCAGCCGGTGGTGTTCAGGGTGATTGTACAGGCGGCATCGTTGTCTGAACCGGATTTGTTCACGTCGTCCCAGGCCGCGGCCTGGCCCGCTACATGAAACTGGCCATCGGCATCGGTAAAGTCCACGCCGTTTTTGCCGTTCGCATCGATATCGCCCCCGGTCAAGACCAATGTCGGCTTGGTGACCAGATGGTGGTAGGCCGGGTCGGTGGTATAGAAAGCCGAAGACGGTCCGAAATCCCAGATGGCCAATACCTTGGCCGATCCCGGAGTTGTGAAGACAAACAGGCCGATGAGCGAAAATACGACAAACACACTCGACATGGTTTTCATACCATCACCCTTCCATTCATAGAGTCGAACCCCTGCCGACTTCCATTATCCAATTGTATTATAGCACATTCATGAAGCAAGTCAAGCGAATTTGAATCGGGAATCAAGAAAAAGCGATTTTGGATTATGATTGAGAATGTGCCATTCATACCGTAAGCTGTGGTTGATCGCCGATTCATGGACTGGATCGGTTTTTGAGGCAAGGGTGTCTTTATGGATGGTATCATTCTTTCACTGGTGCTGGTTTTCATGTCTCCGCGGGCGACTCTGACGGTGGACGACGACGCGGACGCCGATTTTACGTCGATTCAGGGGGCGATCCATGCGGCATCGGATGGCGATACGATTCTCGTTTATCCGGGCCTCTATGTCGAAAATATCTCCTTCAACAGCCGTGCGATTACCGTGACCGGCACCGACCCGGACGACGCGGACAGGGTTCGGCAAACCATCATCAATGGAAGGGTCCTTTTCGACTTCCTGGAAGGATCGGACTCGGTGCTCAGGGGTTTAACCCTCGCCGGAAAAACCACGCAGAATGAACTGGCTATCTGTACGGCGGCAGGCCTTCAGGCGGCGCCGGCGATTCACGGCAACCTCGTCGTCTGGCAGGATCGCCGCGGCGCAACGCCCGACATCTACGCGTACGATCTGGCCTCCCGTACGGAGATTCCCATCTGCACGGCCGCCGGCAATCAGTATGCACCGGCCGTGTATGGTAACCTCGTTGTCTGGCAGGATCGACGAGGCAGCACGGACGACATCTATGCCTATGACCTCTCGACGCAAACGGAGATGGCCATCTGTACCGCCGTCGGAAACCAGACCGTTCCCGTGATCTACGGTAACCTCATCGTCTGGCAGGATCGCCGCAGCGGCGCCGATGACATTTATGCGTATGACCTTACGACGAAAACAGAATTCCCCGTATGCACGGCAACGGGTAATCAATCGGTCCCCGCAATCAGCGACAGCTACATCGTTTGGAAGGATACCCGATCCGGCAACGATGACATTTACGGATGGGATATCGCCGCGCAATTTGAATTTCCCATTTGTACCGCCACGGGCAGTCAGATCTCTCCCGCCATCTGGCAGGATATCGTCGTCTGGATCGATTATCGCAATCCTTCGCCCGCGTCGCCCGTTGTCTATGGCTATGACATCTCCGACGCATGCGAATTCATCGTATGCGATAAAGCCGGCGATAAATACACCCCGGCCGTCACAACCGATACCATCGTTTGGCAGGATCACCGAACCAACAACCAGCCGGATATCTATGGGTACGATATTCCTACGCGGACGGAATTTCCCATCTGCACGACCTCGGCCAGTCAGTATCTTCCCGCCATCGACGGCGATATCGTCGTCTGGCAGGATTCGAGGGCATCCCCGGATGACATCTACGGAACGGTGTTGCCCAATCGCTTCCTCCGAAAATACCTCTCGGGCATGAAGGCGGTCGGTACGGCCGTCCTCTGCAAGGCGACGTCGCCGACGCTGGAGGGATTGTATGTGATCGGAACCGATGGAGCCGCAATCGAATGCCTGAACGCCGCATCGCCCGATATCGCCGACTGTCGTATCGAATCCTGCACGACGGGAATCCTCGGTTCCGAGGGAAGGATTGATTCCAATACGGTCACAAAAACCTCCACCGCATTAAAAAATTGTACCGGGACAATATCGGATAATGTCCTGGAAGAAAACAAGGTGGCCGTGGAGAACGCCTCCGGTGCGATTTCCAAAAATCGAATTCAATACAATACATCCGTCGCGTTGAAGAACTGCACCGGATCGATTGCGAATAATGAAATCCTCGCCAATCTCGATATCGCCCTGCAGAATTGCTCCGGCAAGATCCACGGAAATCGGATCGCTATGAATGTCAAAGGCGGCCTGCAGAACTGCGATGGCGAAATCGCCGATAACCAAATCACTTCCAATGGATTCTTCGGCCTGACCGCCTGCGACGGCTCCATTCACGACAACTTCATCGCCGACCAATACGGCGACGGCATCACTTCCTGTGCGGCGACAATCTCCAACAACCGCATCGCCGGGAACCGGGCCGCGGGATTGTATGCCTGTACCGGATTGATCGTCAACAACACAATCGTCGACAATCTCGGCGACGGAATCGAATCCTGCGATATCGTCGTCAGGAATAACATCATCGCCTTCAATGCCCTGACGGGAATTTACGGCCCGGCCACGAACAGTTACAACTGCCTGTGGTTCAACGCCGAAGGGAATTTCTATAACAACTACGCCAAGATCGGCGATATGTATGCCGATCCTCTCTTTGCGGCCGATGGAACATGGATTGATCCCAACACGCCGGATGACCGGTCGGATGACACATGGACGGCCGGCGATTATCATCTGCGTTCCACGATCGGTCGATGGGACAGCACAACCGAAGCATGGCAAATCGATTTGGTTTCAAGCCCCTGCATCGACGCGGGCGATCCCAACGATGCAATCGTCTATGAGCCCAATCCCAACGGCTCGCGAATCAATCTCGGCGCCTTCGGCGGAACTGCTTTCGCGAGCATGTCCCCCGCCGGCTCAGGCCCACAGCCCAAACCCCGCTGTATCAATCCCCCCTCGATGGATTTCACAGCCGACTGTAAGGTAAATATGGCCGATCTGGCCCTCTTCGCCGCCGAATGGCTCACCTGCGGCCTGGATCAGATAAATGCCTGCAACCAACCGTAATCACAGCAGCGTGTCAGGAACCGTTATCGGTATGATCGACTCTACCTATGACAATCTCGACCGCCTGACAGGCGTAGAGTATTTGAGCAATTCCAACGATAGCGAGGCGTTTGTGATGGACGATTTGGGTAACCGGGATGGGAATCAGACGCTCAGGGACGCGGGAACCGTCAACTTCCTCGTCGATGACGACACCAACCGCTACACCTCAATCGGCGGCAATACCATTACCCACGACGAGGCGGGCAACCTGACGCAGGACAAGGATGGCTACGTCTATTTCTACGATTATGAAAACCGTATCGTCCGGATCGAAGACGACTCGGAGAATTTCGTGGCCTCGTTCGATTATGACGCCCTGGGCCACAGAATCCGCAAGGTCGCCGGAACGGCGACCACCCTGTACTACAACGACCCCGAGTGGCGGGTGTTGGCGGAGTACAACGGTTCAGGTGTACTTCAGCGGACATATGTCTGGGGTAACTATATCGATGAGGCCCTGCGGATGCGGGTGGGTGGAAACGATTACTATTTCCTGCACGACCACCTGTACAGCCCCGCGGCCTTGTTAGCAACCAACGGAACGGTTCTCGAACGCTATGAGTATGACGCTTATGGCACAACCCACTTCATGGACCAGAATTTCGGCGGCCGTACCGCGACGCAGTACGGCGTAACGACCCTCTTTACCGGCCGTACCCTCGACGCCCTCGACTCCAACGCCCTCAAGATCATGTATTACCGTCATCGTTACACCGATCCCTTCACCGGCCGATTCCTCCAGAATGATCCGATGGAGTATGTAGATGGCATGAGTTTGTATCAATACGCTCAATCAACACCGATCGGACTATATGATCCAACCGGTTATGAAAGTGTAAGCGGATCGGGGCTCTTCCGGAGTGTAGAGTGGAATGGGGGAAAGAGCGGATTTTCTCCTACTCATGAATTAGACTTGAGAGTACCGGGTTTGGTTTCGTGCGTTTACGCCACGAAACGGATTCC
>CAYLSB010000059.1:0-28659 GCA_964386005.1 uncultured Pirellulales bacterium | reverse complement strand
CGAAGGAATCCGTTTCGTGGCGTAAACGCACGAAACCAAACCCGGTACTCTCAAGCTAGGTTTATGCCTTGTACAAATCTCAGTCAGGGAATATGATCGACCACGATACGGCGGGGAATCTCGTCGCCGACAAGGATGGTTACCTGTATGACTACGACGGCGAGAACAGGATCGTCCGGATCTTCGTCAGTAGTAAATCCTATGAAATGGAACAATCTATAGACGCGATTTACACGATTAACAAGATGGAAAGAGACGGCCAATACTCAAACATAATCTTGTACATCCTGTTCATCGCGTCAAAAACATATTCTTCCTCGTCGATGACTATACCAGCCGCTACACCTCCATCGCGGGCGATAGGATCGATCACGATGCGGCGGGGAACCTCATCGCCGACAAAGATGGTTGCCTGTACGATTGCGACAGCGGAAACCGGTTAATTCTGCGATAATTCGCGGAGCATGTGGCCGGTCTTTGTGACGATCTGTTTGGCCGCTTCGGGGGCGAAGGGGCTGGTCTGGATTTCGTAGCCGCCTTCTGTGTATAGATCCGCGGGCGGAAGATACCCGGCGGCACCGTTACAGTGGGTGATCAGGAAGGTGTACTTAAAGGGCGAGTTTTCTTTGATCTCCATGCCGACGGTGGTAAGCATCTCGCAGCCGAAGCCGATAAAGGCAACCTCTCCGATTCGTGCGGCCGTGATGGTGATTTTTGACGGTCCCGTGTATTCTGATGGTTTATCATTTCTTGCCTGTGCGGGCAGGTTCAGAGTGACAATGGAGGTTCGTATCGGCCCGGAGGGAGAAAGGTCTTTGATGCCTCGATACACAGTCACCACCTCTTCGCCAAGCATGGTGGAGAGCAGGACCGGTTCGGGAATCCAGCCGGATTCGGTATTGAAACCCGGAAGGACGCGAAACCAGGGATCGACGTCGCCAGATGCACCAACGAAGGCCTGAACCTGCGTTTGGCCGCCAAGGACCTTTTCGGCAAACTGCTCGGCCATACCGTGAACGTCGCCGCTGACGGTCATATTCTGTGGGCCCAGCGAGGTCGAATGGCAGGCGTAGTCGAAGATTGCGCCGACGGCCGTACCATCCGGCCGGGAAAGTTTCATTACGAGGACTTCCTTATCGGTTGGGCCGTAGGGATTGCGGCCGAGGCGAATAGTATCCGGACCACCGGAAGCTCCCGCCACCCGCTGTCGCCGATTCATGCCGACGGGCGAATATCCGCGACCCACGCCGATTGAAGCCGGCTCCATCGATTGGATTGCCTTCTCGACAAGATTGCCGAGAGTAACGATGAGGTTTTTCGTGTATTCAATGTTGTTAGGGTGGTCTTTGCCTTCGTTGAGGGTCAGTGTTGGTGCGCTGTGTGTGTGGATTGCGCAGAGCAGAAGTTCCGACGGTTGCAGCTTACATCGATCCATTACGGAGGAACGGATTGGCTCGGCCGTATTGTTATAGAATCCCAGGTTATCCACCGAGATCAGCACGACGCGCTTGCCGCCGCTTTCAAATACGACGACCCTCGCACTCAGAGGATCATGGATACCCTGCGAGAGTTCTTTCCGCGAGCTGTATCCGGCCATGTGAACCGGCTTTGTCGGCGTGATGTCAGCTTTGGCAACTCCGCATCGCAAAGCGACCATGTTCTCCTGTGCCGCTTGATTCGAACCTACTGCCGATAAGATCAGAAAGAATCCAAGCAACGCTGAACGATACAGTACATGAATCTGGTTTGTCCACGATTGTGAATAGGCCTTTACCATTGTTTATCCCTCGCCATAGATTCCGGCTTCCCGTATCATCCGATCGGTGATTTGCCTGTCGGTATTATACCCAGGGATAGATCATGATGCCAAACGATCTTATGAAACGATCAGTCATCATCTCCGTCGGCACGGAATTCGGCGAAGACCGGGCAGTGGTCCATGACCCTGGACTGAAGATATTTGGCTCGGGCGACCGGTTTTTTCTTATTTTTGGCTTTGGGATCTGTGTCCGCGAAGCGGCCCCACATCTGATCGATCCGCACGACATGTTGCTGGCCGGGGACAAACTCGGTTGTATGGCGTTTGTCGAAAAAGATATTGTCATAGACCTTGTCCTGCAGGACGTTAGTCGGTCTATCCGTGATTGCCCAGTCGAGAAATTGAGCAAAATCCCCGATATAATCCACAATAGCGATTTTCTGTTTCGGTCGGCTCCACGGCGGGGCATTAAAGTCGCCGAGGAAGATGATGTCCTTTTCCCCGGGATCTTCATCCTGAAGGCAGGCAAATACATCATCGAGGGTTTTCAGTTCCAGTTTCAGGGCCTTTTTTTCCGAGTCCGGGCGTGTATGAAAAACGCAGAGGGTAAAATCGAATCCCTTTTTCGCCTTGAATGTGGCATACGCGGGATCTCGTTCGAATTCCTTCCATTCGCTTATTTCCACATTCTTGACCTTCTGAATGAGTTTTGGATTCCAAAAGAAACCGAATTGCTCTTTCTTGGAAGAGCCGACCGCTTTGGACAGGGCCATTTCGATCGAGGTCCCGGCCGACTCGGACACCTTGTCCCGCAGGAGAGCCAGCGAGATTCCGCTCGAATCCTGAAGTTCGTCCACCGCGCAGATGCCCTCGACGGCTTGTTCGGCGATCCGGTCGGCGATGAAGGCGAGTCGGGGAGGATCCTTGGCTTTGGTTTTACCGAAGTTTTTCAAAGAGACCATGCTGATCCGAATCAGGTTCGGATCGCCGGCGGCACGAAGGGGTACCGGGGTGAAAAACAAAACGAGGAAACAGCATAACAACCGTTTCATGATCGGTTCTCCTTATCCCCTGATCCTGTTTGCCTGTAGCCGCTTTTGTTTACGAAATATCGTCGATTGATTCGCGATCATCCTCCTCGGTTTTCCGCCGCGGCGGTTGCCCGACGAACTCGGGCGGCGAATGCCGGCGTATTTTTATCGACAATACGTTTGCCCAGCGGGGCCAGGGCGGCCGAGGCGATCTTGAAGTTGGCCAGACCGAACGGAATACCAATTATCGTGAAGCAGAGCAGGATTCCCGTGATCGCGTGGAACAATGTCAGCCACAATCCGGCCAGAATGACCCAGAGGATGTTGGCGATACCGGTTCCGAAGATCCGTTTTTCGCCGACGAGTTCCGCCTTAACGAGTTCTCGTCCGAACGGCCAGAGTACGAACATGGCCAGGCGAAATGAAGCAATACCAAAGGGAATACCGATGATCGTGATACAAAGGATCAGCCCGCCGAGAAGCCATGCGAGAAAGCCGGGAATTCCACCCCCGAAGATCAACCATAAAAGGTTCAAAATCAGCGTCATAGTCCCTCCCTGAGATCCTCTCATTAATTTTCGAACCCCTGAAACGGAAAAACCAAGAGACCAGACAGCTTTTGGCTGTCCGATCTCCGGAAAAGCATTTGAATGATACTGGAACCGCTTCGCTTATGCAAAGCAATTCCAGAAAGCCGGCAATTTTTTCAGGCGGCCTTACAGGTACTCGTTGATGATATTTTCGAGCATTTCAACGCGGCCGGACTTGTTGGCGGTCGCTTCGCCCTTCTTGAGCATGTAGGTTGACAAATCCTTGAATCCAACCTTGCCCTTTTCAATATCGGCGCCGACGCCGGTATCCCAACTGGAATAGCGATCCTTGATGAAGTTTTTCAGTACGCCATCGCGGCGGATGGCGGCGGCGGCCTTGAGGCCGCGTGCGAAGGTGTCCATCCCGCCGATGTGAGCATGAAACAGATCGACCGGTTCGAAGCTCTCGCGTGCGACGTGGGCATCGAAGTTCAGGCCGCCGGTTACGAAGCCGCCCATGTTCAGGATCGTCAACATCGAGAAAGTGCAATCATAGAGATCCGTCGGGAATTGGTCCGTATCCCATCCGAGAAGCAAGTCGCCCCGATTGGCATCCACCGAACCGAGAATGCCGTTGGCCGCGGCGAATTCCAACTCGTGGATAAAGGTGTGACCGGCCAGCGTGGCATGGTTGGCTTCGATATTCAACTTGAGATGGCCAACCAGATCATACTTCTGCAGGAACGCATAACAGGCGGCCGCATCGGAATCGTACTGGTGCTTGGTCGGCTCTTTGGGTTTGGGTTCGATGTAGAACTGGCCGTTGAAGCCGATCTGTTTTTTGTAGTCCACCGCCATGTGGAGGAATTTGGCCAAATGATCCAACTCGCGTTTCATATCGGTATTCAACAGGGTTTTGTATCCTTCGCGTCCGCCCCAGAAGACATAGCCGGCGCCATCGAGCTCTTTGGTTACTTCCATCGCCTTGGCTACCTGCGCCGCCGCGTAGGCGAACACGTCGGCGTTGCAGCTTGTGGCGGCTCCGTGCATGAATCGCGGATGGGCAAACAGACACGCGGTTCCCCATAACAGCTTGACCCCGGCCTTCTGTTGTTCTTCCTTGAGAACCTTGACCACTTCGTCCAGATTCTTGTTGGTCTCGGTCAGGGTAGCTCCTTCCGGGGCGACATCACGATCGTGGAAACAGTAGAACTCCACCCCCAGTTTCTGGAAAAACTCGAAGGCCGCCCGAACGCGGTTCTGTGCGTTCTTGACCGAATTGCCGCCGTCATCCCACGGCATAAGGCGGGTTGGACCCCCAAATTGATCGCCGCCTCCGTTTCGAAAGGCGTGCCAGTAGGCCACGGAAAACCGAAGATGTTCGGCCATGGTTTTGCCTTCGACAAGCTGGTGAGGGTTGTAATGTTTGAAGGAAAGGGGGTTTTTGCTTTCCGGGCCTTCGTAATCGATCTTCTTGATTCCGGCAAATGCCTCTTTCATGGCTTCCGCTCCTATTGTGTACATCGAATCGTGTCGTTTTGCCGCATTCCCACCGATACGGGAATCGACTTTATCAGTAAGAGTAAAGCAGATAGACCGCCGTTTGTCAATCGTGTTATTGGCCCATGAATGAAATGGCACTTGCGTGATCCGGATTCCTGTGGGATGGACTCGATTTCAGAGCATTCGATGGATATCAAAACAATCGGGGGCCCGGACTACGCGGCCCAGGCCCCCATAAAATGAAATCACGCACAAGGAAACGATTTTACGGAATGTCGGTTATGCAGGACGGATAGCGTCCACATTGAAGCCAATGTTCCGCCAACAGCGCCAAGTCGTTGAGATCGATTTTGCAGTTATTGTCCAGATCAACCGCAATCGGCTGAACGCAGGCATAGTCGATATCGTCAGGAAGCAAATAAATATCCGCAACTTCCTCGGGGGACAGGGCATAGTTGTATAGGCGGAGATCATCCATTCCGCCGGCATACAACTCATCGCCGTTCCAGTTGGATTTGCCGATATAACAAATGCCGCGTTCCACCACATTGGGAATATTGGTCACGCCTGTAGCCACGGCCAAGCCGTTTTTGTACAGGACGACATTGCCCCGCGGATCCACGGTGGCCGTCAGCATCTGCCACACATTCTGTTCCAGGATTGCGGGACTCCATACCGCTCCACCTCCCGCGCCTTTATATATTTCCATCACGAACTGGTTGGTGGTTCCGCCTCGGGCAAAGAGAATATTATCCGAAGAGGGTCCATTGGCAAAATCGACAAATCGCCCCCAGTTTCGAACGGCCGTCGGCCTGGCCCAAACGGAGATCGTCAATCCCGTCGTGAAATCGTCGAAACCACTGGGTAATGTAATGAAATCATCGCCGCCATCCAACGAAATCGCCTGGCCGATCTTACCGGCCCCGTATGCGGGTCCACCGGTCGAGGTTCCGGGATAATTGCCCATTGCATCATTCGGATCGCCATCCATCTTCCAATGAGCGATGAGTTGTCCGATGGTCAGTTTCGCCCACTCGGTGGCAAGGACGTTGCCATTATTGACCTCACAGAAGTAATATCCTTCCTCATCGAAATTCGCGGACACAACCGTCAAGGCGTTCGATGTCGATCCTTGATAGTCGTCCCCGTCCTCCAGGGCTACTTCACCGCCGGCAAAACCATCGGCGTCAAAATACCACCGGTAAGCGAGAGTTCCCATCAGAGGATCTTCTGCATCGACCGTGAAGACGGCGTTCTGACCTGCCGGAACGATCGCATTTTTGGGCTGTGTATGAATGACCGGAAGAGTCAATTCTGTCTGGAAGGTATATACGTAACCGCCCAGCACCGAACCGTCATCCAGTTGCTCATCGATGTGCCAGTAATACACCGTATCCTTCTCAAGCGTCGGCTGGAATGAAGTGGTTCCCACGGGAAGAGCGGTAGCGCCGCTGACGCGAACGCCGTTTGGATCGGTTCCCAGATAGACGTAATGGCCGATTACATTCGGATCGTTTGCGCCGCTTTCCTGGGCCGGTTTCCAATGCAAAGTGGCCCCGTCAATGACAATCCCCTGTGCTCCCTGAGCGGGCGAGATCGCCGTCGCCCTCGTCGAACTATCTCCGGTAAAAATACGAAGTTCTTCGGCCGCGACAAATCCGGTGGCGTCCCATCCGGCCCAACCTCCTCCGTCGCCGATGATCCGTACTCCATAGATCGTGCCCGGATAATCGATTTGAAATTCAAATTTCGATCCGTCGGCCGGCACTCCCGGATTATCCCATGCGTTCCCCCATACTTCAAAGGGGTAATTATGCCAGTAGGGAACGGTTACCCAGATACCATCATAACCCGGAAAGGAGTCATGGATCAGGGCGTAACTTCCGAATGCCGGATTGGTCGTGACCTGAACGACAACGGGTTGGTCGATGGTATTGAACCATCCACCGTCGCCGAAAACCTGCAGATCCCATTCCAGCCGGGCGATTCCGCTAATCCCCACAGGAAACTGGAATCCCATTGCGTCATACAACCACGAATTGACGTTGGCGATGTCCCCTTGCCAGGTATCATGCGTGGTGCCATTGTTTCCATCGGTCATCTGGGTGAATGGCGAATTCGATCCCCCCGAGGCGAAAAAGGCGGTATCGAAAAGATTCGGCGATACGGTCATAAAGGGATTTCCCTGGCTGGTCACATTCTCGGCATGCACATTCACAACAAACAAAACCGGCAACAACACCCCCATCCACAAAACACAATTGCTTTTCATGTTCACACCTCCAAATTCATCAGAACAATTTCCGCTTCTCCGATTCCCAGCCCGGCTCCGTTACCGGACTGCTTTAAGGATATCAAATCGATTAAAATGATTCCACATAATCTTTTCGATATTTTGGTCCGACACTGGTGGAAATGTCGTGTCCATGATACAATTCTTGTGATTGATGCCGTCAAGCGACCCTTGAACACGGACGATTGTAATGAATATCCATTGGAAAAGGATCGGACTACTTGTTCTGTCCCAGGTGATTTTCGTTCAGGCGGGTCTTCTATCCGCCAAGCCGGAACCGATTCAATATATCATCTTTAACCGAGCCCCCGGTTTGGTCTGGAGCCAGTCACGTCCGCAGAGTATTACGCCTGAAAGCATGATGGATATCCGCACGTTGTTCCCCGATCCACAGAATACCCGCGTCAGGGTTGGGGTGTCGTTTGTCCTGTCCTATCTTGCTACCCCCGACTCCGATACGATCGAAACGCTGAATCGATTGCTGGATGCCTCCAGCCGTACCAATACGCCGATCCTGATCAAACTCGACGGCGAAAACTGGTGGTCGGCGGCGCCGGAATTGTGGAATTGGTGGGATCCGAATCTTCCCGGCTACAATCCCGAAAATCGCAAGAACGTCGAATGGACCGGGTGGTCATCCGACCAGGCGATCCGCATCGCCTGGCGCAACTGGGGCCGGCAGATTCGCGTTCTGCCTCCGCCGAATCTTTTTTCGCGATCTTACCGCTTGTACTGCAAGGATAAGATGTTCAAACTGTTGCCGATCATTCAAACATGGTGGAAAAATCTGCCGCCCGAAAAGCAGTACCTTTTCATCGGCATCAATATCGGATGGGAAAGCTCCATCGGCGTCAATGCGTGGTATTATCCCAACGGCAACGACCTGTTGGATCAGGATCCGTCCAAGGATCCTCAGACAGGCCTGAATCCCGATGACGTTCCGTCGCGCGGACAGGTGCAGATCGGATATGCTTCCCTCCGGTCCTCGGGATTTCGCGTCGAAGGTCAAATCACCGAAGAGGATCTGGCCCGGGTCGTCAAACGGCACCTTAGCGATCTTTGTCTGTATGCTTCCACATACCATATTCCCCGTGACAAGATTTTTACGCATTGCGGCGGATGGAAAGAGGGCGAGATGCTGTACCAATCCGCGGTCAACTATTATTCTTGTCCCGGATGGAGTTTTTATCGTCATGCCGACGATCCGGCACGCGATGCCGGCGTACAGAACGCTCTCCAGCTCAGCAATGCCCCCTATTGGGCGGCGGCCGAATGGCTGCTCCAGAAACCGTACGAGGTGACAGTATGGAAATCCGCGATGGACAAATTCTTTGCCGATCCCAGGTGCCGGTTTGTATGCGTGTATAACTGGGAAGGCATCGCCGACAAACCCGCCGTTCTTGAAGCCGTTCGACAGGTCTGTAATATGAAGTGATTGCTTATCAGGGTTTCTTCAGCAGGTCGGGTCGTCGGCGTTGCAGCCAGGGGGGGAGTTGATCCTGACGGACCTTTGCCCACAGCCCCGTTTTTTCTTCGAGGGCCTGTCTCTGAAGTGCGATGTACTTGTCAAACTGGCTGTGCCGGAAACGCAGGTCGGCATAGCCGTACCCTTGTCGAACGATTTGTTCGTTCAGAATGCGGCCGTCGGGAAGCCGGATATACGCCAGCAACCGCTGGTACTTGTCCCGCACATCTCCCACCGTATCGAGGCATACGGCAACCTCTTGATTCCGGGTCAACCTATCGGTAAAACTCGTCGCCTCCGGCCCGTAATACATGGCGGGATTGTCGCCGATTTGTTTTTCGGGGGTGTCGATGCCCAACAACCGTACGCGCGTATAAATCTGATTCCCATCTGGTATATCCAGATCAAGCGTATCGCCATCGATAACCCGTTCGATACGAAATGATTGGTTATGATACCGTGAGAAATCATCCCAGTCCTGCCCCCAAAAAGCGATGCTGTCGCGTAGTCGACCGCCAAACCGATGATCGATCACCCCGAGAAGGACGAATAGGATTACCACGCCGCCAAGCAGCAGATTTCGTTTTCGCCGGCTTACGCCCCGACGGATTGTCGTCTTCGTCCGTCGCCGCTTCCATGCCATACGATTTTCCTCCATCGATACGATCCGCCGGTCGGGAAAGAAAACGGCCCAATGCCCTCTCGGGTATCAGGCCGAAACACGCTGTCCGTATGAATCGACTTACTTCCGCTGATCGACGGGTTTATCCAGTTCGAATGCGTCGCAAACCGCGGTCAGCGCCCGATCGCCGTCTTTCAGATCCACAATACAACTGATCCGAATTTCGCTGGTCGTGATCGAGTCGATGTTGATTTTGGCGTCGGCCATGGCCTTGAACAACGTGGTCGCCACCCCATAGTGCGACCGCATTCCCACACCCACGACCGACACCTCGGCGATGTCTTCTCGGATAAACACCGATTTGCAGTTCACCTCGGACTGGATCTGTTCGATCGCCTTCGTGGCGTCGTTCAGATCGCCCTTGGCGCAGGTGAACGACAGGTTCGCCTTGTCTTTGCTGACTTCGGTTTGAATGATATCGTTGACAATGACCTTGGCGGCCGCCAGATGCGCGAACACTTTCGCCGCGTTGCCGGGTTTGTTGTCCACATCCACCAATCCGATCTTGGCCAGATCCTTCTGGATCGTGGCTCCGGAGACCAATATACCTTCCATCTGGGGTACCTCGTGCGTAATCATGGTTCCTTTGTTATCGTTCATGCTGCTGCGAACGTGAATGGTCACGTTGTATTTTTTTCCGAATTCGATGCTGCGACTGTGCATGACGCCGGCGCCGAGACTGGCCAGTTCGAGGATTTCGTCATAGCTGACCTGGTCCATCTTGATGGCCTTGGGATACTTGCGCGGATCGGATGTATAGACGCCGTCGACATCGGTGTAGATTTCGCACATCTCGGCTTTCAGTGCCGCCGCCAAGGCCACGGCGCTGGTATCGGAACCGCCGCGACCGAGTGTCGTGATATTGCCGTTCTCATCGACTCCCTGAAACCCGGCCACAATCACGATGAAGCCGTCACTGAGCTTATTAAAAATTTTATCGACGCCAATGCTCTGAATCCGTGCCCGCGTGTAGGAGTCATCCGTCATCATCCGGATTTGCGCGCCGGTGAAGCTGATGGCCTTTTGTCCCATGGCCTCCAGCGCCATTGCGAGCAACGATACCGTCTGTTGTTCTCCGGTACTCAGGAGCATGTCCATTTCGCGCTTGGGCGGGTTGGGATTGACCTCCAGCGCATCGGCGATCAGATGGTCGGTTTGTTGACCTCGGGCGGAAGCGACCACGACCACCTGGTAGCCCTTTTTCGCGGCGTTCAATGCCCGCCCGGCCGCCCGGCGGATCTTCTGGGCGTCCGCCACGGAGGTCCCGCCGAATTTCTGTACCAATACTGCCATAGCGATACCCTTATTCGATTTCTTATGGGTTTCATTCGGAGCCGTTACATGCGAAAATTGCCTGTTTCAGGCAAGAAAAGTATAGGGGCTGATCATACGAATGCAAGAAAAAAGTCGTGTGAAAAAAGGTTCAAAGGCCATTTCGAATCCGATCGAACTTCTGGTGTCGATACCCAACGGCCAATTCGTATTTCTCACGGTTCCAGACGGAGAAGGAGCACGAACGGTCCCTGAAATGTTCCGGCATGGATTCCATTTTGTGTCAAAACGCCCGTGCGTATCGGTTCCAGATCGTGTTGGGCATCTATCAGGAACGATCGCCAGCGAAACGGCCCACCCTCCGGCAGATTGGAAAGGGTAATCCTCACATCGTGAGATTGATTTTCAAAACAACTGATCATGATCGTCCATTGATTAACATCCGGATTCGTTCCCGCCAGAAGGATACCTTGTTGATTTGTCCAGCCGCTGATCCCCAGACGATTCGGCGTTTCCAACACGATCTGGAATGCCTTCATCGTATAGTAGGTTTTCTTTGGTACGCCGTAGCGGTCAAACAAGCCGAATGGGCTGGAATCGCCGTTGTAGTAATTGGCGACATCCACGGGGCTATCCTGTAGATCGCACAGAACGCACGCCGTAAATGCCGCTCCTTCGGCCCCTCCCATCCTATCGTACCATTTCCGTCGTTCGATTCCCTGCCCGGGTTGTACCATCGGTTGCCAGGTATTCCCCGGAAGGTAGTTCCATTCGTTCAGATGGATCTCGGCCTTCTCCAAGCCGTACTCATGTAGCAAATAACGGATTGCCCGCGCCTTTTTGGAATACACAAACGGATCCTCCGAATAGGTATGCCACGAAAAAAAGTCCAGCGGGGCTTTCTGTTCTTTGCAGGTCTTTAAAAATTTCTTTAGGAATTCGGTCGCCTTGAGGGTATCCCCTTCCATCTCGCCGACAAATCCAATCGAGGGCCCGCCGATCTTCAGATCGGGAAAGGCATTCTTGATCTTCCTGCTTGTCGTCACATACAATTGGAAATACTGTTCGTCGGTTCCGGTCCACATGGTCGGCCGATTTTCGGGTTCATTCCAGATCTCCCAGTAGCGAATGTTGTGCCGAAAGCCGTTCGCCCAGCCCTCGTTGTAGTGCCGGATGATACCCAGGCATACCTGTGCCCACTGATCGATATTCGTCGGCGGATGCACACGATATTTTCTGCGGGTGTGCTCAATACTTTCGCCGAGTCGATAAACGATTCCCGCTCCGGAGTTGACGATCGCCTGAATGTAATCGTCCGTTCGTTGAAAATCGTAGCTTTCCACTTTCTCCGGATCGGCATTCATGTCTGGAAAGACAGCGTGAATATCCACAATATCCGGATTGGGCCACTCGCTGTCGTGTAACCGTACCAGAGGAAATCCCGCCTGCCGATAATACGCGGAAAGATCGATCGTCTCGCCCTGGTTGACCGGCCCGTTATTGACTCCGTGCAACGGCCGGATCCTTCCCATCCGTTGGGAACAATCCATCCGAAATTCGACCCCAGGCAGCAGGGAATCTCCGGCGAACAACACAAACGAAATCAAGAAGATGAAGATGGATAATCGTGTGGGGAGTGACATGGCGATTGGATCCTCAAGCGTTCCCCGTGAATCCTGCCCGGCCGGCTTTTCCTTCCAGGTTTTTGGGCGTGACATCCACCGATTCAATTCGGACCCGCTCTCGCTCCAACTGAACCGCCGACAGAAGGGATAAATACAGCGCAAGCGTCTGTTCGTCAACCTGGTCGATCATTCGATGAGCCGCCCTGCGCGGATCATTGTATTGAACCAGCGCGGCGTTGATATGCGATCCCCGTTCTTCGAGATAACGCGAAAAAGCCACCGTACTTCGGATCCATCGGGTCTGGTTTTCATCCCAGACCGTGGGTTCATGTCGTTCCCAATGTCGGTCGTCGGCCACCTCCAACGCTCCCCAGCAACAGAGAACAAACAGGGGAATCCCCAATACCAGGAAGACGACAATCGCTCCGCCGAAATAGTCGCCTTCCCACGAGTCGCTTGAAGTATGGGGTGCGCCCCAATAGACGATCAGAGGGATTCCAAGTAAAAAAATAAATCCCAACAGCAAAATGAAACCAAAGGCGGCGCTTCGTCCCAGGTCGCGAACAAAATGACGACTGAGCCAGGCGGCCCAGCTTCGCGTATAAATGATCTGTTCATGGCTCATACGAGTTCTCCCCGACTGGCTTACTATTCTACCATAGGATAGGATGCAAATGCAATCGATCGTTCGAATAATGGAAGGGTTGATTTCTCCGTCCGCGGAGAAACAAAATATCTGTCGAACCTTTCCGTGATCTCGTATAATCTATCTGGAATACCGATGGCGGTTTTGTGTGAATCGTACAGGAGACGAGAGACAATCCTATGGCGGAATCCGGTCGACATCCCGGGGCGCATCAGCGCCTTCAATACATCGACAACCTGCGAATTCTTCTGATTGTCGGCGTGATCGGCATCCACGTATCCATCACCTATGGAGGGGAGGGGAGTTGGTTGTATAAAGAAGTATCCAATCCTGATCCATTGACATTGACCCTTCTCACGGTACACAATTGTGTGGTACAGGCCTTTTCCATGGGTCTGTTCTTCCTCATCTCCGGCTATTTCACGGCCGCGTCCCTGGATCGAAAAGGCCCTCGCCGATTCTGTGTCGATCGCCTCTTTCGGCTGGGTATCCCATTACTCGTGTACGATTGGCTCATCCATCCGCTGACGATGCTTCCCTTGGTCCTGATCAAAGCCCCCGGTTATGATCGTACCATCGGAGGGCTTGTCTCCGATTACTATTCCCGATTTCATCTTGGAACGGGGCCCCTGTGGTTTGTCGAAACGATCCTGATCTTTTCGGCCGTCTATGTCCTGTGGCGATGGATATCAGGTTCTCAACCCGTCAATCCCAAAAAGAATCTTTCTATTCCGGGGGTGGGTCGGATTTACCTGTTGGGGATTGCCCTGGGAGTTGTCAGTTTTATCGTTCGAATTTGGCTTCCGATCGGCTGGGCATTCAAACCCCTCAATCTCCAGTTTCCCTTCTTTCCGCAATATATCGTGATGTTCATTCTTGGCCTCGTAGCTTTCCATCATCGATGGCTTGAACGGTTTCCTGACTCGTTCGGCCGCTTTTGGCTTTGGCAGGCCGGAATGTTGGTTATGGTTCTGATCGTTCTATTGGTCATTGGAGGCGCCATCAACGGTGATCCTTCCCGTTTTATCGGCGGTTTTCATTGGCAATCCTTCGGCTATTCGCTCTGGGAACAATTCACAGGCGTTTCCTTGATCGTTGGTCTCCTGGTGGCTTTCCGCCGACATTTCAACCGTCAATCACCATGGGGAAAAGCCGCGTCAGACAGTGCGTACGGAACCTATATCATCCATGGGTTCGTCCTTGTCTATGTGTCGGTGGCCTTGCGGTACTGGCAGATCGGCCCCTTGGTCAAATTCTGTCTGGTCGGTTTGATTGTGGTCTCCCTGTCATTTATAATCGCCTGGGGACTTCGAAACGTACCGGGTTTGAATCGCATCTTATGAGCCCATCATGAATCGATGAATGAGGAGATTGTCATGAACGATCAAATGGAACGCCGTCAATTTCTCGGATCTCTTGCTGCGGCCGCCTTTGCCGCTCCAATGGCCGTCGGGCAACAGCCGGCCGAACGAACCAGGCCTTCCGGACGTGAAGTCCGTCTCGAATTCCTTCGTCCTCGCGAAATCGACGAGGCCCGAACCGCCTGCCCGGCCATTTTCCAACCGTTGGGAACGATCGAATGGCATGGGGTCCATAATGTCGTCGGCGTCGATGCCATCAAAGCGCATGCCCTGTGTATTCGCGCGGCACAACAAGGAGGCGGAGTCGTCGCTCCGCCCTTGTACGGGGGCGTCGGCGGTCTCAACGAGCCCCACACCTTCGTCATGGATCCTGAGGACAACGTCTTCTCGCGTCTCCTTCGTCCCTGGCTGGAGCAGCTTTGTCGAGAGATGGCCCGAGATGGGTATCGTGCCATCCTCATCCTGACCGGCCATTATGGCGCCGCCCAACAGATCGTCGTCCGCGAAACGGCCGTCCGCATGTCGCGAACCCTGGCCATTCCCGTTCTCGGAACGCCGGAGTATTTTCTAGCCCTCGATGAAAACTACGTCGGCGACCATGCGGCATGGGGGGAAACCTCCCTGATGATGCATCTCTACCCGGATACAGTGGAGCTTTCGCGTCTCGGTACTCCCCCGCACCAAGGCGTTTTCGGACGGGATCCGAAAACCGAGGCATCCGGGAAAGATGGCAAGCTCCTTACGGATACCATCGTGTCGCGTTTGGCAATCCTGGCAAAAAAAATGCCGACGTGGGACGATAAAACTCTCGACCGCTTCATCGATGCCGAGGCGGCACTGGTGGCCCGACAACTTTCCGCCCCTCGCGGCAAAGATCCGATCTGGGCGGCATGGAAAAACAATGCAACCGCCATGCGGGAATATGGATCAAATCTGGTGGAAGGGCGTTTCGACAAAATTCAAGAGGCTGTAGCAAAACTGATATAATGAATTCATCATTTCGATTTTCGGTTCTCCGGATAAATCGTTCGCTTGAATCTTGTTTGTTCGATACAATAACGAACGGATTTGAATCATGGAATTGAATAATGGAGAATGGCTTTCGAAGGAAAGGACCTATATGTTGAAGTTCAAGGAATTCATTGGAGTGTGGGTAATTATTTCGCTTGTCTTAACGATCGGACTTTGTAGTTGTGCTATGGCGGAACCATGGGTAGTCTTTCCGGGCGGTGAAGGTCCCGGTAAAGGAAAACATATCGTTTTTGTCACGGGCGATGAAGAATATCGTTCTGAAGAATCCATGCCGATGATGGCGAAAATTCTATCCGTCCATCATGGTTTCCAATGCACCGTTCTGTTTGCGATCCATCCCAAGACCGGCGAAATCGATCCCCAGACGAACGACAATATTCCCGGCCTGGAGGCCCTCGATACGGCCGATCTCATGGTCCTTTTCACACGTTTTCGCGAGTTGCCGGATGATCAGATGAAGCACATCGTCGATTACACCAACTCCGGAAAACCCATCGTCGCCTTCCGTACCGCCACCCATGCCTTCAATTATTCCAAGCGCATGGACAGCCCGTATGCCAAATACAGCTTCCAGGATAAGACCTTTGAAGGCGGTTACGGCCGTCAGGTTCTCGGCGAAACATGGATCAATCACTACGGAGACCACCAGAAAGAAAGCACTCGCGGCCTTATCGCACCCGGCATGGAAAACCACCCCATCGTCCGCGGTGTCGGGGATATCTGGGGGCCTTCCGATGTTTATGGCCTTGCCACTCTCACCGGCGACAGCAAACCCCTGATTCTCGGCCAGGTTCTCGAAGGCATGAATCCGGAAGACAAGCCCAATTCCAATAAAAAACTTGTCCCCGTGGCTTGGATCAAGTCCTACAAAGGCGAATCCGGGAAAGTCGCCCGAATTTTTACATCAACCATGGGTCACGGCGGCGACTTCCAGAGCGAAGGTTTTCGCCGACTGACCGTCAACGCCTGCTACTGGGCCCTCGGTATGGAAATGGATACCCCGGCAAAATCAAAAGTAGAATTTGTTACTCCCTATACTCCAAATAATATCGGCATGGCGGGACATAAAAAGGGATTGCATCCCGGAGACTTTGCTCTCGAATCCAGGTAATCAAATCCCTTTGTTCGATGGAGAATCGAGAATACCCGGAGCAGGGTATCTTCCTATTATGTATTTTGGATGTGAATAGGTTGTTTTATTACCCGGCGACTACGGGTTCAGAAACAGAAACAACGTCGAGCGTCTCGGCGGACCGTTTTCTCCGTTTGATCGTTCGTTGAGGTTTTTGCACGTCGGTTTCTTCTGTGGAGGCGATCCGGATCGCGTCTTCGGCATTGGGTGCGAATAAATCCGCGCCAATTTCCTCCCAAAGACCCTCGGCGCGGTTGAAAACGCCTCCTGACAGCATGATCCTCATTTCCGGCCAGGCGTTGATACTGCGGATGCGATCGATCAAATTACGGATTTCGGGCGTTTGGCTTGCTGACAGACCATAGAAGAGTAAAATATCGGGCTTGAAACCGTGTATAAACGACAAAATATCCTCATGATCGACCTTGCCGCCGATAAAACGAACATTCCATCCGTCGCTTTCAAACATGTCAGCCACCATTTGTCCGCCGAGTTCAGCCGCTTCCTCGGGATTGGAGCTGACAACAATCCGTTTATTCCGTTTGGGTTTATGCGGGAGTTTATTCTGAAGTTGATCGACGATGACGCGGTTGATTCTTGATGCGATGGCTTCTTGAGCCGAATTTATCATTTCCTGATGATAGAGTTTATCAAGTTCAATCATAATCGGCCAAATAATATCCATGTAAACACGATTGGCGGGAACGCCGCTTTGGAGGGTTTCTTCAATCACGGTTCTGGATTGATTGCGATCACCTTCAAGAAGAGCGGACAAGTAACGTTCTATTAATTGCGATTTGACCATGGTTTGCCTTTCTGCTCTACATTTCTTACATACAATTTGAATCATCGTTAAAATAGGATAAATAGATAATACAGGATATTATTCGGATGGGTGTATTTAAAATCTTAAGTCAAATTGGGAAATATGGGATGACTTTTAATAATCATTTAAGAATCTATATATTCCCCAAGTACAACAAGTGAGTTTACAAAAGAGGGTTTCAATTGATTTGCCGGGGATAATTAAAACAGGAGTGCAAAAGCGTCGATACAAGCGTAGATACGATTCAAAGTGGCAAATATAGCTATAACGATACAAGTCCGATAAGGCATGGCTTTTTGATTGATTTCGGAATGTGGCAATGATTGAAGAACTCGGATCAGGTACGATCAAGAATGTTGAGCATCTTGGACGATTCGCGCGTTTTGTTCAAAATGGGGCAAGGAGTTCCATTTTAACCCTGCTTCAGCCGCGATCGTACTCGCTGGTTTGGTCGCAGATGAATTCGATCGGGGTAGGAAGCGTTCCGGTCATCATGATTACCGGCGCTTTTGTCGGTATGGTCTTGGCGATCCAGGCGTATGATCAGCTTGCAGGGATGGGATTGGAGGAGAGGTTAGGGGTATTGATCAATATATCCGTGGTCAAAGAATTGGGGCCGGTATTGGCGGCGGTGATGCTGGCGGGGCGTGTCGGCGGAGCTCTAACCGCTGAGTTGGGGACGATGAACGTTACGGAGCAGATCGCGGCCGTTCGAAGCATGGGGATTGATCCTGTCAAGTATCTCGTAGCACCGCGGGTTCTCGCCTGTTTATTACTGACCCCGCTTCTGATTATCTATGCCGATCTGCTGGGTATTCTGGGCGGGTATTTTGTCAGCGTGATCCAACTCGGTATCAACAGTCGGGCCTATTGGGACTTCAGCGCACAAGCCGTGGATATGTGGGATCTCTTGACCGGATCCCTCAAAGGACTGTTTTTCGGAGGAGCCATCGCCATTATCGGATGCTATAAAGGATTTACCTGCCGCGAGGGCGCCCAGGGGGTCGGCGAGGCCTGTACCGAGGCGTTTGTCGGCAGTTTCATTTCCATTCTGGTCATCAATTTCATCTATGCGGTCGTGACGAAGGCGATCTTCCTGACGTTCTGGCCGATCAAGTCGCTGTTGTGAGGCCTTATGATTCGACCGGCGATTGAAAAAGACAGCGGCATCATTGTGGTGCACAATCTTGTCAAGCAGTACGAGGGGCGGCTTGTGCTGGATAACGTGTCGGCGGCGATCGAGAAGGGCAAGACCACCGTTATCATCGGACGAAGCGGTTGCGGGAAAACCGTGTTAATGAAACACATGATCGTGCTGGAACGACCGACCCGCGGCGAGGTGTATTTCAAGGGTCAGCGAATTGACCATTTATCGGAAAAGCAACTGGCCAATGTTCGTCGCCAATATGGTTTCTGTTTCCAGATGAGCGCGTTGTTCGACAGCTTAACGGTCTATGAAAACATCATATTTCCGATCCAGCAAAAAAAGAAAATCACCGATTGGAAAGCGATGGACGATCTGGTCAAGAGCAAGCTGGCGATGGTCGGCATGGATGGTTTTCAGCAGCAGTATCCGGCCAGTTTATCGGGCGGTCAGAAGAAACGCGTAGCCCTGGCCCGCGCGATCGCGCTCAATCCGGAAGTGATCATGTATGATGAACCGACCACAGGTCTCGATCCGGTTCGATCGGATATCATCAACGAGTTGATCCTCAAGCTCAAGCATGAATTGCATGTGACCAGCATTGTCGTAACCCACGATATGAATAGCGCCTACAAGATCGCCGACCGGATCATCATGTTTCACAACGGCAAGATCATCGCCGACGGCGACCCGGATCATATCCGGAACCACCCCAACTCCATCGTACAGGAGTTCATTCACGGCAAGGTCAGCGAGGCCGAACTGGCGGCGTTGCGGCTCGGCGGAACCCGTTTCGAAACCCAGTACAATCCGGAAGATTTCAAGTAACGGACCCTTCGGTTTTGTCGCCGGATTCATCCGATTCGACCCTTCGCAAATCGTAGTGTTGTCAAATGAATCCAATCCGATATAGTGATTCCATGCGATGGAAGGATATTCCATATCTTCGGATTCTCATGATCCTGCTGGCTGTCCATGGTTTGGCAACTTCGGCGCTGGTGTTGGCGGCGGTCTGGTCCAATCCCATACATCGGGCGGTCCTGGGTATGGCGTGGGGGCTGATCCTGATCTGGTGTATCGGCGGGGGAGTGGTTACTCTCGTTTTCAAAGATCGGATACGGGGAATCGTACAGCGCATCCGTTGGAATTGGGCCGTTACATTTGTATGCTTTTGCACCGGGATGGCCCTGACGGAAGAGGCGGTGACGGTGACGATGACGAACCTGGCTCCATTGTTCGGCGTCCATGTGGGGCAGGCCTATATCACGGCATCGGCCAATTATCTGGATGTGGTCTGCCTGCACAGCGTGGTGGTTTTTATTCCGATGTTCATCTGCTGGGCTATTCTTCTGCGAAGAATCGATTTTTCCCCTCTCCAGGTGATGTTTTTGTTTGGCTTGACGGGGACATTGGCGGAAATGAGTTTTTCGGGCATACAGGCCTTGGCGTCGGTGGGGTTTTGGATGTATGTCTATGGGCTTATGGTGTATCTGCCGGCCCACACCCTACCGGAACGGCCATCCCTGATTCGACCTCGATGGTGGCATTATCCGCTGGCGGTTGTTCTGCCGTTTGTGTTTGTGATTCCTGTGGCTGGTTTGATTTCCATCATTCACCCGATCAAGATCCATTTTCCGCCGATAGCGGGGTAAGCAAGATATCCGACCGGGATTTCGTGGGAGGACCGATGCGTCCAAGGATGGCCGGGCCGCTCCTTTGGATCCGAGGGAGCGGGTCCTTCAAGCCCGTTCATTGCGCAAGAGAATGATCTTCTCGGCTCTGCGTCATTGCGTAAGGCGTTCCAATGACATTCGCGACGGAGCAATCAACGATCCAAGGGCACAAACCACCTGCTCCTGATGGTTTAATCCCATCCAGGGATTGAATCGTAAAGATTGATGAATAACTTCGGAGAGGGTATAATGATACGGTTTGAATTTGCGTAGTTCAATGGAGTCGAAGTGGCATTGAAGACCGAACAAGTCAGTAAGGATCTTGGCAAGCGATTGTCCGGCGGAAGACAGGATGTCCATTGCGACATCTATACCCGGGTCGCTTTCAGTACCGATTCGAGCATTTACCAGATCCTTCCGCTGTGTGTGGTGACCCCGCGCACGGCCGAGGATGTCGCGGCCGTGGTTCGCTATGCGGATGATCACGAAATTCCGATCGCCGCCCGCGGCGCCGGCAGCGGTCTGGCCGGCGAGGCCTTGACCAGCGGGATTGTTATCCATGCCTCCCGGCACATGAACAAGATTCTGGGCGTGCAGCAGGATGGGGCGGTGGTGGTCTGCCAGCCGGGGGTTGTTCTGGACGAATTGAACGACTATCTGTCCAGGTTTGGACGCAAGATTGGTCCGGATCCCTCCAGCGGCAACCGCGCGGTGGTCGGTGGAGTGGTGGCCAACAATGCCACCGGAGCGCATTCGTTGCAATATGGGCACATCGCCGATTACGTCGAACGGGTACAGGTCGTGCTTGCCGATGGTTCAACGGCCGAACTGACCAATGATTTTGATCCGCGTTTGCCCGTTGAGAAGGAGGCCTCGATTCATCGGATCTCGCGAAATCTGGTCAAACTGCTCGAAGGTACCGATTCCCTCATAGCCGAGGCCTTACCCAAGACGAAACGGAATCGATCCGGTTATACACTGGAGGGCATTTGTCACGAGGGGAAGATCGATCTTGCTCGACTGATGGCCGGTTCGGAGGGAACGCTGGGGATTTTCACGGAAATCACTCTTCGGACGGTCGAACTGCCGAAGTGTAAAGCGCTGCTTCAGGTGGAGTTCGCCGATTTTGATCGGATGGCCAAAGCGGTTCCCCTGATCGTTCGGACACAACCTTCGGCCTGCGAACTCATGGACCGAACCCTCATCGAGATGGCACTGAAGGCCTATCCCCAGTATGCGGATGTCTTTCCCAACAAGGGGGCCGCCTCGCTGATGGTAGAACATATTGGGCAGGATCGCCGCGAGGTGGAGGCGAAAATCACCCGGACGGAGGAGGCGGTTGCGGGATTGATCTGCGGTTCGATGCGGGTATTCGACGCCAAGCGCCAACAACGATTGTGGCAGTCTCGAAAGGATGCCGTGCCCCTGTTGAATCGCGACAAGGGTCCTTCTCACCCGATCGCGTTTATCGAAGATGTGTCTGTTGAACACACCAAGCTGGGCGTGTATATCGCGGGACTGGAGAAGATCGGGGCCCGATACAATATCCCGATGGCATTTTACGGCCATGCGGGCGATGGCGAACTGCATATCCGCCCCTATCTGGATCTCGGCAATCCCGATGAGGTTCGCCGGATGCAGAAGATCGCCACGGAAGTCTTTGAGCTGGCATGGTCGCTGGGCGGCTCGATCAGCGGGGAACATGCCGATGGGTTGCTTCGTGCCGCATTCATCAAACGGCAGTACGGCGACGATTATTATCAGCTTTTGCGGCATGTCAAGGACCTGTTCGATCCGACCGGCCTGATGAATCCGGGCAAGATCATTAATGACGATCCGGAGATCATGACGAAAAATCTGCGTGGGGCGAAACGGCCGATGCCCGAGCGACTCAAGACCAACCTTCTGTTTGCTCCGGATGAGTTCCGTTTCGAGATTGATCAATGCAATGGCGACGGAGTCTGTCTCAGTTGTCGGCCGGGATCGCGGATGTGTCCCGTCTTTCGCGCCCTCGGCGAAGAATCCTCCTGTTCCCGCGGCAAGGCCAATTTGATCCGCGCCTGGATCACCGGGGTGTTGTCGGAAAAGGATATCGCATCAGACGATTTCAAAACCATCCTCGGCTATTGCGTCAACTGTAAGATGTGTACGATCGAATGCCCGGCGGGTGTGGATATCTCCAAACTCGTCATCGAGGCCCGCGCGGAGGTTGGCCGGCGCAGAGGATTTCGTCGTGCGGAAAAAATGCTGGCGCGGAATCGCCTGATGAGCATCATGGGGAGTGCATTGGCCCCGTTCAGTAATTGGATCCTCGGATGGAAGTTGCCTCGATTTTTCATGCAGAAGTGTATCGGGCTGGATCGGCTTCGACCCTTGCCGAAATTTCAGCGAGGATCGTTTCTCGGAAAAGGCCGGCAATACCTTGGCTCCGCCGGCCCGGTGACCGATCCTGTGGATCGCGTGGCGTACTTTGTCGATAGCTATGCCAATTTCAATGATCACGAGCTTGGGTTTGCCGTACTGAAAACTCTTCGGCACAACGGAATTGACGTGATATTGCCGGATCAGAGGCCGGCGCCATTGCCGGCGTTTGTCTATGGGGATCTCAGGACCGCTCGCAAAGAAACCGCTTATTCCCTACGGACACTGTCGTGGGCCGTGAAGGAGGGTCGTAAGATCATTTGTTCCGAACCCAGCGCCGCTTTGTTTCTGAGGGAAGAACTGCGCCTGTTGGATCCTTCCGAGGAAGCCCGATTGGTCAGCGAAAATACATGGGAGGTCATGAGTTATCTCGAACAGCTTCGTACGCAAGGCCGGCTCAAACCGCTTCCTTTGCTGCCCTCCGAGAACATGGATCCTTCCTCCCGACTTCTTGATCCTCGGCAGGATCTGAAGATGACGGACTACGCTTATCATGCCCCGTGTCATGTATGTGCAATGCGATTGCAGGGTTCAAGCGTCTCTGTCCTGGGCGAGGTGGCGGGCATTCGGCTGACGGATCTCAACTCGGGCTGCTGCGGTCTGTCCGGGACATTCGGGATGCAGCGGAAAAACCGGATATTGTCGGCCGAAATCGGCAAAGAGATGGCCGAGGCGATCGCGAAAAATCCTTCGCCGGTCGTTTTGACCGAATGCGCAACCTGCAAGATGCAGATCGAATACCTGACCGGCAAAAAGGCGATTCATCCCATCAAGGTACTTGCGGCCAGATATGGGTTGATGGAATAATAGCGGGATCCCGGCGCCCCAGGGCGGAGTCCGGGAAAACAAAAATGGGAATGGAGAATTGGGCATGAAGACAAACAAGATGGGTATCTCACGGCGGCAATTCCTTCAGAGTACCGTTGCCGTGGCGGCATTCACAATCGTTCCGCGCCACGTGCTGGCTCAATCCGGGCAGAACCCTCCCAGCGATAAGCTCAATATCGCCAGTATCGGCGTGTCGGGTATGGGCGGAGGCGATGTGCGTTCCGTCGCCGAAGGAAACAATATCATCGCCCTGTGCGACGTGGACTACAAACATGCCGCGGGAACCTTCAAGGATTTCCCCAAGGCCCGTAAATTCAAGGATTTTCGGGTAATGTTTGATTCAATTGAGAAAGACATCGATGCCGTGACGGTTTCGACGCCGGATCATGTTCATGCCGTGGCGGCCATGGCGGCCATCCGGCGGGGCAAGCACGTTTATTGCCAAAAACCGCTGGCCCATTCAATTCATGAAATCCGCCAGTTGATGAAATCGGCCAATGAACACAAGGTGATAACCCAGCTTGGCAATCAGGGGCACTCCTACGATTCCATCCGTGTCTTCTGTGAATGGATTTGGGATGGGGCGATTGGTCATGTCAGGGAAATCCATGCCTTCTGCGAATCGAACTATTCCCGCATTCGCCAGCTCGGACAGCGAAACGAAAAGCATAAAGTACCGGAAACGCTGGATTGGAATCTCTGGGTTGGACCGGCGGCCATGCGGCCGTATAACCCAATGTATTTACCCGGAAGCTGGCGGGGTTGGATGCCGTTTGGCAGCGGGGTTATCGGAGACTGGGTTTGCCATGTGGTCGATCCCGTTTTCTGGGCACTCGATCTCGGGGCGCCGGCGACGATTTGTAACGAAGCCGAAGGGTACGATCCCCAAGAACATGCCGACACCTTCCCCAGTGGATCGAAAGTAACCTTTGAATTTGCGGCCAAGGGGAATCGCCCGGCCGTGAAAATGATCTGGTTGGATGGAACCGCCAGGCCCCCGCGTCCACCGGAACTGGAGGACGGAAGAAAGATGCCTGGAATCGGGGCTGTTGTATATGGCGAAAAGGGGACGATTCTATATGGATCTCATGGGGCCGGAGAGGTACGGATCATTCCCGAAGCTAAAATGAAAGAATACAAACGGCCGGAACCGAAAATCGAACGGGTACCCGGCGGCCACTATCGAGACTGGTTACGCGCGATCCGAGCCAATAAACCGGCCGGATCCAATTTTAATTATGGCGGGCCGCTTACCGAACTGGCTCAACTGGGCATTATCGCCACGAAAATGCTCGGGACCAAACTCCAGTGGGATGGCGCAACGGGAAAGTTCACCAATTGCGAACCCGCTAACCAGTACCTGAATCCGCCGTATCGCGAGGGCTGGTCGCTGTAATGGCGAAGGTTTCTCGGATGAAATAATCGGGCCTCCACAGGTAAGAAATCGTATGGTTTTGGGGACAATGAAATCATGAAAACGAATAGGTGGATCGTCGGTTTATGTGGGCTGGCTCTGTCCGGCTGTAGTCAGATTGCCTGCAAACAGGAGGCCTCGTTGGGCATTGATGAGCAAGAAGCACTTCGAAGAATCCCGGGGATGCGACTGATCGCCGAGGAGTTCAATCGCAGAGAATATTCCTGCGAATTGTACGAGGATTGCCCCAGTACAAGCTGGTTTCGGTCGAGCAATCCCTACAAGCTCAGCTTCGAGAATGCCCGCCTGCTGCGGATCGAGATCAACCAGGACGAACTGACCCGCCGGGAATTAAACCGCGCCGTCGAGATGCGATTCAACCATTATCGATGGTAATCCTGCCCGATGGAACGATCTTTGAAACAGGCCGTTTTGTGGGATCCGGATGATAACCGGGCCGTTCGATGCCGCCTGTGCCATCATCATTGCAGGATTGCCGAAGGCAAGGTTGGCGTCTGCGGCGTTCGCAAGAATGTCGGCGGCATCCTTTATTCCCTCAGCTATGATTGCGTCTGTGCCGCCAACAGCGACCCGATCGAGAAAAAACCCCTCTATCATTTTCAGCCGGGAAGCCGCAGTTTCTCCATCGCTTCTCCTGGCTGCAACTTCCATTGCGATTTTTGTCAGAACTGGCAGATCAGTCAGGTCGCTTCGGACGACATGCAGTACGGCCGTGCCATCGACCCGAAGGATATCGTTCGCTCGGCCGTCCATGCCAATTGCACAAGCATCGCCTATACCTATACCGAACCGACGATCTTCATCGAATTGGCCGAAGCCTGCGCCCGCCTGGCGAAGGACAAAGGTTTGGCCAATGTCTTTGTCAGCAATGGATACATGACCATCGAGGCCATCGACTTTATGAGAGACTGGCTCGACGGGATCAATGTCGATCTAAAGGCCTTTTCGGAATCGTTTTATCGTCAACACTGCATGGCTACGTTGGAGGGCGTGCTGGAGACGATCCATTACATCGCACGGAACACGTCGATCTGGATGGAGTTGACGACGCTTCTGATTCCCGGCCTCAACGATTCGCCCGATGAATTGAAACGCATGACCGAGTGGATCGTCAAGGAAGCCGGTCCGCATATTCCATGGCATGTAAGTCGCTTTTATCCACAACATCGTCTATTGGATGTGCCGCCGACTTCCGAAGAAGCGATTCAGACGGCCTGCTCGATCGGAAAATCGGCGGGCATGGAATACATCTATGTCGGCAACCTTCCGGGAAATAAGGGTGAATCGACGTTCTGTCCGTCCTGTCAGACGCTCCTGATCGAGCGCAAAGGATACACGGTTCGCATCCGCCAAATCCATAATGGTCGCTGCGGTCATTGCGGCCGGAAAATCGACGGCTATCATTTGCCCTGAACGGTTGGGCTTTCATCGATTGCCGGAACGGGTTTGTTCATGGCCCAGAAGATCGCGCGAACCATCATCCCGCGGAAATCATCGATCTTCCAGTCATCCCAATGACCCAGCGACGTGTAAAAGATCCGCCCTCCTTTGTAACCGTAGGTCCATACGACCGGTTCCGGGGCCTGCCCGGCCGTCTGTCCCGTCAGAAGGGCGGTTGCTTCCGGGTCCAGTTGATTGCGATACAGCCAACTGGGACTGGTAAATCCTTGCGTGTTCATGCCGATCAGGATCGGGTGATTCTTTGCCGTTGAAGAGAGACGGACTTGGGTGCCTTCCTGGGATTTGCTGTAATGGCCGGTATAGGTGCATCCAAGAACATCCTGGTCAAAATCGAGCCATTGTGGCAACAATATGGGCTTTCCGCTGGAATCCTTTCGCCCGTCGGGCGACAGCACATCCTGTTTGACGTTGAAAGCGTGGCTGGCCGTGCGAATCCCGACGAGGCCCTTGCCGCTGTCGAGATACGCGCGGAAGATCTTCATCTGTTCTTCGGGAAGGGCGCGGCGACGAACAAAGACCACGCCGAGGTCCGCATCCGAAAGGGTCTCCATGTTTTCGATGCTATGGCCTTCATTGCCCCTGGGTTGCGATATCCCGCAGGCGAAATCGCACGACAGGCCGTATCGATTCTCCAGTTCCCGCGCGAACTCCGGCAGCCGCTGGTCGGCGCGATATTCGTGCTCGGCCATTACAAACACCACCTTGGTCCGGGTGTCCGCGCGAAATCGAAAGGGGGGATTTCCGGTCAGGTCCGTCGAGGCGATTGTCGGGCAGATATATGTTTCGATATGCTCCAGCACGACGCTGGTCCCGGCGAAATGGTTCACCCTGGGGGCCATCCGCGGATTGTACATTGTATCGGTCATATCCCGCATGATAACGACGTTCTTACCCCATCGGGCAAGATTCCGCGCTCCGAACGGCCGTCCCACTACGCACATATTCGCATGAACGCCCATCAGGATTACGTTGCGGATCTTGTTCCGTTCCAGGATCCGCCCGATCTCCACGCCCCCGTCGCTGATCCAATCCGCCGGATCGATATAGATCGTCTCGATCTGCTTGCGCCACGGATTTCCCTGCTTGCATGGCGAATCACAATCGCACCCCCCGTCCGATTGATCAACCGGCCAGTCCGTCTCCTTTTCGAGCTTGGAATTCCATTGGCCTAGGTATTCCGGCACCGTCACGGCGGTAACCTCCTTGGCCTTCTTCCGTGCCGGATGATCCTGATATGCGGCCATGCACTCGCTCGGGGAATGGATGATCAGCAGTCCCTTTTCCCGGGCCATACTGACGATTTCATTCATCGGCTCGGCCAGCTCCGCCACACGGGCCGAAGCGCTGGCGCACCAGTGCTTGTCCCACATGTCGCAGATCACCACCGCGGTCTCCGACGATTTCCACGCAACCGGGCGGATCACCATCCGCCACGCTCCCGCCTCCTCGACGCCGGCCACCCGGCTCCGCGGATGGATGGTGATCGGTTTCTGACCGTGTACAATCCCTGAGAAGACCCCAAGGCAGGCCAGCGCGATGGAAACAAAACTCAAACCCCGTCGTGACGATACCATACTCGATTCTCCGGGAAAGTCGGCCGCTACAATTCTTGTTTCCGATACCATATCCCATCCCCCGGCCAAAATCAATTCCCCCGTGAAAATTGGCCGCAGCGGCGGGTTTCAAAGCCACCCTGGAAGCTTTTTGACCCACGGCCGGCCCCCATCCCTATAATTACCAGATTTTGAAACTTGACAATGATCTGGATTTGGCGTAGTCTGAGGGTTTGTTGTTTGTGCGGGCGTAGCTTAATGGTAAAGCCCCAGCCTTCCAAGCTGGTTATGTGGGTTCGATTCCCGTCGCCCGCTGTTTTATAAGTCCTTAAAATAATGGGACTTGTAATTACCTCCTTGACAAGCCAAGAATCATGTATGACGAATTATTGGGGGTCATTTGTCATACATTTCCGGACAATAGTTGTACGAAGGAGTGTGGCTTATGCCAAGGTGTGGTATTTTGCAGGTACCGTGTAGTCTCTTTTTGAATCACGGCCGATGGTGGTGGAAGGTTAAACTTCCGGGAATGCTTTTTCCCTATGCAGCCCTGCCGCAGCAGGCAAAAAATTGCCCTGATTTCCTTCTTGACAAATGCCTGATATTAGTGTATATCCCTGTCCAATAAGGACTTAGGTAAGTGGTACCCCTTCCAAAGACGTCTTTCTTAATGGCTTCAAAATGGATCAGGACGAAACCAATTTCGACGTAGAAAGATGGCGTGTTCCGAGTCGCACGGCTCCCCATACGGTTATAAAAAGAAACCCAAAAAAGACGAAGCCGACTATAACACCAAATATCACGATCCTATTTCGATCCTGACTGACCAGCCCTGAGAGTTGATCGTTGAGTTGCTCCATGGTCTTTAAGGATGCTTCCAACTTGGCAAGATTCGCCATAGGTTCTTCCAGCCGTGCAAGGGCTGCCATTGGCTTGTATAATTAAGCTTCTTTCCGTACATTTTTAATGAATTTTTTGACGGTGTCA
>CAYLSB010000058.1:25373-29455 GCA_964386005.1 uncultured Pirellulales bacterium | reverse complement strand
CCCGGGCGCTACCAAAAACCCATATATCGGATCGCAACTGCGTAACTTGGGCTAATTTCTTTCACAATCCGAAATAACCATGCGGTCGTTCCGATAATCCCGTTCAGGAAGTATGTCCTCCCTCATTTCATGTTTGTATCCATTCATCCCGAAGACGGATAATGAATCGATGCCGATTCGGCGGACAGGTTTGTATCATGCCGTCCGTGTCTGAAACTCGGAACACCAGTTAATGGGCTGAACGATCGGCCATCGCAGATTTTTTTGTTCGTTCACAGCTACCGGCCGAGGCGCATACCGGCGGCATTCCTGTGACTTCACGTCAAAGTGTGTACAGTTCTTGCACAGTTTCATTGTATCAGTCATATTCCATTTCCTTCAGGTCACTTGGGGATTCGTTTACCCGCCAGGCAATGTATCGGCAATTCAGGCCGTGGGATTTATCATCAGTCGTTCAGAATCCGCTTCCTCATTCGCCATCGGGGATTCTCGAACGATTGTGTGCCCTATAATCCCATTCCTGAAATAACAATTCGAAATATATTTCAGGACTTGATATAGGAAATTTCCTCGTTTGGACTCGAAAAACGGGGGATTTTCTCGAAGGCAATCGAACTCGGTGACTTTACGACCCATAATCATCTAAAGATTACCGGACGGTTTCCGATAATAATCCATGACCGTAACCGATAGATTGGTTTTCCCTGAACCACCGTCGCACGAAAGAAAAAAAAAGGCCCTAAAGAAATGAAAAGACCTTCCGATAATGTGCAATAACAATCAAGGCCACACATTGAATTATCGGATGAATTTTGCGAAATGAACGAATGTCAGGCTCGAAACAAAGTTGGTAAGGAGATGAATCGATGTTAGCAATTAAAAACAATATTATGGCGGACAACGCGGCGCGACACCTGGGCCGAAGCTACGATGCTTTGGCGCAGTCCGTGGAGCGGTTGTCTTCAGGTCTGCGGATCAACAGCGCCAAGGATGACGCCGCGGGCCTTGCGGTACGCGAATTGATGCGGGCCGAAGTCGCGGTGCTGCGGCAGGGGGCCCGAAATGCCCAGGACGGCGTCAGTCTCCTGCAGACGATGGAAGGCGCCATGGCGTCCATCAATACGATTCTGGTCCGCATGAAAGAACTGGCGGAACAAGCGGCGACGGGATCGTATTCCAGTAAGCAGCGCGACATCATGAACAATGAATTTTCTCAGATGGCGCTGGAAATTGATCGAATCGCCTCCACTACGACATTCAACAGCATCAACATGCTCAACAGCGCCACGGGAACCAATACGATCCATTTCGGCGTCGGATCTCAGATCATTATCTCCTCGGTGGACGTTACGACTTCGGCGCTGGGAATCGCCGGGGCGACGATTGCGGGAAATGATGGAGTCAATGCGATCTCGGCGTTGGGGCTGGTGACGACGGCGATCGAACTGAAAGACAGCGCGCGAGCGAGCTTTGGATATATGATGAACCGCCTGATCAGCACGACCGACGTGTTGAATATTCAGGCGGAAAACCTGATGGCCTCCGAGTCGCGAATATCGGATGTGGATGTGGCCACGGAAATGGCCAAGTTAACGCGAAACCAGGTGTTGGCACAGGCGGGTATTGCCATGCTGGCACAAGCCAATAACATGCCCCAAATGGCTTTAAACCTGCTCAGGGCTTAATACGGAAGACTTCTTACCATCTGAAAGGGTGACTGCCCCGTAATGGGGCAGTCACCCGAGCCGTATCCGGCCGGCTCCATAACCCGATGGTACCCGATGAGGAACACACATGAACGCGATTGCTCAATATCAGGAACAGGCGATTACAACCCAAAACCGCGGGCAGTTGATCGTGACATTGTATGAGGGCGCGATTCGATTCCTCCGCCAGGCCGCGGCCGCCATTGAGGCCGATGAGATTCGCCGAAAAAATCAATGCATCAGCCGAGCGCAAGATATCATTTTCGAGTTGAACACCGTTCTCGATATGGAGGCCGGAGGCAACATCGCGCATAACCTTCGGGCTCTCTATAATTTTATCTGGGGACACCTGACGAAAGCCAATATGTCCAATGATGTTCAGGGTATTCAGGAAGTGATCGGGCTTCTGAATGAATTGTTGTCGGGTTGGAAGACCATTGTCAGATAGTCGATTCAAATCGATGGCGCCCACATCAACGGAACCCGATATGTTGAAGGGGTATCGGCGGATATCGTAAAGGGAGATAACAGATACACAAGACAATACACTTGGTGAATTCCTACATTCCCTCAAAAAATATTTTTCACCGCGCTATTTTTTTCCCTTAGTACATTTCGGTATCACATGCGCAAAGTCCGACACTATCGGTCCTTAATAGGGATCGGCTATTTTGCCCATTTTCACGTCTTAAGAATTCTCCGGATTCCTCGATAATCCCCGTTAGTAGCGGGGAATGGCTGTCCCGCTTCGCTACTGCGTGCTATCGGAAATCAGGGAAAAGGTCCTGACAGGGGCAATCGATCTTATGGTTAAGGAGTTCGGAATATGTTAGTCATCAAGAACAACCTAATGGCGGAAAATGCCGCTCGGCACTTGGGGTTGAGCTATGATTCGTTGGCGCAGTCGATCGAACGATTGTCCTCGGGTCTGCGAATCAACAGTGCCAAGGACGATGCGGCGGGCTTGGCGGTTCGCGAATTGATGCGGGCCGACATTGCCGTACTGCGTCAGGGAGCCCGAAACGCTTCTGACGGTATCAGCATGTTGCAGACGATGGAAGGTGCCATGTCCACCATCGACAGCTTGTTGGTACGTATGAAAGAGTTGGCGGAACAGGCCTCGACGGGATCCTATTCCTCCGGTCAGCGTTCCATTATGGACAACGAGTACCAGCAGTTGATGGCGGAAATCACCCGTATTTCGGGCGATACCAAATTCAACAGCATTCACATGCTGGACAGCGCCAACGCCACGAATGCGGCGACGATTCACTTTGGCGTAGGATCCAGCATCACGGTGGGTTCCGTGAACGTGACCGCATCGGCGCTGGGAATCGAGTCCACATCGCTGACGACCACTGAAAATGCCCAGAGCGCATTGGGATTGGTTGGAGATGCCATTTCCCTCAAAGATAGTGCCCGGGCGAGCATGGGTTATATGATGAACCGTCTCCAGGCCACCTATTCGGTGCTCAACATTCAGGCCGAAAACATGATGGCGTCCGAGTCTCGTATATCGGATGTTGACGTGGCGACGGAAATGGCCCTGTTGACCCGTAACCAGGTGCTGTCACAGGCCGGCGTGGCGATGCTGTCCCAGGCCAATGCGATGCCGCAGATGGCCCTGAGACTGCTCGGCTAATTCGGATCATCCGGTAGGCAGTAGCGATCCGAGGTAATACCAGGGATATATCGCGGGGGATGATCGATTGATTCGGTCATCCCCCGATCCTGCCTTCCCCGTGTAAAACCAAATCAGCGGTTGTCATTCATCCAAGGAAGGATCCTCAGCGAACCGAATTCGGGTTCAGGGGGAACAGCATGAATGCAGCAAGTCTTTATCAGGAAACTTCCGTTACGACGCAGAACCGTGGTAAGTTGATCGTTCTGCTGTATGACGGAGCGATCAAATTTCTTCGGCAGACGATTCGAGATCTCGACGCCGGAGATTTTATGGCCAAGGGTCGTAATCTCCGCAAGGCCCAGGATATCATTTTGGAGCTCAACACGGTGCTCGATATGGAATCCGGCGGAGAGATCGCCCAGAATCTTCGATCCTTGTATAATTTCATGAATCGCCAGTTGACTCAGGCGAATGTCAAGAACGACAAGGAGATGATTCAGGAGGTGATCCGCCTTCTGGAAACCCTGAATCAAAGTTGGCGAGCGATTACATCCTGATCATCCCGTGCGGATTGGGCATTGGTGGAAATCTGCCATCGGATTCACCGATGGATTCCGGGTTTATGAAACCGGCCGTTGTGGATAACGGACCGGTTTTTTTTCGTAGATTGTCGATGGATATGCCCCTTTCCTTTCGCCAAACGGAATCGAGAATCCCTCACGCATTTCATTGCTCCGTCCGAACAATCGACG
>CAYLSB010000058.1:0-25273 GCA_964386005.1 uncultured Pirellulales bacterium | reverse complement strand
CAAACGGAATCGAGAATCCCTCACGCATTTCATTGCTCCGTCCGAACAATCGACGTCGATTATCGGACAGGTCCGATGGGCGTTTCCAATCCGGAAATATACCGATTTTCTCAGATTACTCCTTAATCCGAGATTCCGTCTTTCCGATGACAAAGAGCGATGAATGAAGTTGTGTCCCCGCGAAATCGCGGTTTCGTCCTTGCAATGGGATACGGAAAATGAGTACAGATAAGCTATCCAGTCTGGTTCAGCGGGCCGCCACGGCCGTGATGATGGCCAATCCATCGGATCTGTCGGAAATCGACGGTCTGCAAAAGCTGCTCGATCAGATCAGCCAGTGTCTTTCCGAGCTGTCGCAGTTGCCGGATTCACTTCGCCGGGATGCGACCGGAGCGACAAGTACCGCGCGGCATCTGATCGAACAGATGCGTTTAAACGATTCGCAGGACATCCAGCGATCGTTGCAGCAAGTCAGCGATACGATTGTCGCCCTGCAGAGTCTAAACCAGCAAATCGATCGATGCATTTCGCCCGAGAAGATTTCCGTGATTTTTCCGGGTTCCGCGGAATCCGTATCGCCTGAAATCATGACGCCGCCATCGGCAGGAAACGGTGCATCTGCGGAAACCAAAACGGGCACGGCGGAAGGGATTGCCCCGGCGGAACCGCCGAAACCTCCCGTCGAAACAAAACCCAACGAGGACAACAATCTCTGGGTGATCAATCAGGACGATCTGGATCTGGTGCGCGATTTTGTCACCGAGGCGGGCGAGCATATTGAATCGGTTGAGGCCGCGCTTCTGGATTTGGAAGGCGATCCGGCCGACGCCGAGTCCATCAATCGAATCTTTCGCGGTTTTCATACCATCAAAGGCATGGCGGGTTTTTTGAATCTGACCCCGATCGGCAAGCTTGCCCATGCTGCCGAAAACCTTCTCGATATGGCCCGCAAGGGCAATCTCAGTTTGACCGGTCGTAACCTGGATCTGGTGTTTGGGTCCATCGATATCCTGAAGGGAATGATCGAGGGCCTCAAGCAAGCCGTCAACAAGGGCACTCCGATTGAATTGAACCCGGATATGCCCAAACTGCTGGACAATCTCAAGGCGGCGACGGAGGGGAAGTCCAACGACGCGGCCAAGCCCATACCCACCGCCGCTTCGGGCGTATCTTCGGAAATCAACGCACCACCTCCCGCAACGGTTGTCCAGTCGATTCCGGAGGGAAAAACTTCCGCAGACAACCAGACGGTTCCGCCGGCACAGGGGGCTTCAACCGTGTCCGTCCCTGCGGAAATTCGGGATCAGACCGCCGATTCAAAAGACAAATCCGTCGAGACCTCTCCGGCGACCCTTCCGTCTCTGAAGACGACCGGCACGCCGGGATCTGAATCGGAAAAGGGCGATGAGGAGTCGACCGATCGTTCCTCGGATAGTCGCAAGGTCAAAACCACGGCGACGGACGAGAAGATCAAGGTCAGTACATTCCGGCTGGACAATCTGGTGAATATGGTTGGGGAACTGGTGATTTCCCAGTCGATGGTCCTCCAGGATGCCAATGCCGCTCTGGCTCCGGATCACTCGTTGTGCCGGAAGGTCAGCCATCAGGGTAAACTGGTTCGTGAACTCCAGGAACTATCGATGATGATGCGCATGGTTCCGATCCAGGGTGTGTTCCAGAAGATGGCGCGGCTGGTCCGGGATTTGTCGCAGAAGACCGGCAAGAAAGTGAAATTCACAACCGAAGGCGAGGAAACCGAACTGGATCGTATCGTCGTCGATCAGATCGGCGATCCCCTGGTACACATGATTCGTAATGCCATGGATCACGGTCTGGAATCGGCCGAGGATCGCGCCGCGGCCGGAAAAAATCCCATCGGACATATCCAATTGCGGGCGTTTCATCAGGCCGGCAGTATCGTGATCGAGATTCAGGATGATGGCAAAGGTCTCAATAAGGATAAAATCCTCAAAAAAGCCATCGACATGAAGATGATCAGTCCCGATCAGGATATGAACGACCAGGAGATTTACAAACTCATCTTTGCAGCGGGGCTTTCGACGGCCGCAAAGGTGACCGAAGTATCCGGGAGGGGCGTGGGGATGGATGTGGTCAAGAGAAACATCGAGGCCCTTCGAGGAAAGATCGAAATTGCTTCCGAGCTGGGAAAGGGATCGACCTTTACGATCCGTCTGCCGCTGACTATGGCCATCATCGAAGGCCAGATCGTACGGATCGGTTCCGTTCGCTATATTATTCCGATAGTCAACATCGAAAGCTGTCTGCGGCCGTCTCAAGATCAAATCTCCACGGTTCAGGGACATGCGGAAATGGTTTGCGTGCAGAATAGCCTGATTCCGATGATTCGCCTATACAAAATGTTCGGAGTCAAGCCGGACAGCGAGATTCCCTCCGAATCGTCCCTGGTGGTGGTGGAAGAAGATGAAAAGAGGGGGTGCCTGATGGTCGATGAACTCCTCGGCCAGCAGCAAGTGGTCATCAAGAGTCTCGGGGATGGCATTGGCAAGGTCCGGGGGGTTTCGGGCGGGGCCATCATGGGGGATGGGAAGATCAGTCTGATTGTGGATGTTCCGGGTCTGCTGGAAATGGCCTGTTATTCCTGACGGATCGGGATTTCGATTCGGAGATCGACACACACATGTTAGAGAGTTTACTCGACGAACTCGAACTGAGTGATGACGAGTTTCGGCAGGTGAGTGATCTTGTGTATCAACATTGCGGGATCAACCTGCACGATGGCAAGAAGGAACTCGTCCGCGCCCGCCTGGCCAAACGGCTCCGTTCGCTGCGCATGAAAACCTTCGCTGAATATATTGACTTTGCCGTTCATGATCCCACCGGGGATGAGTTCACCAGCCTGATCGACGCCGTGAGCACCAATCTGACCAGCTTCTTTCGGGAAATCCAGCATTTTGATTATCTGCGGCGGATTTTCTATCCCCGGTTGATCGAACGAAAACGGAAATCCGGCCGGCATCGAATTCGCGCATGGAGTGCCGGGTGTTCCTCCGGCGAGGAACCGTATTCTATCGCGATCACCCTTTTGGACCTGCTTGGGGGACAACTCCACTGGGATATCAAGGTTTTGGCGACCGATATCTCCACCAAAGTATTGTCGCTGGCCAAAGCGGGATTGTATGATGCCAAACGAGTGGCTCCCCTTTCCGACCAGCAAAAGCAGAAGTATCTTCGTACGGTTCGTCGGAATGGACAAATCGGATATGAAGTCGGACAATCGTTACGGGAAATCATTGTGTTCGCCCACTTGAATCTGATGGAGGAATGGCCCGTTCGACCGCCGGTGGATTTTATCTTTTGTCGAAATGTCATGATCTATTTCGACAAACCCACTCAGCAGAAACTCGTGAACCGTTTCTGGGATGTCCTGGATGAGGAGGGGCTTCTCTTTACCGGTCATTCGGAATCCCTGACCGGAATCGAGCATAAATTTCAGTATGTACAACCCACGATCTATTCGAAATCGTAGAGGGTATGGCCGTGAAGAAACGAGTTGTAGTCGATATCTCTGACGCGAAAGTCTCCAATGATCCGGATACCGTACTGACAACCTATTCGCTCGGCTCCTGTATCGGCGTCGCCTTGTATGATCCCGTCGTCAAAGTCGGCGGAATGTTGCATTATCAGTTGCCGACTTCCACGCTGGACAAACCCAAGGCCGATCGATTTCCCTGCATGTTTGCCGATACGGGCATGGAGTGCCTGGTGGCTTCGATGATCGCTTTGGGGGCCGTGGCCAAACGGGTTCACGTCAAGATTGCCGGCGGCGCCTCCATGAATACGGGTCCCAAGGGATTTGATATCGGCAAGCGGAATTATTTGGCCATCCGAAAAATTCTCTGGCAGCACGGAATGTTCATCGATTCGGAAGATATCGGAGGCCAATCGCCGCGAAACATGTATTTGAATTTGGTTGACGGATCGGTAACGATTCGGTCCGTCGGTCTGGAAAAGGCCATGTAAAGAACGATGGGGGATTTGAATGAAGACAACGGATTTTCAAATGATTCGAGCCAATGGGACATTGCCGGATCCGGCGAAAGCGGATGTTGGTTCTGTCATCGATGAGTTGTGGGAGCCGTATATCGATTCGGTGACGACGCTTCTGGCCCAGCTCGAAGAGGCCGCCTTGGAGTTGGAAGCGGGAAAGAATGCCAGGGACAACAGCGCCAGGATTCGTCGCGTCCTGCATTCCATCAAAGGCGATTCCGGCATGAGCGGTCTGATGGATGTCTATACCCTGTGCCATGAGGCCGAGAGCGCGTTTGAGGAGATCGGTACCCCTTCGGCTCGAGCCGATATGGTCCTGAAGGTGAAGGATTGGATTGAAACGGTGATCGAACGGGCCCGGAAGGGCGAAGGAATCAGGGAAGAAAAATCCGACACGTCCGATCAGCCCCTGAAGATCAAAACCCTTGTGATCGACGATGATCAGGTTTGCCGTCAACGGGTTCGTATGATCCTCAAGGATTTTTGCGAGTGTACCTATGCCAACGACGGCCAGCAGGGATTCGAATTGTTCTGTTCCGCATTGGAGGGAGGGGATCCTTTCCAGTTGATTACTCTGGATATCCAGATGCCCGGGATGGACGGGCATGATACCCTGTCGGCGATTCGATTGATGGAACAACGACGGGGGATTGAAGGTCTGGATGGCGTCAAGGTCGTTATGATCACGTCGCAGCATCAGTCCCGGCATATCTTTTCGGCGTTTCGCGAGGGGTGTGAGGCGTATGTAATCAAAACCGACCTCGGAGATAAACTCCCCGAGGAAATGACCCGGTTGGGTTTATTGACCGTGAAACCCAATTATTCGATTCGGTGAAAACAGGTCTCCTGGAGATTTCTATGGCCTATACCATACTGATCGTGGATGATTCGGTTCTCACCCGTACCGCCATCAAGCGGATCATTCGTATGATCGGCATCGAAGCCGGACAGATTCTTGAAGCGGCGGACGGACGCGAGGCCTTGAGCGTGTTGGACAACCAATCGGTTGATCTGGTCCTGGCCGACCTGAATATGCCTCAGATGAACGGGGTCGAGCTGATTCACGAAATCAAGAAACAAAAACATCATGCGGACATTCCCGTCGTCATGGTGACCACGGAATCCAGTATGACACGGATCAAGGAATTGCTGGCCGAGGGCGTGAAGGATTATCTGCACAAGCCGTTTACGCCGGAGGAATTTCGGACCGTGATCGATCGCGCGCTGGGAGTCGGTCATGATCACGGCTGATTCAAAAACGCTCGTGACACAGTCGTTCGCCCAGGCGATTGAGCGAATGGCATTTTTGGATGTTCTTCCTTGCCTGGAAACTCCGTCGGTGCCGGCGGGGGGAATTCTCCTGGCCGAGATTCGATTTCGAGGACCGGCGGTCGGCGCCGTCCAGATCGCCGCGGGAATGGATTTTGCCGGCGAATTGGTCGCGAACATGGGATTGATCGATCATCCGACCGAGGAGCAGTGTCTTGATGCCCTCAAGGAATTGGTCAATGTGACCTGCGGACTGGTGTTGCCGTTGCTGGCCCCGCCGGATCTGGATCAATTCGATGTGACCATTCCGCATGACCTGACGAATAATGAAATAATTGACTGGAGTCGTTGGATTCGACAGGAGGATGTCGCCGTTCTGGATGTCGGAGGATATCCGATCGGCCTGCGACTGGTCCTGGAATCCTGTGGGGGATAATATGCCCGTTGCCACGCAAGCCATTAAGGTGCTGATCGTCGATGATTCGGCGATTGTTCGCAAAATTCTTTCGCAGGAACTGGCGGTCGATCCGGCCATCGATGTGGTCGGAACGGCGCCCGATCCGTACATCGCCCGCGACAAGATCCTGCAACTGAATCCCGATGTGTTGACCCTCGATGTCGAAATGCCGCGCATGGATGGGATCACCTTCCTGACCAAACTGATGAAGGCCCGCCCGATGCCGGTAATCATTCTCAGTTCCTTGACGCCCGAAGGAAGCAAGTCCGCCCTGGCGGCCCTGGAAGCCGGCGCTGTCGATGTGATGTCCAAGCCCGGTTCCTCCTATACCGTTACGGATGTCTGTACCACGCTGATTGAAAAAATCAAGGCGGTGGCCCACGCCCGCGTGGTCTATCGCGAACCTTCGACGGGAAAGAAGACCATCGCCACCGCCATGGCGGAAACGACCGACAAGATCTTCGCCATTGGCGCATCGACCGGCGGCGTGCAGGCCCTTACCGCGGTCCTGACGACGATGCCTCCGAATGCCCCCGGTACGCTGATCGTTCAGCACATGCCGGCGCAATTCACAAAATCCTTTGCCCAGCGACTCAACGGTTTGTGCCAGGTCGAGGTCAAGGAAGCGCAGGACGGAGAACATGTCATTCCCGGGAAAGTGCTGATTGCTCCCGGAGGATATCACATGCTCCTCCAGCGATCCGGTTCGAATTACTATGTGGTGATCAAAGATGGTCCCATGGTTTGTCACCAAAAACCCAGCGTCGAAGTGATGTTCAATTCGGTCGCCAAGTATGCCGGTTCCAATGCCGTCGGAGCCATCCTGACCGGCATGGGAGAAGACGGCGCTGATGGGCTTCTGGCCATGCGCAAAGCCGGCGCCCGAACGATCGGCCAGGATGAAGCGTCCTGTGTGGTCTATGGAATGCCCAAGGCCGCCTTCGAACGCGGAGGCGTCGAACGAGTCGTTTCTCTCGATCGTGTCACATCGACGATGCTCGACTTGGCCGTGGGAAGGGGATAACCTTGTTTTTCGGTTCTCCCTGTTCATCGGATCAGGCAGGGGCATCGGGCCGGAAGTTATCGGACGCGGCATGACGACGGGTATGATAATATCTCGTCCCTCAATCCTTCGATCTTTCCTCGATGATTTGGTTTGAAATTCTCTTTCCCCGCAACCGATAAATCCTATGTTCGATGGTAGGGTCTCGCGCAGATTTGTTCGTACATGACAGGTGACCTATTCATGCAGACAACTCATGAATTGGATGCGATGACGGGAATATCCTCTTTGCCCGGTCTGTTACAACGGGTCAATCAGATTCTCTACTCCGGCACATGGAACGGGCACGAGATACGCATGACGTCTCTGCACGGATCCGTCGAGTCGATCACCGAACAAACCGCCGATTCGCTGCTCGTTGAGGATGCCGGGTGGATGTCCCGCATTCATCCCCGCGACCAGGCCATGGTTCGTTCCGCCATCGAGGAATCTCTCGAGCAGGGTGGGCGGGGACAGGTTGAATATCGCCTCCGGAATCCGTCCGGCACGGAGCGATTTCTCGTGGATCATTTTCAGGTGATTCCCTTCTCGGAGGGGGGAGCACGGATCGAGGGGATTTTGGTCGATCAAACCGACTGGATGAAAGCCCGCCAGCAATTGGAACGAACTCGCCTTCTGCAAAACATGGGTCAGCTCGCGGCCGGAATCGTTCATGAGATCAATACCCCCATCCAGTTTATCGGCGACAACCTGCAGTTTCTCCTGGAGTCCTTCGATCGAATCGGCGATCTGATGAAACTCTATCGTCAATCCATTCCCGATGCACAAACCACCTCAATCTCGCCGGAACGGATTCGCCAAATCGCCGAAGCCGTTGCGACATCCGATTTTGATTTTCTTCAACAGGAAATCCCTCAGGCCATTCGTCAGAGTGTCGATGGAATTCGCCATGTCTCGGCGATTGTCACGGCGATGCGCGATTTTTCGCATATCGACGAACGGCGGATGGCCCCGGCCGATATCAATAAAGCCATCGGCAATACGCTGATCATTGTGCATCACCAGCTCAAATATGTCGCCCGGGTCGAAACCGATCTGGATCCCGACCTGCCGATGGCGATGTGCTGCATCGACGATCTCAATCAGGTCTTGATCAATCTCCTGATCAATGCCGCCCATGCGATCGGCGATGTGGTCGGAAATGCCGCGAATGGAAAAGGCACGATCCGCGTTGAAACGCGACGGGAAGATCCGTTCGTCCGGATTTCCATTTCCGATACCGGTTCCGGAATCCCCGAACACGTTCAAGCCCGAATGTTTGAACCGTTCTTCACCACCAAAGGCCACGACAAAGGGACCGGTCAGGGATTGTTGTATGTGCGTACCGTCGTTGTGGAGAAGCACCATGGAACGCTGACCTGGGATACCCGGATCGGCAGGGGGACAACATTCACCGTTCGTATTCCCATCGAACAGAAAGCGCGAAAATCCAATGAGTCAGGCAAGACGAATCCTGTTTGTTGACGATGAACCGAACGTCCTGGACGGTCTTCGGAGGATGTTGCATCCCATGATCCGTGAATGGAAAATGGAATTTGTCAGTCGCGCCGCCGACGCGCTGACGGTGATCAAGTCCACCCAGTACGATGTGATCGTCTCCGATCTGCGCATGCCCGAAATCGATGGGCTGCAACTGTTGGAAACCGTCCGGGAACAATCCCCGAAGACCCTTCGCATCATGCTCAGCGGATACGCCGATCAACCCCTCAAAACCAGGGCCTCGCGATGCGTGCATCAATTCATTTCCAAGCCCTGCGATGCCGAGGCCCTCAAAGCGGTCATCCGCCGCGCTCTGGCCTTGTACGATCGACTCCATTCCACGGAGATGTCCGATGTGCTTTCGAAACTGAACTCGCTGCCCGTTTTGCCCAAGGCCTATCAGGAAGTCATCGATATGCTCGGCAATCCCTCCTGCAGTCTGCGGCGCATCGGCCAGGTCGTGTCGCAGGATATCGGTTTGTCATCCAAGATCCTGCAGGTCGTCAATAACGCCTTCAGTTCCAAAGGCCCCCGAATCGTCGATCCGATTCATGCGGTTTCTTTTCTGGGCTTCAAGTCCTCCGAAGCGTTGATCCTGACCAGCGGAGTGTTCTGCGAATTGTCTCCCGCGCTGAACCGGCGATTCTGCGTCGATCAGCTTCAGGAACATTGCATGCGCGTCGGGACCATTGCCCGGGCGATTTGTTCGTCGCTCAAGATGGCTGACGAGGATCTCGATGTCGCGTCCATGGCCGGGATTCTTCACGATGCCGGAAAAATGATCCTGATCTCTCGATTCCCGGAGGAATACGACCAGGCCCTGACCGATTCCCGCAAACGCGGATTTCCCTGTTTCGGAGCGGAACGACAAGTCGTGGTCGCCTCGCACGCCGAACTGGGGGGGTATTTGCTGGACCTGTGGGGATTGCCCAATCCCATCATTGAGGCCGTCACCTACCATCATGAACCCTGGTTGTCGGTGGAACAGCAATTTTCCGTGACCGATGCCGTGTATATCGCCAATCATCTCGACAAGCAGCGGATGTGCAGTCTGGCCGATGGATTCTCCGAGCCGCTGGATATGGAATATCTGGCCCAGCGCGGCGTTGCCGAACAGTTCCCGCAATGGCAGGCGCAGCACCAGGCGATCCTGGCCGAGGAATTGCAGCATGTCGGATAATCTCGACAAACGGATTCTCTTTGTCGACGATGACCCGAATATCCTGACGGCCATGAAACGCCAGTTGTATCGAAAGTACCCCGTCGATACCGCCGAAGACGCCGCCCAGGCGCTGATCAAGATCGAATCGGATGCTCCCTACGCGGTGATTATCTCGGATCTGCGGATGCGGGGCATGGAGGGACTGGAATTTCTCCGGCAGGCCCGTGAGTTCAATCCCGATTGCGTGGGGATCATCCTCACCGGATTTGCCGATCTGGATGTGGCCGTTCAGGCCGTCAACAATGGCCAGGTCTTTCGTTTTTTAACCAAACCCTGTCCCCCGGAAACCCTGCAACAGGCGATTCAGGAAGCCGTCAATCAGTTTGCCAACAATCTCCGGCTGACCAGTTTTTCCTACACGGTCCATTGTGAGCGGGGCCAGCCCGGGTCGATCCGCCGCGGACGAGGTTGCCTGGCCATTGCCGGATATCCCGCTTGTCAGCTTGCCAGAGATCCGTCGATCTGGGATCACATGATTTTGCCCGAATACCGTCTGCAGGTCTGGGAAGAAACCCAAAAACGGTTCCAGGGCGAACAAAGCGATCCCTTTGAATTCAAAATCCTTCGGCCCGATGGAAAAGTCCGTTGGATTCGCAATACGTTGATCGTCCATCGTGACGGTCAGGGATTGCTTTCCCGTTGCGAGGGGCTCATCGAAGATGTCACCGAACGACGCGACATGGAAGAAGCGCTTCATCAGACGCGTTCGAGATATGAACGCATGGTGGCCAATGTACCGGGTCTGGTCTTTCAATGCAAACTGAAATCCGACGGTTTCCTTGCATTTGATTTTGTCAGCGAGAGTTGTCGAACGTTGTTCGGGATCGAACCGGAACAGCTTCGGGAGGATGCTCAGCTTCTTCTGGGCCGTCTTGTACCCGACGATCGGGCGGATCTCTATCGTCTGCTGGCCGAATCCGCCTGCACTCTGCGCCCGGTGGAGTGGTCCGGCGGAGGGTGCTTCGACGACCAAAAACGATTCTTCCGCGCGGTCGCCCGTCCGGATCGGGCGCCGTCCGGAGATATTCTCTGGGACGGCCTGATGCTCGATATGACCGAGGTCCGCCGCATTGAAGAACAAGTAACCGAATTGGCGAAATTCCCCGCCGAAGATCCCAGCCCGGTTCTTCGCGTTTCGGCCGAGGGGATCCTCCTGTATGCCAACAAGGCCAGTGAGACCTTGATGAGTCTGTGGGACGTCTCCGTCGGCCAATCGGTTCCCGCCTATCTTCAGGAGTTGATCGAGGGGGTTCGCGTATCCGGAATTCATGAGTGCATCGAAGTGCCCTGCAGAGACCGAACCTATTCCATCGAATTCGCGCCCGTCAATGAATCCGACTATGTGAATCTGTATGCTCGAGATGTCACCGACGTCAAACGCGCCGAGCGGGACCTGATCGCTGCCAACGAAGTCCTTCGAAAACATGATCGCCTCAAAAGCGAATTCGTCTCGACGGTTTCGCACGAATTGCGAACGCCGTTGTGCATCTTCAAGAATATCATCTCCAACGCCCTGGCGGGCGTGATGGGCAAACTCAGCAACAAACTCATCGAGAATCTCCGTATGGCCGACAAAAGCGTCGATCGCCTTTCCCGCATCATCGGCGATTTCCTGGATATTTCCAAGATCGAATCCGGAACGCTCCAACTGCATCGCAGTGTCTTTGCCATTCAATCGGTGATCGAGGAAGTCGTGACGGTTCTTCAGGCGCTGGGCGCGGCCAAGTCCATTCGAATCACCCGGGACCTCCCCGAGACGCCCATCGAAATCGACGCGGATCGGGATCGGATCATTCAGGTCCTGACCAATCTTGTCGGGAACGCGATCAAATTCATTTCCGTGGACGGTCAAATCCGCGTCGAAGTCATCGACCAGGTCGATCAGGTCGAAGTTTCCGTTCACGACAACGGACCCGGCCTGACCCAGGATGAAATGACTCGCATCTTTGATCGCTTTGTCCAGGTCCACAAAATCTCCGGCGCCGGGGAACACGGCACGGGACTTGGCCTGGCCATCGCCAAAACCCTTGTAGAGATGCACAACGGACGGATCGGGGTGGACAGCATCCCCGGTCGCGGCAGCCGATTCTTCTTCCTCCTGCCCAAACAACGCCCGGATTCGCAGGCCGTTGCGGTTACGGCGCTCGACGCTGATGAGCAAGATAATCCCTGAGGATTATCGGGGTTTGTGCAGGAAACCCACCGTGGATTCCATGATTCGCGCGTGAATTCGACGGGATGGATCGTCGGCGGTCTGTTGTTTGAGATCGTCCAGGTTCGCCCGGCAGAAATGACACCCCAGACGGTTCAGGTGAAAATCGACGTACCCCTGCCAGTCCGAATCCAGCGTCCCCAGCAGATACGCGCCGATCGTGCTTCGCTTGGGACAGCTCGGCCGCTCCGCTTCCCATACGTCCGTCAACATGCTTTCGAAGCCCGCGTCTGCCTCCAGGCGAACCTGAGTCATCTCGATCCGCTCCTTGACCTGCTTGAGACATCGGTGTTTGATGACCGCGATATTTCGATCGCCGATCCCGACGATTTTCGCGGCGTCCTGGTTGGACAACTGGCAAAAGAATACCAATTCGACGATCATCAGATCGCGGAAATTCAAATCGGTCTTGTAACCGTCGATCAGTTCCGTGAGCGCCTTGGCCAGCGCGTTGCGAACGAGGTCCTTGTGCTCGTCCCGACGTACATACCAACTCGCCGTCGCCTGCGGGGACGCAAGCTCGCCCATCGCATCGCTGTCGTTGTCGTCGGCGGTCCCGCGGTACACATCCTGGATCAGTCCGATGTTTCGGGTGTGCGCGCTGCGATAGCTGTTGATGATCTTTCGTCGAAGAATCGTAAACAGATAGGTTTCCGGCCCGGCATCGCCCCGGTATTCCTCCAATCCCGTCAGGAATCCGATGAAGGTGTCCTGCACCAGGTCCTCGGCGTCCGCCCGCTGCGCCGCCTTGGCCTGCGCAAACCGCAACAGTCGTCCGCGGTATTGATTCACAAACCGATCCCACGCCTGCGAATCGCCCCGACGAATCTGGTCCAGCAAATACCGTTCGGCTTCCGTGATCCCGCTCATCCATACTCCGCCAAAAAGGAAACCACCGTCCCCTCCGCCATCCGGAAAGGATAACGGAACGCCTTCGGATGATCAAGCGGTTTTCCTTCGCCTGGAACGCTGTCCATGCGATGTATCGAAATATCCTTTGTATTAAGCCATCATGATCACCAGCATCACGCCGGCGCCGAAAAGAACGACCGCCGCGATTCGCAGCGACCATGAATAATACCCTCTCGTCGCGGCGTTTAAAAATGCATAGACCATTGCGATGACCACGGTCATGCCGACAAAGGACAGCAGAATGTTCGCCCAGTTCCGCTGCTGTTGGGCGATCATCGCGAACTTCGCCCGTGCCAAGGGTTCAATCTTGTCTTTGGATAAATCGAGCAACATGGCTTGTCGCCAGATCGGACCTGCCATGCCGTTGAACTGTTGCGAGAAACGATCAAGGATCAAACCGTGATTTTCGACATCGGTTGGCGTAACCATCCGATTTCCGGCGAAGGGATTTCCCCATCGCGGGTTCATTTCCCACAGGACACGATCCACTGCGCTGCGAGCCCACTCCATGGCCTCCTCATGGGCCTGCTCCTCGGTCAGAGCCGAACTATGGGATAGAGGAGTGGCAAACCGCTTTCCCTGTTGATTGGCCGCAAATGCCGTAAAATCAGTCAGCCAGGGTTTTTCATCTACCAGGGCTGTCAGAGTGGTTACCTTTCCCGGGATCCCCACCATCACCTCCCACCGCCCCGAGATTCCCGCCCACGGCCCGGTATTGTCGCCGGTCTGGATAAAAGCGGCGCCGATGCCGATTTCTCCGGTTTTCAAATCCATTACTGTTGGAACGATTTTCCAATCGGCTTGCGATCTTTGTTTTTCACCCATGAGGATAATCAACTCTTCCGGTTGTAATCCGGCGTTGGAGATCAGAACCGTCCCCGATTCCGGTTTGCCTTCGTTGATCCTGGAGATCTCGCGATCAATGGATGTGTGCAAACTTCGCAGCGCATCCATTTTCGATGGGTACACATTGGCCGTCAATTCTTCCGAAATACCCTCATGCCAGATCGATGGTTCCGTCGTTTCACCGGCCCTTGGAGCGTCTTGGGAGAAAACAAGCGAATCCCAATCTGCGTCTGAGGAATCTGCTTCTGAAATATGGGTGGTACGAGTCGAGTGAATTTGCCTGGCTCGATGAAGAGCCGGCAGTCCGATGCTCAGGAACAACGACAGGACCGGGACCAGCAACACGGCTACGATCAAAACCGTACCGACGCCGAACTTTTTGTTCCTGATTCCCCGAATCATCCCCACAATCAGAAAGAGGACGCACAGGAACAACAACGGCTTGATCAGCGTTACGACCATAGGGAATGGGCGAGGGACCGCATTCACCCCCGATGGGGAAACAGGGCTGACTCGGGAAAAAAATACACCCAGAAACAAAATTACAAAAACGATCCCCAATACCGTCAACGTCGTCAACAGAATCTTGCGGATGTTCGGATTTTTCAGCAGGGCGGTGGCGACGAAAATTCCTGCGGTGATTACCGCGAAAAGAATCAGAATTTCCAGAATGCCCAGTGGGGCGATCCCATATCGCATATTCATAGGATTCATTCCGTTTTCAAGTTCAAAAGATCAATGGAGGATCGGCTCATGCCAGTATAACGACCATGCCGATTCCGATACATAACAGGATTACCGCGGCGATGCGCAGCGACCACGAATAATACCCTCTCGTCGCGGCGTTCAGGAAAACATAAACCAGCAAGATGACCGCCGCCATGCCGACGAAAGACAGTAGAATTTTTGCCCAGGTCCTCTGTTGCTCGGCGACGATGGCAAACTTGGCATTGGCCAGCGGCCGGACCTTCTCCGGCGACAGGTCGATCAACAGGGCGTTCCGACAGATCGACCCCGCCATTCCGTACAGTTGCTGCGAAAACCGATCCAGGATCATCCCCCGGTTTTCGATATCCGTCAAATTGACGGTGAGCTCGCCGGTCAGGAGATTCCCCCGCTTGGGATTCATCTCCCATAAAACCCGGGCCACCTGCCGGCAGGCATCCGCAACGGCCTCCAGTTCGGCCGTTTTTTCGTCCGTCGCCGAACTGTGCGACCGGCCCACCGCAAATCGACTGTTCGGATAGAGAGATTGATACCCCGTCAGATCCTCCAGCCAGGGTTTTTCCTCGACCATCGCCTTGAAAGTCGTCGGCGGGCTCTGCCGGCGAACCAAAACCTCGAGAATACCTTTTTCATATTTGAAAACTCGGTTATCTCGCGTTATCGTTGTTGAACCACTCGACGTAAAATTGACCGCGATGGAGATTTCATTGTCTTGTAGATTTCGCGGCAGCGATTCGACGGTCCAGGAGGCCTCGACGGAATCCGGATTGTCCATCAGGTTGTGGATTTCCGTCGCGGTAAGCCCGCCGGCAAAAAGCACAACCTTCGGCGGATTTTGATTTCCTTCGATCTCTTTACGGATCGCCTCTTCAATCTTGGGACGAAGCGCCTTCAGCGCCGTCGCTTTGGAAGGATACACGTTCGCCGTGAACTGTCCCGCGATGCCTTCCTGCCAGATGGAAGGCGTTGACAAAATCGGTTGGGGCTTGTAGGCCGGAGGAAGGGGCGGGACATCGCGATTAATTTTCACCGATCCGGATCCCGATATTTCAACCGGCGTATCCCGAAGGATCGTCAACGTTTCCGAATCGGTGGTCATGGGAACTGTGGATGAAGCATTCGGGTAGTAGCTCGGATGAATCGGTGTCGGTTCATATCGAACATGACCCACCGGCATGATAAGGAAAAACAGCAGGGCCGGAACCAGGAATACGGTAAAAAGAATGAGGATCGGAATCTTCTTTTTATTCTTGGCGGCTTTCAAAACGCTGATAATCAAAACAATGCCGCCAAACACCAGCATTAACATGACAAGCCGAACACCCATGGGCATCATTACGTTAACATGTCCCGGCCTCCATGCCGAAACGGAAACCCTACGCAGGGTAAATAGGCCGATGAACATACTGACTCCGACGATCAGTACGGCGACGACGATTTTTCGTCCCTTCGGATTTCGCAGCAGGGCGATCACGGCGAACAGAACCGCGATCAACACGAGGATTCCGAAGATCATGACGGGAGCTATGACGAATCGCTCATTCATGGCAATATACCTATTCTGTAGTTATTATTTCCATTTTATGACCGGCTTGCTTAGACGTCATAGGCCTGGGGAAACGCCGCCATCATCTTCTTTTTCGGCGGCCAGGCCAGGATCGCCATGGAAATCAGGAAAACCACGACGGAAACCACCAAAACCTTCGGCTCGGTTGGATTCAGCAGTCGCTCGATCACCGGACCGATCGGCTGGCCTTTATCGATAACCCCGTTCAGCATCATGCCGTCCAGGATCGGCAACGAATGGAGCAACAGCAGGAAAACGAACCACAGACCGGCGTTTCCGGCGATGGCCCGCAGGATGTGGATCGCCCCATTATGCCTTCGGACAAACAAGGTCACGGTCGTGGATGCGACCAGCAGGATCGTGAAAAGAGCAAACCCGGCCTTTTCCATCATCGGTGCCCAGTCCGAACGTCCGAATTCGGTGGCGATTTCCTGGCCCACCTTCGGATCCGGAAATCCTCCAGCGACGATCTGCGGCACATGCAAAACGGTGGCCAGTCCGACGAGAAGGGCCGCCAATCCCAGAAGGAAGGCGATCAGGCCCAAAATGCCGCGGGCAATACTCAATGGCAATTCTGTGATGGATACTCCCTGTGATCGCGGTACGGTTCCATGAGGCATGGCCATTTCCGGTTGCGGCTGGGCCGGCGGAGTCCAGGCGGGTTCGGCGGCCTGAGCATACGCGGCGGGTGCCGCCGCACCGGTCGGTTGGGCCGCCGGATATCCCAGATCGGGTTGTGCTTTGAGTATGTCCTTCATTTCATCCTCGCTTTCCCACATCAGTACCTTGCGTCCATTCTTGTCTCGAAAACCGCCAAACAGGATCATCAATATATCGATCAATTGGCCGATGCCGAACAGTCCCCCGGTAACAAGCCAGAGAACGCCCGTGCCGATCTTGCCGACATAAAACCGATGCAGTCCGCAAAAGCCGAAGATCATCCCGCCCGAAAGAAGCAATGCCCACACCCTTTTGTACGGGGATACCGTTTCTTTGCCGTTGACGGGGGAAAAAGGTTTTGCCGGTGTCGCTTGCATTCGATTTTTTTTCTTCCCGATGATTTCGCCGGCCGGAATGAAGGATGCGAGGAATCCCAATCCCGATCCGATCGTCAGAACCGTAGCAACGAATAGTTCATCGCCATGACGACAATCTCCCATGAGAATCGCGCCGCTGACGCATCCCGCCAGGCACAAGCTGGAGAATAACGGCCGGACCAGATAATCGAACCAACTCGTGAATTTGTCGGTCCAGACCATAATGAATGACCACAGCCCCAGCCAGATTGTTCCCACGCCGATCCCGACGAAAACACGGTCCCGATAATTTTGTCCGCCCATAACGATAAAACCGACACCCAGGGAAATTCCAAGGATGAAAATCAGAAGCCAGATGAGCCTGGCCCAGCCGGCGACGATGTGCTCGCGGGAGGATTGCGGAATTTTGGTCGCTTTCGTATATGCGGCCTGTGCGGCGGCCGCCGCCTGGTTTTTGAACGCATCGGCGAACGCCTGGCCCGCCTGCACCGCTGCGGTTGGGTCGGGAGCATTGACCGCCTGTGCTGCCATCGTCGCGGCCCGTTTCATCGGATCGCGAATCTGTTGGGCCTGTTCGAACTTGACCCGCGCCGTCGCCGACATGGAAAAGGCGCTCCAGATCTGAACGACCAGGCACACGCCGGCGACCATCCCCGCGACCAGTGCTTCTTCGCCGCTGAACATGACGGCCACGATAAATCCGACAAGACCGGCTCCGAAGACGTCGCCCAGGGATACGCGTTTCGCCCGATTCGGAGAGGTCAGCTTCCACCAGTCGGTAATCGCAAATCCAATTCCGATGCCAAGCCATGTTCCGGTGCTTTGATGCATTACGTTCATCATGACCATCAAGGGAGCGATGGCGATCAGCGCGACCAGTACCCGCCGCAGCCAGGAGGAATCGTCTTCCAGGTTGGCCAGCCATTTCCATCGGGCGACCAGGATCAGCTTGGAACTGACCAGAATCATTCCAACCATCAAGGCCATACCCGGCATCGCGTTCAATTTGTGATCGCTTAATAAACTGGTTCCGATCGCGATCATCGCCGCCGACACGATCGCCAGGATATTCCGTTGTTTGAGGGTAACCGGATCATTGACCTTGTCCGGATGAAGTTCCGGCGATGCCGATAGCTTGGCGGCTTCTCCGGCGCTCTTGGTCCGCGATCCGCCGGATGCCGGCCGAGCCGCCGGCTCGGCGCTTTCCTCCGGGATGGGAACCTGTCCCGGCTGCGGCGTGATCTTTTTTGCCAGGTTTTCTGCGATGATCGACAAACTCTCCGGCCGGAACTGCGATACGCTGTTGCGAATATGTTCCGATCCAAAAACGTCTTCCACCATTTCCTGAACGGTGGCGTATCGCTCCGCAGGATCCTTGGCCATCGCCTTGCGGATCATCCGCGAAAACGTCTCGTCAATGCCCGTCAGATCCGGTTGCGAACTCATGTGCTTCATCAGCACTTCCGCCGGGCTGTTGCCGAAGAACGGAACCTGTCCGGTCAGCATTTCGTACACCACCACCCCCATCGCATAAATGTCAATGCTGCGGTTGTAGCAGCCGGCGCCGATCTCCGGCGCCATGTAGTGAACCGTCCCCACCGTAATCGTCTGTCCGCTGTGGACCGAAGTATCCATCGCCTTGCTCAGACCGTAGTCCCCGATCTTGACCCGTCCGTCCTCGTAGAAAATGTTGCTCGGCTTCAGATCCCGGTGAACGATGCCGCAACTGTGCAGATAGGAAAGCCCTTTAGCGATTTCCCGGAGAAAGAATGCCGTCTTCTGCGCCCCCAGTCCGCCCGGCGTATCGCGAATGATATCCGACAGCGAAGGCCCCGACACGTACTCCATGATGACAAAGGGCCTGCCTTCCTCGTTGTACTTGACGTCGAAGATCGTCACCAGATACGGGCTCTTGAGGTTCATGCACTGGTTAATCCCCCGTAACTCGATCTGCTCGTACGTCTGTATTGTTTTCAGGGCGACTTGTTTGCCGCTGTCGCTGATGGCGTAGTAAACCTCCCCAAAGCCGCCCCGCCCGACGCCCCTCTGGATGGTATAACCCTCCAGGGGCCTGTCTCCATATTGGTAGTGAAACCGTTGCATAGTACCGTATCCCAAAACGCTTCCTGTGCCTTTTTCCGTTACTGTGGATACCGAGCCAACACGACCGTGAATCCACCCGTGCGAATCGTCGTCTCCATCGGCAGGGGTGTCCGCCCATCGCTGATCCGCCCGCCGATCTCGACCGGTTCATCGCTCTTACAGAAGAGATGACCGTTTCGCATGTAGAATGTGACGGTTTCGTTGGAAATTGTTTGCCGAATATGACAACTGCTGGCGGGTCCCACCAGAACATCCCGATCCATCAGGACGATCTGATTGATGTCCGGCCGCGGAAGACGGGCGCTGGAAAGCGTCAGCACCGCCGTGTTGCTCGCCGCGTTCGGCATCGAAAATTTCATCCGGCATCGCAACGACATCGCGATCCGATCCCCGTCGCCCAGCAGGGCCTCCGTGGCGTTCTTGTCGCCGATCTGTACCGGATGCTCGCTCCGCAGAAAATAGTCGTGTTCCTGGCGGTTGATCTTCACCGTCGCCGCCTGTGCCTCGCACATCAGCGCAATATCCGGCCGAACGGAACTGCTCACCGCGCCGATCGTGACCGGATTATTCCGCAAAACCAGATATCCTCCCACCCCGTCGATCTGCAAGACGAATTTTTCCGGCAGAGCCACGTCCATACGTTTATTTCCTTCCGCCGCAGGTTCTTCCTGTACGGGCTCGCTGATCGGTTCCGGCTCGGATTCTTCGACCGGATGGACAACCTGCGGCTGGCCGACAACCGCCTGCTCGCCCATCGAAAGCCCCAGCGGTCCCGCCGCAAGACCCTGAATCGCATGGCTGCACTGCTGAATCTGCCCGGTGGCCTCCTGAACCCATTTCGCCCCCGGAAGAACCAGACGCAACCGTCCAAGAATCTGCTGGGCCTTGATGACCTGCCCTGTCGCCACCGCCGATGCCGCACGCCGGCACTGATCCAGAATATCTTTCAATTCTCGCGCTTCTGTGGAATCATGATCGATTCGTCCCAGATCCCGCTCGTATCCCTGGGCCAGATCGATCCGCCCCGCACATAACTGCTCGCGAATCTGCGCTGCCAGTAATCCGCGCACTTTCGCGGTCGCCTCCATCGCAAGCTCATGGCGGCTGCGGGCCGTCTTGGTCTCGGCCAGCACCGCCACCGCCGCGTGAATATCATTGCGTTTCAGGGCCTGGTTGACTTTTTCAATCGCCGATTCAATCTTGGCCCGTTCCGCCGTCGCCTGGTCGCGAAGGAGTTCCGCCTGCTGGCCGTCCTCGTCGCCGAGGATTTCCACGCCGGCGCTGAACCAGCCGCGATCGATCTGTTGGCGGGCCTGATCGAAAACCTGCGCCTTTTTCTGCTGATCGTATTGTTTCTGCTCGACGGTTTTGCAGATGTCCCCCCGCAACCCGGCTACGTCGGGCAGATTGCCGCCCAGTTTTTCCGCCTTGTTGCAGTCTTCGAGTGCCTGGGCCGTCCGGCCGTGTTGCAGATGCTCCCGACCGCGTTCGGCCAGGGCCTGTGCCAGTTTTAATGACAGCCGCTGGCCCTTCCGGTGATCCCGCACCTTTTGATCCTGGATCAGCCGCCATGCCTCGTCGAGCTGTCCATCCCACAGGGCACATTGAACTTGTCGTATCCGTAGGTTAAACACCGTCGTGCTCCCGATTGAGCGGCCGATACGCCGCGATCCTATTCTATCACTGCTCAAACCATTCCGCAAACCATCCTCGTTGCACGTCGCAGAGATTCCAATTTCCGCCGCCTTGAATCCATTCCCCCGTACCGGCGATGGGGCATTGTATTCACTTGTCTTTGCCGTAAACCATTGTGGGCCGGGTGGCTCTGCCGCCGCCCGGCCCAACAGGAGTGATTACTTCTCCAGGACCAGAAGTTTCGTGGAGGCCCTGTCCATTGTCTCGACATCCGTTTTCGATTTGTCGGCGCCGGAGAAATGGTCGTCGATCTGCTGAATCAACTGCGTCTCGTCAAGCACGTCCACCGGAATCGCCTGCACGAAGTTGCTCTCGTGGGCCAGTACCCGTTCGGCCACATCGAGGCGCTTCTTGATCTGGCCGATGAGCTGTTCGGTCTGCGCGATCTTGCTGTTGTCAAACTTCATCCCGCTTCCGACCGAAGCCGCTCGGATTAGCCGGTGCTGGCTCTCCAAAGACTGGATCTTACTGGCCAGTAGTTCCTTCTGGGCCTTGGTCCGTTCCAGCATCTGCATCGCCGCCTGCAATCCGGTCTCGCGGGTGTTCAGCATCCGCTGTTTGCTGGCCAGAACGATCTCGGCCTCTTTGAATCGGTCAAACCGCCATGCAAGGTCCTTGGCCAGATCTTCCCGGCTGTATGTCCGATTGCCGAGAGTATAGCTGGCCTGATGTAACGCCAGAGTCTGACGAACCTTCTGAATCCGCTCTTTCTCTTCGCCGAAGGCCTTCTCGCTCTTACCCAGATCCGACTTCAGTGCCGCAATCTCCACTTCTTCCTGGGCGATCCGGTTGATATTGCTGTGAATTTCGGGAATGATCTCTTCCAGAAGATCCTGAGCTCGCTTCAGTTCAAACTCGATGGGTACCGAATCCTTCACGGCCGTCCGAGTCAGCTTGGCAGAGCTTTTCACATAGCTGGCCAGATCTTTTCCAAACAACAAACCGCCCACAACCGCCGCTCCGACTCCCAACAAAACCCCGCGTTTGATCCATTTCAGTACCATTGTGATTCTCCTTAAAACCTTATTGTGCCACTATTTACATTTTTTCTTTCCCGTTTTTCGTCGTTGTCATCTCATCGATCCAAAGGTGTCGTCACCCCCAAAACCCAAATATTTCACGAATTTTTCGCTGAAATATCACATCAATTTGTAAAAATGCCCCAATAGGTAATTTCCTGACTTGACGGCCCTATTGATTATTTCGTAACATAAAGGTTTACTATCGTGTGTTGCCCCCCCGGAGGGGGGAAAATAAGGGTATTTAGTTGGAGTACCACCCATGAAGATTAAAGCACGCCTCTTCATTGCGTTCGTCTATGTTGTCGGTCTTTCTTTTCTAACCGCACAAAGCTCAGCCGGAACATATTCCGGCGGCGCCGGCACGGACGGAAATCCCTACAAAATCTCCACCGTAGCCGACTGGCAGGAACTGATGACCACATCCGCCGATTGGAATAAGGCCTTTCTCCTTACGGCGGATCTGAATCTTAACGGAATGGATCTGACGCCGGTCGGGAATCAAACCGTGGGGTTTTCTGGAATATTTGACGGGGATGGGTATGGAATCCGTAATCCAACATCGGTTTCCACCGGCCCCATTCAATGTGTCGGCCTGTTTGGCTGTACGTCCAATGCCACGATAAAGAACCTTGGCGTAATCAATATCATGCTTTCCAGCGAAGGCCAGGCCGTGGGGGGGCTTGTTGGCCGGACGATTTCCAGTACGATTACCGCCTGTTATGTGACCGGTTCAGTCCGTGGAGTCGATGCTGTCGGCGGGCTGGTTGGACATCATTCCTCCGGCTCTTTGAACGCTTGCTTTGCGAACGCTTCCGTCGCCGGCCAATCGGCTGTCGGCGGTTTGGTTGGAGAGAATTCCGGTTTGATCATCACCGGCTATGCAACCGGTTCGGTCGGCGGGACCAATCCCGTCGGCGGTTTGGTCGGGAGAAACGGCGGTTTGGTAACCGCCTGCTTCGCGATCGGATTGGTCGGCGGAATCGTCCCCTCCGGCGGGCTGGTGGGGGACAATGATTCCGGTTTATTAAACGCCTGCTTCTGGAACATGCAGACCAGCGGCAGGAGCGATGGCGTGGGGACGGGCCCCGCTGTGGGAGTAACCGGAAAGACGACGTCGGAGATGAAATATATCGACACCTATCTCGGCGCCGGCTGGAACTTTGTATCCGTCTGGACGATTTTCGAGGGCAAGGACTATCCGCACTTTCTCTGGGAGGAAATACACTTCTCCAGTTACTCCGGGGGCTCCGGCACGGCCGAGGACCCCTATCGGATCGCCGGCCTCGACGACTGGCTCGAACTCATTGACTCGCCCATTGATTGGGACAAACGGTTTGTCTTGCTCGCCGATATTGACTTCGGCGGAATGGAACTAACGCCGGTATCCGCCGACACCAATCCGGACAATGCCCCCTTTGACGGAACCCCATTTACGGGCGTATTCGATGGAAATAATCATGTTCTCCGTAACGCCGTCATCATCCGGCCATCCATGAACTACCTGGGGATCTTTGGCGGCGTGTATAGCGGCGGTATGATCGCGAATCTCGGCGTCGAAAACGTCACGATCCACGGTCGGGATTATGTCGGCGGTCTGGTGGGGTGGAATTCCGGCACGATTCGTCGCTCCTACGTCACCGGATCGGTCAATGGCTCTTTATACGTCGGCGGTTTGGCGGGGCTGAGTCAATCCGGAACGATCGCCTCGTCGTTTGCCGTCGGTCCCGTCGCCGGTTCGGAATATGTCGGCGGGTTGATCGGAGGCAATTACGGTCAGGTCAGCTCCTCCTATGCCACCGGATCCGTCACCGGCCAATTTCGTTTTGTCGGCGGTCTGGCCGGGACCAATGATTCCTCCCCGATCATGGACTGTTTCGCCTCCGGTTCCGTCGCCGGTAATTCGAGCGTCGGAGGACTGGTCGGGGGCAGTTTTTTTGGCGACATCATTTCCTCGTATGCCACCGGTTCGGTAACAGGTACAGCGGAAGTCGGCGGATTGTGCGGAAGGAACGATTATTACGGCCAAATCAGCCACTGTTACGCCACCGGTTCGGTAACGGGCATTCAAAAGGTCGGCGGTCTGTGCGGGTCGAATGATTATGCCTCAATCACCCGGTGTTACGCCGCCGGGACGGTCACCGGCGATTCACGGGTCGGCGGGCTGGTGCCGGAATTCGTGGAGGGAACCGTCACGTCTTGTTTCTGGGATGTCGAGGTCTCCGGACAGCCGACCAGCGCCGGCGGCCAGGGAAAGACCGCCGCCGAAATGAAGACTCGTTCCACCTTCACCGGGGCCGGCTGGGATTTTGTCGGCGAATCCGCCAATGGCACGGCCGATATATGGCGTTTGTGTGCCGCCAATATTGAGTATCCGCGCCTCGCGCGGGATTTTTCCCCCGCCGGCGATTTCGATTGTCCCGACGGTACGGCACTGGAGGATCTGTTGTACTTGTCCTCCCGATGGCTCGCGGCCGCTCCCGAAACCATCGGTTCCGCCGATGCCAACGCCGACGGACGGGTGGATATGCTCGACCTGACGATTCTCGCGAATCACTGGCTCGCCGAATAGCCAAACGTAACCGTCTCGCTTGGGTGTGGGTATGCGTGCCACCGAGCATCGCGAGGGAGGCAAATAGTGTATGCAGATAGGCATGGTTCCGCAGGAATCATCCTTGTGCTGTCAGGATAACGCTCTCAGAGCGGCCGATTAGGAATTTCTCGCTGTCTGACAATCCTCTAACCACGCCTCAAGGGTCGTCATTTCTTTTGTACAAACGATTGAATGCCTCAATAACACATGATAGGCGGCGCGTAAGTTATCTGCGATAGTTTGGGATGAACGTATTGCCCCCGAAACTAACTCAATGATTTGTTCGCCATGTTCATACATGGGTATCTCAGAAATAAAATCTTTAAAGTAATCATGTGGATTACGTTTTTGAACAACGGTAGCGTCAACAAATCCCAAGTTGTAATGATAAAGCCACATGATGGGTTGAAAGACCAAACTTCGGAGGATATCCGTAAACCGGAATGTTACGTACGTGGGTAAGTACAGCAGCGCAAATAAATCTTTTATGATCATGGTGTTTTGGGTATTGAACGGGCTCAGGGTTCCTTCCCCTAACACGACCGGTTCTCGACATGCAAAAGTACAGGATTCACCCCTTGTCAATCGGTAAATGGCATCCACATCCGGATCTTCGTCAGCCAATCCCTGCCATACTCCAATCCGGCACTCCTTTTTGGCTATGGATTCCGAAAGTGTAAAATCTTTGGTGATCAAATGCAAAGGCAGACCCCTTGGCCAAATAGTATTGGAAGTGTACAACTGGTAAATATTGATAAAACCCTTGTTCTCTGGTACATAATCGAAAACCCCCGTTAGGGGTGGAAATCGCCAGTTTGATTTGGGGATGTTGTCATCGTCTGTGTCGATTATCAATTCGGTATTATTTTCCATCGCAACCAGATAGCCAAGCATTTTCCTGCAATAATGGTTATAGGGTAAAACTGTGCCAAGACGGAACCCAAGATGCTCTTGTTCGTCCACCGATAGAAATACAACATTATCGCATTTCCTGTATAATTAAGCTTCTTTCCGTACATTTTTAATGAATTTTTTGACGGTGTC
>CAYLSB010000057.1:0-30542 GCA_964386005.1 uncultured Pirellulales bacterium | reverse complement strand
CCCTGGCTGTCCTGAATATGCCTGCTTATCCGGTCTATGAAATATCCGGGTTAACTCATTTTTTTTAATGCCTGACGCACGGTTTCGTGCGAAATATCCGGCACGATCTCTAACTCCACCAACCGGTCGGCCAACAACCGCAGGTTCCATCGGCCTTTGCCTGGCGGCGGCTGACCGCATCGCAAGGCGATCAAACGTGCTTCAACCTCACCATCGACAATGCGTTTTCGTGAAGGACGATCCTGCTTCTTGCGCACCAGTGCCGCGGATAATCCGTCCTCGACAAACCGCCTTCGAATGCTATGAATCGTGTTGGTATGAATACGGAAAGCTTCTGAAATCTGATTATCCGTCCAGCCAGGGGCATCTTTCGATTCATCGGCCTGAAGCAAAACACGAGCATGAGTAATTTTCCTCGCCGCTGCTTTGCCTTTCGATACCAATTCCACCAATTCATTCCGTTCTTCACGGGTCAATTCCACAACATAGCGTTTCATAGCCGATTCTCCTTAACAATGCTTCTACACATGTCCTTGTAGGAATATCGGCAAAATCTATTAACTTACATTATCATACTTGACAGACTACTAGTTTGGTATTAATGGCTCCACATAAACGCTTGATTAACCTTTCATCGATTGCCGAGAGCAGCCCAACAGATCAAATCCGATCTTTACCTGTCGGATTGGAGTACCACAAATCATGTTCGAATACTTGACTCTTTGTCGAACTTCAAGATAATCTACCGAACGAACATGAAAACTTTCAGCATATTCAACCATGTGCTTGGTCCCGTAATGCGGGGGCCTTCCAGTTCCCACACCGCGGGTGCATTTCACATCGCAAGCATGGCACGCTCCATGGTGGGTGGTACACCGCGGCGAGCGGTGTTTACCTTTGACCCTACCGGCTCGTATGCAGCAACTTATGCCCAGCAGGGCGCCGACCGTGGTTTTGCGATGGGGCTGATGGGGAAATCACTTACGGATGACTCGTTTTATACCGCACTTCTTGATGCTCCGCTTGCGGGCCTGGACATCCGTTTTGAACTTCGTCCCCTTACCAATCCCAATCATCCAAACACCGTTGAAATCGAGTTAATTTCTGGAAATGGTAATGTGTTGCATCTTGTCGCGCGATCCATCGGCGGCGGCGAGATCGAGATCACTCAAGTCGATGGCTGTCCTGTTCTTTTTAACGGAACGGCTTGGGAAACACTCATCGTGGTCCACCCGAATCAAAGTTCCAATGCTTGTGCTTTGTTGAGCAACGACGGTGCCCTGCTGGAATCACCCGTGAGGATTCCTTTTGGCCGGAAGGAGGGGTTGACGGCCCGACGGAGGGACCGGCTTTCAGCCAAGCAACTCCACGATCTTTTGATGCTTGATGACTCTGTTCGAATCTGGGAGTCCGAACCGGTTTATTTTGTCCAATCCGGCCAGCCCCTGTTCACCAGCGCAGCCCAGATGGTTCAACTCTCCGAGAAAAGGACCGTGTCGCTCGGGCAACTTGCGCTCGCTTATGAAGCACAACTGCTGAGAATTCCCGAAACGGATGTCATGAAAGAGATGTTACGACGCTACGATATCATGGTCCATTCTGTTGGCCAAGGGCTTGATCCGGAGTTTTCCGGCCTGCAATGGTTACCTGCCTGTGCCGGTACTATCTTCCAAGCTGAGTCAGCCGGAAAACTCTCTGCCCGTAGTCCCCATACTCGGGCGGCGGCACGGGCCATGGCCGTGATGCATGTGGATGGCACAATGGGCGTGGTCTGCGCCGCACCGACGGGTGGTTCCGCTGGCGTAATTCCGGGGACGATCGTAACCCTTGTTGAAGAGCGGAAGTTGAGCCACGAACAGATCGCGCTGGCACTCCTGGCCTCGGGAGCCATTGGCCTGATTGTGGCCCAGCGCGCCACCTTCGCCGCCGAAGTGGCGGGTTGCCAGGTCGAGATCGGCGCCTCGGGTGCGATGGCCGCGGCAGCCGTGGTCGAGGCCTTGGGCGGAAGTGCCCAGCAGGCCTGTGATGCAGCCGCGATTTCCTTTCAAAACACAATGGGTTCGGTTTGCGATCTATTACAGGGTTCCGTGGAAATCCCTTGCCATACCCGTAATGCCGCCGCTGCGGCTTCTGCTTTTATCAACGCCGACATGATTCTCGGCGGTTATGTCAATCGGATCCCGCTCGACGAGACTATCGACGCCGTCTATGCCGTGGGTCTGGCCATGCCTCCGGAACTGCGCTGCACATCAAAAGGCGGGCTTTCCATCGCACCTTCGGCACTGTCGCTGAAACCCTGTTGTCAATCCAAAGGTCCCGGTTGCTTATGAATCTTCCTCCGCTACTCTATCTGAATTCCGAAGAAGTTCGTCGGGCGTTGCCGATGCCCGATGCCATTATCGCCATGAAGGAGGTATTCATCCAATTGTCCAAGGGACAGGTCATGGTACCTTCCCGCCAGCATATCGATATCCCCGACGAAAAAGGCACAGCCCTCATTATGGCCTGCCATTCGGGTGTGGACAAACTCTTCTCGGTCAAGTTCATCACCTTATTCGACAACAATCGAAACCTGGGTCTGCCGTTGATCCAGGCAATGGTCATCCTGTCGGATGCCATCTCGGGGATTCCTTTGGCCATCATGGACGGCGGGGCCCTCACGGCCATCCGTACCGGTGCAGCTTCCGGTGCGGCCACCGATATGCTGGCCCGTCCCGATGCCCATCTGGCCGTGATCTTCGGCGCCGGCGTACAGGCGAGGACACAACTCGAGGCCGTCTGCTCGGTACGGCCGATTCGACAGGCGAGGGTCTTTGATCCGAATCCCGCTCAGGCGGACCGGTTCGCCGAAGAAATGGCGAATCGTCTTCGTCTTCCGATCGAGCGGGCAAGCAGTCCCGCCCAGGCCCTGACCGGTGCCGATGTGGTTTGTACAGCCACACCATCCCCGATTCCCGTTTTTCAAGATTGTGAACTTCCGCCGGGTACTCATATCAATGCGGTGGGCTCCTATAAACCTCAAGTGTCCGAAATTCCGCCGGACACAGTTTGTCGCGCAAGGGTCGTGGTAGATCACCGGACCTCTGCACTGGAGGAGGCGGGGGATTTGCTGATACCCCTCAAACAGAGACGCATCGACGAATCTCACTTCAGCACCGAACTGGGTGAAGTCTTGACCGGCCGTGCGCCCGGTCGACAAAATCAGGAAGAAGTAACGCTCTTTAAGTCCGTCGGCGTATCGATCCAGGATTTGTGTGCGGCCAGGCGAGTTCTGGAAAATGCCCGCAGCCGGAATTTGGGGATTGAGCTTCCCCGATAAGAACGGGGGAACATGAATTCAAGTTAATATTGGTTTCTCCCGTGTTCTTTTCTGTTCCCGGACTTGACAGGCACCCATTGTTTGTCCTATGCTTTCAGGGTAACCTTACGGTTTCGCTAACGAACAAGAATTCGGAGACTTCGGTATGTTGAAAAAGACCATCCTGCGACTTACGGTATGTTTAATCCTCTTGTTTATTTTGCCTTCACCGCTTTTAATATGTGCCTCGAATCGGATTCAGGAAGGTGAAATGGCCGGATATCTGCTGGTCCCCAACGAAAAGGTGCCCGAAACCTACAATGCAGGATTTTCCATGTATGTGGCGGCATGGCCGTTGTTGCGGGAATATCCGGGGAATCGTTTCCAGACAGGCCTGTTCGGCACCTGGATGTTCGCTCAGTACGATAGTCCTCCTTCTGAAAAACTGTATTCCGATATCGAAGGCGGTTTGGGTTGGTGGCGCGATACGCGATTTGCCACGGAAACGCCCAAGTTCATCATGGGGGGCGTGGCGTTGAATTTCAGCGAGTGGGCCAATGGACCCGGGGCCGGCAAGGGACGAGATTGGGATCGACCAACAGGGCTGTATGGTGTGGCCCAACTCAGTCCCTGGGTGTTGTGGCCCCCGGACGGCTTGAATCTGAAACAAGGCACTTGCGGCGAATTGTTCGGTTATGGGTATCTGCCGCTGCCGCTGACCGAGCCCAAGTCCACCACGGCCGGCAAAAATGTCCCCACCGGAAATAACTGCTGGACTTTGTTCTTAAACACGCGAAACTTCAAGGGGCCGGTCGCTTTTTTTACTCCCTATTTCTGGTCCCGCGCGTCTGTGGAGAAACCTCATCTGGCTGGGCTATTTCTGGATACCCGGCCTTCCCAGCCCAACCGGGCTTTGCAGATGGAAACCCAATATGTCCCCAGCGTCCAAGCCACAGATGAAAAGGGAGAGACCTACGCCCGAGTTGCCCCAACCTCGTTTCCGCGAAGTCCCGAAGGCGATTCGGTGGTTGTGCATCGCGTGACATCGTACAGTAAAAAGGCGCTGTGGGATGCTATAAAGGGTTGGTTTGAAGGCGGCGCTGCGGCCAGTGGAGCCGTTGAATCTTCGGGCACGTATGTGCACAGGTTTCCCGGAAAAGGCGGGGCCACATGGAAGATCTATACTCCCCATGTTCCCAATGAACAAAAGGTGCCGATTTCCTGGACATCGTTTGCCAATCCAGTGGCACTGGATCCCAGTACTTTCGGATACCGGTGGGACAACCAACTGGTTTCCCGATGCGATTCAAAAGATGGTCCCCTGGTAACACTCCCCGAATACTATCGGCAGGTGAACACCAATAACAAGCGCGAGTGGAGTGTGATACGGCCCGCCGATGTTCCGGCGGAAACCGGCCTGTCTGCGTATCGTTTTCGCCGGCCCCAAGAGGATCGACCTGAACCGTATGTTACGCCAGACGATCCAATGAGTTGCTGGAAGAAGCCCGGCCCGGTGGCTGGACCCTTCCAGGCGTACCCCGGGGATGGCAGCGTGGTAACCTACTGGTGGTATCGATTTGCCGATCAGCCCGCGCTACTCAACGCCGACTTGACGGACAAAGAGCGGGAAGAACTGCAGGCAAAGGTGGAAAAACTTCACCGGAACTGGACAAATGACCGAGACTATCTGCCGGGCCCCACGATCGGAAAACTGGCGGAGATTGACCCGGTCCTGATTGTTACTCCCCCTCCGGGTCTGGAAGTCGGTTATGTCCCTATCGTCACTCGACAAGCAGCAAAAGAATAGGATAGTTCGGGGCCGTGTTTTCGAATGGCAAGAACTTGATTTTGAAGATCAGAAAGGAAGGCCGATATGCAATCCTTTGAAGGAATGAATCGCCGAACATTTCTTGCAGCAACCGTCGCGGGGACTTCGGCCCTGGTTACGGTACCCGCGTTTCTCCACGGTGCGTCTCAAACGGCCGATCCGGTGCGCGTCGGGCATATTGGAACCGGCACGCGGGGGTGGGACCTGATCAAGTACACCGGCGCAACCGATTCGGCAAAGGTGGTGGCGGTGTGCGATGTGTATAAGCCGCATCTGAAGCGCGGCGTCGAGGCCGCCAACAATCCCGATGTGAAAACCTATCTCGACTACACGGATCTCCTCAATGACCCGAAGGTCGAGGCGGTCATTATCGCCACTCCCGATCACTGGCACGAACAGATGCTCATCGACGCCTCCAATGCGGGCAAGGCCATCTATTGCGAGAAGGGCTGGACCCTGTCGATCGCCGCGGCCAAACGAATGCGCGAAGCGGTCCGAAAGAACAAGACCATCATGCAACTGGGCCACCAGGGACGGCAGTTCCCCGCCTCGGTCGATGGCGGCAAGATGATCCGCGATGGCAAACTCGGGCCGTTGACCTTCGTCAAGACCGGCCGGTACAAGAACAAACCCCTCGATGCACCCGTCTGGCGGTGGTATGGCTATTACGACTGCTACGACAGGCCCGATCCCAAACAGGTGGTCAAAAATCTCGACTGGCACAAATGGCTGGGACCGGCACCGAAGATCGAATTCAACGAACGCCATTTCTGGCATTGGCGGTGCTATTGGCCCTATGGAACCGGACAGGCCGGGGATTTGCTCAGCCATGAACTGGACTATGTGCAGTCCGTTTTAGGGTACGGGATTCCCGATACCTGCATCTGTGCCGGGCAGGTCGCCTTTTGGAAGGATGACCGCCAATCGCCGGATACCTGGATCGCCAACTTCCAGTTTGAAAAACAGGGATGTACGGTCGTCTTTGAGGGGATTCAGAATTCGGAACGGGACCAGACGCCGGAATTCTGCGGGCGTCAGGCGAGGATGGTGTACGACTCCATCGGGCAGGATGCCGGCCGTTTTGAGATCTACCCCGATGGCCCGGCCTGGACGATGGGGGGACGAAAGCCGGAGCCGATTTACCGCTACGATCCTAGCAAGGCGGCCAAGTGGCCCAACCACATGGAGAATTTTCTTGAATGCGTTCGAACGGGCCAGAAACCCCGCTGCAATGAAGATGAAGCGTTCATTGAGACGGCCACCTTCATGATGAGCGTGGAATCCTACCGCAAAAAGCGCCAGGTCCGCTGGGATCCGCAGACGGAAGAAATCGTGTGACAACTGCAGGATTATCATCAATCCGAACCATAAAAGATCCGGATAATTGAGATCCGCATTCGATCCCGGCATTGGGTCGTAATCCTCCTGACAAACCGTTCGGCGATCAGATTCAGAAGAACGATGGTTAAGAAATGGAGTACCCTGTTGATCGACTGTTGATACGGGATTCAATATGAGCCGAATCGGGGCGTATATGCAATATTATTGATAATGCCGAACTTATCCCTGTACATCGGTGCATTGAATCCGATTTTGTATAAGATTGTTTTTCCTGCAGGCCTTTTTTGTCAGTAATCGCACATTTTTTCGGACCCGATTTGGCAAACTTGGTGTCTGTGGTGCCAAAATGGAGACATGGATTCGTGCAAAAAGGGTCCCCAGATTTGAGAGTCTGCAGCCCGGGGTGAGGAGGACTGTAAAGAATAGATGGCGATGGGGAGGATGCCCACCCGCATTAACTGGTTGTTGTCGAGCCGAAACTGCTTGTTCTGTTTTCCTGAAGTTACTCCAGGGCTTGGATCTGCTCCCGGATATAATCAATGGCTTTGTAGAGTTCTCGGTCGATGCACCAAGCCAGACATGTCACGATCGAAGCCAGAATTTGGGTTTCATAGTTGCCAGATCGTAACACACCGCTTTCTTGCTGGCAAATCCTTTCATCCAAGTATCTTTAACTTTATGTTTTCAAAGAGCTTAAGAACCAATCATTGTTGCACAGTACGCGGCAATTCCGGGAGAAATTGCTATGGCGATGGTTGAAGATGCATTAACCACTGCCGGGCGAATTGAATCAGATCCTGCAGGTCAATGATACCATCCGGAGGATAGGACACATCGCAAGCCGGATTCCAGTTGGTCTGTCCTGACTCGCTGAACCAGGCGGCGGAAAAGGCGGCGAAATCTCGCAGATCGACGGAGGCGTCGGCATCCATATCGGATACGGCGATGCCGGAGCGAGCCGGAGTGGGCAGCGCCGTGTACCAGGCGGCCGGGTTGTTGCCGTCGAGGAGTTCCGGCTTCCGCTGGAGGGCCCGATCCTCGGAAACCAGCGGCCAGGGAGAGAGGCCAAAGTAGATCACCTCATCGACAAGAATCCATGAGATATTGTCGCCGACGATATCCGGTTCCTGCGGCCTTTCGAGCGAGATGACACCAACATGGTCCGGCAAAGCGCCCTGCCAAGGGCCGACGATATCGACCCCCGGGGTCAGCTGCGGAGTATTGTAACGGGTCTGGAAAACGGCCAGGCAATTCGGACACCCGGCCGGATCAAAGCCGACAACGAGGAGTCGGCTGTGCGACTGGATGATTGTTCCGGCGGGGAATGTAAAGCTGACCGAATCGCTGAAACGCCATGAACCGGCAGTATTAGCCAATGCGATGGGAGAATCTGTCGGATTATATAACTCGATGAATTCTCCCTCGAGGGAGAGACCTTGATGCTTATAGGCAAATTCGCTGACGATGATGTCGGAGATCGGACCGGTGTTAGGCAGATTACGCGAGGGTCGCAGGCGATACCAGTCGTCGGAGCCATCGGATAAACGGCCAAGGGAAATTTCATTTTCCTGGGATTTGAAGCGGACACAATCGACAATACGGTCTTGACCGTTGCCTGGCAGGTAGGAAAGGACGACCTGTTCGCCGGCCTTGTCCAGCCCGAAACCCGCCGTGATCGGATTGTGGAAGCCGGTAATTTCATCAAAGGCAACGCGGGCACCCGGCTGGAGGCGCAGAGCCGGCAAGGGCCATTTTTTTCGTTGCTCGACATTGTCGCTGAGGTACCAGTCAGAACCAAGATCCAGAGCTATGTCTCCGGCATTGTACAGTTCGATCCAGTCGTTGGAGTCATGCGGGGGCGAGGCATAGTCTGTATGGGCCATGATTTCGTTGATTACAACGCCGGCGGGCAAGAGCGGATCGGAGAAGCCGGGCGAGCCATGGATACGGGCGCTAGCGCGCCAGTTGCGGCCGTAATCGAGCGAACCGTCGGGCTCGGCGGTGACGGCGGATTCCACCGGCACCAGCGAATGCCCCCCGGATTGAGCGGCCAGCGGCCAGCCGCGGCTGTTGTCATAAGTGAAGGACAGAATTTCGCTGTTAAAAGCGCCGCGAATCTGCAACAGATCGCCGGAATTATTCAGCGAGCCGGAGAAGGGACCCACCACAGGAACTGACGTGCCGTATCGGCTTTGGAAGGTGGTGAGATTTCGCGCAACGACAACGAATGCGCCGGGTTGCAGGTTGGTTGTCGTACTGTTGGCAAAAGCAAACTCAATCCCGCCGGAAATCATCACCGGCGAAATATCCAGAGGAATTGAACCCATATTTTGAAACTCGACAAACTCGTAATCCTTGCCTCCTATCGGATCGAACATTAATTCGGTAACTCGTAGATATTGTCGCAAGGGACGGTTCTGTGAAATGCAAGTCACGGTAATATTATCCGTCGCGATAAGATTACGGTTAAAATCCCTGGCTTCCAGCGAAATGAAGTTATCACCGAACTCAACGGGAATTGTAACGGTCCAGGTTGTCAGACCAGTCCAGCCAAGGGCAAGAGATTCCTTGGTGCCGGAACGATTCATTCGATATATATCGATCCAGCCTGTGCCCTGTAAGGTGACTGAATCGGTATCAACCGAGAAAGAATTCCCGTTGTTGGTCGTAATGGCAAAGGGAACGGCCGCCGGGAGTTGGCTGAGAACGAAATTTCGCCTTTGATCGATGATTGACAACATCTCCGCCGTATAATCCTGCCCACTCACAACCGCATAGGGTTCCATCCAGTCGGCGAGATATTCAACATTGAAACAGGTTTGGATGATATCATAGAGATGTCCATAAAATGACCGCTTCCATGGATCGAGAGCGATCACCTTCTGCACGCTGCTACCCCCGCCGAAAATCGAAGCAGTCGGTGATTGATAGAAAGCGAAGTCCAGATCCCACGGCATGGCCAAAACACGCCGGTCTTCCGGACGAACATAGAACATGATGTTATGATTCAAGCCCTGGTTATAGGTATCGCCGATGCCGGTCAGCGATTCAAATGCAAAGACCCGCATCCACTGATCGGCGTCGATCTCCGAGTTGATCCGATCGGCAAAGGCGGATCCGGACAAACTATAGGCCTTGGCCATGGACATCAAGGAGGAAAAGTCATCGGCGGCGCGGTTGTTTTTAATGAGGTAGTTCCAGCGATAGCCCTCCTTGTTGTCGCCCAGATTCCTCAGATCAATCTGTAGCACGGAACTGGGTGGCAGTTTGAGGGATTGCGGATTGCCATCGACCGTACTCTGGGAAAAATAGATTAGTTCAAATTCGTACAAGGTCCCTTCAGCGCCATCGGTGTATTGCGAATCCAGATATTCGTCGTCATAGCGGGCCATCATCAGTTGTGCGGTCCCGCTCATATCGCTTCTGGGAGGCAGGAGATAGATCACGTCGTCATACATTCCGGGAATGCCGCCAGCGCGGTTGCCGATATGTTTAACAATAAGTTCGCGATGACTGGCACCGGCGCCGTAGGGACCGGCACCACGGTCTATCGAGACGCCTTTATGAATTCCGCGGAATAGATTGGCGGGATGGAACCGGAGATTAAAACCGCCGCGGGCGGTACTTCGTCCGTATCCGCTACCCTTGAGATGAATACCGACATCGTAATAGACTTTGTTTTCATTGTCGATCACGGTTGCGCCGATACGATGATTACTCATAATATTCGTGGTTTCGTGAAGAAACACGGTGTCGGCGGCGGTCATCAGAATTCGGACGTTGTGCATTCCGTTCTGCGTAAAACCTTCGTCCACTTTGCACAGGCATCGCGAGTCGGGCCCTGCGGCCGGCCACATAGCCGTGGTACCGAGAGAATCCCGCCCCTGCACATAAAACTGCACAAGCGTTCCGGCGGGAAGCGGACCGACGGAGGCCTGATATCGCCCCGTGCTTTGCAGCGTCATCGACGACGTCTGGAACGCGCCGCCGTTTTGCGACCAGAACAGGATCATGGCAGTTACACCATCGGGATCATTCGCTTGTGCAGAAATGACGATCGGCTCATCGACGGAGGGTACGGATGGAGCGTGCCGGAGATCGGAAATTGTCGGACCGAGATTTGCGATGAAACGGGAATTACGTTGACCGGGAGTGCCAGCCAAGGCGGGAACTTCCAGCGCTGTGGTTTTGGGGCAACGGTTGAAATACAGCCGCGTGTTCAAGAGGTTCGAACCGCCAAGCCATTTGGCTCGAAAAGAAATTTCATAGGTTTTTCCGTTGACGATAGCTCGGTTGGAAACCAGCGTGGTTTCGATGTGATTATGCATGTGTTCCGTGGGGCCGGTCGCTCGAACATGGAGAACGGAATTAACCGAATTGTCAGGATCGGGAATAACCGCGCAAAAAGCATGGTTACCAAGAACCCGCCATGTGTTCATTCCATTTTGAAACATTCCATTCTGGATCAAAGATAAAGGAGAACCATCAGGGTCTTCGATCACGCGAATATCATCGATGAGAAATTCGCCGGCATCCAGAAGGCCAAGGATAAACTCGTTCCACTGCGAGGGTTCGTTTCCGCCGGATGTAGGAGAAGCAATCGCTCGATAGGAGTACGATTTCCACGGACTCCGGGTTGTCTCATCACTGGCCATCCAAGCCGCTGCTTCCGCATTGTCAGCTCGAGGGTCGCACAGCTCCAGCGAAGAGCCGCCGGCATCCGCATACGCAGGCCAGTACCCACGATCGAAGTAGCGCATACGGTCAGCAATGTTGCCTGTCGGATCCAATAGTGATATTCGGTCGTCTTTGTCAGACAACTGTCCGGAAAAGTTACCGAGAATGTCGATATCGGGATATATCGTTCGCAATGATTCAACCTGGCTGGTTACCACCAAATAATGATCCGACTCTAAAAATGTCGAATCCGGGAAATCGTATTCGATGCCGCCGCGCAATTTCCATCCGCCAAGATCAACGGTACGATCGCTTTTGTTATACAACTCGATCCATTCCTGTGGCGACTCGTGGAACGGGACATATGGCCGAAGCTGTTTGCGAACATGCAATTCGGGAAGAATCAGCATGTCCGTGCTGCCGGTGGACCAGTTCAGCCCATGGATGGCCAGGATGTTGCGGCCGGGTTTAAGGTATGCTTTATTGTCTGTAATATCAAATGTTCGAAAGACTACGGCATCCGAATCCGAATAGCTGTTGGTCGAATGCGAATTCCACACAAGCGGGAGCGTGTTGCCGTCGCGCCCCGGAGCGTAGTAATGAGCGACTTCCTGCCCATTCAAATACGCCACAAAACCGTCGTCGAACTTCATCAATAATAATAGCGTCTCGACCGTCGCGGGATCGGCCGGGTCAAAGGGAATCCGGATATAGACGGATGCATTACCCGTGTCCCCGTACATTTGTGACAGGACACTGGTCTTGATCAGGGTTTGAAAATTTTCGGGAGTTGTCTCATAACCCACACCGGTCGTCTTGCCGGATCCCTGGATCCATGCCGAATCGTCAAAGGGCTCGTTGCCGCCCGTCCAGGTCGTGCCTAACGTTCCATCAGTCGGAACCAGAACAATGGCCGGGGCAAAGGATGGGATCAGGATGGTGTTTTCGTACTCGGCCTGCGATTCAGGAATCGGGCGATCATGATACATGATTTCATTGATTACGATCTCATTGCGAAAGGCGAACGAGTTGGCCGAGCCGAAGGAGGGCTCATTGGGAACCGCCCAGCGTGAACGATCGGCGGTTTTGGCCTGAGGAGAATTCTTTATCCTCACTGCATCCACAACGGCAGTTCGGTCGGGTGAATACAAAAAGAGCTTATCGCCGTTGGCCGGATGAAATCCCAGAATGGATTCGTTAAACGCCTGATACTGTCCAGAGGATAACGACAGGGACGGCAGGATATATTCATTGTCGACGGTTCCCTTGCAGACAAGAATCAGGCCGGTTAACTCAACGGAATCGACGCCAACATTCTGGATCTCCACCTGGAACGGCGAAGACAATGCCGAGCTGATCTCGGTAAATTCAACCGAAGGAGGTTGATAAACGGGCATCGGCGTTTCCACGGCCATCAGTGAGGTGGCAAAGAAGATATTTGTTCCGCCGGCGGCACGATGAATTTCCACAGCCAGCGTGTTTTGTCCATCGAGAAGATTCGCCGAGTCGATGATGATCGGTCCTGACGGCTTGATATCCGAAATATCCACTAATGCCGAGGTATTGTAGTTGACGGCCCCGCCGGGCATATTGACGGAATTGGCCTTCAATCCGTTCACGTAGAAAACCGCACCGTCCCCGATCATCGGATCGACCTCCAACCGGGTATAGGCGGCCGGATCCGGATGATAGTCAAAGGTTGTTCGGAAGTAATAGGCGTTTTTATCCGCCGACAGTTCAGTTTGCCCAGGTGTGGGTATTGCGGTGCCGGAGATTTTAACACGAAGGCCCGACGGATTGGGCGATGATCCTTCATTCGTCCAGACAAAATCCATCGTATTGTGATCGGCGACAAATCCGGAACTGATCGTAAACGGCCCGTTCCAGCCGGTAAAACCGGAAACGGCGATGCCGGTACTGACTCCGTTGATTCGAATATCGTTGAGGGTATTATCCACGGCAAGCAAAAACGAAAGCTTTGCCGTTTGAGGATCATAACCGGAAAGAGAAAATTGGGTCCGAAATATAAACTGTCCAGCCGGTTGGTTATCGGTGCCCTGGGCGGTCAATCCGATCCATCGTGACTGGGCGTCGTTGGCCAGCCAGGCTGGGTGGTTTTGCATAACCAACAACGGAAGGCCCGTCGCCACATTTGTATAATGCGGATCATATTGTCCCGGAGCAAGCGCATCGCCGTTATCGTCAATGCCCGTGCTGAAGATGGTTTCGATGGGAACCGGCTGTGTATAGGAGGGTTGCTGGCCAACCCAGAATCCGGCCGGACCGGATTGCCAGGTCCCTTCGCCGAACGATTGCGTGTACCAGCCCATTCCGGGATAGCCGTGATCGTAATACTTCCAGGAATCGAACATCTCGATCAGCATGGTGCGCTTGATCCGGGATGGGGAAGGAAAATTGTCACGACCGGGCGAGCCGCCTACCTGAAGGCTCCATGTCCAGTTTGATGGCGAAGGACCCGCACGCGAAGGATCGGACTTGGCCAGAGAAACGCCGGATCCATCGGGTGCAATGGGCCAGTCGCCGCCGTCGCTGAATTCGATTTCGTCCATGATCCGGCCGCTGTTGTTTTGCAGACGCAACCGCTCGCCGGAATTGGCTAAACGTCCCGCATAGGGACCATAGACCGTTGTCGGATCCGTAGTGGCCTTGAGATCATCCGGGGAAACCGCAACGACGAGATACCCTTCGGCCGGAATCACTGTTCCATCCGGGAATGTAAAGGCGATCCCATCGGATAAGGACCAACCAGACAGATCGACGGGCACGATAAGCTGGTTGTGTAATTCAATCCATTCCAACCGATCCTCATCACCGGCCGGATGGTACATAATCTCGTTGAATACGACCACACTATCGGCCGCAAAAACAGTTGGTACGCAGAGTACAATCAGCAATAGGTGAAAACAGCCGCGCATATCAAACCTGCCTCACAACTGAAAATGGGTCTGCCGTGACCGATTTATGACAGGACAGAGGCTGTGCATACACCTGCACAGCCTCGTCCTCTGCCAAACAAATTGTACCCGCAGTAATTGCTGCGAGGTTCTTACTTGCCCCAATCCTGTGAAAGGATATCGAAATCCTCAAAATCGGCTCGACCGCTGCGATTGATATCGGCTGGTACCATGTCGGTCAACCAGCCGTTCGCTACGGCCAACAGATCAGCCATGTTCACTGCCCCGTCTTCATTGACATCACCCAGAGGTGGTATCAACGAGACCAAGGCCTGAATCTGGTCGGGCTGCAGGACACCTTGCCACAGGGTAACCTGGTCGATCAGGCCGTTCAAATGCAACTGTTCATCCGGATGGCCCGGCTGCCCTGCCCAATCACTAAGCCACACCTTGTCGGTTCCGAAAGCTCCTTGACCGAGGTCATATGCGGCGCCAAAGTCGTCCGTGGCCCCATAGGAAACGCCATCCACGAACATCTCAATCTGCCCGAACTTGGACCGCGTGATGGTATAGTGATGCCACCGGCCGTCATCCACCTTCGGTCCCGTAATTCGTCGAAGGCCATTGGCGGCGGAGATGAACATGAACCGCCCGGGGGCACTGCCGGCGCCGTCATATCCCACATAGACGCACAAGATACCCGGAGGTCGCAGGGCAAAGATGGGTCCTTCCGAATCGTTCGTTTTGAAATATCCGGACATCGAGAACGCAAAATTCGCCGGGATATCCAAGCTATTGAGATCACCCAGATCGACATAATCGTCTTTGCCGTCAAAGGTCAGGGCGTTATTCTTGATTCCCTTGACCCATGCGGTGTTGGGATCATTGAAATAGTACAGCGTACCGTCGAGACCCAGATAGGTTTCCGCTAATGTGGTACCCGCGGTTTCATCAAACTTCCATTCCACAAGGGTCGCAGCCGCAGCGGTCGACTTGGTGAAGAAAGTCCAGATCGGAGCAGTAGCGACCACTTGACCATTGCGGACGCCTTGGACGGTCCAGTAGTAGGCCGTATCTGGCTGCAGATCGGCGGGAGCATAGGCCGCTTCCGTTAATCCGGTTTCATTGATCAGCGTAGTGGCCATCGTCGGATCGATGCCAAGCAGCACATTCCAGGTCACGCGTTGCGCGGCTCCGACCGGATCGGGAATCCAACTGAGGACGACGTCTGTTCCCACCGTTGTGCGGGAGGCAGGAGAAGGATTGATGTCAAACGCAACTGCAACTTCGTTGGAGAAGGCATAGTGGTGCCAGGAGTCTCCTGTGGAAAGTGCATCAAAGGTGTAACTAATCGTGTCCGTCGTTGCAGTGAATTTATACTTGATGAGCTGGCCGTTGCCTGAACCGGCGCCGTTCTGATCAACTCGCCACTTGGTCGTCGGATTATCGCTGGGAGTCAGGTCAACAAATCGTCCGCCCGCCCCACCAAAACCAACGGTGTAAAAGGTGGTCACATACTTGGTTCCGATCGTCAGACCCGTCAGAGTCAGTACCGGGTGATTGTTATCCTCATCGCCGTAGAAGAAATTGGTTAGCAAGTTGGCCGAGTTGCCCGTGACATTGACGCCAAATCCGGTAAATCCATTCGGTGCCCCGGTCAAGGTCCAATTGACTCCGGCATGATTGGTATCGTTCTCGAAGCTAACACCATTAACGGTAATGACGGGGGCTCCATCAGCTCCCGCACCGTTGAACTTTCCGGTATGCGTGTAGGTCTTGTGAGTTCCGATTCCCGAATCCCCATCGCCGATCCAGGATTGTACGCTGAATCGCCCAACCGTTCCGGCAACTGTGACAAAACTCCACGTCGGGCTGGTAAAAACAACCTGACCCTCGACGACGGTCTCTACCTTCCAGAAATACTGTGTTTCAAAATCCAGCGGTTCTGTAGGTTTGAACTGGGTGACGGTCAGGCCGGTCGCGCCGTCTAAGCTGTTGGTCAGATCCGGATTCATTCCCAGATAGACATTGTAGGTGGCATTGGCATATCGATCAAACGGTACTACCCAGGACAGCGTTAATTCCGTGTCAACTTTGGCGCCATCAATCGGTTTTGGATTCAAGCGATATGGAATAACATTGACCATTTCGTCGATCTGGCTTTGTTTGAGCGATCCATCCCAGATCGTGACCGTATCGAGGCTGCCCTCCAGGAATCGTCGCGTCTCACCGCCAAGACCCGCGTCGATCCAAAGAAGATCAGCGCCCAACGACCGCAAATCGAAATCGAATGGGGCAAGACCATCATTGAGAGAGGAGACGAATTGACCGTTGAAATACATCGAGACGGTGCCATCCTCGGCACGACTCAAGACGACATGATTCCATCCGCCATCGGCCACATCAGGTCCGGTCATACGGTACAAAACTCCGCTGTATCGCGAGATGTAACGAAGCTTGCCCGGATTGGAATCAGCCCCGTCAAATCCAACCGCCAAACACACAATCTTATCGCCCGCGTCCGTCGAGTTACGGTATGCGATAATCGGTCCTTCGGTGTCGGTAGTCTTGAAATAAGCCGAGATCGAGAAGGCCTTGTCTGCCCCGAACGGAAGCGGAGCCGTGGTACCCAGATTGACAAAGCTGTCGATGCCGTCAAAGAACAAACTATTGCTGATCAGGCCCGGACGCCAAATGTTTCCGGGCAAATTCGGATCATTAAAATTGACAGCCGTTCCATGAAAGCTACCGATGGTTTCATGGACGACGGTTCCGGTCGTCTCATCCATCGGATATTCCTGGACCTTGGTTGCCGGAGCGAAGGTCCTGGTCGTAAAGGTCCAGGTCTTCTTGACATTATTTGGATCCGTGCTGAACACCTTTTGGCCGTTGTCGAAAACATTCACCTGCCAATGGTACTCTGTCGCCTCCAATAATCCCTGCAAATCATAACTACCCGTGGTTAAACCTGACACTTTCGTAAGGGTGTTGGGATCCGTACCCCAATACAGATCATACGATAGATTGGTCAGGGTCACGTCCGCCCTTGGAATCGCCGTGAAATCAAGAGTCACATTCAGATCTGTAAATTGTCCCGGATACGGTTTGGGATCCACATAGACCGGAAGTTCGACCTCGTTGGAGAAGGCATAATGGTGCCAGGACGGTTCGGAACCTACTCGATCGAAGGTGAATGTAATTTCACCTGAAGCCGGCGCTGTATACGCATACTTGAGCAGCAGTCCGTTACCCCCTCCATAGATATCCTGATCGATGCGGATGGTTCCCTGAGGATCGGAATCGTTTGCGAAAACATCGATAACCCGCCCCGCGTTTTCCCAGCCCTTGGCGTAGAATGTGGCGATGTATTTTTCACCGGGCACGAGATGACTTAGGACCAATTGCGGGTGAATCGTTTCGGTGTCACCGTAGATAAAGTTGACCAGCAGATTCCCCCCGGCGCCCTTGACATTCGAAGTACTGCCATCGTATGTATTGGGGACATTCCAGATTCGCCAGTCATTTCCTTGTTTGTCTCGGTCACCTTCAAACCATACGCCGTTGCCGGCATAGAATGCCGCTCCTTCGGTTGGAGCCTGAAACTTGCCGGTATGCGTGTAGATTTTTCCGGCGCTGATACCCGAATCGGCGTCGCTGGTCCACGGCTGGTAAGAAAACGTTCCTGCATTGACGATTGCGCAGGTCATCGCCACCATGACGAAGAAACCTGCAATCCCGATTTGATTTTTTTTCATTGCCGTACCTCCCGATATGTAAGGAATAGTTAAATGGATCAAAGTGAATATGGAAAATAACAATAGGATTCATGGACCCGAGAAAGATAATATTTGTTTCATCGACTCGCCTCCGCTGCCATGGAATCATTCCCCGACAGATTGCCGACTCCGTTCATTCGCCATCCGCTTACCGTCGGCGCTCAATCGGATGTCAGCTTGTTCATCGAACAAATCCGATCACAAGTTTCGGCATACCCCATTTCGGCCGTCTCGATGCGGATACCCCGAATGAGGTATTCAAATACAAAATCCACATATACTATATCGGCGGCACCGTTCTGCCGCAAGCATTTCTTTGGGGCATTCCCCTTGTTTTTAGGTTATGCGGCCTCAAAATACAGCTGGAGACGGCACTGATACACAATCGAACAGCGATGCACCTTATCCATAACTATTGAATTCAAACCTTCGATTATCGGGATGAATTGATCGTGATGATTAACAACCTTATTTTTGAACCATTTCACGAAGCCGGATATTTTATTGTAATCAAATCGGTTATATGAAAGAAACTTAATCCTCAACTTGACTGACTTTCTTCATGGTTTTCAGGCGGCGATGAGCAGCCGCTGAAGCTCTTTGATAAGTTGATCTCCCGTAAAAAACTGTTTCAGGTGAACCGTCAGGTCATTCCACGCCCTCCGCCGCAGGTCATTTTGCAGTCCAGCCGTGGATAGCTTTGCCGCTGAGGGTCGTTGGCCTTGTGCACCGCGGCGATGAATCGTGTCCTTTCGGCAAGGTTGCATGAAATGATTTGTTCTCCCGGGTATCTTTCATCGTGGCTGGCGAGCTGATTGGATCGGCGGTCCGCGGAAAGGGTCGTCGGGTTCGCCGGCGAAACCGATTTTCTGGAGAACCCCGCATGAGAACGAGAACATCCTCCAAGGTCTCCGGCCCCCTTTCTCTAGCCCGTCGGCAGTTGGAGCGATGGCGCAACCGGCAACCCGGTCGCAAACGACTCCCCTCGGAACTCTGGGCCCAAGTTGTGACGCTGGCCCAGACCTATGGACTGAACCGGACCGCCCGGGTCCTGGGTTTGAAGTACGACTCGCTCAAACAACACGTCGAAACAATAGCGCCCGATGCTTCGGATTCGGGAACGGCTCAGGCGGAGTTCCTGGAGCTTCTGCCGCGTCTGATGAGCCCTCCGTCCATTGAGTGCGTCATTGAGTGGGAAGAAGCCGGCGGCGTCAAGACCCGGATGCAGGTGAAGGGTGTCGGTATTCCGGAGCTGGTGTCCCTGGCTCGCCTGTTCCGGGATGGTCGGGCATGATCCAGGTCACGCCCCAGATGCGGATCCGGGTGACGCCAGGGGTGCGCTTCGAGAAGATAAACAGACACATTGTGGGCAGTGTCGGCCGGCCCGTACGAAATGCCTGCCAATGTTCTGGTGCCCGGATCCCAAGTCACATTCGCCAATTCACAGGCCTCTTGCAGGACATGGCGATCGGTGGAAATCACCTGTGGAATACCACGCTTTTCGTGCAAAGCCAGCAAGCTCACACTCGCCGGGGCACCGTCAAACGCAGTTCGCTTGAGACTTCGCCGTGGAGACTCTCCTTCCAGAAGTCATAGGCCAGGTATCCCTCTTCGTCAAGAAGCTGTTTTATGTTCCTGTAGGCCAACTAAAGAGTATCCAGATACGTTATGGCTTTATTAAAGTGAGCAATCATGTGCATTCCCCCAAGAGAAGACAATTAGGAACCCGCATCTGATCCACCGCATTGGCAGGACATAGTCGACATTCATATACATCTTGTTGGTCAGATCCGGAGAGGAATGCTCCAGCAGTTTCTGAATTACGGTAGTAGTTATGTCTTATTGAGTCAGGATATCCATCCGTGGCTAAATCGTTTTCTTCAAAAAAGTTGGAATTCAGGATTTCATGCGGAAACGGACGATTTCATATTATCGTAACTCGTTACGATCAATGAAATAGGGACGCTGGAACTTGGCCGGTGTAAGTCCGCTGGCGCGGCGGAATACCCGTGTGAAGTATTGTACATTTCTGAATCCGCATTCGTGGGCGACCTGCTTGATGGGGACATTCGCCGCCTCCAGCAATTCTCTGGCCCGGGCGATTTGGACCCGTTTGATCTCCTGATGAATCGTCCTCCCGATAATGCGTTTGACCCGCAACTGCAATGTCGTTCGCGGGATGCCCACATGACGAACGACATCCATGACCGTAATGGGACGGCAGGCATTTTGCCGGATGAACTGAACGGCCCGAACAACCTGTTGGTCATTTACAGCCAACACGTCTGTCGAACGGCGTTCCACGATTCCCAGCGGTTTTATTTTCGGAAGCCGTTTTGGAATAGGTTTTCCGGACATCAACCGATCAAGTAATGCCGCAGCCTCATATCCCACCTGTTCGCTGTCGAGTTCCACACTGCTCAGCGGAGGGATCGACAAGTTGCATAAGTACTCGTCGTTGTCGCAGCCGAGCACGGCGACCTGATCCGGAACGTGCAGCCCGCCCCTTCTGCAGGCATCCAGAACCTGCAGGCCGCAATCGTCATTGATGGCCATTATACCGACGGGACCCGGCAGGGAGCCCAGCCACCTCGCGATTCGGTCCTGCTCTTTCTCCCACGACGGAGTACGCAGAAGACCGCGACGCAGGATCAGTTCATGACATTGATATCCGGCCCGTTCGATGCACTCGCGCATGCCATTACGACGAGTATCGAAGCCAAGATGATATCCGGGCGGATAGCCGCACACACCGAAATGTTTGAAGCCGCGTTCCAAGAGGTGATCCGCCGCAAGGCGGGCAACGGCCCGGTTGTCCGCTCCAATAAACGGAAACGCCAGATGGGGCAGAGTGCTCCGCAGGTTGACCACCGGAACACCGACTGTGGAAACCACGCGTGCAGTCGCCTCGTTGTCAATCCGGGCGATGATTCCGTCGCCCGTCCAGTTCCTCAGCCAAGGCGGGGGCGGATCCCCCAAGCCCTGCGGATGAAAATAAACGGACCACTGGCCCCACCGCCGATTGTATCTGGCGATACCGCGGATTACTCCCCGGCCGAAGGCCCGAGCTGTTTCGACCAGAATCGCAACATGACGCATGAACAAACTCCGGAAAATACCCGAATCAGTTATTGTCAAAAAGTATAAATCATTTCTTATTTTTTGCAATACATTTCGAATTCAAATTCTTGTACTTACCCCGATAATAGCTTGGTGAGGAGAAGGGATTCAGAGGATCATCAGACAGGGTTGATTGGCGATACACCTGATGTTCAGCAGCATTTCCATGGATGGAGATCCTGGGTTTGCAGGCAGAGAATTACAAAGTAACCGATGAGGAAACGATTTCGTTTCGAAGTCTAAAACAGAGGAAAGGATGAAAACCATGTCAAAGCAAAAATGTATTTTCGGAACCGTGATGATCCTGCTGGTGCTGTGTTCCAGCGCGCCGGCACTGGTCATCAACACGCCCACCGTCTGGTCTTCCAGAACGGCGATTCATGCGCAACAGGGCGGATTTGTCGAGGTCGTAACAGGCGGCAGCGTGACGGCTAATGCCCGTGTGGATCTCAACGGCATCGACGCGGCCGGCACAGCCAAGCTTCTCCTGAACGGGGGCAACTTTACTTCGACCGTCGATTTCAAGCACCCCGACGATAATACCGGATTTCCCTGTTCGGTTGAGATCAACGCGGGGACTTTCACCGCAAACGTAATTCAAAGTTTTGGTCTCTCTCGAAAAGCCACCTTCGTCATCGGCGGCGGCACGATGATCGTCCAAACCGGCTATAATGCTGCCGGAGGAAATGACCAGGCAAATCCGGCCGTTTGGATTACCAACGGATCTCTGTATGCCAAGGCGGGATACAAACTGGTCGTGGAAGATCTGGGCAACGGCGGCGTCAAGATCTATGGTACACGGGCTGTCGCAGATCCGGTGCCCGCCGACGGCAGCACAGTGGTCGATCTGAATCTGCCGAAATTGTCCTGGACCAGTTTTGACACTGAAATTGCCAAGGTCTGGTTCGGACCGGCGGATTCCAATTCGGTGGATTATCAAACCGAGCTGAAGTACATCGGCAGGACCGCCGTAATGGATCCGAACAATGTCAACGGAACCCCCGTGAATTTCCCCCTGACCGGCCTGACTCCCGCTGTGCTTCCGCTGGTCGCGCCGGCCACCTATACCTGGGTGGTTGAAAGCTTCACAGAGTCCAATGGTGAACCGGACAAGCTGATCCGCGTAACCGTCCTGCATTTCGCCACCTCGGTGGTTCCCAGCATCAAGACTCAGCCGGCAGGACAATATGTGTTCCCGGGTGACACGGCCGTGTTCACAACAGTGGTTGAATCTTTGACGCCATTGACCAGCTTCGAATGGTTCCGAAATAACGGCTCAAAAGGTCCTGGTACCATGGAAAATCTTGGTAACAACCAGTACCGTCTTTCCTTGGCGATTGTATCCACAGACAATGAAGGGCAATATGATTGTGTCGTGAAAAATTCCGCGGGCCAGGTCCAGACCAACAAGGTGTATTTGATTGAAAAACGCATGCTGGCGCACTGGGATTTCAACGGGAATCTGTTGGATACGGCCGGAACGGCCGCTCCGTATAACGGTACCGCCAATGTCGAACCTGTCTTCCAGACAGACGGTGTCCACGAGGGATTGGTGTTTAATGGCACAGACCAGTTCGTGACCCTGCCGAGCGGTTTTGAGAATTTCACCGGGGGCTTGACCTTCGCCGTTTGGGCCCGGATGGACGCCGATGCCGGCGCCTGGGTGCGCTACCTCGATTTGGCCAATGTTTCCGCCGGAGTGGTCACGGGCAGCGTTAACCTCTGCCGCAGTGGCAGTAGTGAAGACGATCTGCAGTTCCGGGGCGGTGGGAATGTTGTTTTCACCAATGCCCTGCAGCGGGGAGAATGGCTGCACTTTGTGGTTGCACTGGACGACACCGGCCAGGCGAAGCTCTATCGGAATGGCCTTCTGTTTGCAGGCGGAGCAACCTCGATCCCCGCCGTGGTCAGCCGCACGAGCAACCTCATCGGCAGGATCAATCCGCCTTCGACGGATGCTCTATTCAAAGGGATGATGGATGACCTTCGCGTCTATAATTATGCGATCAGCGCGGACGATGCTGCCAATCTGTATTCCGCCGTTGCAGGGCCGTATTGCCGGACGCGTCCGGGACTGGACTGGAACGGCAATTGCATCGTCGATCTGGACGACTTGGCCACCTTTGCGGCTTCATGGCTGGAATGCGGCCTGTGGCCTGTTTCGGTATGTCCCGGAAGGTGACCGAGAATCTGAGATTATGAAGAACAACGATCGAAGATGAATCTGCGAAACAAAATGGGTTTGTGCCAATTCTTAACGATCGAATTGGCACAAACCCCTCCGACAAAGAATTGTGCCGGGAAGATTGTCTGCCAGATTCGGATGTACCATTTACAAATCATAAAGGTAGATGGCTTTATCGTTAGAGGTGATCTATGAATCAGAGAAAGTATCAAGCGTTTACACTGATTGAGTTATTGGTTGTCATTGCGATTATTGCCATATTGCTGGCCATTCTCATTCCTTCGCTGGGCGCGATCAAGGAGATTGCCTCCGGGGCCAACTGTTTGTCCAACCAAAAGGGCTTGGCGCAGGGATTTATCATGTATGCCGACAACAACGATGACAATTTTTGCAGCGGCTATGTTTTTCCTGATGTGACCAATCGAAACCCTCCCTCTTGGGTCAAGGCACCATTGATCTATAATGCGGATGGAAGTCAGACCTATGTCGGTACAGACCCTGTGTTGTTGAGTTTAACTGCACGACAAAACGGGATCCGCGAAGGGGCGATTTATCCCTACGTAGAATCCGTGGATGCCTACCATTGCCCCGGTGACCGTCGGTTGATCAAGGGAAGCAGTCGGAGAAATCCATCCGAACCCTTGAGCATGTACCAATGTTTTCGCAGTTATGGCATGCCGGATTTTTACGCAATTCATGTACCCGGGATGGACTACAATGAAACCAAGTTAAGCAACATTACGTCCCCCGGACATAAACTGTTATTTGTCGAAGATCAATATGATCTGTACTACAATATCGATGGTTGGTCGTATGTTCCCTATGATCACGCCTTATGGGATCCCCTGGGGAACTACCATAACAAAAGCTGTACGTTCGCCTTTGTGGATGGCCATTCTGAGAAACACAAGTGGCAGGATAAACGAACAATGATTTACATGAGCGATCGAGATCAGGCAGAGAGAATGGGATTTGGCAAGGGGGTGGTGTTTAATCCTCGAAACGAGGACCTGGATTGGCTTGATGCCCATTATCCCGCCAAAACGCGCTTCAAGGGAGGGAATTAATATTTTGCATTAGGAGTGTCTCACCGCTTCCGGATCGCAACAGAATTGGATTCAGGGTATGATGATGACAAGGAACAACCAGTACTTTTCGCCTCTCGGCCGAGCCGCCCGATGGGTGGTTCTGGCGGCATCATTTGTGGGGCTGTTCTTTGACGGCATTGAATTGGGCTTGATGCCAGTCGCCTCCTTATCGGTGTCGCGGAGTCTGCTCGGTTCGAATTTTACCGAAACCCTGGCCGGGGATTGGTTCGCTCGGTTTACGGCCAGCTTGATGCTTGGCGCCGCGGTTGGTGGGATCGTCCTGGGAAACCTGGGCGACCGCATCGGCCGTACGCGAGCCATGGGCATCAGCATTTTATTTTACTCGCTCTTCGCGGGAATGGGTAGCTTCGTAAAAACACAGGAACAAATGCTCGTTCTTCGATTCCTCGTGGGATTGGGCGTGGGTGGAATGTGGCCCAACGGGGTGGTGCTCGTTTCCGAATGCTGGCCGAACGCTTCACGGCCGATCGTGGCCGGAGTGATGGGCGCCGGGGTGAATTTCGGTATTCTGATCCTGTCACAACTGGCGCGGACATGGCCGATCACGCCGGATTCATGGCGATGGTTGTTCAAACTGGCGGCGGTACCCGCGACGTTGGGTTTTCTAGTGCTTTTTGTCTTACCGGAATCGCCCAAGTGGCTGGCCAGCCGCAACAGCCGAAACCAGGAAGCAGCAACGTATTCGGTTCGTGGTTCCAATACCCTTCTCCGCGACCTTTTCCATCCGCCTCTATTGCGTCTTACCCTGATTGGCATCGTGCTGGCATCGATTCCTCTGGTGGGTGCCTGGGCCGCGAGCAAATGGATGATTCCCTGGTCGGACAGGGCGGCCGGTTCTTCGCATCCGGGCTACAAGGCCATCGTACAGGGCTGGTGGGCTCTGGGCGCAACACTCGGCAGTTTTGCCGGCGCCCAAGTGGCAGCATGGGTGGGCCGTAGGCTCTCGTATTGCCTGATCAGTTTGTGCACCACGGTGCTGACGATTGCCATGTTCCAGCTCACCGCACCGCTCCAACCAGCATTCCTTCCGGTGGTGTTTGCCCAGGGATTTGTGGCCACGCTGTTCTTCGGGTGGCTGCCGCTATATCTGCCGGAACTGTTTCCCACGCGGGTCCGGGCAACCGGCAGTGGGCTGGCTATGAACTCCGGAAGGTTCGCCACAGCGATCGGCGTGTTTATCTCGGGGGCCTTTTTTACCGCACTTGGGGGCAACTACCCATCGGTTGGCGCATTTGGTGCTATCATATACGCGTTGGGAATTATCGTGATTTGGTTTGCCCCGGATACCCGCTTAAAAAACCTCGATGAGTAAACACACTATGAGTATGCACGAAGAAACCATCGGTTTGATCGGAATTGGATTGGTCGGCTCCGTTCTGGCTGACAAACTGCTGGCCGCCAATTATCCAGTAATCGGATATGACATCGATCCGGCGGCATGCGACCGTTTTTCCCAGAGGGGCGGACGGATCACGGATTGTCCGGCCAAGGTGGCCGGTGCGGCGAAGACGCTGCTGTTGTCGCTGCCCGATACGGGGATCGTTCGCCAGGTCGTCGAAGGACCTGCCGGCGTGTTGAACGCGCCGAACACTCCTGCCTATATCATCGACACGACAACCGGTGACCCAACCGAAACGGCGGAATTGGCCGCACGTCTGAATGAGAAAGGGATCGCCTATCTGGATGCAACGATCAGCGGTGCCAGCAGTCAGATTCGGAATGGTCAGGCGTTGTTCATGGTTGGAGGAGATCGAAAAATCTTTGGCGCCGTTGAGCCCGTGCTGCGGCTGTTTTCCGACCGGGTTTTTTATGTGGGGCCGTCCGGCAGCGGAGCCAAGAGCAAGCTGGCCACCAATCTGATCCTGGGACTGAACCGGCTGGTTCTGGCCGAGGGTTTGGTATTTGCCGAAAATCTCGGTCTGGATCTTCGTACTTTCATGGAAATTCTGCGGGTCAGTCCGGCCTATTCGGGCGCCGTCGATGTCAAGGGGGAGAAACTGTTGAGGAATGATTTTACGCCGGATTCGAGAATTCGACAGCACTTCAAGGATGTGACATTGATCCTGAAATATGCCGATGAGAGCGGACAGGATCTACCCCTTTCGCGCGTCCATCTGGACATTCTCACCCAGACGATCGCTGCGGGAGAAGGCGATCTGGATACCTGTGCGGTAATCAAAGAAATCCGTCGCAGAACAGCCATCGCAAACCGAAATAAATAAAAGGAACCGGAATATGAAGAATCGTTTTTCTCGCCGTCGATTTCTTGGCCAAACGGCTGTGGGGTGTGCCGCAGTTCTATATGGCCGGAACGTTCTAAGCGCCAACGAGGATATTCGCGTCGCGGTACTGGGTCTCGGAGGCAAAGGTCGCCATCATGTTAATCTCCTGCAATCGATGGCCGGAATTCGGTTGGTTGCTCTGTGCGATGTGGACCCCAGGCGACTGGATGAACAGGTGCAAAAATGCCCGAAGGTATTTTCACATACTGATCCACGCGCGGTTCTGGATCGCAAGGATATTGACGCGGTCGTGATTGCCACGCCCGACCACTGGCACGCCCTGCTGGCAATCTGGGCCTGCCAGGCCGGAATGGATGTATATGTGGAAAAACCGGTATCCCACAATATCCAGGAAGGCCGAAAAATCGTCGAAGCTGCCGCAAAATACCACCGTATCATCCAATCGGGCCTTCAATACCGCTCCGATGAGGGGCTTCATCAGGCCGCTGAGTTTATCCGGCAGGGACAGATCGGAAAACCCGTCTGGGGACATGTCGTGTGGTATGAACAGCGGGGAAGTATCGGCAAGGTTGCCGCTTATACGCCCGATTGGCTCGATTACGATCTCTATTGCGGCCCGGCCGAAGTAATGCCGCTTCGCCGGAAAGAACTTCATTACGACTGGCATTGGGTTTGGTCAACCGGAACTGGAGACTTGGGCAACAGCGGCGTGCATGCCTTCGATGTTTGTCGATGGTTCGCCGGCGTCAGCGGTTTACCGCGAAGGGCCGCCTGTCTGGGAGGCCGCTTCGGAGTCAATGACGCCGGAGACACCCCAAATACGCAATTGACGCTGCTGGAATTCCCGGAAATTCCGATCATCATCGAAAACCGGAATCTGCCCATTCGCTCCGGCATCAAGGGCATGGATAATTACCGTCAGGTACAGGAAGGAGTGATTCTTCAGTGCGAGCAGGGATATTTCGCAGGTTTGCGGGGCGGCGGCTGGGCTTACGATCTCCATGGCAAGAAACTTAAACAGTTCGTTGGGGACGGCGGCGCAAAGCATCATGCCAATTTCTTCCAGGCCGTGCGAACGCGTAATGCCGGTCTGTTAAATGCGCCAATTGCTGAAGGCCATATCTCTTCGGCCTGTTGTCATCTGGGGAATCTGTCGTACCGCCTCGGCCGCCCATCCGAACCGGATGATTTACGGAAAGTGGCGGGAGAAAATCGCGAAGCGGCTGAGACCATTGATCGACTGATCCAGCACCTCCGCGCCAATGATGTCGATACCTCGCAATTCCGAATGTCGGCGGGGCCGTGGCTGACAATTGATTCGCAGACACAGGAAATTACTGCTACCGATGGACCGGATTCCTCGCAGAAGTTGGAAAAGGCAAAACGGCTGGCTCAGGGATCCTACCGTGCGCCCTTTGTGATTCCGGAAATGGAATAGAACAATCAGGCATACAGGACAATCAGCAATGGTAAACAATCAACGAAGAAATCAATCTATCGGGACATTGTGTCTTTGGGGAATGCTTTTTTTTGGTCTGACATACGGGCCGATGTACGGACAAATAGACGGCATTGCATTTGATGCCCATCCCGGACAGGTAACGATTCGTTTCAGGGGCCAACCGCTTGCGACCTATGTGTACCAAGATCCCGAAATTTCCCGCCCGTATTTCAAGGATATCCATGCCCCGGGAGGAATCCGTGTGACGCGCAATCACCCCCCGAAGGAGGGGGTTGATCCGACCGACCATGCAACCTTTCATCCGGGACTCTGGCTGGCGTTCGGCGATCTGGGCGGAACCGATTCTTGGCGAAATAAGACTCCCGTTCGGCATGTGGAATTTATCGAGCCGCCTCATGTCCTTGCCAACGAAGTTCGTTTTGCGGTTCACAACCACTACCAGGGAGTCGAAAGTTCCGGATGCGATGAAATCTGCGAATATGTATTTCTGCAGCGTCCACAGGGGATTCTGCTGTTATGGAATTCTGTTTTTCAATCCAAACAGTCCGACTTCGCCTTCGGCGATCAGGAAGAAATGGGACTGGGGATACGACTCGCCACACCCATCGCGGTCAAGAGCGACAAAGGGGGCCGAATTCTCGACAATGAGGGCCGAAAGAATGAAAAAGAAATCTGGGGCAAATCCGCTCAGTGGGTAGATTACAGCGGCTGGATCGACGGGGTGTTTGCGGGCTTGATGATTATGACCGATCCGGCGAATTTTCGCCCCTGTCGCTGGCATGTCCGCGACTATGGCTTTCTTGCGGCCAATCCATTCGGACAAGCTGCCTTCGGCGACAAACAGACCAGCCGAATCATTGTGAAAAAAGGGCAATCCTTCCGATTGTCCTATGGCGTTTTGATTCATGCCCACAAAACCGAAACCGAAATCGACCTTCCCGCCGGGTACAGGGATTATGCCGACATCCTTCAGAAACGACGGGCCGACCAAAACAGCAAAGGATTCCCCATGCAGACATTCTCAAAGCCCGGTCTCAAACCCGATTCCGTTTCCAATCCGAACCAGCCCAAGGTGCTTTTGGTGATCGGGGACGGAGCCGAAGTGTTGGATACGATGATCCCCTTTTTCCGTCTCGGTGAAGACTATCTTCTGGTGGTCGCGGGACCGGAAAAACGATCCTATCATCTGGTCATGCACGAACAGCCGGAGGGGTGGGACATCACCGAAGAACGACCCGGATACCGGCTCGATGCGGATATTGCTTTTCGCGATGTCAAGTCCGACGAGTATATGTCGCTGGTGTTGCCCGGAGGCCGTGCTCCCGAATACCTCCGCTACGATCCGGACCTGATGCGCATCACACGGGATTTCTTCGCCAAGAACAAGCCCGTCGCTTCCATCTGTCACGGCATCGAAATCCTGGCGGCTGCCGATGTTATCCGCGGCCGGGAAGTCACAACGATTGCCAAATGCCGCTTCGATGCCCAGGTCTGCGGCGCCGAATACGCAGATATTCCCGTCGTTCGCTCCGGAAATCTCATCTGCGCCCGCGGCAAAAAAGATATGTCGCCCTGGATGAAGCAGTTCAATCAAATGATCCGTGAGTATCTTGCTCACAACAACGATTGTCGATGATATATATCCCATATTGTGAAAATTTTCATCCTCCGCAAAATTTCTTGCGATGACAGACAAGCCGAATGTACAATACTTTCGTCGCCGGTTGAATTGTGTTCCCATTCATTTGTATTCTTCCGGGGATGCCGAATCCAAAGATGAATATATCAAATAATCGAATTGAGACATGAATCCGTATTGTAGAGATCGATCCGTATTCCGAACAAATGATGGAGGGGAGCATGAATCACTCACAATGGCTTGTATTCTTCATTTCTCTCAGTGCCGGGGCCGGTTTGCTTGGGCTCCAATCCGCCGCGGCCGAGACCGAACCCATCCGTCAACCCTGGTTTGATCGGGCATTGGTCGGGATGGAAGTCGGTCCGACCGGGGCCCAGTTCGGTTACAGTGATCCCGCTGATACGCGGTACTGTGCCCGATTCGACGGCCGCCAAATCGTCCAGCGGTGTATCGAGGCACACTGTGATTATCTGGTGATTTGGGCTCGCGATGGGGATTATGCCTATTACGATTCCAAACTCCTGCCCAAGGCCCCGGGGCTTGGCGGCCGGGATCCATTGCAAGAGACGATGGAAGAGGCGGCCAAACACAAGTTGCCAGTTATTGCTTATTGCGTTGTCCAGCAGGGAGGACACTATCTGCAGAAGCATCCCGAATATGAAATGGTGGATCCGACGGGAAATCGCATTGGGCGGTTTTGCTACAATTCCGGTTATCTCGACGCGATGAAACAAATCCTGGCCGAACAACTCGCATATGGTATTGCCGGATTCCATATTGATATGCTCGATCAGGGGTTCGGCCCGCCGTATGGATGTTGGTGCCAAACCTGCCGTGTTCAGTATGAAAAGGAATTTGGCCATGCGATGCCCGCCGGGGCGATATGGGATCAGGCTTGATGCCAGCGTCAAAAGTTTTGAATGGAAATCAATGCGATAAATCTTTACAA
>CAYLSB010000056.1:0-30743 GCA_964386005.1 uncultured Pirellulales bacterium | reverse complement strand
GACACCGTCAAAAAATTCATTAAAAATGTACGGAAAGAAGCTTAATTATACAGTTCTATATTCATATATTCAGAAGAACCGTGGATCGTTCTTCTTTGATGGAATAGCTGGATATCAAGATTAATTTTTATGTTCAGCCAAAAGATACATACCTGAATCCAATGAAAGGCCGTAAGAAATGAAATCGGAGTGGACGAAATATTTACTCACCGTTGTTCTCATTATGATCCTATCCAGTCCCGCGATAGGTGCGATGGAAGTGGGGGGCAATTTCTGGAACCTCGGTTGGCACAAACCGAACGATTGCTTTATGAATTTTCAAAACGTCGGCGGCGACAATCCGTGGAATCCGCAGTTTCTCAAGGAGATCGCGATCTACCGGTCGCTGCGGTTCATGGACTGGGACAACACCAACGGCTCGCAGCGGACAAGCTGGAGCGAGCGCAACGGCAAAGACAATCTCAAGCAGAATCCCGCGGCGTACGAGTGGATGATCGACCTGTGCAACCGTAACCGTTCGGATCTGTGGGTGACGATCCCGCACCGGACGATCACGCACGAGACGGGCGACCGGCCGTGCGATTATGCGTTGCGGCTGTGCATTCTTGTCAAGACCGGCGTGGATATGCGGAAGGTCGATCTTGCGCCATTCGAAAAGCGGCTGGCCATGATGACGGCGGAGGAACTGGTCGCGGCGGGCGGAGTCAAGACGTGCGAGCCGCTGAAGAAGGAACTGAAGCTCTACGTCGAATATTCCAACGAGACGTGGAACGGCGGCTTCAAGCAGGCGCACTACTGCTGCGACGAAGGCGTCGCTCTCAAACTCGATGAGAACCGCTGGACGGCCGGTTTTCGATATCACGCCTGGGCGGCGATACGGCTGTTTCGAGCGGCGGATCTGGTCTTCGGCGTCAATTCTCTACGGCTGGTCAAGGTGCTGGCGACGCAGTCGGCCAACTCCTGGATCGCCGGCCAGCATCTGGAGGTGATGAAGGATGCCGCGCTCAATCCGTGGGGCGTCAAGGCCACGGCCATCGCAACGGCGCCGTACTTCGGGCACAACACGGCCGGCGACGCGGCCGATGCTGTCGAGCAGCTCCGCGCGGCGATCCGCAAGTGCGGCGAGGAATCGGCCAAACACAAGCAGCTTGCCGATAAGGCAGGCCTTCGGCTGATCGCCTATGAGGGCGGCCAGCATGTGCTCAAGGCGGCGAAGGCGATTAACCGCAACCCGGTGATGTACGACCTGACGACGGAGTACCTCAGGGAGATGAGCAAGTACTACGACCACTTTTGCTATTATGCCCACGTCGGTCAGGCCGGCGATGGCGGCGCGTGGGGCGCGATCGAATACACCGGACAAGCCATCGCCGAAGCGCACAAGTATCGGGCGCTGGTTGATTGGGCAAAGCGATGAAAAGAATTTCAATTGTCGATTTTCAATTTGGAATGAAGGATATGGAATCATTCGGACAAAATGGGATTTTCAGCGGAATCGAGCGATCTGTAAAAGAAGTTCTAACAAAACCGGCAAATCTATCGAAGTCGTTTCTGGATTCCCGCTTTCGCGGGAATGACAATATGAGCTTTGATGGAGTCCCTAAAGGAATTACTATGTCGAGAAAATATCCATCCAGGGTTATCGTGTTAGCATTGTTTTTTTGGGGTATCCACTTTGCCGCCGCTGCCGAGGTATCACCTTATGGCATTTGCGCCCATGTGTCGCGCGGGGGTGATCACGAGATCGCAGCGCAGCAGTTCGCCCGAATGAACGAGGCGGGGATCGGCTGGGCGCGGACGGATTTTGACTGGACAAGCGTCCAGAGGGCGAAAGGCGCGGCGTTTGATTTTGCCCGCTTCGACCGAACGATCCAACTGGCCGAGGAGGCAAAGATCATCATCCTGCCGATTCTCGACTACGATACGCCGTGGGCACGGCCGGTCATCGAGCATCTGGACGACTGGCGGGCGTATGTCCGCGCGATCGTGACCCGGTATAAGGACCGGCTGCGGTATTGGGAGGTGTGGAACGAGCCGGACCTCAAGCAGTTCTGGCGACAGGATCCCAACCCGGCCGAATATGCGACGCTGCTGAAGGCGACCTACGAAGAGATCAAACGGATCGATCCGAAGCTTACTGTCCTGCTTGGCGGCCTGTCGGGAATTCCTTTCGATTTCATCGAGGGCATCTATAAGGCCGGCGGCAAGGATTATTTCGACATCATGAATGTGCATCCGTATCGTTATCCCGCGGCGCCGGAGGTTCACCCGCTGGTGGATGATCTGCACAAGCTTGGCGAGCTGATGACACGCTACGGCGACGGCGCAAAATCCGTCTGGATCACGGAGATCGGCTACCCGACGCACAAGCCGCCGCTGGATACGCTGGTGGATGTCGTTCGGGCGGGATTGTCGCAGATTCAGCCCGACAAAAAGACCTGGAAGCTGGCCGCACTGGACGATCCGGCCTATCGGCACAAAATGCTGATCGACGATGCCGAACTGGTAAAGATGCTTGGCGGCGGAGGAATCGTCCAGCGGATCACGCTGGCAAAGATCGCTGACGGATCGCTCAAAGGATTCGATTGCCTGATTCTGCCGCCGGATGAGAGCTTTCCCGTCGAAGTGTTCGACGCGATTGAAGCGTATATTCGCAACGGCGGAATTGTTATTCTCGGGCGCGGGATGCCGCTGTATTACACCGTTCGCAGAGGACCGGACGGCAAATGGCAGCAGCAAGGAGCCGATGAATCGTATCGCAGGCGGCTGCATATCGGCTGGCAGGCGTGGTGGACGGACAAGGACAAAAAGACCCCGGAATGGGTGGATAATCTGACTGTACCAGAGGGATTAACGAAACAAATAAAAAAGCCCGACGCCCAAACGCGCGGCGAACGATTCCTCACGCGATCCGCCTTGAAGGAAGGCGACACGATGATCCCCCTGCTGACCGGATCGAAGGGCGATTGGTCGGGCGTAGTCGCGGCGGCGTACAAGTTCAACAGCGATCTCAAGGGCGGGCTGATTGTTTGCACGTTGTCGCCGGATATCCGCGGCGTCAGTCCCGACAGGCAGGCCGAGTTGCTGGCACGGACGTATCTGCTGGCCTTCGAGGGCGGCGTCGAAGCGGTCTTCTGGTACAATCTTCGCGCGTTCGAAAACGATCCGTACTACAACGAGGACCATTTCGGGATCGTTCATAAAGAGCTGTCACCCAAACCGGCTTTCGTCGCGTATCAAACCCTCACACGTGCCCGCCCCGCCGGTTCAAAGCGGATCGAGATAAAATTTGACAACACCGGCTCTACCCGATGCGTCGGTTGGACACGGCCGGACGGAAAGAACGCTTTGGCGCTTTGGGATTATGAAAGTCAGCGGAGCTATTCGCTATCGACCGATGATCCCATTGAACAGATCTTCGATCACCTCGGAAGGCCGATTTCCGTTCCCGTCGTATCGGGGAAATTTATTGTGCCGCTCTGTCCCGGTCCCCTCTATCTGATCGGGCCGCGATCGATTGAACTTCGATGACAAAACGGTTCTGATAAACAAAGGTAACCGGCCATACACAAATCTGGATTCCCGCTTTCGCGGGAATGACAAAAAGATCGCCGATCATTATCGATTCCTCTCCAATCGGATCGGGCGTCGAGTTTATTCCGAAATCTTTTCCGACAGGTCGGCCAGGGCCAATTCGATTTCCAGGAGCTTTCGGCGATTGTGGCTGTACTGTGAATATATCAGGTATATAATAAATACAATACCTACTGAGAGTACGCTGAAAAAAAAGATCATCATCAATAGATTCGCCATCCCGAAAAACCACAGATTCGCGACTCCGGGATCGCTGGTTTGGGTTTTCATGATTTCGATAAGCCGGGGGAAAATGTAGATCAAAAAAAACCACAGGGCCAAAAAGAAACCCGCCAGGACCAATGCACCGAAGATCGCCGCGGGTGCATAGCCAATTCGTATCGTTCCGCGGATGGCGACAACGGCGGCCAGTACCGAATAGATCAGTACGCTGATCAACAGAAAACCCATGTAGAGCTTGACGATCGTCTCCAAAGTATTGTTCATGCCCTCGAATATCTGCACGAGCAGAGAGACGCAAAATATCGCGCCGACCAGAGCGATCAAACCGCAAACCGCACGGATTAGCCAGTGGATTTTTCGTTCCATCATGGAGCGAACGACTTGTCGGTAATCCGCATTGGATCGGGGATTTACGGGTTCCTGCTCCGGCAACAGAGCGCCGATTGTGTTATGGTTGTTTTTCATATTTCCCTCTCGTTTTCCATGAATTTTCTGAGGTTTTGTTTGGCGTAAAAGAGCCGTGACTTCACGGTGCCGACCGACGCATCCACGATGGCGGCGATGGCCTCCAGCGGCATCTCTTCGAGAAAATACAATGTCAGGACTTCGCGATGGGCCGTACTGAGGCGCTCCAGGCCCCTGTGAATACGGCCGGCATCATCGATGGGAATCACTATGTAATCGTCGGGGACGGCCGTCATCGCATCTTCGTTGCCGAAGATAAGCCGGTCGGCGTATTTGCCGCGGCGATAGTCCATCACCCGACGACGGGCTATGCCATAAAGCCAAACCGGAAGTAATTGCGGTTGGCGAAGGGAACCGATGGACGTAAACACGCTCAGCCAGGTTTCCTGCAGGATGTTCCAGGCATCATGCTCGTGATCCACCAGGCGCCGGATGTAATAGAACAGCCGCCGCTCGAATTGTCGTACCAGTTCTTCCAGCGCGCCGGGATCCCGCCGCTGACAACGCAACACCAGCAGTTCATAGGTAATGGACTTTTTATTCAGCTTCAACGACGATCTCCGATCATCGATTCCGTTTGTATAGTCGGATCATATATCCGAAAGGTTCAAAGGGGAAAATAATATTCAACACAACGATATCATGATATAAGAATGTCGAGGGTGAATTATCGTTTTCGCCCGGGATTTTGAGTATGCAATTCGGAAATATATCGGAAAACATGCGAATGGTCGGACAATACGGATTCAAGTGGAGAAAGTGATTTGAATATTCAATTTTTCGTTTGTGGAATGGTACTGTGTCTAACCTTGTGCGGATGCGGATCCGGTCGCGCACGGCCCCAGGCGGATGAGTTGTACGAGGCCCGGATTGGGGATGGTCGGGAAAGGATTCAGATCGTCACCACGCGATGGTCGGATGGGAGCTATCGCGACTGGCCGTACATCCAGTTTCGCGACGCCGACGGAGGAACATGGGTGGCGGCGTGTCCAACGGGAGATCCGGACACATGGGAAATCATTCACATGGCTGACGACCAGAAAACCTTCGAAAATCCCACGGCCAGAAAGTCCATGACTCTGCCGGGGGCGTGGATCTACAAACTGCGATACCCGCTGGTGAAAGCCAAACGAAGCGTCGCTGATAAAGGACAGACGGAACAGCATGAAAGGTTTTGAGTTTTCTTGATGATGGAAGAATATGGGGGTAGAATGCTTTACATTGTACGATTGTCGTTGTATGGCCGGATCAGAAAATTAAAGATCAAAAATCAAAATGAAAAATGGCCGATCAAAATGAAATTATGGACAGCGTTTGACGTTCATGGAACGATATGATATGGCTCCCGGCTTTCGCCGGAATGACACACAGGGGTGGAATGAAGCCGACCAGACACGATTGGATATGAGGATCACATGACGATATCGGTGGAAGAAGTTTTCGAAACCGTGAATATGACCATGCGGCACAACTTCGATATCCGCACGGTGACGCTGGGGATCAACCTGAAGGATTGTATGGATCGCAATACGGCGGCGTTCTGTAAGCGGATTCGAAAACGGATCGTCGAAAAGGGCCAACTGCTCAACCGCCTGGCGGACGTCGTGGAAGATCAGTACGGTATCCCGATCACGAATCGCAGGATCGCGGTGACGCCGGCGTCGATCCTGATGGAGCCGCTGCCTCAGCGGGAGTCGACAGCCGTGCGGATCGCGCGGACGCTGGATGAGGCGGCGGGCGAGACGAAGATCGATTTCATCGGCGGATTTGGGGCCATGGTGCAAAAGGGTATGACCCGCAGCGACCATACACTGATGGATTCGATCCCGGAAGCGCTGTCTCAGACACAGCGGTTGTGCGGATTTCTGAACATGGCCTCGACGGCGGCGGGGATGAACATGACGGCGATCGCGGCATTCGGAGAAATCCTCAAGCAACTGGCTCGGCGAACCAAAAACGGAATCGGATGCGCGAAGATCGCCGTCTTTGCCAACGTTCCGGAAGACAATCCTTTCATGGCGGGCGCCCATCACGGCGTGGGCGAGCCGGACTATTCGCTGAACGTGGGGATCTCCGGGCCGGGCGTTGTGCGATCGGTGATTGATCAGAATCCGGAGTGCGATTTGACAGAACTTTCAGAGGTCATCAAGCGTACAGTATTTAAGATCACACGCGCGGGTGAATTGATCGGGCGCGAGATGGCCCGGCTGATGAACGTGGATTTCGGGATCGTGGACATTTCTCTGGCGGCGACGCCCAACGCAGGCGACTCGGTGGCGGAGATCATCGAGTCAATGGGTGTCAGCCGGATGGGACGTCCCGGAAGTACGGCGGCTTTGGCCCTATTGATCGATGCGGTAAAAAAAGGCGGTTCGATGGCCTCGGGCAATGTCGGAGGCCTTTCGGGAACGTTTATCCCCGTGAGCGAAGACGCGGGAATGATCCGCGCGGTACGGGCGGGAGCCCTGAATATCGAAAAGCTGGAGGCCCTGACCAGCGTATGCTCGGTGGGGATGGATATGTTCGCCGTGCCGGGCAATACCCCGGCGGATGTCTTAAGCGCGATCATCGCCGATGAATTGGCAATCGGTGTGGCCAATCACAAAACCACCAGCGTGCGGGTGATTCCGGTACCGGGGAAAAAGGCCGGACAGATTGTCCATTTCGGCGGACTGTTGGGTTCGGCTCCGATCATGAAGATTTCCACGCTGGCGGCGCCGAAGTTCATCGCCAGGAAAGGCCGGATTCCATCACCGATTCAGGCGCTGCGTAATTAATCCATTCGCTTTGGACGGTGCATACGAATGCAACGGATTGGATCACCATTGGACGGAGGACAGATTATGTGGAATATAACCGAAACGCCGTGGCTGTTACTGATCGTCGGAGGCATCGTGTTCGGCATCGTTATGATGGTGCGACAGGCGATTCCCGACAAGCAACGATGGTGGCAACTTGCGATTCCCGCCGCGATCTTCGCGATGTCCTTCGGTCTGGACTATTTCATTCGAACGGATCGCGAGAAGATCGAGGCGATCTTCGGCGAGGCCAAGCGAATGGCCATTAAGCAGGATTTCTCGCGATTCAACGAAATCTTCTCGCCGGACTACCAGGACTCGCGAAACGCCACCCGTGATGATCTGCGACAGTTCTGCCGGTTGTCGCTGGCGATGACGAGTTTGAACAGCGTACGGATTCGAAGCTGGGATCTGTCGATTCTGGATGACGAGGCCGAAAGCGAAATCCGACTGCGTGTGTGGATCCATTACCGCGGCGAGGAGATGGAGGTTCAGACCCCCTACTGGGTCAGGATCCGCGTGAATTTCGCACGAAACGACAGGAACTGGCAGATCACGACGACGGAAATCGTAAGCGTCAACGATGATCCGATGGGATGGCGGGAAGTACCCTAATCAAATTCAATATTAAATATATAATATCTATTATAATTATAATAGAAACGGGCTCTGAAAGGATACGGAGCCCGATGAGATCGTTGGAGCGTACGGCAGTCGCCTGAATTATCGCACGACGGATTTCCGGCGTTCGATGACACTTTCGATTTTTTCGAGTAATTCGCTGAGATCGAAGGGTTTGACGATGTAGTCGTCGATCCCGCAGGCATTGGCCCGGGCGATATCCTGCGTCTGGCTTCGGGCGGTGAGCATAATGACGGATACATCCTGTCCATCGGGACGTTTGCGAAGAGTTTCCAGCATGTCCAGTCCGTCCATGACGGGCATGATCACATCGAGGAGGATCACATCGGGTTTTTCCTGTTCGAATTTGTCGAGTCCGTCCCGGCCGTTATGAGCGGTGGAGACGCGATACTCGTTCATCTCCAGACGATCCTGCAGGGTCTGGACAATATTCGGTTCGTCATCAATGACCAGAATTTTCGTTTTATCCGATTTCTTTTTCAATCCAAAAAAGTCGAACATATCCCATACTCCCTCTTTATTGGGCCTTGGCCCGGGGCAAAACGCCCTGAATCGTCCTGATTCGTTTGCGGGCCAGTGAATCCAAATCCCTGACCGGACAAACATCCGCGGGATAAACACTCATTCCCACCATCGGCACAAATGCAGGCCTACCCAAGTTGATCCTGAGCGAATTGGTCAGAATTTTTTCGATTTTGTGGCGAAGGACGTGAAGAGGATTATCGGACGAACGGCACGCCACGAAGATCAGTTCGTCCGGGCCGCTCTGAACGGCCAGATCGTCGGGATGGGTAAGAACCGACTGGGATTCCGTGAGAATGCCAGTCAGAACGGTTTTCGGATCGTACGAGACATCCGTCACGGCGGAATCGGCCATGCATCGAACCACGATGAGGCCCAGAGCTTCGTTGGCATCGGCACATCGAGGAGCAAGATTTTCAAGATGTTTTGCAATCAAGATATCGGGCTTTGTACAAGGCAGCGAGACCACAAACGTACTGCCGGATCCGGGATGCGATTGCAGCCGTATCGAGCCCCCGTGAGCGGCCAGGATTCCTTTGCACACGGCCAGCCCCAGACCGCTTCCATGATAGCCGGGACCCGACTGACGGGCCAGTTGCGTGAATTTGTAGAACAACACGGACTGGAATTCCGGCGGGATGCCAGGCCCGGTGTCTTCGACGCTGAAGCAGACCGTGTCGGATTCATCCCAGCAACGAATGGTAATCTTTCCGAAGGCGGGTGTAAAATGAAGGGCATTGTCGATGAGGTTGACCAGGACCTGTCGGATTCGTTCCGGATCGGCCATGATCGGCGGAACATACTGGTGCATGCGAAAACTGAGATGGACCTTATGGGCGCGGGCCCGGTCGGCACATCGGTTCAGGGTATCGGAGATCAGATCCACCAGGTTCACAACGCGCCGACAGATCGGAAGGTTATCGGCTTCGAGACGAGCGACATCAATCAGATCGTTGACCAGGCCGGTCAGGCGAAGGCAGTCGCCGTCCATGGCCGTAAGGTACTGCAGGGCTTTGGACGGAAACTTTCCGACGACGCCGGCAAGCATGTTGGAAATGGAATTGCGCAGGCTGGTCAACGGAGTACGCAACTCGTGGGACATGGCGGCGAGAAATTCGTTTTTTGCATTATCCGCCGCGATTTCATCGGTGATATCTCGAATGAGAACGACAAATCCCTCAAAGCGATCCCACGAATCGCGAATGGGTGTCCATCGAATCCGCAGGACCCGATGATGAGCGGATTGAACCTGCAATCGCCCCCCTTCTGAATCGGGCGAAACATGACAGGTCAGAAGACCGCACACGCCGAGGCGACTCAGAGCATCGGAGATATCGGTCAGCACCGCGGAATCCGGCAGACCCAGAAGCGAACGGGCGGCAGGATTGGCGGATTCGACCATGGCGGATTTGTCGAGGATGATCAGGCCTTCGGTCAGATTCATCACGGCAATGTCGAGCTTACCCTTATCGGTCTCGGCAATGGAACGGAGACTGGCTTGAACGAGTTGAAGCTGCTCGGAAAGCCGGCCGTCAATATGCCGCTGGAGATCACCGATGGCGATTTGCGCCTTATCCAGTTCATGGATCAGGCCGCTCAAGAGGTCCTCCCGAGTGAGAACCGCACGAAAACCGAATGAATCGCTTTCGATACCGATACGGCTGCAACCCAGTTCGTTCATCCGGGCCAGGGCATCACGAACGGATGTATCGGGAGAGACCACAAGATCGCAGGCCCCATCGCCTGCAACGGCATTTGGAATCAGATCGGCAATCGTAACCATGATCGAATCCTCGAAGACCGATAATATCGTGACGGGATGGAATATTGTCAATGGATTCCTCCCATACCCAATCCCAGACTGTATCGGATTAAAACAGGGATCGATTCAGGAAAAACCTCTATCCGGTTCAAATCCCCGATCAGGCGGATTCGATCGTTTTCCAGAAATCATCGGGAGCGACGGCGGATTGCCGGCCGGTCGTCAGGTCTTTGAGGATCAGCCGGTTATCGCGAGGAAGTTCCTCGCCAAGGATGATGCATGTGTGGACGTTGGAGGCGGAGGCGATCTTGAGCTGCTTGGCCAGACCCGCGGTTTTGTAGCTGAAATCGGCGTTCCGGCCGGCCAATCGCAGCCGGGCGACGATCTGTATCGCTGTTTGTTCATACGCGGCATCGAGCGGGATAACAAAATAATCCAACCGGCGGGTGGTAAAGGGTTCCGGCAACAAGCCCTTTTCACGAAGGAGAATCTCCAAGACACAATCGCCCATGCCCATCCCGACGGCGGGAATCTCAGGACCTCCAAGATCGCGAAGAAGGTTGTCGAAACGGCCGCCGCCGCAGATGGCGCGAAGCCCGCCGGTAATGTCGTGAATCTCAAAGACCATGCCGGTATAATAGGCCAAACCACGGACAATCGAGATATCGAATCGGCAGTATTCGCCGATTCCCATCGCGGCCAGCAAGGCGAACAGAGCTTTCAGTTCTTCCAGCGATGTCTGGACCTCCGGCGTAGAAGGAAACATCTTCCCAAACTCCTCCAGCGACCGGGCGGCCATGATGGAACGGATTTTCCGAAGAGCGTCCGGATCGGATACTTCACGGGCGAGCATTTCCTCAAAGGCCTCGGCGGAAAGTTTGGCTTTCTTGTCGAGGACGGCATAGAGCGCGGGCAACCTGCCCGATTCGATGCCGACTGCCGCAAGCAATGCGGCCAACAATCTGCGGCTGGAAATTTTCGCGGCGATATCCACGGGTTTGAGACCTGTACCGCGGAGATAATCGATTGCCGTGAAGATCACTTCGGCGTCGGAACGGCAGTCGTCAATGCCGATGATATCGATATTCCACTGGAAAAACTCGCGGAGGCGGCCCTTCTGAGGCCGTTCCGCACGGCACAGGCGAGGCGTCGAGAACCACTTGATGGGACGAGGCAGCGCGTTGATTTGTTCATTGACCATGCGGGCCAGAGTCGGGGTGATTTCGGGACGGATGGCCAGTTCGCGGCCCCCGCGATCGGTCAGATGAAAAAGCTGTTCGACAATCTCGTCGCCGCTTTTAATCTGGTACATCTGCAGGTATTCGAATATGGGGCCATCGTATTCTTCGAAACCATTGCGCCGGGATGCGACCTTCCAGCCATCTACGATAAAATTCCGGATCGCCATCAGAGGCGGATAGAAATCTCGAGTTCCCTTAACCGGTTGTATCTTCATGATTCAACGCCTGACTGAATGGATTCGATCCTTTGATTTCGCCGTTTTGACGACCCGGAAAACTCAAGCGGAACACGCGTTCTTGCGGCCGGCTTTACGGCGATTCTCCAGACGACGAAAAACCGTATCGCCAAACTTGATTTTCATATAGAGCGCCAATTGCTGTTCACTGGTAAAATACATTTCAAAATTATAGTCTTCCCCGGTGAAATCGCAATCCTCGGTCTTATACGTGCGGCAGATCCGCGGTCGGGTTTCATAGATCGCGCAACGATGATCCTTCCTCAGATACCGGCATGAATTGTGAACATTCAGATACCAGTCGCCCTTCTCGACGAATACCGAGACGTTTTCATGGGCCAGATACCAGCGAATATCATCGAAGTCTTTCCAGTCCTCGGGTGTTTCAATCGGCAGCGCGAAATACCGGCAACATAATCCGGTACAACGATGACATGATACGGTTTTCGTTTTCCTTGCACTGTGAGTTTGTTTCGTACCCAAAAAATGGCTCCCATCCAGGCTATTCGAGATTCATTCAAAGCGCTGCATGATAATCCAAACATCTTTCCAAGTCAATCATGGACACAAAAAAGGAGATCGGTTATAACCTTGTTGCGGTTTCGGTTTCGTTCAGCGAGGTTATTCAAGGGGTACCGTACCGATTACCGAAATCATAAACAGGCCCGCAGCAACTACATGGCCGAAATACGAGCGGAATTTTCGAGACTGGCCGATGGATTTACAACCCAAGCGATGCTGTACAGACCGCCTCCAAGCAAGGCCGGGACGACAAACGGTATGGATGGCCTCCCTTGTCCTGGCGACAGGGCTGGCTTTATCGGGTTGTCAGGGGCCGGAACCAAGACCGTTGACTTCGCCCATGCGGGAATTCGGAATTGAACGTAGTCTTGAATTCACGATGGGCAAAAGCGTCCAGGGTCGGCCGATCCATTGCAAAATTTTTGGTGAAGGTTCTGACACGATTCTGTTTGTGGCGACGATACATGGCAATGAATCCGCCGGAACGCCTTTGATGGAGAAACTGACGGAACATCTTCAGGCCCATCGCGAATTGCTACAGGGTAAACGGGTGATCATCATCCCCGTAGCCAATCCGGATGGTTATGCGGCACGGACCCGAAGTAATGCGCGCGGCGTGGATCTGAATCGGAACTTTGAGGCCGCCAATCGCGAGAACAGTCGTCAATACGGTATGGTGGGGTTAAGCGAACCCGAATCGAGGGCCCTTCATGGATTGATCGTTACCTATCGTCCCAAGAGGATTATCACACTTCATCAGCCGTTGAACTGCATCGATTATGACGGCCCGGCGCTTGACCTGGCCCGACAGATGAGCGCCCAATGTGAATTGCCCGTCAAAAAACTCGGCGCCCGACCCGGTTCAATGGGTTCCTACGTCGGGGTAACGCTGGGGATACCGATCATCACGGTGGAATTGCCGTCCAATGCCCATTCGCTCGGAGCCGATACGTTATGGCAGCGTTATGGCAAGATGTTACTCGCGGCGGTCACGTATCAGGGCCGATAGGAGAAAGGGATGAAGAATCAAACACCAACGCAGGGATTGATCGCACCACCGTTTACCCCGATGAGAACGGATGGACAAGTGGATCTCGATCGAATCCCGGTCTATGCCGAATTTCTCCGTCGCAACGGAGTGGCTGGGGCCTTCGTCGCCGGAACCACCGGTGAGAGCATGTCCTTGAGCACGGAGGAACGGATACAGATCTCGCGGTGCTGGGTGGAGGTTGTGCAGAAAGATTTCCGTGTGATCGTTCATGTGGGACACAACAGCATCGTGGAAAGCCGTACCCTGGCCGCTCATGCACAACAGATCGGGGCATTCGGCATCGCGGTGATGCCTCCGTTTTTCTTTCGACCGAAAACAGTCGAGGATCTGGTTGAATTTTGCCGTGAGGTGGCCGCGTCGGCCGCGTCGACGCCCTTCTACTATTACCACATTCCCAAGATGACGGCGGTCGATTTTTCCATGCCGGAATTTCTGCACATGGCCGGTCAACGGATTCCAACGATGGCCGGCATGAAGTTCACTCACACCAACCTGATGGATTACCTGACCTGTCTGGAAATGGATAACGGCCGATACGATATGCTCTTCGGGGAAGATGGTTTGCTTCTATCGGCCCTTTCGATCGGGGCTCAGGGCGCTGTCGGAACCACGTACAACCTGGCGGCGCCCATGTATAGGAAGATTATGGAAGCGTATCATCAGGGAGATATTGATACGGCGCGGAACCTCCAAATCCAGGTCAATCGCATGATCGATTTTCTGGTCCGATCCAAACACGGGATCGTTCCGACGGGAAAAGCCGTGATGAAATTGATCGGGATGGATTGCGGATCCGTGCGCCTTCCATTGCGTGATTTGAATTCCCTGGAATATGGCCAACTCGAGTTCGTATTACACCAGATTGGATTCTTCGATTATTGCTGCCGATAAATATGCGAAACCGGCGGGAATACAACGGCGAACAAAATCCCGCCGGCTTCGCCACAACGTCGATCAATACTTTACCGAACATCCATACGGATCCGTTTTGCCGACTGATACGACTTTTCCCGACGTCAATTCCGCCAAGGCCTGATCCACATAATTGATCAGGGAATGTCCATCGGCCACCTTGCCCATCGGAGCATTGTCAATGGCGCCCTCATATACGATCCGGGCCCTGTGATCCAGTATGAACATATGCGGAGTGGTTTTAGCGGCGAACTGTTTTCCCACTATGCCGGCATGGTCATCAAGAACCGGATACGGCAACGAATGGTTATCCGCAAAGGATTTGTTGCTCGCGATCGTGGCGGAATTGGTGCTGTTAATCCCGAGCCAAACGACGCCCTTGTCGGCATATTTTTTGGCCAATCCCGCCATGGTACCCGCTTTGTAATGGGCGACAACAAAAGGGCATTCGGGATTGAGCCATTCAAGAACGACGATTTTCCCTGTAATACCGGACAGTTGAACGTCCTTTCCGGTATGATCTTTCAACGTAAAGTCGTACGAAGCCGGAACGGCACTATCGGGTTGTTTGGGCGGTTCCTTCTTACACCCGACAAAGAATCCGGAAGCGACGATCAATGCCAATAGTCTGAATGTCATTGATTTCATTTTTCATCTCCTTTTCTTTCACGTCATTATCTTTCCACGCATGTTACGATCAATGATCCAAATAGTTCATGAAAACCGGATAATCTCTTCGAAAGTTACGGCCAAAACGCCGCACAAGCGATAATAACCCAAATGAGCCCGCCAAGAATTAGTTTGGCGGTCATCCCCACAAGGACCCCCATTCCGGCTCCCATTCCGGAACGAACGGCCTGATGAACCTCTTTTCCACCGGACCTTTCCAGCCAACAGGATAAGAAACCGGCCCCAAGACAGGCGCCGAGCAATGTGCCGATGATGGGGAATGGAATCAGAAAAGTGCCTGCAACAGCCCCGAGGATGGCCCCGATAAAGGCACCGATAGCCCCCCTGCCCCCGGCGCCCGCTTTACAGGCGCCCCCGATACCCGTTACCATTTCGACGATTTCGCCCATCAAGGCCAGAATTGTAATGACAATCAGCGTGGCGGCGGAAAACGGCCGGGCATCCCACTGCCACCATCCAAAGAGGATCGTCGCGATCACCATCATCCAGTTGCCCGGCATCAGGAGAAAGGATGCACTCAGGGCCAACAGATTCAATATCAATAACAGAATCAGCCATAGATACAACACGCTCAAATCCTCTCAGCATAATTCCTGTTTTCTATGCATTGTTACGAAAGACTCTGCCTCCGTCAATCCGGAACCGAGCCCTATCCGGATTGTCGTTGGATTGACGCGCAGATTACAATCGGATATGATCCGGGAGCGAAATGGCATGAGTCGAATGGAAAGGATTGATCATGGCGATGGAATTTTTATCGGAAGACTGGCTTCTGCTGAATGAGACAGCGCGACGGCTGTACCACGATCATGCCGAAAAGATGCCGATCTACGATTACCATTGCCATCTGCCGGCCAAGCCCATCGCCGAGGATCAACGTTTCGACAATGTAACCCAAATCTGGCTTGCGGGCGATCATTATAAGTGGCGTGCGATGCGATCCAACGGAATCGCCGAACGATTTTGCACCGGCGACGCCTCCGACCGTGAAAAATTTCAGAAATGGGCAGAAACCGTGCCTTATTGCCTTCGTAATCCTCTGTATCACTGGACGCATCTGGAACTCAAGCGGTATTTTCGAGTCTCGGGAAAACTTCTTAACGGTAATACGGCCGGAGAAATCTATGACCATTGCAGCGACCTGCTTCAGACGCCGGAATTCAGCGTTCGGAATCTCCTGAGAAAAATGAATGTGCGTCTCGTTTGCACCACCGAAGATCCACTGGATACGCTCGAATATCACCAGATAATTCGCCGGGACCGTTTCGAGATTCGCATTCACGCCGCCTGGCGGCCGGATCAGGCCATGGCCGCCGAAAATCCCGCCGCCCTCAACGTGTGGATCGACAAGCTTGCCGCCCTAACCGATAGGGATATCCGCACATTCGGCGACTACGACGATGCGCTCCGTTCACGGCATCAGTATTTTCATGACCACGGTTGCCGGCTGAGCGATCACGGGCTTGAATCGGCGATCGCCGAAGACTTCACCAAGCAGGAGGTGGATACGATTTTCTCGAAAATTCGCACGAGTCAGGAGTTGGCTCCGCAGGAAGTCGCGAAATTCAAATCCGCGATGATGCTTTCCTTCGCCCTGATGGACCGGCAGAAGGGCTGGGTCCAGCAATTGCATCTGGGAGCGATGCGAAACAACAATTCACGCATGTTCAACAAGCTTGGCCCGGACACAGGCTTTGATTCCATCGGCGATTACCTGACCGCCGCTCCGCTGGCAAAATTTCTGAACTGGCTGGATAAAACCGACCGGCTTCCCAAAACCATTCTGTATAATCTCAATCCGCGCGACAACGAAATGATGGCCACCATGCTCGGCAATTTTCAGGATGGATCGACGCCCGGAAAAATCCAATTCGGCTCCGGCTGGTGGTTCATGGATCAGATGGACGGCATGATTCGACAGTTGAACGCCCTGTCCAACCTGGGATTGCTCAGCCGCTTTGTGGGAATGCTCACCGACTCGCGGAGTTTTTTGTCGTATCCGCGACATGAATATTTTCGGCGGATCCTGTGCAATCTTCTGGGCGAAGATGTGGACAAGGGGTATCTGCCGGGCGACATGGGCCTGCTCGGCAGCATGGTGGAAGATATTTGCTTCCACAATGCCCGAAACTACTTCCCGATGGAGTGTTAAAACACCGTTTCTTTTCTGATCCCTTACTTGCGGATCAAGCCCAGGGCCTGCGGCAGCCACAAGGACAGATCCGGGATGTAGGTCAGCAACATCAGCACAAGGATCATCGCCGCATAGAATGGCAGGACATGCTTCAATACCTTCGTAACCGTTGTCTGCGCGATTCCGCAACCGAGGAACAGGCACGTCCCCACCGGCGGCGTGCACAGGCCGATACACAGGTTGGTGATCATCACAATCCCGAAATGCAGGGTATCGACGCCGAATTTCTTCATCACCGGCAGAAAGATCGGCGTGAAGATCAGCACCGCCGGCGTCATATCCATGAAACAGCCGACGATCAACAGCAGAATATTGATCAGCATCAGGACCACCCAGCCGGTGTTGGTGAAGCTCATCAAAAACGCGCTGATATTCTGCGGCACATTTTCGTAGGTCAACACCCAGCTCAGGGCCATCGACGTCGCCACCAGCATCATCACCACCGCGGTCGTCACCGCCGACTGCAGGATCAGCTTGGGCAGGTCCTTCCACTTGACCTCGCGATAGACGAACACCGACAAGATGAATGAATAGACCACGGCGATGGCCGAGGCCTCGGTGGCGGTGAAAATACCGCCGAGGATTCCCCCGAGCACGATGACGATCAGCAGCAACGGCGGAACCGCCTGGAAAAATCGACGGACACTTTCTTGGAGCGGGAACGACTCGCCTTTGCCGTATTTGTTCTTCCACGACAGGACAAAGGCCACAATCATCAGCCCCAAACCCATCAGAATACCGGGCACAACTCCCGCGATAAACAGCGCCGCGATCGAGCAGGCGCCGCCGGTGGCCAACGAATAGACGATCATCACATTGCTGGGCGGGATGAGGAGCCCGGTCGTCGCGGCCGTAACCGTGACCGCCGCATTGAAATCGCGATGGTAGCCCATCTTGTTCATGATCGGAATCATGAATCCGCCGATGGAAGAAACCGCCGCCGCCGCCGATCCGGAGATCGCGCCGAAGAGCATGCAGGTCATGATATTAACCAGGGCAAGCCCCCCTTTCATGCGGCCCATAATCACATTCGCAAAGTCGATCAAACGCCGGGCGATACCTCCGTGACCCATCAAAAGTCCCGAAAGAATGAAAAACGGAATCGCAAGAAGCGCAAAACTATCGATGCTCGTGGCCATCTGCAGCGCCATCGTCTGCAAGGGGAAAAAGATATCCGGCATCAGCAGCAGTCCCAGCATCGCGGCAATGCCCATCGAAAAGGCCACCGGAACATTCAGCACAACCAGAATCGTAAACGACAATACCACAGCCAAAATCGCGGGGGACATGGTTATTCCTTTATTCGTATCGGATCATTCTGCCATCGTTCAACATCGTACGGGCCGATATCAATCCAGCGTCGCTCGTGCCTGTGCCGCCTGATCGGTATTGGGCCCCTTCCGAAGAATCGCAAGCCGCTCCAACAACAACTCGACGCTGTAAATCACCAGAAAGAAACCGCTGATCGGTACGGCCAGATACACATAACCCATGGGGAGCTTCATCGCAGGCGAGGTCTGGCCCAGTTCCAGCGTCCGGCTGACGAACAAGATGCCGCCGATCAACATCCCGAACAGGGAAAACAAGCCGATACACGCAAAGACGAAGACCTCGGTTTTCAGCCGGGCGCTGACGCTGAACTTGGAAATCATATAGTCGATTCCAAGATGGGAACCCCGGTTGAGCGCAACGCTGGCTCCAAGCATCCCCACCCAGATCATCAGATACGTCGCCAGTTCTTCCGTCCACGAACTGGGATTTCTGAAGACATACCGCGATACCACTTGCCAGACAACGTCGAGCACCAGAACAGCCATGACAATCGTCAACAACGTTTCCAGAAATAGATTCAAGACTTTTTTGATCATCGTAAGCATGATTATTGTACCTCCTGAATCCGGCGGATCAGATCGCCGATCTTGGTTCCGGAAAACGATTTCAACATAGGGCCGACCGCGTCCCGGAAGGGCTGCTTGTCCGGCCGGACAATCTGAACGCCGACGCCCCTGTCGCTCTTGGGCTGAACCTCCCGGAACGACATCGCTTCAAACTCGATCCATTGCTGTTTCTGGTATTCCACGGATTCGTCCACCGCCTCCTGCAGAATCCGCTGCCGGTCCGCCGTCAACCTCTCCCAGATGGCCGGGCTGATCAGCAACACATCCGGCGGCATGGTGTGCTCATCCAGGCAATAATATTTGCAGACCTCGTAATGCCGCGATGTATATAAACTCGGCGCGTTATTCTCCGCACCATCCACCACACCCTGCTGCAACGACGTATAGAGTTCGCCATAGTCGATCGGAGTGGGCGATGCCCCCAGGGCCTTGACCATATCCATCGCGATCGGGCTTTTCTGGACGCGGATTTTCAGTCCCTTCAGATCGGACGGGCTATTCACCGGCCGGTTGACCGTATAAAAACTCCTGGCCCCGGCATCGTAGAAACACAAACCCTTAAGCCCCCTCTTCTCGCCGGCTGCGAGTAATTCCTTGCCGATGGGGCCGCTGAGAACGTTCCAGTAATGTTCCTTGTCGCGAAACAAATATGGAAGCCCCAGAACCTTCATCTCCTCGACAAACGCCTCCATCGGAGAAGAACTGGTCTTGGTCATGGCCAGCGCTCCGAATTGCAGGGCCTCAATGCATTCCTTTTCGGGCCCGAGTTGCTCGCTGGGATAGATATCGATCCGCATCGTACCGCCGGACTTCTCGGCGACCTTTTCGGCCATGAAGACCATTCCCTTGTGGACGGGGTGTTCGGTGTTGAGACCATGAGCAAGTTTTAAGACCAGAATATCGCTCTTCTTAGCACACCCCATTCCGAAGGTCATTGCCGCCAGCAGGATCAGGGAGATTCCCGTATTTCGGTTTTTCATACCATGCCCTTACAAACGGTTGGCGTTCCAGCCGGTCCATCCATGTCGTTTCGGGGGACGATCACGGCCGCACAAGACCGGCACTATAGATCAAGAACGGTCCGCAATCAATCCTTTTTCCATGCGCTCCGGATCGAGCCAAAAGAATTTCTTGTCGGCAAATCGGGATTTGATACACTATGCTTTGTGGCGAAACGAATCCCAACAACCAGGACCCGTTCATGACAAGGAAAGAGAATATGACGCAGTACTCCATCAGTCCATCCGGCGAAAAATTTCCCATCCCGCTCGACAACGAATATTCCGCGGAATTGGATCGGATCAAAGCTTTATCGGATAGCGCACGAAAGGAAGGCAAGGAAGTCGTCGTCGTCATGGGCGTGGGATTTGTGGGGGCCGTCATGGCGGCCATCATCGCCGACACCGTGGATCCCCAAACCGGAAAGCCAAGCAAGTTCGTCATCGGCTGCCAGCGACCCAGCCCGCGAAGTTACTGGAAGATTCCGCTGTTACATCGCGGCGAGTCCCCCGTCAAAGCGGAAGATCCCAACGTGGACCCCATGATTGCGCGATGCGTCAAGGACAAGAAAACGCTTGTGGCAACGTATAACAGCGACTGCCTCAAGCTGGCCGACTGCGTCGTGGTGGATGTGCAGTGCGACTACAGCAAACGCGACCTTGGAAACCTGCGAACCGGCCAGGCCGACATGCGGGCTCTGGAAGAAACCCTTCGTACCCTCGGCGAAAAAATCCCCGCCCACTGTCTGACGCTGATCGAAACCACCGTGGCGCCGGGGACGACGGAGTTTGTGGCGTGGCCCATCCTGAAAAAAGCGTTCCGCGCGCGGGGCATTTCCGCCGAACCGATCCTGGCCCACAGTTTTGAGCGGGTGATGCCCGGACGGGAATACGTGGCATCGATCCGGGACTTCTGGCGGGTCTGTTCGGGATGCAACCTCGAAGCGCGGCAGCGCGTCGAAAAGTTTCTCCGCGAGGTCTTGAACACGAAGGATTTCCCACTGACGGTGATGGATCGTCCGATCGAATCGGAGACGACCAAGATCGTGGAAAATTCCTACCGTGCGACGATTCTGGCGTTTCTCAACGAGTGGAGTCTCTTTGCGGAACGCAACGGCGTCGATCTGATCAAGGTGATTCAGGCGATTAAAATGCGGCCCACCCACAGCAATATGATCTTTCCCGGTCCGGGCGTCGGCGGATACTGTTTGCCGAAAGACGGCGGCCTGGGTTTCTGGGCCTATCGGCATATTCTCGGCTTCGACGACGACATCTTCAAGATCACAACGACCGCCATCGACATCAATGACACCCGCGGGCTGCACGCCGCCACCCTGACCCGCGACGCCCTGCGAAACATGGGACGGTATATCGCCGGCGCCAACGTGTTGATTTGCGGAGCCAGCTATCGACAGGATGTCGCCGACACACGCTACAGCGGTTCCGAGGTCGTGGTGCGCAAGCTCACGGAGATGGGGGCGGAAATGCGCGTTCACGACCCCTATGTCGAACACTGGTATGAACTCGAAAGCCAGGAGAATTATCCGTCGCCCGGTTCAAGTTTGTCGCGGTTTTTCCGCAATCAGGGTGAACTGAACAAGATTCACATACAGAATGACCTTGCGGCGGCTCTGAAGGGCGCAGAGGCCATGATTCTTGCGGTTCCGCACCAACCCTATCTGAAACTCAATCCCGACGATATCGTGAAATGGGCCGCGGGACCGATCGCGGTCATCGATTGCTACGGCATTCTGGATGATGATAAGATCCGTCGCTACTTCGAACTGGGTTGCGAAGTCAAGGCGATGGGCCGCGGTCACATCCAGCGGATCAAGGAATCCGTCCGCAGCGGAAAAAAATAACTCGGTAACCGACTACCCGGAGGAAACGGCCGATTGACGTTCCCGAAGGCAACGATCGATGGCCTCGATCATTCCTTTGCTATCCGGCTTTGAAACCTGTGCGTCGGCTCCCACCGATTGCCCTTTCCGGAGATTGTCATCCGTGATCAGGGAGGAAAACAGAATCACCGGAAGATGCGATAATTGCGGATCGCCCTTGATCTTCCGCGTCAGGTGGAGCCCGTCCATCCGAGGCATTTCAATATCCGTCAGAACCAGATCGCACGGACCTTCCGAATCGGCGCGATGCGTATCCAGTAAATCCCAGGCCTCCTGCCCATCGCAACAGATCGTCAGTTTTTCGTACCCGGCATAACGGAGCACATGGATCAGATTGTTGCGGAGAATCGATGAATCGTCGGCGAGAATGATCCGGGCATTCTTGCGATCCATCGTCTGATCGATCTCCTCCCGCCCGACCTGTGAGGCGCTCTGAACCCCGAGGATTTCCCCAACCAGGGTTTCAAAATCGGCGACCAGAACGATTTGTTTATCCACCTTGGCGACTCCCGTAACGGGAACCCGAAGATCGACGAGATATTTGGAGGGAGCTTCAATTTCATCCCACCGAAGCCGATAAATTCGTTCGACTTGATCGACCAGAACGCCGCAGGTCGCATTGTTGAATTCGACGACAATAATCAGCCCGTTGCCGTTTCGGCTTTCCTCGCCTTCCATCCCGAAGTGACGACCGAGATTGATCAACGTCAACACACGATCGCGCAGGAGAAAACTGCCCTCGACCGATCCGGGAGCATGAGGAATATAAATGGTTTTTTGTCGCTGGATCACTTCGCGGACCTTGGCGACATTGATTCCGAACGGTGTCCGGCCAAGCCGAAAGACCAGCAACTCCATTTCGTTGGTACCCGCTTCGAGCAGGATCGAACTGGCCATATCTAATCTCCCAAACCGCCCCACCACAGAACAAGCAACCTTGGAATCCGGAAACGTTCCGGCACATTCAGGTCAGATATCGGTCGAAAAAGAAAGCCGAATAAGCATGATTTTCCGAATTTGCAGGCGGGTCCGATAATCCCCGTGCGATCAGACACTCAACAGATCGACGCGGCATGTGACGCCCTCGATATGAATCAAAGCATAATAGCCCTTGCGGAATGGCCCCGGATTGACCAGAATCGTTGTTCCAAGATTGTCGAATGCACGACTCTCGTGAATATGTCCTGAGACGGCGACCAACGGAGGGTGGCGTTCAAGAAAACAGCGGATCTCCTGACTGCCGGAATGCCGTTCCGTGGAGGCATCAACGGCGGTCCCGAAAGGAGGTTGATGCGATACAAAGATGACCGGGCGATCCTTGGGTATTTCCCGTCCAATCCAATCCAGACAGGAGTTGAGCTGAGTTTTGGGATCGGAAGATGACGATGCTTCGTGAGGACATGCCAGCCAGCTACACAGACCCAGAAGCGATACATGCTGAAAATCCACCCGGCGGCAATGAAGATCCATACGGGATTCGACAAGGAAGTGGTTGACGGACGGTCCATCGCAATTTCCCGGAACAGCGAAAACATGGGGATTATACCCCGTCAGTTCGGTCAACACGTCGCGTGCCTCGCGGCGACCGCCAAAATTGGTTATATCGCCGGCGATCAGGACCAGATCAGCTCGCCCGATTGACTCGCCAATCGCCGGAAGGTAGTCCAAATCGCTGTGAATATCTGCCAGGGCAATGATTTCCATCGTAAGTTCCCGTCGCGGTTTCTATCCCAATCGTTCCCATCAACGGAGCGATTGTAGATACGGAGACCGGTAACGTCAATCGGGAAATCGTTGGCCCTTCCATTCCCGGCCGGTATAATGTATTTTTCAATCCAATGAAGGGAACACGTAATGATCGTAGTTATGAAACCCGGGGCGACAAAAGAGCAGGTCCGCCATGTGATCGGTCTGGTTCGGGAATACGGCCTGAAAGAACATGTCATTGAAGGCACCGACCGAACGGTTGTGGCGTGTATCGGCGACAAACGGATGGTGGAAAAGGATGCCATTGAAAACGCGCCGATGGTCGAGCGTATCGTCCCCATCCTGGCGCCGTATAAAATGGCATCGCTGGAGGTTCGCAAAACCCGCAGCATCTTCGAGATCGGACCGCGGCGTTTCGGCATCGGTGGAACCAAAGTGGGCGTCATCGCCGGACCGTGTTCGGTGGAAAGCCGAGACCAACTCCTTCGTACCGCCGAAGCGGTCCGGGCTGCCGGTTGTATCGGGCTCAGGGGCGGCGCCTTTAAGCCCCGAACCAGTCCGTACGCTTTTCAGGGTCTGGGGTCCAAAGGACTGACCATTCTGGCGGAAGCCAGAGAAAAAACCGGACTGGCCGTGGTCACCGAGGTCATTGGTCTTGAACAACTCGACGAAGTGGCCGAGGTGACGGATGTGTTGCAGATCGGAGCGCGAAACATGCAGCATTATCCGCTTCTGGAGGCCGTAGGCAAGATCAACAAGCCCGTACTTCTCAAACGCGGAATGAGTTCGCGTCTGGACGAATTCCTCCTCGCCGCCGAATACATTATTAATGCCGGCAACAACCGAGTCATCCTCTGCGAACGAGGCATCAGGACGTTTGAAGAGTATTGTCGCAACACCCTGTGCCTGACGGCCGTGGCGGCGCTCAATGAGATGACGCACCTCCCGGTAGTCGTGGACCCATCGCACGGCACCGGACACGCTTCTTTCGTTCCGGCCATGAGTCGTGCCGCTATCGCCGCCGGCGCCGACGGTCTGATTATCGAATGCCACCCCGATCCCGAGCACGCTTCTTCCGATGGAGCGCAATCCATTACCCCGGAAATCCTTCGGGAACTGATGCGGCAGCTTCAGCGAATCGCCGCGGCGATCGATCGAGATCTGTAATCCGAACCCGGTAAACAACAAAGGCGTGCCTGGGAGAAGAGCACGCCTTGGGAATTTCACAGGACGGAGAACGGAAAATCGTACGATACGATCACCCAACCTTGACGCGAACGTTCAGATACTTGGTCCCCCATCGCCGGGCCTCTGCATGACTATGAAAGAACAGATCCAGACGATTGCCCTTGATCACCCGACCGCGGTCAAGAACCTGAACGACCTGGCCGCCGTTGTAACCGGGAATACTCATCTCCGTACCGAAGCGATACATTTTGTCCGCCGCGACAAAGACGTCGCCGGATTGAATTCGATGCATATTGGCGGTGCGCCCATCCGAAAAGGATCCGCAGCATTTTCTACAGGCACAATACCCGGTCACCCGCATACGAACCGTAATCCATTTTTCATCGTGTTGATCCTGAAGCACGACGGCCTGCTGATGCATCATGGGCTCGCGAAGCATCGCGACAAGCTGCTCGTCGGCCACTCCTGTGGGATTTGATTGGGATCCATCGGAGGTTTCGATAAATTTGCTCCACCCAACGTCCGCGCGGTTATCGGACGCACCCGACCAGGGACGGCTCAGGGGAATCAATTCACGGGCCTGAACCCTGTCACCGCCTGAAACCAGCCAGACGCATATAGCGCCGCCGGCGATCATATAGAGAGCGATACAACGGGGTCCAAGAAAATAGGCCCAGTTCACATGTCGAATCAAACTCGTAATCACAAATCCAATATCCCTCGATCGCATTGAATTACCCCCCCGGTATTTCCATTATCTGCATTTTCATGCAGGTGTAACTGAGATCTGGCCGTGCAGCGATCCATCGGATGTGACTCATTCCCCATTTCCCTGGGTCCCTCATTGTGAGGATTATTGTATAGAGTCAATTCAAGTGAGTCAAGAAAAATGACCTGTAAAACAACGCGATCCACCCGATAATAAATCGGATTATTCAGCGAAAAACGGCATTTTGAAAGAAATTGTCGATCCGCGCGGAATCGCCGCGATTCGATAAGGTCCGAATTTGTTTTGCGACTGGTTTCCTTTAAATCCTGGTTGATTCAGCAGTACTCCAATGCGGCGATCGTCCTTTTTTCTTCAAAACACATTTGAAATGCCGTATAGTGCCATGGTACCGATAGGATAAACGTCTGATAACAAAACCATCCGGGTTTCCATTACGAGGATACCATGATCATGACAAGAATTATTTGGATTGGAATCTGCATCGGAATGATTTCGGCCACGAGCGAAGCCGCCACGTTGCATGTTTCATCGCACGGCAACGACGCATGGTCGGGATCGCTGCCATCGCCGAACACCACCGGAACCGACGGCCCTCTGGCTTCCTTGATCGGTGCACGAGATGCGGTACGTAAACTCAAATCGGCCGGCCCCCTCCGGGAACCGGTTTCAATACGGATTCAGCCGGGAACGTATTACATCACCCAACCGTTGATATTAACCGAGGAGGACAGCGGCACAAAAGATTTCCCGATCTTCTTTGAAGGGGTAGGAGACCCCTTCCCGCTCATCCACGGCGGACGGGAAATCAAGGGGTTTTCCCTTGACAATGACGGAATCTGGAAAGTCCGTATCCCACAGGTCGCCGACGGCACTTGGTACTTCGAACAACTTTTTGTGAACGGCAAACGAATGACCCGTGCTCGAACTCCGAACACTTTTTATGATTACATGTATCGCATGAGAGAGGAAACGCTGGCCAACTCCCCCTCCGGACGGCAGGCCCGACAGACCATCTTGGTGGAGGATCGGGTTGCTCATATCCTGTCGCAACTCAACGCATCATCGCTGGCGGATACGCAGATGGTCACCTTTCAAAACTGGGATAACACCCGCAGGTTTATTCACGGTTTCGATTCGCGGCGAAAGGTGATCCTCACCGAAGGCGAAAAAGTCAAGTCGTGGAATCCCTGGAGGAAAGCGACGCGGTTCTATCTGGAAAATTTCCGTCAGGCCCTGGATCAACCGGGGGAATGGTTCCTGGCCCGTGATGGTTGGTTATACGTTAAGCCGTTCCCCGATCAGGACTTGAAAACGGCGACCATCGTCGCCCCGGTGGTGGATCATTTTGTCGTGATTCAGGGCGACATCCAAAATGACCGCAAAGTCGAATACATCATGTTCAACAACATCCGGTTTGAATTCGCTCAGTATCTGACCCCGCCGGAAGGTTTTGAGCCGGCCCAGGCCGCCGCCCCGATCGACGCGGTGTTTCTGGCCGACGGCGCTTCCCATATCGCTCTGAATAATTGCCGGATCGCGCACATTGGAACCTATGCCATCTGGTTCCGAAAGGGCTGCTCGGATTGTCAAATTCAGAAATGCTTTTTGCAGGATCTCGGCGCCGGCGGGATTCGCATCGGCGAGACGGCGATGCGATCAAAACCATCCGAACAGACCGGCACGATCGTCGCGGATAACAATATCATCTACTCAACGGGGCATATCTTCCCCTGTGCCGTCGGCGTTTGGATCGGCAGCAGCGGCGACAATCGGGTCACGCACAATGAAATCGCCGAGTTACTCTATTCGGCCGTGTCGGTCGGTTGGCGATGGGGCTATGACCCCAGCCCCGCCAAACGAAATCACATCAACTTTAACCACCTCCATCACATCGGCTACGGTGTCCTCAGCGATATGGGCGCCGTCTATACGCTGGGACCGTCCGAAGGAACCACCGTTAACAACAACGTCATCCATGATGTCTATTCCTACAGCTATGGCGGGTGGGGCCTCTATACGGATGAAGGCAGTACCGGAATACGAATGGAAAACAACCTTGTCTATAATGTTAAGAACGGTTGTTTTCACCAGCACTACGGCAAGGAAAACATCATCCGCAACAACATCATGGCCTTCAGCGAATTGTATCAGGTACAGGCCACGCGCGTCGAAGAGCATCTCTCGTTTGCCTTCGAAAACAATATCATCTATTATAATCGGGGAACTCTTCTCTCGGGTCCATGGGACCGCCTACGGATCACTATGGACAACAACTGCTACTGGAATGCCTCCGGCAAGGCCGTCGATTTTATTGGCATGAATCTGGATCAATGGAGAGAAAAAGGTCGAGATGCCCATTCGATTCTCGCCGATCCGATGTTCCTGGATGCGGCCGGTCTGGACTTCCGCCTGAAACCCGAATCGCCCGCGCTGAAACAGGGATTCGTTCCATTCGATTCCTCCAAAGCGGGCGTCTATGGAGACCCGGATTGGGTCAATACAGCCAAATCCATCGTCTGCAAACCGCTGGTCAAAGCGCCCGAGCCCCCGGCCATTCCCATTGAGGAGGATTTCGAGGATATGCCGCTCGGTCGGGCCCCGCAGGATGCCGAGGTCCACGTCGAAAACAAGGGGGATCGAATCGTCGTGGTGGATCATGACGGCCCTTCCGGTCAACGATGCATTATTGTCGAGGACGCCCCCGGACTCCGGCAGACGTACAATCCCCATCTGGTCTATCCGGTGGATCATTCGGCCGGGGTGAGCACAAGCTCCTTCGACCTGAAGATCGCCCCCACCAGCATCATCAATTTCGAATGGCGCGACTACGGCACGCCGCCATATCAGACCGGACCGAATTTCGCGATCCGCCAGTCAACCCTGATCCTCCCCGGTAAAGAGGCCATTCCCCTTCCGCCCGATCGGTGGATTCATTTCGAAATCGTCTCTCCTCTCGGCCCCGAGGCCCAATCCGGATGGTCCATTGCGGTCACCCTCCCCGGAATGGATCCCATCCGCTTCGAGAGCTTGCCTCGTGCCGGCGACAAATTCCACAGGTTCGACTGGCTCGGCTTCACCAGTAACGCCACCGACAAGACGGCCTTCTATCTGGACAATATTTCGATTTTCAACCGACCAACACGATAACGCCCGGGATCAAGCGGAGTCTGTCGGCCCATCCCGGATCGGAGACGGATCACGTTTCTATTCATAGATACAACGCCTCTCGCGCAAAAAAGAAGGCCGCAAGCATCCGTGCTCACGACCTTAAAAGACCTCGATTGATGGAAACACCTGATCCCATCAAATTCGATGTAAGGTGGATATGGCCTCGACTGGCCGGCGTCACCCCCCGTCCGTTCGAATCAACCTCGATCGGTCAATTCGCCTCGCAACTCTATACTGTATCATCCTGTGCCTCCCAGCCAACTGAGGATGCTGAAAACACGATCACTCCCTGATTCAAAGAAGGGAACCCAAAACCACGCTACGTTTCCTCTTACATTGCCTTCTCCTCAGGGTACATATCACGAACAAAATGATACTCCGATCGGGATGAGGATTCAATCAATTTTTTGATTTTTTCCAAAAAAATTGCGCACCCGTCGGCGCGGGTCGTATAATAGCGGAGGCCAAGACATAACTCATTGAACGATGCGGCTTTGCATAAACAAGACAATGTCATATACAACAGGGAGATATTGATGCGCACTCGACGGGATTCGATTTTACTGGTAACCGCGGCATTCATGATCCACCTCGGCACGGCGACCCGATTGTGCGCCGAACCGCAATCCTCCGCCCCGGCGGATTCCAAATGGGAAAAAGAGATTCAGGCCTTCGAACAATGGGACCAGAAAAATTCTTTCCCTGCCGATGCGGTTCTGTTTATCGGCAGTTCATCCATCCGCATGTGGCCAACCCGCACGTGTTTCCCCGATTTGCCCGTGATCAACCGCGGATTCGGCGGAAGCCAGATTGCCGAAGTCAGCCAGTTTGTGCCTCGAATCCTTTTTCCGTATGATCCGCGAGCTATCGTGTTCTACGCCGGGGACAACGATATCGCCGCCGGTAAATCGCCTCGGACGATTCTTTCGGATTATCAGGAGTTTGTACGCCGGGTTCGCGAAAAACTGGATGACGCGCCCATCTATTTCCTGGCGATCAAGCCCAGCGCCTCGCGATGGTCAATGTGGATCAATGCCTCCGAAGCGAATAATCTAATTCGTGACTTTTGTCGTCAGAATCCCGGACTTTTCTATGTCGATACGGCGACTTGTCTCCTGGCGGAAAACGGATCCCCCAATCCGATTTTTTATCTCAAGGACGATCTTCACCTCAATGCCCAGGGCTATCGCTTGTGGACGGAAATCCTTCATCCCCTGTTGGTGCCGAAAATCACTCCCGCCGACAAATCAGTAAACAACTCCGTTTCCGGATCCGCCATGCCATCGGTTCGGTCCGCCGAATCCGCTCCAGTCGAATCCCCCACGGGGTATTTCGCGGCCAAGAGCAGTAAGATCTTTCACCGTGCGGGCTGCTCATTCCTCAATCGGATTTCAGAAGAGAATCGAATCTCATTCGCCAGTCGTGATCAGGCCGCTTCTTCTGGCCGTCGTCCCTGCAAAACCTGTAACCCCTAATCTCTCGCCTACCGCCCGATCTTCTGACGGATGGTGCCAAGCAGATTGTTAATATCTTTGGCCTGCGGATCCAGTTGTCGTGCCTTTTCCAAAATGGCCCTGGCCTCGTCCAGCCGATTGCTGCGGTACAATAATAGTCCCAGATTAAAATGGATGTTGACATCCTCCGGCCGATAAGATAACGCTCGGCGATAGGAATCGATCGCTTCATCAACGCGCCCAACGCGAACCAAGAGATCGCCCAAATTGGTATTGGCTCCCGCATGACTCGGATCCGCTTTCAGGCATCGCCGATATGCACGGATCGCCTCCTCCAGTCGGGTTTGTTGACTGAGCAGAAATCCCATATCGTAGAATGTCTGCGGACAATCCGGTTGATACCTCAATATCGCCCGGTATTGTTCTCCGGCCTCATCCAAATGACCGATCTTGAGCATCAGTCCTGCCAATTGCTCGCGCCCTTTGCGAAATTGCGGCGCCATGGCCGTCAGATGCTGTAGTTGCTCAACCGCCGCTGCCTCATTCCGCATTTTCGTAGCCAGAAGTTCGGCGAATTTCCATCGCAACCACCCGTCCTCCGGCCGTTGCGCGATCAACGATTCATACGCCTTTCGAATATCAGCTATTTGTTGAGGTGTAATCGACTTTTTATGCTCCTCGATCTTCGCCTTCCACTCGGCGATCTGCTGATCATGATACGGCTGATTCGTGAAGGGTGGCTGACAGAAGTACTCATTCAGAAACGTCTCTTTATTGACAACCCGATTCACGGCCGTAAATCCCAGCGAGTCGGCGCATTGCGATTCCGTCAGGAGTTCCCCCGACCG
>CAYLSB010000055.1:0-31799 GCA_964386005.1 uncultured Pirellulales bacterium | reverse complement strand
ATACTGGGATTACGTTTAGCATAGATTGTTAGTGGGATATATCGACGGATAGGCGATTTATAGCGTATCTACAAAAATTTTCAGGAAAATATTTTGAAAAGATAATATAGACAAAGACAATGTATAACAAAATGTCAATATGGTAAACAATTGAGAAGTTTTTGGCATCCGACGTTCTGAATTTGAAATAACAGAAATATCAGACATTATCACAATGACTTCCATCGGACAGACATGCGGCTGTATCCGCTTCTATTCATGGCCGTGCTCTGTTAATTCGTATCGATTTGCGGTTGCCGTTGGCAAGAAAGATCCGAAGGAGAAGGAGGTTCCGGTGTCGGTTTTTTCAGGTAGAGTTTTCGCCGGGCACAATCGAGAGTGACCATCGTATGTTTTCGGAGGAAGTCCATACCCAGAAACGAACGCGGGTATTCGACGATCTGAAGCCGATCATAGGCCAGCGGACCCAGATGCAGGTCCTTCACAAGGGCTCCGGCAAGATCTTTCGTCTCGAGGGTGATCGGTCGTTGTGTATAGCTTGAGTTACTGTCGTATTCGCGAACGAGAGATTCAAATTTTTCCTGGGCCAGATAGATCAACGGCGCCGCCGTATCGATCATAAAGGTTTCCGAGATCGACGGCGAAAGTCGTACATCCAGATGAGGAGTTCCGCCGAAGAATTGAATGTCAAACGGCGTGCCCCAGTCGGGAATGGACGGGGTATTGGGATCGAGAAATCGCAATTGTTGTTTTTCAAAGTCGAGTTGGATAATAAACTGCCCGATGACGTCGATGCCGAGAAGGCCATCGTATTCGTTCAGCCAGGCGCCGAGAACCGTATAGTCCATGGCTCCCACTTGGCCCTTGATTCGAATCGGTCCCAATTGCATCATCGCCTCGTCGGGAATCGCAAAAGCATCCACAGGCGTCGTCTGTAACAACGCGCCGGTACTGGTGTACGATTTGACATAGGCGCCCAGGAGGTTTTTATGTTTTTCGTTGAACGATGTTATGGAACAGCCGGTATCAAAAATGAAGCGATATTCGACATCGCCGAATTTCATCGGCACAACGACGGGAAATCCGTTCGTCAGCGGAAATTGCGCACGAACCGGCGAGGGCAACCGGGAAGGAACCGGCCCTTTCTCCCGTTCGCAGGTGGGCACAGCGAAGAGCATGCAGGTCAGAATTATGTATCGTCCGGTTCGGAACATTAACGGCTCCCTGATCGTTTCTGAGTGACGCTCATGATATCCGACCCAGGAGAGATGCAAAAGAAAAACCCTGTCGGAATGGCAACAGGGTTCTACAAAGCGGAAGAATAGATGAGGGATCAGTCGTGATGTTCGTTGGGGATCGGCTTGGCCGTGTTGTCGTTCTCGGAGCCATTGCCTTTGGCCTTTTCGGCCTTTTCCCGCTGAATGGCCTCATAGACCTCTTTTCGATGCACCGAGATATTTCTGGGTGCGTTGATGCCGAGTCGCACCTTGTCGCCGCGAACATCGACAATGGTGATCACGACATCGTCCCCGATAATGATCGATTCATCTTTTTGTCTACTCAGGACCAACATAACAGGACTCCTTCGCTTGTCGGTCTTCCACGGCCGGTAACCATTTCCGAGCCATGATAAATCCTTTATCCACAATACTATACGTTTCACAATCCCAAATGATTGCTTGAATGGGGCATTGCAATAGTATTTCGGCGATTTCAGGGTGCTCAAGCAATGGTTTTTACATGGTTTTGAGAAACATCGGTAGGATATAGGACGAAAAGAACATAACTTGCGTCTGGACAATGATTTATCATCGGCAAAAAACCCCATAAAGCCGGGAAAAGTACCCATGGGCTACGTCAGATAACAGAAAAGCGGCGAGGCGATATTTCAGAGGATAATGTGACTTTTCAGGGATTTATGACTTATGAATTTTGTGATATTGAGATCGGACCGCAAGCCAGTACCCCAGGATGGCTCCAAAGGGAGCAAAGGCCAGCATCTGGAGAGGCAGGATGGCGCAGATCGGCCGCGGGAAAAAAGCCGCAGGGCGCGAATCGACCATATATGTAAGGATATCGGTACGAGTCGAGTACCAGTAGAAAACGAAAAAGAGGAGGATGGCGGCGGAAAGGACGGGGTAGAGCGAATCGATCTCGAGGAAATACTTTACGCAATAACCCGCCAAAGCGAAAGACACGATAACGGCGAAAGCGATCTGAGCGGTACCCGGTTGACCGACGACGGAACCGATTTTGCTGTCGAAGTTTCGGACATCCTGCGCGATGACACCGATTCCAATGTTGGCAATGAAGGCCGAAACAAGAATCCCGGCAAGGATGCTAAGGATATTGATCGGCGGCTTCTTTCGGTCAGTCAAGCCGGGAATGGTCGTGGGTTTGGCGTTGACGAGACGGGCGGCAAAAAGGGAACCCACCCAACCGGCGGCAAAGACAGCCAGCCAGAAAAGACCTTCCCACTTGAGCGCGGAGTAAAGGGTCTTTCGTTCGGCGAATTCGGAGTTGAGGATGATCAACGAGAACATGTTTCCGGACGTAAAGACAAGATAGGCCAGGCCGGCGGGCGCGGCCAGAGGGCCCAGTTCGCGGCCGTATGGCCAGGCGGCGAAAAAAGCCAACAGGCCGGAAAGAAAAGCCATTGCAAAACAGGCGACAATCGCCGAGGATTGGATCGACGCCTCATAGAGGGTGATCGCGCCCTGCGGATCGGCCGGAGAGATCAAAGGGCCGACAATCACTCCCAGCAAAACGATCCCGATCAACAGAACGGCTATGATTCGAAGTCGAATCGGCCAAGTCAATTCCATTTGCATCCTTTCGAAAACGGAGGAAGGATACCAGCGTCGTCGCCACAGGTCAAGCGATTTTCGGCTCCCAGCCACATTCTTATTCTGTGAATCCCTTTCGGTCGGACGGTTTTTCCGCCAGGATCGCCCGGGCGTGGCGCGCATAATGTCCGCGGATGTCGCGGGAATAGTGTTCGAGCAGTTTGGTTCCAAGGCCTTCCCAATCCCCGCATCGATACAAGGCACGGGCAAGGACCAGCTCCGTCAGCGACTGATTGCGCGCCGAGGTGTCCGTATCCGAGGGGTGAATCGTCGCGCGGACGGATGCAAGGTCGGTCCATGCATGACCGGTCATCCCCGGCGGCTTGAGCAGATCGGCCAGAACGGCGGCGGCCTTCGGATCGGCCAGGGTTTCCAGGGCAACGGCAATGGCACGATAATGCGAAAACTCGTTTTGCGGATTCAGTTGGCGGGCTTTGGCAAGAATGACATCGAGGGCCCGATTGTCACGCGTGCGACCCAGGGCGATCAGGAGACTATCGAGTTCGCTGAGACTCATGCCGAACTGACCCATGCCGGTATATCGCCAACCCGTATCCCACGACCGTTGTGCGATCTCCGATAGAAGAGTTTGAACGCCGGTAGAGTCGCCGAACATGCCGAGAATTTGCGCATAGACGAGTTTGGCCTTGTCATTATCAGCGCCGGCATAGGCCTGTTTGAGCAGCGGCAACGATACGTCCGGATCGGCCAGAAGAACCTGAATGCCGTCGAATTGATCGACCACCTGAGAGACGGCCCGCTGAACCTTTTCTTTCGCCAGCGGAAACGAATCGGTATCCGTCAGGACACGATCCGGCAGGATGCCAACGGAAATAAGATGTTTCTGGAGGGCCTTGATATCCAGACGACGGGTGGGAAGATTTTCTTTGGCAAGCATGGCGGCCGCAACGCCCATGGCATATCCCTGGTTTTGAATATCCGGCTGCATGCGGATGACGGGCATGGCATCGCGATGGGCGCTGACGCCAAGCCCGGTTACGAGAATCCCGTCCAGGCCGCGCGGCAACAAGGCACGATAGGGCACATCGACGTCGATATCGACCAGGTCGGGCTGGCGAATGAGAAAGACAGGGTGTACGGTAAATCCGTGGGTATCGAAATTACTCCGGGCGATCACAATCGTGTCGGGATAGGTTCGGTGGTTCCAGATATCCAGAGGCGTAATGATGAAATCTCCGACGATGCGGCGCCGTTCGCGGGTATCGGGAAGCTGGCCGAGGTCCCAGGCGGATTTGAATTTTTCGCGGCCGATTGTAAATATACTTGATACATCTATTATATCCAAATCATCGATAAATGTGTAGTCGGTATTGGTATATCCGGCCCCAAGAGCGCGAGGCGGCAATCCGGCGCCCTGAACGGCGATATGGCTGCGGCCGGTATAGTCGGTGGCGGCGCCGGCGGAGGCGGCCATGTCGGCCTTGCCGGTGGCGTCGATCACGATTCCGGCCAAGACGACCCCCCTGCCTTGCGGGGTGGCGACGACGACGCCTCGGACACGATCGCCCTCGACCAGCGTGCCGCAACCCAGGGCCGCATACCACAAATCGGCGCCGGCTTTGCGAAGCTCTCGGCGATACCACTCGATTTTCCACTCGACATTCCAGCCATCGGGGCGTAACGGGTTGGGACCGAATTGCTTCATCCCCTCGTCGATCTCGGTGGTAAAGCCGACCCGATTGCCGTGGTAGTATTTGTTGATCAGTCCGACCGTGCTGACTCCGCCGAGCGCATGGAGGTATTCGAGAACCAGGGTTTTGGCCCCCTGCCGTGCGGCGGCAATACCCGCCGGAGCGCCGCCTGTACCTCCGCCGACAACGACCACATCGTACTCGCCCAGTACGGGAATACCACGGACGGAGGCGGTAATCTTTTTCGGATTTGGATCCCCAAGGCGGCCGGCGGCAACCTCCTCGCGAATATCGCCTGCAAGAGCATCGGAGTGCGGATTGCCACGAAGAGAGACCGCGTTCGGGGAAGGAACGGAGGCGGCAACAGAGGCGACGGCCTTTCCGAGGCGGCGGCCGACCCGGAGAAAGTTGAGGGGTCGGAGTAATTCCGCGGCGGCCGGACGGGAGATATCGGCACATCCTCCAAGAATCCAGATTCGATCGAGTCCGGCGGGAGCGAGAACATCGAGATCCAATTGGTCCGCACCCGGCCAGGAACCTGTGAGATGTTTCTTACCCGCGATGGGATCGGGCGGTACCTGAAAGAGGACTTCGGAGGCGTCAGCGGCGGCAGGGCTAAACGTCAGATCGCGGGCGAGTTGCTCGGCCTGCGCAAAGGAGGCGAAGGAACCGTCTTTCATCGGCAGCGAGAGAGTATATTGATACGCCGTATATCGTTTTCCCGGATTTCGTTGATCGGGAACGACCGTGGCAATCGTACGGCAATCCAGACCTTTGACGGGATCAGCGCCGGCGGCATGGATGACGACTCGCCGGAACTGCTGGTAACCGGAAGGATACGAGTATTTCGATGCTCCCGCGATCCGCGCCAGATCGGCGCGGGCCGTGGCGTCGATGATGACCCTGGCCCGGACGGCCTGACGGCCGGAGGCATTGACCAGAACCACGCCGGCCGGTCGCCCGTCACCATCATGAAGGACATCGACGGCATACGAGCCGTAGAGAAAGGATACTCCCGCATCGATCAGGGCTGATTCGAGGGCGTATTTAACCTGCATCGGCCGGACCATAATCGGCGGTTGTTTCGATGAATCTTCTACCGATCGCGGCGTGGATTTCTCCTGCGGTTCTATGATGATTTCACCAAGAAGGATACGCGATGCCGACGCAGTTTTGTGGATATCCAGACGTATATAACGAGGGGCCGTCCGATCGCCCTGCCATGATAATTCGATCGGGTGATCCTCGAAATCGCCCTGACCGAGTTTGTCGTTGGTCACTTCGTCCATGAATTTCCATTGCGATTGATCTTCGCTGAAATAGATTTTCGCGCCGGCGACTTCGAAATCGGCGTTCCTTTGATACGCCATAATCCAAACGCGGCCGATGGTCCGGGATTTTCCGAGATCAATGATAAGCTGAACATCCCCATCGTATTGGACGCTTTGATTGGATGCGCTGGAGAATTTCCCATCCGCCAGAAGCGAGGGCGTTTTTGTATCCGGATGCTTCGACGCCGACGCGATGGAAGCCGTGTACGCAAATGGTATCGATGGAAGAGGCGTAACGACGACGGGCTTTTCAAATAGTTTCTTTTCCAGATCGGTTTGTGGTATTTCGTCGGGTTCCAGCCAGAGACGATAGGTCCCGCACAGATCTTCGCCCAGGTACGGCCGGGGCGCGGCGACAAAGACCCTGGCGCCGTTTTTTGCCGCCTCAAGGGCGGCCGTAATCCCGGCGCTGGCGCCGCCGACAACCACGATATCGGTATCGGCAATGACGGGAATATCGCGGGCCGGCTCATTGACCGTTTTCGCCGAAAGGAGTGACGAGCCAATTACAATTACTATGCAAAGAAACCATCGATAGGAACGCATCGATTCATCTCCTCTTATCATCGAGTGAGCAGATACCACATCGTTTTGGATTCGCCGGATATGCGCAAAACAGGTTTTCCGTCTTTGATATCAACAGGCACTGTCGATCCGGATGTTCCATCGGGTTTAAGGGCAACACATTTCCATGAGCCGGAAGGAAGGTTTACCCAGCCGGTAACCGGCTCGATCTGAACGGGGGCCTTGCCCCAGTTGGTCCCGACAGTTTTGCGATCGGCTGAAAAGATCATGCCGGTATTTTCACACCGGCCGCACGCGGTAACGAGGACTTTTTTGCTGCCGGCCAGTTCGGTTTGATCCATCGCGGTGACCGTCATCACGGCAAAGCCCGGCGAGGTTACGGCGGCGCGGCCTTTGGATACGGAATCGAATCGTCTGCTATCGCCGGACAGGACATAACCGCATCGGCCGTTGGCGAAATAGACGCCCCTGCCGGATTCGATGGGCCAGTCGATGGATGTCGGCGCATTGGACGTGAAGGTCGCGGCAGATCCGACCGGCGCGGAAGGATAGGTTCCATCGATACGGCGGCGGATCATATCCTGCCAGGTGGCGTTGCCTTTGGCCTTCAGGACGCCGAACATATTCATGCCGTGATCCATATACAATGGAGCCAGAGAGCCAATCGGATCGGCGGAATCCAAAAGATCAATTCGCCGATAATCATTGAACGGTTCGAATCCGGCCCCGCGGAAGATCATCGCGCCGGCCTGCATGAAGGCCCACTTGGAGGGATTGGTGTCGATATCGAAGAAACCGCTCATGTGCTCCCGATTCCAGTCGTTGCCGCTGTGGCTGTAGGTGTAGAACCAGATACCATCCCAGTCCTGAGCGGAGGCAAAAGAAGCGATCATCGGCACGCACTCGGCCTGTGAATCGAGCGGAGCGGGATGATTGTATTCGGTCAGCGTGAACGGTTTACCGGCCAGCTTTTCCGAAGCGATCGCAAACGTGCGGGACTGATCGGGGAAATCGCTCATCGGCTTTTGATCGATCCGCCAGTCGGCCGGATCCCACGGGCGATTGGGAAATCGCGGGTGCTGCCAATACGAATGCGAATCGATGAAGTCCATATCGCTTTGGGCGTACATACCCAGCGGTCCAAAGACAATGGTACCGGTGACGAGGGCCCTGGTACCGAGGGTCTTCTTGAGGTGATCGCGCATGCCGTCGAAGAAACGCTTTTCGGTTTCGGCGAGAAAACGCAATCGGTCGAGACTCCGTTCGGCGACTTCCCGATCGGAGAACAATGCGATATTGGTTTTTTCGACGGATTCATCATCGGCCAATCCGGCCTGGCCGCCGGGGCAGAGACGGACATCGGCGAGGTAAACGGCGGTCGTGTCTTTGCCGACGGAAAAACTGATGCGTGCATTTTGATCGGACCGGTTGGCCGTGAAACCAAAACGGTATTCCTTCCAATCCTCCGTCAGGTCGATCGATTGGCTGAGGCCGAGATTTTGCCATGGATCGTGTGCCTGGCCGACGACCAGCGAGATTCGCTTTTTTGCCGGAGCCGCCGCCGAGAAGATTACGGTATAATATTTCCCCTTTTCAAGGGATCGACCTGCCTGATTGAACTGAAGATGCCAGTCGTAGGAATTGACTTGAGCGATTTCGATAGCGAGCGCTTCGCGTTGTTTGTAGGTGGCGGGTTTCGCTGTCGCCCCGGCTGTTTCGTGTTGCTCGAGGTTCCATCCGGAGGGGATCGAGCGGCCGGGATAGGTCTGTGTTAAACTGCCGTTGGTCAAGAGATTGGCGCCCAGAGGTTGGGCATGTTTGTTCCACGCGCTCCGCAGACGATCCGTGGATACGTAGCGGGCCCTGAGCCATTGGTTGTATTGTTGGCCGAGAACGCCGGCATAGTATTCCGGAAGTGACCGAAGAACCTCGTCGCCGTTCCACATGAAAAAACTGTTCTCGTTGGTGATCTCAAAGACGGCGATGGCGGGATCGTCGGCATAGCGGAGTTTTCGATACGGATTGACATGATCGAGGATCTGCCGGGCAAACTCTTTCTGGGCCTCGATGAGTTGAGGCGTAAACAGATTGACAATTTTGTCATAGTCGCTGTTGGGCCTGGGCAACCCCAGATACCGGCTGTGGCTTCGGCCGACATGGAGATTGATATCGGCATAGATGCCGCGCTTGGCCAGCTCGTTGAGGAAATAGTCGAGTCGGTCGAGAGACTCCGGTTCGATGGTCTTGCCGTCGCCGCGATTCCACAGACCCCGGGGGTAGTCGGCCGTATCCATGTGGTGGAATCGGACGGTGTTCACTCCGGCCGCGGCCAGGCGAGCCGCCACCGGCTCGGCCTCGTCAAGCGCGGGAAAATTGGCCCCGAAGGAAAGATTGACGCCCCACAGCCGGATCCGCCGATCCCGGCGATAAAAATGCCCATCGCGAACGACCAGCCGATCCGCCGGTCCGCCAATCGGATCGGAGGACAAAGCGATCCGGGACTGCGGATTCGATGGACCGGGAATGGCAAAGGGAACCATGTCCGGCGCGCAAAGGAGGGGAGAAGCGAAGCCGAACAGAATGACAATGAGACAACCAGTCCTTGCCATGGCAAACTCCTCTCGCAGTGAAATTCATATTGAGACACGACTTTCGACGATAGGATTATAAGCGAAGGATATACCGATGTCAAATCCGTCGATCCTCGTTGGACCGACGGGAAATGCGGCGGACGAAAAATCGTCCTTGCTCCGGAACAAACGGATCGGTATATTCGTCTATCGTCGTTCGGCAAATACTATCGGTTTACGAAGAATATCTACAGGAGGTAATCCATGATCGTTGTCAACACCGAAACCATTCCGGGCCAGCGCATCGTCGCCATCAAGGGGCTCGTCCAGGGCAACACCGTTCGCGCCAAGCACATCGGGAGGGATATCGCGGCGGGATTGAAAAACATCGTCGGCGGCGAATTGAAGGGTTATACCGAACTGCTGATCGAATCGCGCCGCGAAGCGATGAGCCGGATGATGGCTCAGGCGGCCGAACTCGGTTGTAATGCCGTCGTCAATGTCCGCTTTGCCACCAGCTCGGTCGCATCCGGGGCCGCGGAATTGTATGTCTATGGCACCGGCGTGGTCGTGGAAGATGCGCACTCCGGCCCGTCGGCCGGGATGTAACCTGCCGAGAAAGGAATCCCATCATGCTTGAAATCTTACTCGGGCTGATTTTTGGACGAAGGGCGGAGTCGAGACATTTTCGCAATATCGCGGAAAGAGAACAAGCTCTCCGAGACATGGTGGTGTGTAATCTCAAGACGATCCCCCGAAGTCTCGGAAACAGCCAGGCCTTTCTGGTCACGGGAGAAGCCGTCATCGCGATGGATCATTTCAAAATCTTCCTCGGCGGAATCCGGAAACTGTTCGGCGGGGAAATCAGGGGATACAAGACCTTGATGGATCGCGCTCGCCGCGAGGCCACATTGCGAATGCTCGAAGAAGCCCGGCGAAGCGGCGCACGTTTCGTCTGGAACGTTCGATATGAAACGATGATGATTTCCGATAACCCGCAAAATCCCGGCGGCGTGGAGTTGATCGCCTACGGAACCGCAATGAAACAACCATGAACGACGATCTGTTCAGCGCCCGTTCGGAGCCGGTTTTTCAGCGGGAACCTTTCGCCCCGGATCCCTCGGAAAAAACGGCCGAGCCGGCCGGGCTGTCGGAAAGCGAACTGGAGCAAATCCGGGATTCCGTCCGGAATGAACCGGCGATCACCGGCGCTGACGATTCGTATTTCCTCGGCGACTGGATCGCGCGCAAGCGGGCGGAATGTTCGCGGCTGGGGAATCTGGCCATCGGCGCGGTAACGGCCGTTTTGACGGGACCTTTTGCGGTCCTTGGAGTTTTTCTTGCGGGCAATCCATCCTGGTATGGGTCCATGTATATGATCCTGTTCGGACCGATCATCGAAGAGATGCTCAAACAGGCGGGAATGGTTTATCTTCTGGAGAAAAAACCGTATCGGCTTTTCGCTTCGTGGCAATTCGTTTTTTCGGCGATCGTTGCGGCGCTGACCTTCGCCTCCATCGAGAATCTGCTGTATATCCATTTGTATTCCCGCGCCACAACGATTCGAAATCCGGAATTGTACGCCCTGTTTCGGTGGACCGTCTGTACCTCGCTGCACGTCACCTGTTCGATCATCGCATCGCTGGGTTTGATCCGCGTATGGAGAAAACAACTGGCCGACGGGAAAAATGCCGATCTCAGCCCGGCGTATCCCTTCTTCGCCGCCGCGATGTGTCTGCATGGATTTTACAATCTGTCGGCGAGTTTGCTGGATCGGATCTTGTTCCGATAACACCAGGGAATGTTCCCCTGATTCTCTACGATTCAGCGGCAGATAACCTGTTGGGCTGTAACTATTTACAGAAACACGTCACGATGAAGCCGCGCCCTTTCGCGCTTTCCACTTGCTTTGAAAAGCTTTTTGTGGTATAGTATAAGTGTTGCGAGTGCAAAACCGGCATGAATTGCCAGGCGCCTACCGCGGTAAGGTGCAATACGGCACGATCGCATCATGGGAGTCCGGCCCAAAACTGATTGAACATAAAGCGCCTGACTCCCTTATTTTTTGCGCCCCTTTCCGGACGATGTCGTCGTTCCTCCGTTCCCGTCCTCTTGATCAATCTCCGGTTGAATCCTTCAACGGACGGTTCATTTATCAAGCCGAAACTTGTGATTGGCCGATCCGATTGTCTATAGTGTGGCAAACGAAGAGAACGCCGAAAGGAACTCAGAATGAAAACCAGGTCAAAGCGAATCCGGAAGGTCGATCCAAAACTGAAATACAAGGTGGCCGACATCCAACTGTCCGAGTGGGGACGCCGTGAACTGAAACTACAGGAAAACGAGATGCCCGGCCTGATGGCAGTGCGTGAGAAATACGGAAAGAAAAAACCGCTCAAGGGCAAAAAGGTCATGGGCAGCTTACACATGACCCTTCAGACAGCCATGTTGATCGAGACGCTGGTCGAACTCGGTGCCGACGTCCGCTGGGCCTCATGCAATATTTTTTCAACGCAGGATCACGCCGCCGCCGCTATCGCCAGGGCCGGAAGCGCGGCGGTCTTCGCCTGGAAGGGAGAATCGCTGGAGGATTACTGGTGGTGTACCGAGCAGGCGCTGACCTGGCCGGATGGTTCGGGGCCCGACCTGATCGTCGATGACGGGGGCGATGCGACCTTGTATGTCATTCAGGGGATGCGGGTGGAGAATGATCCGTCGCTTCTGAAACAGAAGTACGACAACAAAGAATTCGCCATCATCATGGATCGATTGGCCCAAAGCTATCGGACAAGCACATGTCGATGGACTACCGTTGCCGAAAATCTGATCGGCGTTTCAGAAGAAACAACCACCGGCGTCCATCGCCTCTATCAGCTTCATGAAAAAGGCGAGCTTCCGTTTCCCGCGATCAACGTCAACGACTCCGTTACCAAAAGCAAGTTCGACAACCTCTACGGCTGCCGTGAATCGCTGGCCGACGGTATCAAAAGGGCGACCGGAGTGATGGTCGCCGGCAAGACCGTCGTGGTCTGCGGTTATGGCGATGTCGGCAAGGGTTGCGCGCAATCGATGCGGGGATTCGGCGCCCGCGTGCTGATCACCGAGATCGATCCGATCTGCGCCCTGCAGGCCGTCATGGAAGGATACCAGGTTACGACGATGGAGCAGGCGGCGCCGATCGGCGATATCTTCGTCACGGCCACCGGCTGCTGCGATGTGATCACCGGCGAACACATGGAGCGGATGAAAAACGAGGCTATCGTCTGCAATATCGGCCATTTCGACAGCGAAGTACAGACCGGCTATCTGCTCGACAATCCGCGATGCAAGCGCGAGAATATCAAGCCGCAGGTGGACAAGTGGACCCTCAAGAGCGGCCGTTCCATTATCCTCCTGGCCGAAGGTCGGCTGGTCAACCTCGGTTGTGCGATGGGCCATCCGAGCTTCGTCATGAGCAGCAGCTTTACCAATCAATGCCTGGCCCAGATGATGCTCGTCCGAGAGAATCTCAAACCCGGCGTCTATACCCTGCCGAAGAAACTCGACGAGGAAGTCGCACGCTTGCATCTGGGGCGCCTCAGCGCCAAGATGACCCGCTTGACTGAAAAGCAGGCTGCTTATTTGGGCATTAGGATAGACGGTCCCTACAAACCGGAACATTACCGGTACTGATTGCGAACGGCCGGGTGAAGATCAACGCATGTTCTTTTCAATCGGTTCTACCATCGGTCTCGCCTCAGGCATCTGATTGATCGGCCCATGAATCGGCAAGTCCGCCGTCGGCCAGCCATCCTGCGACCAGAGGATCGGGCGAATCTGAAGTACCGCAATACCGTTGCGATTGGCATCGTAAGTGTGATGGACGATGTAATCGGCCTGCGACGTCTGAAGGATGCTGTTGTGGCCCGGGCCTTTCCAGTTGTCTTGCGCGGCAAGAACAGGCGTCCCGCCCCCTTCAAGCATGGATTTTCCCGTGGCATCGACATAGGGACCTGTTACGCGGTTGGACCGGCCGACCATGATCTTGTAGGTACTGTTCACGCCCTTGCAACACTGGTCAAATGACACAAACAGATAATACAAACCATTGCGTTCGATCAAATAGGGCGCCTCGATGGCCGTGGTACCCTGTCTCTCGGCAAGATGTAGGAGAAGTGAATCGGCGGATTTGCGTTTGCCGGTCGCGGAATCCAGCTCGGTCATATATATGCCCTTCCAGAATGAGCCCCATGCCATCCATACGCGTTTGTCCTTGTCCTCGAAGACCGCGGGGTCGATCGCGTTGAAAGGAGTTCGGCCTGGCGCCGAATCGAGTACCATTCCCTGATCGTCCCATCGATATTCCGGAGCGGCCGAATTCAGGGTACGATTGATTGCCAGCCCGATTGCCGATCGCTGGCTGCCGAACGTGGAGACGGAATAGTACAGATGATAACGGCCGTTGAAGAACGCAATATGCGGGGCCCACTGGCCGCGAGCGCCGGGGATGGCTTCGTTCGCCCAGGAGAGAAGCTCACCTTCAAATACACGGCCGGCCTGTTCCCACGCATATAAGTCCGATGAACTCCGAATCGGAATTCCCCGCCCCGTACAGAACACATAATATATTCCATCGGCGGCGATAATGGAAGGATCATGAACGCGTTCGACAGAACCAACCTGAGCCGGAGCCGAATCGATATTGAATCCAAAAACAAATACCACCAGGCACCAACACGCGGAATCGATTTTGAATTTCAGTTTGTTCATGATCATCTCCCTGTCATTAGCACATGCGAATGATATCGTACCAGCCGCTCGACCGCAACGGGGTGCGGCAAATTCAAATGGTAAACCCGATGTCATTCCGGCATAAGCCGGAATCCAGGCCTCTCGATGCATGTAATTCCGACCGTTTGTTCCGGAGCCGGGTTAAGCCCGGCATGATAACGAGGGACGATGGCTTCCGGCTTATTGTACCGGACAAAATGGCCACACCCCCGCAATGGCCAAACCAATATGACGATTGATCTTATTCGGAATCCTTCTATACTGGTGAACCATCGGAAAGGGTTAATTATGTGGGCACATTTTGCGCATCAGGCGGATATCGGAGTCCGTGGAATCGCCCCGACACAAGCCGAGGCGTTCGCGGAGGCGGGGTATGCGCTGATGGCCGTGATCGGTTCGCCGCAGAATGTGCGTCCGATCCGGGAAATCACGATCGCCTGCCTGGCCGATGATCCCGAACAATTGCTGGTCGATTGGCTCAATGCCCTGATCTGCGAGGTCAGCACGCGGAACTTGCTTTTCGGGCGTTTTTCCGTGACAATACAGGATGGAAAACTAACCGCGATGGCCTGGGGCGAACCGATCGATCCGGAACGTCATGAAACGGCCGTCGAACCCAAGGCGGCGACCTACTTGATGCTCAAGGTTGAGCAAGGCGCCGACGGAAACTGGATCGCACAATGCGTAGTGGATGTGTAACATGGACAGAAAACTCGTCAAGCAACGTTCCGAATATCGCTGGGTGATCGAACGGACCGGCTCCATGAACGTCGAGGGTGTCATCTTCGCTTCGGAGCCGCTGATTAAGGATATGGACGACAAGGTGTCCGAACAGGTCCGCAATGTAGCCGCCCTGCCGGGAATCGTCGGGGCCTCTTACGCCATGCCGGATGCGCATTGGGGTTATGGATTCTGCATCGGCGGCGTCGCGGCGTTCGATCCCGATGAAGGCGGTGTGATCTCGGCCGGCGGTGTGGGTTTTGACATCGCATGCGGCGTACGGACGTTGCACACGGGATTAAAGATCGGCGATATCGAAGGCCGCCATGAACAACTGGCCGATATCCTGTTCCGCCGAATTCCCGCAGGTGTCGGCAGTACCGGCCGTCTCAATCTCAAGCCGGCCCAACTGGACGAGGTCCTCGCCGGCGGAGCGCAGTGGGCGGTCGAGCATGGCTACGGCAACATGGACGACCTGCGATTCATCGAATCCCACGGCCGTATTCACGGCGCGGTTCCATCGAAAGTTTCCGACCTGGCGAAACGGCGCCAGCAGGAAGAAATGGGAACGCTCGGATCGGGGAATCATTATCTCGAAATCCAACAGGTTGTTGAAATCTTCGATGACCCGGCCGCCCGTGTTTTTGGAATCGAATTGGATGACATCAAGATCAGCATCCACTGCGGCTCGCGCGGACTCGGTCACCAGATCGGAACCGATTATCTCAAGAACATGGCCGGCTGTGCCCGAAACATGGGGATCAACCTGCCGGAACGAGAATTGGCCTGCGCACCGCTCCAGAGCGAAGTCGGGCAAAGTTACCTCGGCGCCATGCGAAGCGGAATCAACTGCGCCCTGGCCAACCGGCAGATCCTGACTCATCTGGTCCGCGAGGCCTTTGAGGAATTCAAATCCAATGCTTTGATCCGATTGCTTTTTGATGTTTCGCACAATACCTGTCAGGAAGAAACGCACACGATCGACAAAAAGACCCGTCGGCTCTTTGTCCATCGCAAGGGTGCGACCCGCTCGTGGGGTCCGGGGCATCCTGACCTGCCCGCCGAATACGCCGGAGTCGGCCAGCCCGTCCTGATCGGCGGAACAATGGGCACGGCTTCGTACATCCTTGCGGGTACTGCGGAAAGCGAACGCCTCGGTCTGAGCTCCTCCTGCCACGGGGCCGGGCGAAACATGAGCCGAACCGCCGCCACCAAAAAGTGGAACGGAAAAGACATCGCCCGGCAACTGGCCGGTCGGGGAATCCTGATTCGGACCCGTTCGATTCGGGGCATCGCGGAGGAAGCTCCGCCGGCGTACAAGGATGTCAGTGAGGTCGTCGAGGTTTCGCACAGACAGGGCCTGGCGCGGAAGGTCGCCAAGCTGGTCCCCTTGATCTGTATTAAAGGATAATCTTGGTATTGAGGATTGAATAAAACAAATAAAGGAGGATGGACGGGTGGATCCCATCCGGCGGCAACTGGAATGGCTCGATCAGCAGACGGACTCATCCGATCCTCTGGAACGCTGGGCTTCGTATTACCCGATGATCTTTCCCGCATTGGGAATCATGGCCGGAATCGCGATTCAGGACCATTTCGCGTGGCCAGTTCGGGTATGGATCCTTTCGGCGATGGTCGCGGTTTTTGCGATGATCGTTCTGTGTCGCCGGTATTCGCGCCAAAAAACCCACATCCTCGCGGTGGGATGCTCCATCCTTTGTCTATCCGTCGGGGCGCTTCGCCTGTATAATTTCCGGCAACCGGATCGGGCCGATCTCCGGCGCTGCGCTACGGATCAACCGGTAATCGCCACGCTCCGCGGAAGGGTCTCCACGGAACCCTTCACCGCCGACAAAGACAGTTGGGCCTTCGGCCGATACGGATGGTCGCAAGCCGGGAGTTCATTCTATCTGTCTGTTCGCGAGGCACTTGCATCCGACGGCATGCAACCCATGTCGGGGAAGGTCCGTGTCGATTGCGGCCGGGAAATCCAGCATATCCATCGCGGCGACATGGTCGAGATTTCATGCCGTCTGAGCCGACTATTCGGCCCGATGAATCCCGGCCAGTACAATCTCAAAAAAAATCTCGAAGATCGAGGAATTTACCTTTCCGCTTCGGTGAAATCAGCCGATGCCCTTCGACTGCTGACTCCGACAACCGAAGGGGGAATCGACCATTGGCTGAACCGTCTTCGGAATGTCGCTTCAGCGGCTCTGGTCGACGACTTCATGCTCAACGAACCCGCCGAAGCGATGGTTTCCGCTCTCGTCCTCGGCCAGACGCGGCAAATCGATCCGGTTCTGTACGAGGCCTTCCGGAAGACGGGCCTGGCCCACTTCATCTGCCTGTCGGGAATGCAACTGGCGATTCTGGCCGGCTTTCTCTGGAAGCTCGGCCGATGGTTTCAACTCGGCAAACGGCAACGAGCATTCGCGACGTTGCTCGTGACGATCCTGTACATTCTGATCGTTCCGCCCAACCCGGCCACAACGCGCGCCGCGGTGATCTGCTGGTTTTTCTGCATCGCGATCCTGGTACGGCGGATTCCCAACTCCAGAAACACCCTGGCCCTGGCGGCCGTGGCCATGCTGCTGTTTCGCCCGACCGACCTGTTCAATATCTCCTGGCAATTGTCTTTTTCGACCGTCGGAGGCATTCTGTTGTTCGATCATGCGATACGCCATCGGCTCCTTACGATCTCGATCGATCGCTGGGAATCGTTCGCCCGGCGCCGTTCGGCGTGGACAAGATCGATCCTCTACGATTGGCCCCTGGCCGCGATCCTGATGTTCAGCATGGGCCTTGCCGCCTGGCTGGGCGGATCGGGGATCATGCTCTGTCATTTCGGGACGATCACACCGCTGGCCAGTCTGTTCACCGTGCTGGTCAATCCGCTGGTCCTGGGCGTCACGCTGGCCGGATTCATCAAGCTGATCATCGCGGCATGGCTGCCGACGTTGTCAACCCTGCTGGGAATGGCGGCCATCCTGCTGGCCGAATGGATGAATGCGATCGTCCGACTGCTGTCCGAAGCGCCGTTCTGCCAGATCAGCACTGGCAAACTCGCGACGGGCTGGATCGCCCTGTTCTATGCCGCCCTGCTGACGGCATGGTTTGCTCCCCGGCGAAATCGATTCGTACGTCCGATCCGGTACGCCATGGTTCTGGTCGCCGCCATCGCCGTGGTATCCGGATCGGCATTTTTCTTCGACCGAAACAATCTCAAACTGACCTGTCTTGCCGTCGGACACGGGCAGGCCATCGTGCTCACACTGCCCGAGGGTACAACGTGGATGATCGACGCGGGATCCTCCACGTCGCCCAATATCGGTCGGAGAATCATTCTGCCGTATCTTCAGCATCGGGGAATCGACCGGCTGGCCGGCGTCATTCTGAGCCATGCCGATATCGATCATTTCAACGGCCTGCCGGAAGTGTCGGCGGTGATTCCGACGGAACGAATTCTGGCCAACCGCGCCTTTCTCGATCGAGCCCGGACCCTGTCCGGGGCGGGACTGTTGAGGCAGATTCTGGAAATACAGGGATATAATATTGATGATATCTATATTTCAGAATTGCCCGGCGATCCCGTTCGACTCACCCGGCTCTGGCCGGATGAGGTATCGCTGGGCCAATCCTTTCTCGGCGACAACGACAAATCGGAGGTTCTGCGGATCGACTATGCGGGCCGAACCATCCTGATTTGCAGCGATATCGAAGAGGCCGCGCAGTCCGCCCTGATGTCCAAATATCCCAATCTCAAGGCCGACGTATTGATCCTGCCGCACCACGGATCAACGACAAGCCCTCCCGATAAACTGCTTACCCATCTGGGGGCGTCCACCGTCGTCGCCAGTTGCGCATCCTCCAAGGTTCCCACCGCGTGGAAACCCACCGATCCCTCCGTCACGGCGTGGTACACCGGCTCCGACGGAGCCGTTACCTTAACAATCAAAACCGATGGCACCTTCCATACCACCGGCTTTGCGCAGAGCATCGATCCTTAATCCCTCGGCGGGATTTCGGAATTGGAAATTTTTGATATTACCGCATGTGAACGACGATTTCGACGCGGCGATTCTTGGCCTTGCCGGCCGCAGATGTGTTCGGCGCTACGGGTCGGCTCTCGCCGCAGGCCACCGCGCGGATCCGTGAATCCGGCATCCCCCGGCTGACCATGTATCGGGTGACCGTCAGGGCGCGCTCCGCCGATAATTCCCAGTTGTCTTTCCAGAACTTGGCCGACTTGTTGATCGGATCGGTATCCGTGTGCCCGACGACATCCACGCTCTTGCCGCTGTACCGTTCGCGAATCACCGAATAGACCTTATCCAACTCGGCGATCTCCGCCTTGCGAAGCGTGGCCTGTCCGGCATTGAACAAAATGGCATTGGAAAGAGTCACCGTGATCGTCCCCTGGGCCGCGTCGAAGCTCACGTCCATTCCCTCGAATCCTGTGGCCTTATCGACGGGTTTTTGGCCGCTGATCTGTCTCTGAAGATCATCGATGGTCCGCTGGCTCTGCGAAAGCTGCTGGCCGAGTTGCGCCTTCTCGGCCGCGGAACTGTCCAGCGACGTCAAGCAGTTGTCATACAGTCCCTTCAGATTCTGGTGCTCCACATCCAGAGCTTTGTACCTCTGCTCCCAGTTTGTGCACCCACATCCGGCCAACAGAAGAATTCCCGCTACCGCCCACAACATGTTTCTCATATTTGACCTCCCGTTGTCAAAAAGTATCGATTCCCTTACTGCAGTCGCCAACTACTACACAACCGCGACCAGGTATTCCAGAACCAGTCGCCGGCTATCATAACCAACGCCACGGCCATTGACAAGAACGGACCGTAGGGAATTTGGCGTGTTTTTTTGAATATCCATTGATTGATCGCCCACACCAGACCGAAAAAGGGCGCGATAAAGAATGCCATGACCGCCATTTCCGCCCCGATTACGGCGCCGGCGGCACCCATCAGATGCACATCGCCCAATCCCATCGCCTCCCGACCGAAGGCCAGGGTACCGAGAATTCGTGTCGCCCATACGGTGCCGCAACCGATCAGATACCCCCACAAGCTGCCGAAAAACCCCGCCGTCATCGGGCACGCGATCACGGCGTCCCAATGCCGTTGCGCCGCCGGAACATACCGATAGATCGCCATCGCCGAAACCGCACCAAGAACGATCGGCGCTAAAAACAAAAGTTCCTTGAGAATCTCACGGCGATGGTCGAACCGATCATCGTCGGCATCGGGTATGGCGGGGTTCGCCTCCGGGACTTGCCCTTCCGTCGGATTTGTCTCCTCCTCCGGATAACTCCGGGGGATCAGCCCCTTTCGCAGCGCTGCCAACGCGACGGCCAATCCGATCATTCCTCCCAACGCCAGCGCGCCGGTCATGGATGAAGCCGAAGGAAACAATCGAAATGTCTTCAGGATGGACGCCGGCATGATCCATGGCGCCATTCCCGAACAAATCATTCCCAGCACCGTCACAAACCAGCACAGCGAAAGCGGGATCACCCAAAGCTCCAGATCAATCGCACTGGCCGCCAGAAGCGCCGACAAAAGCGCCACATGGCAAACATACCAAATCCATCCGTCATTCCAAAAATCCAAAAATGCGTGCCCGTATCCATAGCCCACATTTCGCATGTCGAGCCAGAAATAGGCCAGATACAATCCCAGAAAAATCATCGCCGTAACCAGCTCGATGATCGGGTAACGAATGGAAATCTTCATTCCGCAGGTCCGGCATTTCCCCCGAAGGTCCAGCCACGACAGAAGGGGTACATTGTCATACCAGGCAATCATCGTGCCGCAGCCCGGACACGCCGATCGCGGCCGTACCAGGGATTGATTGCGCGGCAACCGCCAGATGACCACGTTCAAAAAACTTCCCACGCAGGCACCAAAGGCGAATACGAAGACCAGTGCTATCCATTCGAATACCAACGATTCACTCCTGGAACAGTCGGAACGACGTTACGATTTATTTCCGAGGTCTCTTTCCGCCGGATCCCTGAACGATTCCGGCCACCTTCATCGGCAATCCGAACAGCCGGATAAATCCGGTGGCATCGGTGGGATTGTATTCGGCTCCCATCTTGAAACTCGCCAGATCGGTCCGATACAAACTCCGCGGACTCTTAACGCCCGCCGGCGTGCAGCGACCCTTATACAGTTTCATCCGCACGGTCCCCCTCACGGACCGCTGCGTCGAATCGATAAACGCATCCAGCGCCTCCCGCAGCGGGCTGAACCACTGCCCGTAATAGACCATCTCGGCGTATTTCAGCGCGATCTGCTGTTTGAAGTGCAGCGTCTCTCGTTCCAGCGTCAGACTTTCGAGAATCTTGTGCCCCGTCGTCAGGATCGTGCCTCCCGGCGTTTCGTACACCCCGCGCGATTTCATGCCGACGAGCCGATTTTCCACCAGGTCGGCCTGTCCGACGCCGTGCCTGCCGCCGAGAACGTTGAGCGTTTCGATCAGTTTGACGCCGTCGATCGACTTGCCGTTGAGCTTGACCGGTACGCCGTGATCGAATTCGACCTCGACATACTCGGCTTTGTTCGGGGTTTTGGCCACTGGCCTCGACATCACATACAGGTCATCTTTCGGCTCGTTCCACGGATCTTCCAAATCGGCGCCCTCATGGCTGATGTGCCACAGGTTTCGGTCGCGCGAATAAATCTTTTTGACGCTCTGTTGGATCGGAATCTTCCGCTCGCGGGCATATTCCACCGCCGCTTCGCGACTGGTCAGCGTGAAATTCGGATCCTTCCACGGCGCGATGATTCGCAGCGTCGGATCCAGGGCCATAAATGTCAATTCAAAACGGACCTGGTCATTGCCCTTGCCCGTCGCGCCATGCGACACCGCCGTCGCACCTTCGGCATGGGCCACCTGAACCTGATGCTCGGCGATCAGCGGCCGGGCGATACTGGTACCCAGCAGATAATCGTATTCGTACATCGCGCCCGATTTCAACAGCGGCCACAAATACCGCTCGACGAACTCCCGGCGCAAATCCTTGATCACGCACCGGACGGCGCCGGTGGCCATCGCCTTCTTCTGAATGCCCTTGAGCTCGTCGCCCTGCCCCAGTTCCGCCGCGAAGGCCACAACGTCGTAGCCATAGGTCTCTTTCAGCCACGGCAGAATGACGCTGGTATCCAGCCCGCCGCTGTAGGCCAGTACCACTTTTTCCGGTTTCTGTATCGCCATTGAACTATATCCTCGTTGTTGTTTCTATGGACATTGGATCCCGCGCGTCGATTCACCGGTCCGACGACCGATCGGGTTTCTCCGTTACATCCGGAATCACCAGACGCATCCCGGGCCGGAGCTGCTCGGGGGCCTTGAGGACCGTCGAATTGGCCTGCAGAATCGCCTGCCAGCGCGAACTCGTTCCGTAATACTGTTGCGAAATCCTCGACAAGGTCTCATTCTCCGCCGCCACATGGATTCGCTGGGCCGGCTTGGGCTTTTCGGTCGCCTCCGGCCTGGGAGACGGTTGCACCCCGGTCGGTTTGGGTTTGACCGGATCCGACGGCGGATGGGGTATCCGTACATCGACCGGCTCGGCGGGCGGATCCTGCGGAATGATGATATTGCCGGGTTTGACGGCAATCGATTTGTCCGACAAGCCAAACGGAACCAGGGAACCGGAGTCCGGAAGATTTCGTCGCATCCGTTCTTCCACCGATACCCCCGGCCACAGCGACAAGGCCACCGTCGCGCAGATCACCGCGCCGACGCCCAGCAGCATTCCGATCTTCAGATCTCTTCGCATGGCATCCGTTCCACCCGCGACAGCCAAACCGTTTAGCTTTTTAATTCCGCCTTCCGCTGACCCACCAGAAGCATCGGAGATGCAACGGCAATCGACGAATAGGTTCCGATCACGATTCCGATAAACATCACAAAGGTGAATCCGCGAAGTCCAGACCCGCCGAAGAAATACATCACCAGGATCACCATTAACGTCGTCACGCCCGTCAGCAAGGTCCGTGAAAGGGTCTGGTTGATGCTGTCCGTGACCATCGAGGTCGTCAGGGTTCGCAACTTGCTGCGGTTCTCGCGGATTCGGTCAAACACCACGATTGTATCGTTCAATGAATAACCGATAATCGTCAGAAACGCCGCGATCGTCTGCAGGTTGATCTTGAAATCCTGAAGCAACAGGGCTCTTCCGAGGGGTGTATTGGCCACCAGAGCACAGGTCACAAATGCGCCCAGCGTGATACACACATCATGAATCAGCGCCACGATCGACGCGGTTCCAAACAAGGCCGATCCAAACCGTAACCAAATGTAGAACAAGATCGCCACCAGCATCAGGACGATTGCCACCCAGGCCCGCATTACCGACTCGCGACCGATCGACGGATCGATCTGCGTGATCCGCGCTAACGTCGATTCCAGCATCGCCGACAGTTTCAACTTGCCCTGTTCGTTATCAATAAACCGGGCCCATTCCGACTCGCCGATTTCACGGTACCCCGCGTCCGGCAGCGAACTGACATACACAAATTGCGACACGGCCTCAGTGTCACCCCATGGTGATAAATCGCTTTTCAGCAGGACATGGGGATACCATGTCATGTCGGACGCATCGGGTTTATACCGGGTATCGCCCAGACGACGTCGGATCTCGGCTCCGGTGGTCTCGGTCTTCAGGGTACAGGTAATCTTCACCCCACCCAGATAATCCGCCAATTCCACATCCTTGTCGCCGATCTTGGCGGCCGAAATCATCGTCAAGCCCAGATCTTCCCGCACCGCCAGATCGTCCCCGAACGCCTTGCGAACCGCCTCGGTGACAATCGGATCGACCCTCGGATCGGAGATCTCGGCCTGATCCTTGAACGCCGCCGACAACGTCCGTTTGAGCATGGCCTCATTCGCCTGGCCGGTGGAAATCGTAAAGGTCTGCGAATCGGTCGAGGTGACCATAAGTCCATATAGACGATCCGGTATATCGGCCATTGCTATGTCGAGTGCCTTCCGAACGGATTCCACGGTCTGTTTTCCGGCCTCGTTGAATTTCACCGTGGCGATCGTCCGGTTCGTCGCCGTCGTCGTGATCTCATATTGCAATTGGCTGTCGCCCACCTGATAGACGCTGGCCGCCGCCAAGGCGTCGCTCCCGATCGCCTTGCCCACCTTCTGTATCGCCAGTTCCACCCGTTCGCGGTCATACCCGGTACCTTCCTTCAGGTCGATCTGGACGCTGGTTCCGCCCGTAAACTCGATGTCGTATTTGTTGTTCTTGGCGTCATCCCGCAGGAAGAACACCGACATACCCCCGATGATACACGTCGCGGAAACGACGAAAAATACCGGACGCAATCCCATCCAGTTGATGTGCGGTTGGCTGAACGCCTTGAACATCTTGAGCCGATCGCGAACAATTCGTTTTTCGAGAAGGAAATCGAAGATCACACGCGTCACAAACAGGGCGGTGAACATGCTTGAAGCCAGACCCAACATCAGTACGATCGCAAATCCCTTGATTTCTTCCGACGCCACCAAGTACAACACAAGACCGGACAGAAACGTCGTCAGGTTGGAATCGAAGATCGTCCAGAAGGCCTTGGTATACCCATTAGCGATAGCGAGGCGCACCGTGGAACCGCGTTCCTGTTCTTCGCGGACACGTTCAAAGATCAGCACGTTGGCGTCCACGCTCATCCCCACCGTCAACAGTAAACCGGCGATTCCGGCCAGCGTGAAGGTCGCACGGGACATGGCCATCAGAGCCAGGATATAGACAAAGTTTAATCCCAGCGCGATCACCGCGATGATGCCGCCCAGCATGTAATAGATAATCATAAACGCCGCCACGCCGATCAGCCCGATCCATCCGGCCCGAATCCCCCGGTCGCGGTTGTCGGCGCCGATGGTGGCTCCGATGCTCTTTTCCGAGATCGGCACCTCCGACAATCGGGCCGGGAACGATCCCGCGTTGAGCTTGTTGACCATGTCGGCGACCTGCGTATCGGTGAACTCGCCCCGAATGATTCCGCTGCTGCTGATCGCTTCCTCGATATTCGGCGCCGATAACGCCAATCCATCCAGAAGAATCCCCAGCGGACGTCCTTTATTATTCCGGGTTACGTCGTAGAAGATGCTCGATGCGACGGGATCAAACGAAAATCCGATGGCGCGCCGGCCGTTGCTGTCGTAGGTCGGATACGATCGCTTCAGCTTCCACTCCTTCTGCCCGCTGCCGCGAAGCATCGTTTCGCCCGCTCGATTGCTCATCAGAACGTAGGTTTTGCTCCCGAACGATCCGAGGATGGCGCCGCTCGCGCGAAACTCCTCCGGATCTTCGATCTCGCACCACACATAATCCCGGCTTGAAGCGGCCTTGGGACCCTTGGTCCGAAGCGCTTCGCTGTATCCGGCGATTTCGCTCATGTTGGTTTTGCCGGTGCTGTCGCCCTGGGTTGGAAGGATTCGAAATTCCAGAACCCCGGCGCCCTTGAGCATTCGTTTGAGATCCTCCGGATCGTCCAGACTGCCTCCGACGGCCTTGTATTTCGCGTAGGCCGTTTCGACCGCCTCGATCTTGGCCTTGCGGTCGGCGAACTGTTCCTTCATTTGTGCCAGATTTTTTGCCCGGTCCGGATTCCGCAACGGCATATCCAGCGTATCGGTTATTCGCTCGACGCTCAGGTTCAGATCGCCGAGCTTCGATAACGCCGCTTCCCACTGAACATCCTTGCCCGTCTCCGGCATGGTAATATCATTTACCGCCTCCGCCCAGCTCCGGTAGGCCTTCAGATAGTCCCCGACCAGGGCGATGCCCTTCTCGGTCGCCTCCTGAAGTTTGGCGGGATCGTCCGTCAATTCCTTGTCGCCTTTGCAGATCCGCTCCACATGACGGAGGATTTCCTCGGCCTGTTTCTTCTCATCGAACTTGAACCACATCGAAGCCATGGATTTGACAAACTCACCCTGCAGTTTGGCCGCGTCGATCTGCGTCTGCAGTTCGGCCATGCGGGCGACGGCGGCGTCCCGCTGCCGCTGCTTTTCGCTGCGACCGTCGAAGGCCTTGGCCAGTTCATCCAGAATCGCCTTGCGCTCGGACGACGATCCGGCCGCCTGCGCGAAAAAGGACTCCCGGTTGTCGGGGGTATCGCTCAGGGCCCGCTTGATCTTCATCAGATTGATGTTGTCCTTCTCCAGTTCGCTCAACGCGGCCTCATAGGCCTGGCGGCGCTTGATCGTATCGGGACTCGCCAGAGGAAGCTGAATCTCGATTCGCCGATCGCCCTGCGGCCGCATCACCACGTTGGCCACGTTGCCCGGATCGATTCGCTTCATCAGAATCGGAATCATGTTCGTCGCCAGACCTTTGACATCCCCGGATTCCATGTCGGTCGTGTCGATCTCATAGACCAGACTGGTGCCCCCGGCGATATCCAAACCCGGCTTGATGTTCAGTTTCAACCGTCCCGAATCGCGGTCCCAATGGGGACGAAGCTGGACCACAGCCCAAAGGGTCACAATCACGATCAACAGCATCTTCCACGTATTCTTCTTCATGATTCCTTCCTATCCCAGTGCCTGTCGTCAACCGGAGTGCCGGTTATCATTTTTCCGTATCGCCTTCCTGCTTAATCGCTCTCGCCCGAGGCCAGCTTGCTGATCGCCCCGGGGACCACGCGGAGCTTGGTGTTGGTCGATTCATCCACCTTCAGCACCACCTCGTTGTCTCGTACCTCGACCACCGTGCCGAGAATCCCCCCCACGGTTCGCACGCGGTCATTTTTTTTGAGGGCCTTAATCATCTTTTCCTGCTGTTTCTGTTTGCGACGCGGGCTGAATAACAACAGGTACATCGCAAAGAAAATCAGGATATACATCGCCAGCATGGGCCATTGCGGCGGAGGCGTCTTGCCCGGCGGCGCGTCGGCGCCCGTCTTGGATTCCGTGGTCGTTGCCTGACCGGTCTGTTCCACCGGTTCGCTGGTAACCACCGTTCCCTCGCCGCTTTCCGCCGGCTGACCGAGGCCGGCCGCTATCCACAGATTGTTCATTCGTTTTCCCTTCGTATCTTCGGACAACCCTCTGGATTGCCCACTCGATTTATTACTTCATAATCATATCTTCTTTGTCCGATTCCGAGGATTCGAACGATCGCCAGAATCGAATCTGTTCTTCGGCCCAACCGGCGAAACTTCGATCGCCGATCCGCCGACGGATTTCGCTCATCAGCCGCTGATAAAACGTGATGTTATGCAGCGACAACAAAATCGGTCCGAGCATCTCGCCGACATTAAAAAAATGCCGGATCGCCCCGCGACTGAACCGCCGACAAGCCACGCAGGGACAATCCTCTTCCACAGGCCCGATATCGGACACATGGGCGTTATTTCGCAGTCGAATCGGTCCGGAAGCCGTAAACGCATAGGCGTTGCGGCCGTTGCGGGTCGGTAACACGCAATCGAACATATCGATCCCCGCCCGTACCGCCGCCAGAATATCCGAGGGCATCCCCACCCCCATCAGATACCTCGGCCGATCCGTCGGCAACTTCTCTGCGGTATCTTCCACGGTCCGCAACATTCTATCATGTCCTTCGCCCACGCTCAAGCCGCCGATGGCGTATCCCGGAAAATCCATCGCGATCAACCGTTCGGCACACTCGCGACGAAGCGATTCGTCCACGCCCCCCTGCACAATCGCAAATAACATCTGCCGGGAATTCGCGTGAACCTCTTTGCATCGGGCGGCCCAGCGAATCGTCCGCTCCACCGCCTTGCGTAATCGATCCGGTTCGCACGGATACGGCGTGCATTCATCAAAGCACATGATGATATCCGCCCCCAGGCGGTTTTGCACGCGTGTTGCCACGTCCGCGTCAAGATACATCCTGGCGCCATCGATGTGGCTGGCGAATTCCACGCCGTCCTCGCCGATCCGAGTCAGCGAACTCAACGAAAAAACCTGGAATCCTCCGCTGTCGGTCAGGATCGGCCCCTTCCAGCCCATCAGGGCATGGAGCCCGCCGAGGTTTTCGACCACACGGATACCCGGACGCAACAGAAGATGATACGTATTGCCCAGAACGATTTTCGTCCCGGTCTGTTCCACCTGTTCGGGCGAAAGACCCTTGACCGATCCGCGGGTTCCCACCGGCATGAACACCGGGGTATCCACCTCGCCGTGCGGGGTGATAAGCCGACCCCGTCGGGCACGGCTGTGAGGATCCATCGCGTCGATTGTAAATCCGGACGTCATCGCTTTTCGATCTCTTTCAGGGCATGAATCCTGGATCCGGGAAAATAAAAGGCCAGAATCGCCTCGCACGAATATCCTTCCCGCGCCATACCTTCGGCGCCGTATTGGCACATCCCGACGCCGTGGCCGAAACCTTTGCCCTGCTCGAAGATCAACCGGTCCTTTTCTTTGCGGAGCGAAAAGCTGGTGCTCTTGAGCCGTTTGCCCGTCGGATCAATCGCCAGTCGCAGATCTTCCGCACGCAACGTATCGGTCTTGCCGTTTCGTCCGATCAGCCGAACCTGCGTGATCCGTTCCAGGCCGTCATATCGGCTAATCCGAGTCGGTTCGATCGAATCAATGAATTCCAGAGCCGAAAGATTCGGATAGCGTTCGATCAATCGACGACTCACTTCCTGAACCGTATAGTCCACGCTGGGCCAGTTCAAAAAACTCCGACGGCTCACGCTTGTGCAGTACGGACACGACACGCCCTCCAGGGGCCCGAATCGATCGCCGAAAACATGAACGCTGTTTTCCGAATGTCCGGCGCATGTGGAGGAAAAATACGCCGGAAACAATTCCGGTGTGCCTTCGATTCCCGGAACGGTCAGCGCCATTCCCCGTGTCGATTCAACGGCTTCCCGGATGGTCTGCGTTTCAGCCGCCATGCCACGATACACCTGATTGGCCTGCGTCCGACGGACATCCCAGTCGCGCCCGATTCCGAACCGACGCTGAATATACAGACTGTACGTCCGCGAGACGATGGTTTGGGCCTTCAGCGCTTCGGCTTCCCAATAACTGGGCATCTCCGCGCCGATCACGCCGGCCAGGTAGGCCTCCAGGGACAACACATTGATTCCATCGATTCCGTTGCCATCGTCCCTCGACGCCAGAAGCAGAAGGCCTCGATATCGTTGGTTGTCGATCACCAGAATCTGTCGGTCGATGGGACGAATCCATACACGGCGTCCAAAACGATGGATCCCAATCTGAATACGTCCCTCGTTCAGGGTAACCGCCAGATCCGAACCGTCCGGACTGAATTTTGCCGTCGCGGCCGGATCCTCGGCCTCGGCCGTAAATCCATCCGGCGAGGAAAGCGTACATCCGCTGATCTTGTCAAAGAGCAACACCCGCATCGTGCCGACGGAATCCGGATGAATCGTCAACGTCGGTTCCACATCCGTTCGGCGCCGACATCCCCCCGCCGCCATACACATCAGCAGGAACCCTGCGACGATTCGACCCTGGAACACCCGATGTCTTTCAATCATGGAATCGGTCTCGCCCGTCACTGTCGGCCGATTGCATCATGGTCTCGGAACCGCCTCAATCGAGACGACGAAGATTGAGCCCAAAACGGCTTAGGCGCTCCTTCACCTCGTTGAGACTGGTCACGCCGAAATTCTTGCATCCCAACAGCTCCGCTTCCGTTTTGGCGACCAGTTCGCCGATGGTCTTGACGTTCAGGCGAACCATCGCTCGACGCGACCGAACGGACAATTCCAAATCCTCGATGGTTTTGCCCAGCAGCTCGGGATTGGCTCCCTCGACCGTCGGCGCCGGCGTCGCAAACCCCCCGCCCTTGTCTTCCAGCGCCATCCCCAGATGCAGGTTCTTGCTGTCGAGAATCCGCTTGATTTCCATCAGCGAAGTCTCGCCGAAATTCTTGTACGACAACAATTCCGCCTCGGTGATCCGCAAGAGATCGCCGATGGTATTGATGTTCATTTTTTTGAGGCAGTTTCGGCTTCGAACCGACAATTCAAAATCCGTGATCGGAATTTCAAGGATCTTGTTGCGACGATCCCGCGTCCGTTCTTTTTCTTCGTCGTACACCATCGTCCATGAACTGTCGGCGTCCTTGAGGTACAGGTTCGCCCGCGGATGATTGGGATGACTGGCCAGCACCGTCTCGGCGCATTGGGTCGCCCGGTCGTAGTCCCCCGCATCTTCATACAGAACCGCCAGATTCAGCAACGCGTTGACATGGCTGGGTCGGATACGAACGGTCTCTTGATAATAATGCATGGCTTCTTCATCGTCGCCGCGGAGATCGTAGGCATACGCCAGACGGAAAAAGGCCTCCGAGTGATTCGGATCCAGGTCCGTGGCGATGGCGTAATGTTCCATGGCCTCTTCGTAATCGCCCCTGGCGTCGGCCAATTTTCCCAGTTGGAGGTGATACTCGGCGCTGACGCGTTCGAAATTGGCGCAGGATTTCAACTCGGCCGCTGCGTCGTCCAGGCGGCCGGCTTTTCGCAGCGTCGCCGCCTTTTCCAGAGACAGCATCAACGGATCGATTCCGAGTTTTCCGGCCTGGTCAAGTACCTTGAGGGCGGCGTCGAATTCGCCGACCGATCGATAGGCATAAGCCAGATACAAACTTCGAATCGCAGATTCCGGGGCCTTTTTCAGTGCGTCAACGGCCTCGCGCGGATTTCCGAGAAAAACCCTTCCGATCCCCGTAGCCATCGCATTACCGGCGTGTGCGGCCAGTTCGTCGGCAAAATGGATCCGATTGCGTTCGCTGCTGTTGACAAAGGCGCACAACCGCTTAAGTTCGGCCAGCGTAGGAACCGAAGTACCGAACAAATTCACACCCGCTTCTGCGTAAGAAACCATATCGTACAATCTCCCTAATGCGTATTTTCCTGAATCGTAACGGCCCAAACCGCTGTCCGATTCGAAAGATCCGGCGTTTTAACGTGCTATCCGACCGCGAGAAAAACCGGATAAACGAAACATTATAAAGAGCCGTCAATGAAATGCAAGCCCAATTGAGGGGATTCGTACGGAATTTTCAGGGTCGGTCGGAGGATTTGAAAAAGAAAAGGTCTTGAAGAAGTCGGGAAACCGGGTAATGTGATGGAATTGCCAAGAAAGGGCGGGAAATTATAAAGACAATCGGAAGGTTCGAGGAGCACAGACATGGACGAAATGTTGCGTGGAAGCGAAAAATCGACACCGGAGCTGGTACGCAGGATGATTACGATGCGGATCATCTTTTTCGCGATTCAGGCGGGTCTGTGGCTGTTTTTCGCGGTGATGGTGTATTTGCGGATGACGGGGGCGGTGGTACGATCGTCGGATGCAACCATGGGAAAAACGATGTGGATCATCGGGGGCGTCTTAACTCTTGCGGGAGTAACGACTTGCATCGTATTGCGGAAGGCGGCCTGGCCGATTACGGCCGGGGCGCCGGATCTGGAATCGGCTGTGGGGAGATATTTTCCGCTGATGCTCGTCGCGCTGGGTACCGCGGAAATGGCCGGATTTTTTCAGGGAATCAGTTTGCTTTTCAGCGAGCAGATCGAGTTGCCGATCCTTTTCTTTTTCATCTGTGCAGGCGTTGCGTGGATCCATTACCCGAGTCTGTCGAGAATCGATAGGGTCTATCGGCACATTCGGGAAGAGATCGAATTGTTCCAGAAGATGGGGCGATATAATAGATAATGTAGATAGAATATTATGTACTCTTGTAGGGGTTTTGGATGGACGTTATCTGAACATGGCCTCAAAACGAAATGTAATAATTTCGCGTTTTTGGATTGTGCGAGTACAGGGTATTGTATTACGTAATATCCTTTGTATGTAAGTCATGCAACGACAAGGGGTTGGAAGCGATATCGTGTAAAGTCGAAATGCGCAAAAACACGGTTCGTTTCACATCGCAAAAATACATATGCCGGAAATCGGAGGCGCGTTTTATCACATACCTTTATATGGAAAAGGGTTATATTTCCTACTCCGGTTTTGTTTGAATTTGCATGCTCGTTTCATGCGCATGGAAAATGCGCGCATTTTGGTATATTAGCTATTAAAGATTGGAATATATAGAAATCCAAAGTTGCTATAGACAAACAAAGTAGGCATACCGATAAGCTATAGGATATAGGCGACAGAATATAGTATCCCTATAGGCATAGAGGGGATGTGAGACAATTGCCGAATGCGGATTTCGGATTGCGGAAATAAATCATAGCGGGAAGGTGGGAATGTGAGAAAGTGGGAACGGATTTTCACCACCAAGTCACCAAGACACAAAGAAAAAATTTGGGGGGAGACAGAAAGGGGAACAAAGACACGAAAAATCATGGACAGGATTTACGGGATTCAAGGTGCAGGAATTCGGATATAGGATTA
>CAYLSB010000054.1:0-31984 GCA_964386005.1 uncultured Pirellulales bacterium | reverse complement strand
ATAGTAAGATAGGACAATTTGTGCAACACCCTATTTATCTTTTCTTGCTGGTACCCAAAAACGATAAAGCTATACCCATTAACGACTTACGATTCTGGATACCTTTTGTCTTGGGACACTTTACGCAACAGCGTTCTAACTAATGGAGGGACCAATGTTTTTCGTGGACCATAAGGAGGTTAACCTAAGTTACTTGTTTCTGCTCGGAGGAAATGGTAAAATGAAGTACACAAAGCAAAAGTCTTGGCGGCCGTTTTGGAATGCAACGGATCGAGTCACATCGGGCGATAAGGCCCGTCGGAAGGGTGATATCGCGCGAGGGGGAATATGGCTGCATCCAGTCGATCGAAATGGAACAGGCATGAATAAACCAACGAATGGTATCGTATTTATTGTATGGGCAATATTGACATTCACCTCCCCAGGATTTTCGGGCCTTGTCCATCGTTACTCGTTTGACGACAATGCCGACGATTCCATCGGATCGGCTCATGGAACGCTGGTGAACGCTACCGGCACGGCCGGATATTCCAATGGAACCGTAAACCTGAGCAATCCTAATACACCGACGTCGTCGGCCTCCAATATCAATTATATCGATTTACCCAACGCAATCATTTCCGCCCTGGGGGAAAATGCGACCTTCGAGGCGTGGGTAACCTGGAACGGCCCGGTTAATTATTGGCAGAGAATTTTCGATTTCGGTACCGGCGATTCCGGCGAAAATTTTTCCTACGGCGGCGCCAACTCGACGTACATTTTCATGACGCCTCTTGGCGGAGGCGGACGATACCGCGTTGGATATCGACGCGGCGCGGAACTGGGATCCGTGGAAGAGCGAGTGATCGACGGAACCTCCGTGCTCTCCGCCGGACGGGAACTTCATGTCGCGTTGGTGTGGGATTGGACGGATCAACAGACCCGGATCTATCTCGACGGCCAGTTGCTGGATACCGGCCAGCCGCATTTCCGTCTGACCGATCTGCCCGATGTGAACAACTGGCTGGGACGATCCCAATGGGACGATCCCGTCTTCAATGGAATCTACAACGAGTTCCGGATCTACGATCTGGCCCTGGATGACGCGCAGATTCTACGGTCCTATTCGGCCGGTCCCGATTCGCCGCCGACCGACTTCATCGACCTGCCGAACAACCCCTTTCCTGGCAATGGTCAGACGGATATCCTGACAAATACGACATTGTCATGGACATCCTCCGAATCCCCCCTGATCACCGGCCGCCAGATCTACCTGGGGACGGACAAAACGGCCGTCCAGAATGCCACGACAACTTCCACCGGAATCTTCCGCGGAACCGTCGGGCCTTCGGTTCAGAGTTTTTCTCCCGGCGCGTTGAACCTGCAGACGACGTATTACTGGAAAATCGTCGAAATAACCGGCGACGGCAAAACATTTTCCGGCGCTGTATGGAGTTTTCGAACCATCGATCCCATGGTTGAGGCGATTTCGCCGACCGATGGGGCAGGAAATGTTTCCGCCAAATTGCCGCTGACGCTGCAATGGAAATCCTCCGGCTCGGTTGCCAGGTACAATGTGTATTTCGGGATCAATCCCCGGCAACTCCAGGCGAAGATTCTGTATTATCAAGGAACCTCGTTTGTCGTTACTTCTCTGCAACCCGATACCACATACTTTTGGCGGATCGATTCGGTGATTCCCCCGTCGTCGGAGGTCCTTACGGGACCCGACTGGTCGTTCAAGACGATTGAGCAATCCATCGCGTGCCTGCCCGGCGACCTGGACGGAAACTGCGTTGTGGACCTGTCCGATCTGGTCATATTCTCTCTGCAATGGCTTGATAACGAACTGTGCGGCGGGTTTGACTGCGCCGATTTCAATCGCGACGGAAACGTGAACCTGGCCGATTTCGGTGTAACGGCCGCGAACTGGAATGCGTCGCACGATCCGCTCGTGGTGATCAACGAGATCCATTATCACCCGGACAAGAATACCGAACCGGTCGAATTCATCGAACTGTACAATGCCGGAGGCGTGGCGGTGGATCTTTCCGGATGGATTCTCGAAGACGCGGTGGAGTATTCGTTTCCTGCGGGTACATATATTCCATCGGGCGATTTCCTTGTGATCGCTCAGGATGCGTCGGCCTTTCTGAAAAAATTCGGATTTCCTCCGGCGGGAACGTTTGACGGGACATTGCGTAACGAAGGGGAAACCATCACCCTCCGCGATTCGTCGCGAAAAAAGATCGACGAAGTCAGCTATCGCAGCGAGTTTCCGTGGTCGATCGCCGCCGACGGCGAAGGCGCCTCGCTGGAACTGATCCATCCGACCATCGATAACGATCTGGCCGGGAGTTGGAGGGCTTCGTATTATCGCGATGGACAAGACCCCGAGACGGCTTTCGGGACTCCGACGCCCGGAAAGGAAAACGGATGCCGAAACGTCCAGGTTCCGCCGCAGATTCGCCAGGTGGAACACGAGGCGATCGGCGCGCCACCGGCCCAGGACAAACACCAGCCAACATCGAGCCAAAATATTCAAATTACAGTCAAGGTCACGGACCCTGACGGCGTGAAAAGCGTTACTCTGTTGTACCAGATCGTCGCGCCGGGCAGCTATATCCCGTCGCGGCTGCCGTTGACAACGACGGAATTGATGGCCAATCCGTTCCAGCCGAGACCGAAAAATCCGGCGTTTGAAGATCCGGCCAACTGGGTGTCAATGCCGATGAAGGACGACGGGATCGCTCCGGATATTATTGCCAACGACGGAATTTATACGGCCATGATTTCTCCACAGGTCAATCGAACCCTGTTTCGATACCGGATCACGGCCGAAGATTTACTCGGCAATTCGGTTCGCGTGCCCTATGCGGATGATCCTTCGCTGAACTTTGCCTGTTATATCTACAATGGCGTGCCGGATTATGTCGTTTCGAAAGATTCGGTCCATGCCGAGGGAGCAGGCCATGTTTATCCCGCCTCCGTACTGACGTCATTGCCGGTCTATACGCTGATCACGCGGGATGTCGATATGGCCGATTGTATGGTTTTCCAGGGCCAGTATCAGATTCCACATGACGGAAGTCTCTATAATGAGACAGCGCGCAGAACGGAAAACTGGGAAGGGGCCTTCGTTTATGAAGGCAAGGTCTATGACCATGTGGGGTATCGATTGCGCGGGGGCAACGGCCGATATTACGACGGCAAACGCGCGATGAATTTCGAATTCAATCGCGGCCGATATTTCGAAGCCCGCGACATCTACGGAGACAAATTCCCGAGAAAATGGGAATCGCTGGTGGTCGGCAAGATGCGGGGCAATCACCAGATCGGGCGATACGGCCTCAACGAGGTCCTGAATATGCGGCTGTGGAATCAGTTCGACGTGCCGGCTCCCGAGTTGTACTGGTTCCATTTCCGGGTGGTCGATGGCGTTGAAGAAGCCCCCGCGACCGACTACGGGCAGTATGAAGGCGATTTCTGGGGAATGTATATCGCGTTGGAAGATTATAACGCCGGCTTTATCGAGCATCAGGAATTGGAAAAGGGAAACCTGTACAAGTTGTCTTCCCGTACCTGGGACGGGTGGCGAATGCTCCGTTACCAGGGACCGGATGCGATCGAGGTGATCGATAACGTTGCGCCGGGCGATTTCGAGAATATCCGGTGGAATCTGAAAACCGCCTCGACGGCGGAATTCATCACAAAATATCTGGATTATCGCGAATGGTCCCGGTATCACACCGTGGCCGAGGCGATCCGCCATTACGATGTTTTTTCCGGCGGCGATCGGAGTTCGGAAAATCTCAAGAATATGTCATGGTACTTCGCTCCGGATTCCACGGCCCAAAATCCGTACGGCAAGCTGTGGTTTATGCCGTTCGACACCGACGATACCTGGGGGCCGTACTGGAATTTCGGTGTGGATCACGCCAAGGCGGCTGTGTTCGAAGTCAATCATTACAACCAGCCGGTCGTCAATCCGCTGAGCGCAAGCAAGTTGCCTTTACGGATCGAGTATCGTAACATCATGCGGGAATTCCGCGATCTGCACTGGCAGCCGGACGTGATCAACGGAATGATCGACGAGTTGGCCCAAGTGATTGAGCCGTTTGTTCCGGCCGAGCGCGATCGATGGCGGCTGGAACCCAGTTCGTCCAGTCACGATGACGGCACGCTGGAGGCCTGCGTGGCGGATATGAAGCGATTCGCCTGGCAGGGGGGCAGCAACTGGCCCGGAAACGGCGTGAATTCCTGGCCGGGTTCCGGAACCAATCTGGACAACCTCAGCGGCGCCGAAGGCGATTCGACGAGTATTCCCCATACGCCGACGATTCAATACACGGGGACGGAACATTATCCAAGCAATCAATTACGATTTACGACCAGTGCCTTCAGCGATCCGCAGGGCAATGGAACATTCGGCGCGATGGAATGGCGGATCGGCGAATACGAGCCCTATGTACCGCCGGGCGGACAACCGACGGAAGTCGTCTGGATCGACCAAGGAGATATGTGGCGATATTTCCGAGGGACCCAGGAGCCCTCAAGCCAAACGGGATATTGGCGGAAACTCGATTTCAATGACGATCCGCAAGAGTCGAACTGGTTCGAGGGTTCGGCTCCGATCGGATATGATCGCGATCTGACGATGGGGACTCGGCTGACCAACAAATACTGTACGTTGTATTTTCGTTTGAAGTTTGAGGTAACCGCCGCGGAACTTGCGGCCGTGGATTCTCTGCAATTCGAGACGCTGTATGACGACGGCTTTACGATCTGGATCAATGAAAAGCCCGTGTTGCGAGGCAATGTACCCGAAGAGGAAATTCCGTACAACGGAGATTTGCGAAATTACCCGGGCTACACATATCGAGAAAACAATACCTATCAGGTTGATAGTATTACCGATCCGGAAAATTATCTTGTGGTCGGGACCAACATTATTGCCGTGCAGATTGTCAATTATGATTACACCAGCAGCAGCGACCTCTTCCTTGATCTGAAGATGGCGGGCGTTCCGGATCCGTCGTTTCCGCTTTCGACCTTGAAGATCAAAGAACGCAAATTTGAAATCGAACCGGTTTGGAAATCCGATGAACTGACGACCTTCAGCGATACGATTCAGATTCCGCCGTATGCCTTGCGGGCGGGACGGACCTATCGGGCCCGCTGCCGGATGAAGGACAACACCGGGCGATGGTCGCACTGGTCGGCGCCGTTTGAGTTTACGACCACCGATCCGATCGCCACCGGAGTCATCGAGGATCTGCGGCTGACGGAGCTGATGTACAATCCGCCCCGGCCGGCCGGCAGCTCCTATACGGCCGACGATTTCGAATTTATCGAGTTCAAGAATATCGGCGATGAGACACTCGACCTTTCCACCGTCCAAATTACCGACGGAGTTACATTCGATTTCGGATCGGCGGAAAGTAAAATCAAGACCCTGGGACCGGGGGAATTTGTTCTGGTTGTCCGTAACGAGGACGCCTTTGAAAGTCGCTATGGCACGGCGGCGCTTTGGCGCGTGGCCGGCGAATATGGCGGCGGATTGAATAACAACAGCGAACGGATCCGTGTCGCGGATGCCTGGTACGGCACAGTCGTGACGTGTACCTACTCCGACGGATGGGGCTGGCCGAAGGAGGCCGACGGCGGCGGACATTCGCTTGTCCCCCTGGAAGCATCGTATGCACGGCAGTACCTCGGCTCATTGAACTACGGAGCGATGTGGAGAGCCAGCGCATATCTCAATGGTTCACCCGGACAGGATGATCCCGCAGTTCCTGCCTCGGTCGTTCTCAATGAGCTCCGTGCACACACCGACTTCAGCGACCCCCACTATCCCGGTTATGACTCCAATGACTGGATCGAATTGTATAATCCGACGGGGGATACGATAAGCTTCAACGACTGGTATCTCAGCGACGAGGTTTCCAACCTGAAAAAATGGCATATCGGAAACCGAACATTACCATCGGGACAATGGATCAGCTTTGATGAGATCCATGATTTCCATTCGCCGTTGACTTCCGGTTTCGGACTCGACAAAGCCGGTGAATTGGTCGTGTTGTCCTGTCTTCCGGGCAATGGACAGGATCGCGTAGTGGATTGCGTTCGTTTCAAAGGACAGGAAAATGAAACGGTTTCAGGGAACGGCCAGTTCGTTTCCCTGGGTCGTTATCCGGATGGCGGGCATCGGTGGTTTTCGATGGCGGCCAGCCGTGATGCGGCAAACTCGGCCCCGACCAACCCTGTGATGATTCGAGAATTCATGTATCATCCAAAAGAGGTCCACGATAAGGAGTATATTGAGATATATAATCCGACGGATCAGGCGATCTTTCTCATGTCGGAGGGCGGCGCGTGGCGTCTGGATGGGCAAGTTGATTATGTCTTCCCGGACCATACCCGCATTGCCTCTCATCAGCGGATTGTCGTTGTCGGATTCGATCCGGCCATTTCCGGCGATCTGGCATGGTTCCAGAATCGTTACACCGCCGGGCCGCTGATAGCGGGCGTGGATATCTTCGGTCCGTGGGATGGCGATCTGGCCAACGATACCGGACGGATTGCGATCGAGAAACCGCTGGCCCCCGATCTTCCTGATATGGATATTCCCTGGGTCGTAGTCGATGAGGTCATATACTACGATGATATTCCGTGGCCTTTTGAGGCCGATGGTCAGGGAAAAGCTTTGCGACGAATCACGCCGGATCCGACGGTATCCTCGAACGATCCGGCCGCCTGGCAGGCCGTCATGCCGCTGGAGTAGGCGACATGAGGGTGAACCCCTGGGAAAATGATTGAATCCAAACTCGTGAACTCGGTCAGGGAGTCGACCGTATATCGGAATAGGATACCGAATTTTCAAAGGGAAGAAATCAGCGGAAAAATGGCCACATGCCCAATACACTCTTGACATCTGTCGTAAACCTTTTATGATCTACGTATTATCAGAGTTGTATGGGATAAGGAATGAAAATCTGAGATGGCTACGAGTTTGAGACGGTCGTGAAAAGGTCGCAACTACGCTATGTGTTGGTTTTTGAGCTTTACGAAAGTAACGGCGGGTGGATTCCCTGACGCGCTGGCCTGTATGACCGATACTCCAAAAATAAAGGCCGGCGAAAACCGGCCTTTTTCATTGTGATGAATCGAATTCGTTGTGAAAGCGAAGGTTTTTACCTATCATGAGAATAAAATATGCGTCCGGGGATTGAGAACCTCAGCACAAAATCTACGGGATCGTTCGATCTGTAATTCCTATTGACGAGGATGTGTGAGGCATTGGATCCACGGCGTTTTGATGAGGGAGTCGGATTATGAAAAACCAAACGATTCACATAACGGACCATGACATGAGCCGGTTAAAACGACTCCTGAAAAAGCCGCAGAATTTACACAAAGAGGGTACAGATACATTAAATATGCTGAGAGCCAAACTCCATGCGGCCACGATTACCCCTCACAAAGAGGTTCCCCCGTATCTGGTGACCATGAATTCTCATATCCGGGTGACGGATTTAAGCGACAACAAGGAAATGGATTTCTGGCTGACGTTTCCGGAGGAAGCGTTATCGAATGAGGATAAAGTATCGATTTTATCCGAATTGGGACTGGCGGTTTTGGGATGGAAGGTAGGCGATGAAGTTGAATGGGTTTGTCGTCATCAAACCCGGCAACTCCGAATTACCCGGATTTATTATCAACCGGAAGACCATAATCATTTCGGTTTGTGATCGCGATGAACCGGATTGGGGGAACACGAGTTCTGATTCGGAGCTCGTGTTTTTGCCCATCGCGATTCCATTGGCGCGGCGAGAATGCAGATCGGAACAAACCGTGCCATCGCTCTACAAACCGGCCGTTGGGTTTTGTCAATCCTCCAGCGGACGCACCCAGATATTTCGGAAACGGACCGGATTGGAATGGTCCTGCAACTGGATCGGCATCTTATCGGGATGGGCCCAGAAATCCGAGACGGCATGAGGTCCGTTCCATTGGGTACCACCGGTCAACTCGACATGATCCTGAACGAGAACTCCATTATGCAGGACGGTGAAGGTGGGTCTGCGGACGATCTCTTTTCCCTGGAAGATGGGGCGATGGAAGATGATGTCATACGTTTGCCATTCGCCGGGTTTTCGGCAGGCATTGACCAGCGGGACGGCTCGGCCGTATAGCGCGGCGCACTGGCCGTCGGGATAGGTTTTATTTTCGTAGGAATCGAGGACCTGCACTTCGTAATCCATCAAAAACACGCCGCTGTTGCCGCGGCCCTGGCCGCTACCGGAAACGGTCGTAGGCGTGGCAAATTCAACATGCATCTGGCAGGAGCCGAAGAGTTCTTTGGATTTAATCATCCCGGTTCCCTTGACGGTCTCCATGTAGCCGTCTTTGACGATCCACTTGGCCGGAGAACCGTTCTGGCTGGTCCACTGGTTCAGATCCTTGCCGTCGAACAAAACCACGGCATCAGAAGGAGCCGTTCCCGCTTCAGTCGGCGTGCTACATGTGCCGGGAGTGATCACCTTCGGGGCGGGGCGCGCTTCATCGTGGATCATCCATCGGCCGGTCGGCGTATCGACATATTGAATGACGGGCGGTTTTTCCGCGGGTTTGGCGGCGGCGTCAATCGTTTTGGCGTTTTGGGCCGGTTGGGAGGCACAACCGAGCGCGAGGAGAAAACCACAAAACCGGATACACGACAGTAACTTTTTCATTGTGATCAACCTTTCTTTAGAAATTGTTGAACGACATTTTCACGGAGATCAGTTGGAGGAAAATTGTACCGCCAGGGAATGTTTCATGCAAGGGTTCTGCGGATTTTGTGACAAGAAATATCGGCATGATTCTGCGTACAGTTTTCTTTTGTTCTTCGACAGTTATGCTATGATTGTCGGCGGAATCCATGAATCCACAAACGGATGAGAGGCATACGAAACATACAGAAAGCGAAAGGGTATGGAGATGAGGTCAAGGAATATCGGAGCGGAGCGGGATGATGGATCGGGGCGGTTTGTGTTTGTCATGTGGATCCTCATCGGATGGATCGGCGGGATTGCATTCGGCCAAGAGGCCAACGCGAAAAAACCGCAAATCGCTGAAATCCAACCGACGGTTTTTTATGTGAAGGAGGGGGATCGAATTCGGCAAGTCGCGGACGTCGTGATCGATCATTCCGGCCCGGCCTCTGCGATGAGGATCCATGCGACCATCGGAAATCAAATCATTACAGCGGATTCGGCCGAGGTCCCTACGGGCCGAACAGCCGTATCGATCCGGTTGCCGGATGGGATCGAGGGTAAAAAAGTTGTTGTTACCCTCGAGTCCGGAACTGAATCCATCCGCCGTGAAATGACCTGGCCAAAACAACGACGATGGGAGATCTGTCTGGTGCCGATTACGCATCACGATTTGGGCTATACCGACACCATTGAGCATGTCATGCGGAGTTTTGACGGATTTTACGATAATGTAATTCGATTTTGTGAAGAGACAGCCGACTGGCCCGAAGAAGCCAAGTATCGATATACGGTGGAGGCCGGCTGGTCCTTGCAGCATTTTCTCGAAAATCGGCCCAAAGAGACGATCGACAAGCTGGCCCAATTTGTGGCTGAGGGACGAATCGAAATCGGCGCTCTGTACGGCAACCAGATCAGTTGCCTGTCGGGGCACGAAGAGGGAATCCGCTTGATGTATCCATCGTTCCGGATGCAGCGGCGGCTTGGCGGTAAAATCCTGTGCGGCTCGATTACCGACGTACCGGGCTTGAGTTGGTCGCTTCCAACGGTACTGGCGGGGGCGGGCGTGAACTATTTCTTCGCGGGGTGTCCGACCTACTTCGAGTGGGGTCGTAACGACATTCACACCTTCTGGGATGAATCCGCGATACTCCGTCATGGCCGGCCGGACGCCTTCTGGTGGGAAGGTCCCGACGGCAAGAAAGTTCTGGTATATTACCAGAGCAGCTACGGATTTTTCCACGATGTCGTCGGCCCGTCGTCGTACGATGAAGTGTATAAACGCCTGCCGGCAATGCTTGAAGATCTGGACAAGCAGGGGTGTCCCTTTGACACGCTGCGATACATTCACAACGGCGTGGACAACTGCCCGCCGGACATGCAGATCAGCCGGGTCGTTCGGGAATGGAACCGGCGCTGGGCGTATCCGCGATTGGTCGTGGCGACCAATACGATGTTTTTCGAAAAATTGGAAAAACAATGTAAGGATCTTCGAACATTCCGCGGCGAACTGCCCGATACGGATTATGTAGTCGGCGCGACTTCGACGGCCAGAGAGACGGCGATCAACCGAACGACGCACTCTCGATCGGCCGCGGCGGAAAAACTTGCGGCGATTGCCGCTCTGCTGGGTCGGGACTATCCGGCCGAGGCCATTCGCAGCGCGTACGACAGCATGATGCTCTACGATGAGCATACCTGGGGCAAAGCATACCCGGCGGGACCCGAACAGGACTGGGCCTGGCACGAAAAGAGCTTGTATGCGTTTCGTGCGGCGGGTCTTGCGGATATGATGCTCACCCGTTCCGCCGAGGCGATTGCGCAGGAAGTCCGGCGGACCGAGGGCGGGCGGCACATCGTGGTGCTCAATCCGCTGGCGATTGCGCGGACGGATATCGTGCGGGTTGCGAAATTCGGCGCGCCGAAGTCGTTTGATCTGATCGATGTGGAGACCGGCGCCAAGATTCCGTATCAGTTAACATCGATAGACGGTCCGCTTTCTGCATCGGCCTATTCGGCTTATCGCCACGCCCGCGGAAGCTTTGAGGGTCATGAGTTGACGGATTTGGTCTTTATCGCTGAAGAGGTTCCTTCGCTGGGGTGCCGGACGTATCGAATTGTTGAGACGGAGGATCCGACGGTTTTTGCCTCCCGCTTGAATCGCGAAGGAACCCGGATTGAGAATGATTTTTACCGTGTGGAAATCGATACGCAGCGCGGAGGGATCAAAAGCATATTCGATAAAAAGCTCCAGCGCGAACTGGTCGATGGCAAGGCCGAGGCGGCGCTGAATCAGATCGTTGTGAAGTCTGTGCCGACCGGCCAACTGACTGGGCCGGGTTCTGTCGAGGTTCATACGGCAACTCGAGGATCCGTCGTCACGAGCATCGTTTCGGTGACATCGGCGCCGGGTTGCCCGCAGGTGATCCAGGAAGTGGCGCTGTATGACAAGCTCAGGCGGGTCGATCTGTCCAATCGCGTGCTGAAGGATTCTGCTCCATTGATGGAGATCTATTTTGCGTTTCCGTTTGCCGTCGATACGCCGCAATTCCGCTACGAAGGAACCGATTCGGTGATTGAGCCGCTGAAGGATCAGTTTCCCGGTTCGAATTCGAACTACTATGCGGTGCAGCACTGGGCCAATGTATCCGACGGCACTATGGGCGTGACCCTGTCGGCGGCTGAATCGCACCTGGTGGAGTTCGGCGGATTGTGGCCATGCTATGTGTCGCAGGCGCATCACGGTCTGACGCCTCCGAAATTCGGCCAGCCCTTCACGACCGCAGAGCAGATGAGCAAGGGGCATATTTATGCATTCGTGATGGACAGCAATTTCCGCACGAACTTTCAGCCGGTACAACAGGGCGACATGCTCTTTCGATATTCGCTGACCTCGCATGAGGGCGACTGGAAAAAAGGCGGCTGCCGCGATTTCGGATGGTCGTTCGCCAATCCACTGATCGCGGTGCAGGTCGAAGGCAAAAAGGACGGCCGAATTGAACCTACGGCGGAATTCTGTTCGGTCGAACCGGCCAACGTGATGTTGATGACCGTCAAGCAGGCCGAAGATGGCCGAGGTCTGATCCTGCGGCTGATCGAGACCGAAGGGAATGCGGCTCAAGCTGTTATTGCCCTGCCGCAGGTGAGGATACGGGAGTGCAGCCGGACCAACCTGGTTGAGCAGGAGGATCGGGAGATTGGGTTTGAACCGCATGAAGTGTCAGTGCAAGTGCCGGCGTTTGGAATTACGACATTACGGATAATACCGTCCATATAAGGATAATAACCATGAAACGGCATCATATGATCCTGTGGATCTGTTGTTTGTTGTCGTCGGTTTTTGCGGCGGATGTTGTTCATCCTGACGGGACGACGCTTAAGGGAGGGATTGGTCCGACTTCTGTTTTATCCCTGAACGGTGAGGAATGGTTATTGGCTCCCGATCCGCAGAATATCGGGATTCAGCAGAAATGGTTTAATGCTCCAGCCTCTGAGGCGAAGAAAACAAAAGTTCCTTGGATCATTCAGGATGCCTTTCCGGGATTCCATGGCGTGGCGTGGTACTGGAAGGATTTTACGGCGCCGGCCCATCTGCATCCGCACGGGAGGACTCTGTTGCGATTCCGGCAGGTGGATTACAAAGCGGATGTCTGGCTAAACGGCAAATCCGTTGGGACGCATGAAGGCGGAGAATCGCCGTTTTCTCTTGATGTGACCGAAGCCATCAAATCCGGCGAGACGAATCGTTTGGCGGTTCGGGTTCTCAATCCCACGCATCAGCCGATCGACGGGATCGTGTTGAATGAAACGCCGCATCGGAACAAGGCGCTTCCGTACAGTCCGGGATCGGCGTGGAATCAGGGCGGGATACTGGACGATGTGGAGTTGCTGCTTGCGCCGGCGGTTCGGGTGACGGATGTGTTCGTGCGGCCGGATTGGAAGACCGGCGATGTTCGAGTCCAGATCGGCGTGCACAATTCCGCCGACTCCGTGAACGGACGTTTGGACTATTCCATCGCCTCCGCGGCCGGGGGGGAGACTTTTCTTTCCGGACGGATTGAACAGACGATTTCATCGGGCGAGTCCATGATTCAAGCGGACCTGCGAATTCATCAACATCGGTTGTGGGAACTGAGCGATCCGTTTTTGTATCGGGTGACAGCGCGTCTATCCACCGAGGGATCGAATTCGTTCGACGAACAATCGGTTCGGTTTGGATTTCGAGATTTCCGGGTTGAAAATGGAGCATTTCGACTCAACGGAAAACGGATATTTCTGCGATCGTCGCATACGGGAAACTGCTGTCCGATCGGGCTGGAGATGCCGCACGATCCGGATTATCTCCGGCGCGATCTGATCAACGCCAAGTTCATGCGATTCAACATGATCCGTTTTATTTCCGGTGTCGCCAAGCGGTACCAGTTGGATTTGTGCGATGAGATCGGATTGATGGTTTATGAGGAATCCTACGCCGGATGGTGCATGGGATATTCGCCGAAGTTTGCCGCGCGATACAATGAATCGGTTCTCGGAATGGTCCGCAGGGACCGCAACCATCCAAGCATTGTAATGTGGGGCCTGCTTAACGAAACCAATAATGGTCCCGTGTTCCAGTATGCCGTCCATTTTCTGGAAACGCTTCGAAGCGAGGATGATTCGCGGCTCGTTATTCTTAACAGCGGGCGATGGAACTTTGCCGACAGCGTTGCGGGCATCGAGGCCTGGCAAAATTCCGATCGCGTCGATCCCTGCGTGAACTTCAACGGAACAACACAGCCGATTTCGGGGTTGGGCATCACCTGGGCACCAAAGCAATTGGCGTTTCATCCCGGCCAAAACGGAGAATATGCCGTCGTGCGATGGACAGCGCCGGCGGACGATACTGCGGAAGTCTGCGCGGTTTTCTCGAGTATCGCCCAGGGGGCTACGACGGATGTCCACCTCCTTCACAACAAGCGCGCTGTGTATGATGGATTCATCCATGTCAACGGCGCCGGCCCCGTTCAGAAACATACCGCCCGACTCGATGTCCGCAAGGGGGACCGAGTTGATTTTGTCTGCGGATACGGCAACGGAAGCTATGGAGGAGATACGACGGCCCTGGCGGTTACAATCAAGACCGGCAATGGGAAAACCTTCGATGCGGCGGCGGAATTTTCGAGTAAGCATAACCCCAACGGCGTGTGGGGCTATGGTCAGTTGGCCCCGGGATCGGCACCCGATCCGGATTCGTTTCAGCCGTTTCCCGTGGGAAAGACTGTGGCACAACAGGGAATCGTTAGTAATCCCGGCTCGCGGACGTGGGAGGATGTCCTGGATGATCGGCATCCGTATCAGCGGGTTCCGCACACGGCCGATATCATTCGATATTTACGGACCATGCCGGGCGCCGCCGGAACGCCTCTATTTATTTCCGAATACGGGATCGGCAGTGCGTGCGATCTGTTGCGTCTGGTTCGGCTCTACGAGCAGGTGGGAAAGCCCGAGGCGGAAGATGCGCGGTTGTATCGAACCTTCCGCGATCAGTTTCTGGTCGATTGGGAACGATGGAAGATGGCAGAAGCATTCGACCGGCCGGAGGATTTTTTCGCGCAGAGTAATGCCCGGATGGCCGGCCAGCGACTGCTGGGCCTCAATGCGATCCGTTCCAATCCGTCGGTGGTGGGTTACAGTCTGACCGGCACGCTCGATCAGGGGATGACGGCCGAGGGGCTTTGGACTACCTTCCGCGAACTCAAGCCCGGTACGGCCGATGCCATGTTCGACGGTTTTGCGCCGCTGAGATGGTGTCTGTTTGTCGAACCGGTGAATATCTATCGCAATACACCTGTTCATCTGGAGGCGGTGCTGGCCAATGAGGATGTGCTGGCGGCGGGGGAGTATCCCGTTCTCCTTCAGGTGGTCGGGCAGCAACAAAATCGGATTTATGAAAAGAGTATCACTGTGACGGTACCAGGCAGTGCCACTGGAACCAATCCGGAGCCGCCGTTTGCGATTCCCGTTTTCTCCGAGACCGTCAAGCTGGATGGACCGGCGGGAAAATACCGCTTCACAGCCACCTTCCAGCGAGGCGCCGCGGCCGCGGGAGAGGCCGTGGAATTTTACATCGACGATCCAGCGACGATGCCGAAGGTGGAAACTCCAGTCACGGTCTGGGGCGAGGATCAGGGACTATCTCAATGGCTGGCCGATCATCAAATCCCGTCACGGCCTTTTTCCCCGACGGATTCCGGGATGCGCGCGGTGATTCTGATTTGTGGTAAAGCGCCAGAGCCGGGCGGGGCGGACGCCTTCCGTCCGCTGCTGGAACGGATTGAGCGGGGATCGACGGCGGTCTTTCTTTGTCCGGAGGTTTTCTCCGATGGGAAAAGCAATGTTGCCCTTCTTCCGCTGAAGAACAAGGGATCGCTTGTCGGATTGCCTGCGTGGCTGTATCACAAGGAGGAATGGTGTAAGTCCCATCCGATCTTTGAAGGACTTCCGTCACCGGGCCTGATGGATTATACATTTTACAGGGAGATTATTCCCGATAACGTCTTCTCCGGCCAGGATCCGCCGCTCGAGGCCGTCGCGGGCGGGATCAATGCCTCAATCGGATATTCGTCGGGGTTAATGGTGGCGGTGCATCGATTGGGAGAAGGGAGATTCATTTTGAATACGCTTCAGATTCGTCAGAACCTGGGCACGCATCCCGCAGCCGAACGGCTCTTACGGAATATGTTGCGTTATGCAGACGTGAAACAACCATGAGTTTCCATGTTGGCGGATTCGTCGAATTTCTACGATGTCAATCGCCATGATTTCACCATCGAACCGGGCGTATTTAACCTTATGGTCGGCAGTTCCTCGGAAGATATACGATTGAAAACGGATGTCCAAGTTTCGAATTCAATGTACTAATTGAAAGTGATTAAACTATATTCAATTTACATGGTTCCTGTATTATTTTATGAGGCAGAATATCCTATGCGAAATTTAATTACTATAAAGTATGCCAATCTCCACCTGTCGGGGATTTTCATTTCTTTTTGTCTCATGGCTTGTATGGTACCTCCGGGAGAGCATGAAAGAACGGGAAAAGTTTCGGAACTGAACTGTCTTCCCCATGTTTATGATTTAGGTCATGATGTCGAAGATTTTTCATATGATGTCGTGTCTGTCGATGAAACGGGGACAGAATCGCCTTATGCTACAATGGAATTACACACGAAAAAAGACGGTACCGCCCTGTTCATGAATGATACAATTACGCTGATTCCTCAATATCATAGCATGAAATTCGAACGAAAACTCACCTATAAGGAAAATGATCTTTTACATCCCATCGATGTTACTCTGGATATATCTGCAGAGTCCCACAGCAATCGAGAGATGAGTTACTCGAATGGAGTCTTATCGGTTTATGAACATGAACCTGTCACCGTTGATTTTTCTCAGGGGATCCTTGTTTATAATGCCATGTTACGTTTCGTTCGATTACTGGACATGAATCAGCCGCATCGCTATTCATTTCAGAAATATGCGGAACCTTTTCTTTTTCGTATCCACGAGGCAAACGAGGATGAGAAATTCTATCTGGAGAGCATTCCTGTATCCGGAACCGAGCCGTTTCTCGCACATACGGGTCTCTATATCCGCGTGCAAATGGGACCGCAGAAAACAGAAATCTGGGTGGATAAGGATCGGAAACCGATCCGGATGATCGAGCATCTGAAAGAAAATCGGTTTGTTGTCTTCAAACTCAGGCGATCAGAAGGAAACAAGGGATGCTAAGGGACGATCATTCGGAACAGGCACGAATATCAGAGACCCAAAGTCGGTTCTTGTCCGATCGGTTGACAATCATCCGGATTCACATTTCGTCGATCGTGAACAACGAAATCCACCCAAGCATCTGTTACTCTTTCGAGAATATGTCGGCTTCCAGCGCGGGTTTTGTTCGACTTTCCATTTCCATGAGATGGTCCGCGCATATTCTTGACCATGTTTCCAAAGAATCTTTAACCGTTTCCAGTTCAGGAGGCGCCATAAAAGCCATTTGTGTGATCATTTGCTCTCGCTTAGTAACATTTGGAGACTCCAGTGCCCAGTAATGTACGATTCCAAGGTGCACGCTGCCGACCTCATTGGATTCATCGTTAATGAGGGCAACAATATGATTTGTATACCGTGTATCCACGGATACCTCCTCGGCCACCTCACGATCGACCGCCGCAAGATAGGTTTCAAAAAAATCCGTGTTTAATAACGGCAGGTCATCGGAAGGATTAATATGACCGCCGATTCCAATTGATCTGTGGCCAACAAGGCGTGCTTCTCCCGCTCGTTTTCCTCGAACATAGCTAAGGTATTTTCCGTCGCAATTCATGATCACGTAGGGAATCAATTGCTTAAAATCAGGATTTTTTTCCGCCTGGGATCGATTCATGAAACGGGGAACTCCCGGGACAAAGATCTCGCGGAGATAACGATCGGCATCAAAGACGAGTCCATTGAAGATGCCCACTCGTTCTACGACTTTCCGTTCTATCACCAACACTCTCTCTTCCTGAGCCATGCGATATCCTTTTCCTGTATTCGAGTTTCACTTTATGGAGATTCTTCAAGGAGCACCGATTTCAATGCCTGAAGACTGTCCACTTTCGTTTCATTAGCGACCCCGAAAGCAACGAAGAGCAACAATCCAACGGTCCTCTCGTTGGAAGAAAACACATGATCCCATCCTGATGATTTGGCTTCTTGAAGCGACTTGAGAATGTCAATCGCTTCCGATATGTGTGCCAAAAGGAGGCCGCTTCTATTCCCTTGAAGGTCTTTTCGAGCCGCATAAACCACCCTGGTTTCTTCCTGGGCATCCCTCAACAACATGATAACGACTCCGTTATGTAAGATAATTCCATGGTCGTCAACCGATTATGGATACCTCAAACAATTCCGTTTTGATTTCTAACCCATGATGATATCTTTACACGATCCCAATAGTTTTGTTCCAATCAAAAATAATGGGCAATCCTTCGAGGTACCCGTATGTGATATTCCACAACGATCTCCACCGGTTCTCTTCAAAACCAGTCAATGAATCCGATTCCTTCATACTGTTTATTATTGAAAAGATCAAGCTAAATCCCCGAGAAGAATTTCCTGCAGGGTATCCAAACAAATCTGATCCATGTTCTTGGCGATACAGGTACCCCAGTGGATCATGGCAAATCTATTGGAACAGGGACGCTCCGCCGCCTGACTCGGCAAGGATTTGTTCTCGCTCCATTGGTGAGTCAAAGAATTCGGCGGATTGACAAGGGAGGTGAGTCTCGATATATTTCCTGCTGAATGGATTGAACAGGTCGTACACGGTATCAACTGAGGGCGCGAAGATGAAGAAGACGTGGATTTCAGGCGCGGGAATTCTGGCGTTGGGGATGATGGCCTTGGCAGGTTGCGGGAAGAAGACGCCTGTGCAGGCGCCCGGCGGCGGTTCCGGAGGCGGGACGGCCGTGAAACCGAAGATCGCTCTGGTGATGAAGTCGCTGGCCAATGAATTCTTCAAGACGATGGAGGAAGGTGCGACCGCTCATCAGAAGGCCAACGCCGACAAGTACGAACTGGTCGTCGTGGGGATCAAGAACGAGGAGGACGTGTCGCAGCAGATCAATTTTGTCGAGGCGATGATCGCGCGGAAGGTTCAGGCGATCGTGATCGCACCGGCGGATTCCAAGTCGCTGGTTCCCGTGTGCAGGAAGGCGATGGAAGCGGGTATTGTCGTAGTCAATATCGACAATAAGCTGGATACCGAAGTGCTGGCATCCGCGAATCTCACGATTCCGTTTGTCGGCCCGGATAACCGCAAGGGCGCGAGAATCGCCGGCGAATATCTGGCGAAGAAACTTGCGGCGGGCGACAAGGTGGCGATCATCGAGGGCGTGCCCAGCGCGTTTAACGGCATCCAGCGGCGGCTGGGTTTCGAGGATGCGATGAAGGCGGCGAAGATGAACATCGTCAGCACACAGGCGGGCAACTGGGAGACGGCCAAAGCCCATCAGGTGGTCTCGGGGATTCTCACCTCACATGCGGACATTAAAGCGGTTTTGTGTGCCAACGACAGCATGGCGCTGGGGGCGATTGCCGCGATCAAGTCGTCCAATAAGGTCGGACAGGTTCACGTCGTGGGCTTCGACAACATTGAGGCGGTCAAGCTGCTGGTCAAAGAAGGACAAATCCTGTGCACGGTCGATCAGCACGGCGACCAACTGGCCGTATTTGGAATTGAATATGCTTTGGAGATCCTGACGAACAAGACCACGCCGGCGGATAAAGAGACACCTGTGGATCTGATCATGGCCGAGAACCTCAAGTGACGGCCTTTGCATGACCGGCCACGATTCGATTTTGTTTCAGGCAAACGGCATCAGCAAATCCTTCGGCACGGTGCAGGCGCTGGCGGGAGTGGATTTGACGCTTCATGCCGGTAGCGTGCATGCGCTGGTCGGCGAGAACGGCGCCGGCAAGAGCACATTATCCAAGATCATCGCGGGCGTTCAGCCGCAGGATGAGGGGAGGATGATTGTTGACGGCTGTGAGTATCGGCCGCGAAGCCGCCGGGCGGCCGAGAAGACCGGCGTTCGGATGGTCATGCAGGAACTGAACCTGATCGACACGCTGACGGTAGCAGAAAATATTTTTCTCGATCAGCTTCCATTGCGGCTTGGAATTGTGCGGTATTCAGCGCTGAATCGCATGGCACGGGAGGCAATGGTCCGCATTGGATTGGAGGATATCGACCCGGCGTCGGTGGTCGGCCGCCTCGGTATCGGCCGTCAACAGATGGTCGAGATCGCCGCAGGCCTGTCGCGAAATTGCCGGTTATTGATTCTTGACGAACCGACGGCGTCGCTGACTGATCGCGAGGCGGAATTGCTGTTCGAGCAGGTTCGTCTGGCCCGACAGCGGGGCATGGCGATAGTCTATATTTCGCATCGGATTGAGGAGATATTACGGATTGCCGACGAAGTGACGATCCTTCGCGACGGCAAGATGGTATCGACGCAATCCGCTACAAGACTCACCGCCGATCAGATTATCCGGGGGATGGTCGGGCGAGAGCTTGGACAGCGACAGAGAGTAGCGAGCTTCCGTCGGAGAGAGACGGCCCTGCGGACGGGACGGCTCTGCGCGGGGCCGAGGGTACGAGATATTTCGTTGACGCTATATCGCGGCGAGATACTCGGCTTGGCGGGATTGGTGGGCAGCGGGCGAACGGAGTTGGCGCGGGCGATCTTCGGAGCCGATCCGATCGAGTCCGGTGATGTCTATTTATATGGTTCCGATAGGCCTATTCGCATTCGAAGTCCTCGGCAGGCGGTTAGGAAGGGGATTGCCCTCTTGACGGAGGACCGTAAGCAGCAAGGGTTATTTTTGCCGAACTCGATTCGCTACAATATTTCGTTGCCGCGATTGGAATCGTGCAGCCGGTGGGGTGTCATTGGCGGCGAAAAGGAACGCGGAATCGTGGAGAGGTACATTCGGTCGTTAACCATCCGATGCAGCGGAGATCGTCAAGCGACCGGGCAACTCAGCGGCGGAAATCAGCAGAAGGTCGTCATCGCCAAGTGGTTATTACGGGATTGCGAAATCCTGATCTTCGATGAGCCGACGCGCGGCATCGACGTGGGCGCCAAATTCGAGATTTATCAGCTTTTGTCCGAACTGGCGAGAAAGGGCAAGGCGGTGATGATGATCTCGTCGGACCTGAAGGAACTGACGGCCGTATGCGACAGGATTGCGGTGCTGTCGGCGGGTAAACTGACGGCGGAGTTCGAAGCGGGGAATTTCGATGAGGAAGCGATCACAGCGGCCGCTTTCAGCGAACATCTTGGGATAACGGCTAAAGGAAACTAAGATGAAATCATCGGGGATTTTTTCTCGTCTGACCGGTTTACTGGCCGACTATCTCGGGATGGCGTTGGCGCTGGGGATTCTGTTGATCGTATTCGGACAGATCGCTGATCATTTCTTTTCTCTGGCAACGTTCCGTACGATTACCGAGCAGATCCCGGATATTACGATCATTGCAGTAGGTATGACATTTGTGCTGATTATTGCGGGGATCGATTTGTCTGTCGGATCAATGATGGCTCTGGCGGGGGCGGTTCTCGGCGTTGTGCTTATTCAATACCACGGGTCGCTATGGCTGGCGATTCCGGTATGTGTTGGCGTAGGACTTTTGTGCGGGTTGATCAACGGCGGCGTGACCATTCGATGGTCTCTGCCGTCGTTTATCGTGACCCTGGGGATGCTGGAGATCGCCCGCGGTGCGACGTATCTGGTAACCGATTCGCGAACCATCTATATGGCCGACACGCTGAACTGGGTAACCGATACGACGGTTTTGGGATTATCGATGCCATTCGTATTGGCACTGGGGATCGTGATTCTGGCTCAATTTGTGCTTTCATTTACGGTATTCGGGCGATATATGGTTGCGGTCGGGACCAACGAACAGGCGCTGCGGCTGTCGGGGATCGATCCGCGACCGATCAAACTGGCGGTCTTTGCCTTGTCGGGGGTGTTGTGCGCGGTGGCATCGATTATCCACACCGCCCGGTATCAGGCCAATCCCAACAACGGCGCCGGGCTGGAACTACAGGCCATCGCGGCGGTCGTCATCGGCGGCACGAGTTTGATGGGCGGGCGGGGTTCGGTCATCAATACATTCTTCGGCGTCCTCATCATCAAGGTGCTCGAAACCGGACTGGCGCAGGCGGGGGCACAGGAACCCACCAAACGGCTGATTACGGGGCTGGTGATCGTGGCGGCGGTGATCCTCGATTATTACCGACATCGTATCCGTAAAACATCCGCTATATCAGGATAACTCCCATGCAGCGTCCCATCGTCGTCATCGGCAGTTCGAATACGGATATGATCGTTCAACTGGACCGGATCCCCGCGCCGGCGGAGACGGTTCTGGGCGGCCGGTTCAGCACGGCGGCAGGGGGTAAGGGGGCGAACCAGGCCGTGGCGGCGGCGCGGGCGGGGGGGCAGGTGGTATTTGTCGCCCGTGTGGGCGCCGATTCCTTCGGCGAACAGGCCGTAGCGGGATTTGTTTCCGATGGGATCGATACGCGATTCGTCGTTCGCGATCCTACGGCCGCATCGGGCGTGGCGTGTATCTTTGTGGATCGCAACGGGCAAAACAGTATCGCCGTGGCTTCGGGTGCGAACATGCGGCTTTCTCCAGCCGATATCCGTGCCGCTGAAGAAGTGATCGCAGGGTCGGCCGTGGTTCTATTGCAACTGGAGATACCCTTAGAGACCGTAGAGGCCGCCGTTCGGATTGCTGCTTCGCACAGCGTGCCGGTGATCCTCAATCCTGCGCCGGCTCAGCCGCTTTCGGATGATCTGCTGCAAAAGGTATCGATCCTGACGCCCAACGAGATCGAAGCGGGGATGCTGACGGGAGTCGGCGTTACCGATGAGGCCTCGTCAAAAACAGCCGCACATATCCTGCACAGCAGAGGAGTAGCGGTCGTCGTCGTTACGCTCGGTGATCGCGGTGCCCTGCTCTCGGGTTGTGATCCTGCGGCAATAATTCCGGCTTTCAAAGTCAAGGCCGTCGATGCCACCGCCGCCGGAGATGTGTTCAACGGCGTCCTGGCCGTGCGTTTGGCTGAAGGCCGGTCGATTGAGGAAGCCATCCGTTTCGCTTCGGCGGCGGCGGCGATCTCCGTGACTCGGCTTGGCGCCCAGCCCAGCGCGCCGGGACGGGAGGAAATCGAAGAATTTCTCGTCAATCGTTGATCTCAAATCCTATCGCATATTTGATTACTGACTGAGCGATTCGATCATTTCGGCGATCTCGGTTCGTCTCTGATGGAGTGGTTTCGGATCGCGGGTGAAATTCGTCTTATCCGTGATGATCGCCGGTCCGATCTCGAGCAGCTTTCTGGCTTTGTTGAGCCGATCAATCGGCTTTCCCGTTTTCTCGGCCTTTGATATCGCTTCGCGGAGGAGCCAGAAGTATTCAAAATCTTCCAAACCCTCGCGGAGCATCTCCCACCGGATGGAGCTGATCGGCCCGGACAGATACGGCTGTTTGTCGTTTTCCACATCGCGATTCGGAGGATACAGGAATCGGCCGTCACCGTTGCCCCAATATCCGACAAAACCGAGAGGGAAACTATAGCCGCCGATGTAGCCCATCGGATCGGTCCAGGGGTTTTGCATCTTCGGGGCCGGGAAGGCCTTGTCGCTGGTCCAGTAGGTACTTTCCCACACGAGGATGCCCTGTACCTGCCACTTCCAGGTCATCCACAGCCAGATCCGGAGATCGATGGCCGAATGGTCGATGAACAGGCCGGGATACGGCGCCCGCGGCCCGGTACAGACATACCACCAGATTGTTTCACCCTTGGCCTGCCGGGGGTGAGCGGTGTCTGGATTGTACTGATCGAGGATGGGGCACCACAGATCCACCGATCCAAACAGAGGCTCGATGGGTTCTTCGGTCAGCATCCGCCGCAGCTTGGGACCGGCGCGGCGGATTTCATCCATGCCGGCCCGAACGAATTCATAATCTTTCGGTTCCGGCTCGTCAAACCAGTAAATATACTCCCGGCCGAGCCAGCCCTTATCCTGCAGGTGTTGCTGGATCGCTCCGCAATAACTTGCGAAGGCCTTGCGATACCCATCGGTACCCTGTTCAAACGGCCCGATCTTGCCGGGCGATCGGCTCTCATAAGTTCCGCCGCCAGTACCTTGGAGGGGCAGCATGAAGCTGGCGAATCCATCGACGGGGTTCAGATATCGTTCGGCTTGCTTGTCCCACGCTGCAAAATCCAGTTCGGCTTTCAGATACGCCTGTCCTTCTGCGGTTTTCTCGGAAGTCGGTTGCCATTGTACGCCCATTGGATCATACGGTGCGAAATTGTATGGGGCGATTCGGTGCTCGCGGAAACTTTGCATATAAAGGTCCCACACCTGCCGCTCTTCCTCCTGCGTCTGAAGATTGTGATAGCGGCGGATATTGCCCGGCGAAATGCCGAATCCCGATTCGACATGGCTCCGCTGCGGCATGTCGAAATCGTAAATCCGAATATTGATCGGGATCGCCAGTTCCGGCAGATTCACTGCCCGGACCTTCAAATGAATCTTCGAAGACCGTTCTTTGCACTCGCGCGGAATCTTGACCAATATCCAGATCGGCTGATTTTCATTAGCGGCCAGATCAACCGGTTCATTCCATTCCGGCAGGGCGTCGGGCCACCATCCCGTGCAGCCGCTATTGTCCGAGGCACGATGGACGTAATGATACTCGACCCGATGCGCCTTGATGGCGCTGGTTGGAATCGAATCGTTTCCCTCGACGGATACCGTTACCTGTTTGAGCGGTTCTGTCGGCCGTAAAACAATCTGCATCGGTTCATATTCACCCCGGCAGGCAGAAAGAGCAGGAGAGAGAGGATTTTCCGCGTGCCTATTCCGTTCAGGGATAGGCACGGGTCGCTGACGGCTGATCTTGTAGGTTCCTTCGCACCACCACCAGGATATCGGGCCGGTTTGTCCCCCAAGATGACCATAAGAGGCATCATGGAGTGCGGGGATAGAAAAGGTTGTCTTGGCTGAAAAAAAGAAGTCTCCGATGGATATGTCTTTTTTCCTTAGTTCGAGATCGGCTTGCAGGAAACTGGCGCCAGACCGTCGTAGGTTATATTTCACATCAATAACAGATTCTGAATCAGGGGCAAGGACGACATCGGGAGAATGGGAATATTTCGTCACATCGTTGGATTCTGGGATATAACCGGGGAACATAACCCAACCCCGAACGACTTTCTCATCCGCGGATGTATTTCTGACTCGAAAACGAACAACCTGATTATCATCCGGGATTAAACTCCCGCACGACAACAACTCCACTTCAATTGGCCCTTGGCTGTCTTGCAGGATTTCCATGAAGTGTGTCTGTCCCGTCGCATCCGCAATCGTTTGCCCCAATCGTGCCGAGTACGTATATCCATACACCTGGAACGATCCGGCTCCGTGCGTGTCATTCGCGTCCGAACTTCGGATTCGAATCCAGACATCTTTCCGGCCGGATAATTCCTTCGGTAGTGAAAATGATTGCGTCTCGACTTTTCCTATGCGCCCCAGTTCCTTCCAGTCATTTCCATCGCCGCTGCACTCGACAATGCACTGGCCGGAGGAATAGTAACCGACATTCACCCGCACCGTCGGCTCGATCTGTTCCACCTCGCCAATATGATGGTGATAGATCACCCACTCCCCCGGTCCGAGGGTCCAGCGGTTGGTGTTAAATCCCCCGGTAAATTCGACCAGCGGCCGACTGACATTACTGCCTTCGTATTCAAAGTCAGGATTGAATGTGTAGATTCCATTTCGAATCGACTCGCCCTCGCCCAGTTCGACGGATCCTTTTCGGTCATGGATCGGAGTCACCTCCGTCAACGATACATCATCGAAAAAAGTCGTGTCGTTCCGCTGCCACTGACCGAGGCGAATGATACAGCCGCGGGGATCTTTCTTCGGTGTAAAGATATATGCGTATCTTGCCCATTGCGATCCCGCCTGGTAATCGCGATTGATGTGATCCAGACCGCTAATCATGTTACCTCCGGAGCCGGTTGTCCTGGCCCAGAAGCTCAGGCGATAGGCCTTGCCCGCTTCGATTCCCTTTGCGTCAGCAGCCCAATAGGGATTATCCTGCCCGGTTCCAGTTACGTTGATTCCTTTGGATTGGCGACCGTTCCCCCACGATCCATTGCCCCCGACCATTTTCCATCCGGCGGGATTATCCGTCCCCTTTTCAAATGTGCCGTTAGACGCCAGATTCGCCGCCCATGAAAACGATCCGATTGTCCAGATTACAATTCCTATTTCGATTCGCCGTATCATGGTTGTTGCTCCTTGAATCAAGCATTTCGTAATGGATATTCATCGCATGTGGCCGGAAGGTCATTATAACCGTTGCCGGGCGAAATGGGAATCAAAACGATCCTAATGAGTATGACGGATAAGAATTTGTTGATTGTTTGAATTGTTTGAAGGGAGTGACTTGAAATGATCGGGAAAAACCGATATACTGCTGCTATTCAAAAGTCGATTTTGTGGCGTGAACATCGAAGATGGAGAAAATGCAATGAAATGCTATCGAACCTTGTATTGCCTTGTTATTGTTGGTCTTTGCTCAACATTCACTTTCGCATTGCCCGGTTCAGGTACCGCCGAAGATCCCTATCGTATCCAATCGATGGACGACTTTGACGAGTTCCGAAACGACTCCGGATTCTGGAATCAGCACATCCGCCTCGAGTGCGAACTGGATTTTACCGGCCGCACCTACTACGCCGCCTGTATCGAGTATTTTCGCGGCGTTTTCGACGGCAACCATCAGCCGATCCGGAATCTGCGATTCGATGGCAGACAGGAACACGTTGGATTTTTCGGTTCCGTTTATTCGGCCGAGATCTACGATGTCGATTTTGTTACTCCGAATATGGATGGGTATATGCGATTGGCCGTCCTGTGCGGATATGCCGAAACCTCCGTCATCCACAACTGCACGGCGACCAACCTGAAGATGCGGGCTCATCGTTTTTCAGGCGCCATCGTCGGATTAGATTTGGGTTCGACGATTTCCCGATGTAATGTCTCCGGCGAGATCATCGCCTATGCGGATTACGGAGATGATGCTTTCTATATAGGAGGGATCATCGGGTACGCCTCAAACAATACGGCAGTGGAAGATTGCCGGTCCGAGATCGTCATCAAGCCCTACTTGTCCTCCCACAAAATCCGTTGGGCAGGCGGATTGATCGGGAATCTTGGCTTGGGAAGCATCCGACGATCCTCCAGCATCGCCACGATCACCGGTCATCAATTTCTGGGTGGTTTGGTGGGAGAAACCGTCCGTCCGGCCGTTGTGATTGAAGATTGTTTTGCCGAAGCGACCGTCAGCGGATCCGAAAACATCGGCGGCCTGATCGGTCGAAACGGCAACAGCGACATGGCCAACAATGCCGGGGGCACAGTCCGTCGCTGTTCCAGTAAATCGACCGTGACTTGTTCCAGCCGTTTTGGCGGCGGATTGATCGGGTACAACTATGGTGGAGGACCGATTCTTCAGTGCGGAGCGCAATCGAATGTTTCGGGGAGTTCCTATCTTGGGGGCCTGATCGGGTACAGCGAAGGGAGGATCGAGGATTGTTACGCGGTCGGTACGGTGAGCTGTTCATACATGTCGTATGGCGGTCTGATTGGATTGAGCGGAGGGCACGCTTTTCGTTGTTTCGTCGCCGTGGTTTTGTCCGATTCAACACTGTATCGTGGGGGCTTGATCGGTCAGCTTTGGGGCACCGGAAGCATTTCTTTTTCATTCTGGAACACCCAAATTCAATCCGTATCAGAAATCCCAAGTATCGCAGATAAACGAGGGACCGCGACGGATATCTACTCCAAGACCACCGCCGAGATGATGACGCAAAGCACTTTTACGGACTATGGCTGGGATTTCACCAATGAAACGGCCAACGGTACGGCCGATCTCTGGCGGCTCTGTACAGACGGCACAAACTATCCGCATTTATCGTGGGAATTTCCACGGCAGGATCTTGCCTGTCCGGATGGAGTGGGCATTGAAGATCTTCTGGTTTTCAGCGCACAGTGGCTCGCTACCGGCCTTTCTCCCAACACCGGTCCCGATTTTACCGGCGATGGCAATGTGACCCTTGAAGATCTGGTCCTTTTCGGTTCCTTCTGGCTCAAGAGTCTGTAAGGGGATTTCTCGCATAGAAGAGGATTCGGTATTCGAATCCTGTCCTATCGCTTTTTTGTCGGGTCCTGTGTATGATGATGTCGGTATTGATATCGGTTTGACGGTATCATGGCGTAGAAGAAAGGATTCGACGGATGAAGACCCGACAGAATGAGTTTTCATTTTGCTGGCTGCTGGTGCTGATCTCCTTTGGCGCGGCCTTTGGATATATTGAGGCCGCCGTAGTGGTTTATCTTCGCGGATTGTTTTATCCAACGGGTTTTGTCTTTCCCATCCCCGATTTCACCAAGATGCCCGGTTCGAGGCTATGCGTTTTGACGGAGATCGGACGCGAAGCCGCCACGATCGTGCTGCTGACGACGTCGGCCTGGCTTATGGCTCGCTCTCTTCGAGTACGGCTGGCGGTATTTCTGATTCTCTTTGCGGTGTGGGATATCTTCTACTATGTCTGGCTCAAGGCCATCCTGAACTGGCCGATGTCGCTGTTCGACTGGGATATTCTCTTTTTAATCCCCTCCACCTGGGCGGGGCCGGTGTTGGCGCCGGTCATTACTTCTCTTCTGATGTGCGTTATCGCCGCGATCCTTCTATCGCCGATTCCCTGGCGATTAACCTTTGTGCAGCAACTGGGAATGGCGGCTGCGATCCTCGCCATCATCGTATGTTTCTCCGTTCCCGGAGGTCATATCCTTGACTCGGACTACCATCGGTGGTTTTCCTGGCCGGCGTTTCTGCTGACTCATCTGGCGATTGCGGCGATCGTCGTCTGGTCGATGGTTCAAACCCGGATGCAACTGGCGGGAGGGGGATCGGATTCGTCCTCGACCGCTTGTTCGCTTTCGCAATCGGCCTGCGTGCCCTGTCAGGGAGGCATCGAGCCATTACGAGGCGATGCCATACGAACTTATGTTTCAAAAGTGCATCCTGAATGGAAAGATATTCAAGATCATCATATCGAGCGTGTATTCCGGTTTTCGGATTTTCGGCGGGCGATGGATTTCGCGGTACAGGTGGGCCGCATCGCCGAAGAACAAAACCATCATCCGGAATTGGTGGTCGGCTGGGGGCAGGTGATCGTCAAAATCTGGACCCACAAAATTAACGGACTACACCCCAATGATTTTATCCTTGCGGCCAAGATCGATACCCTGATACCAGCGCCGTAGTTCCGCGTTTCTTCCGGACACCATTACATTTCAATGACAGGAAAATGATCATGATCCGTTTATTGCTTGTAGCATGGATTCTGCTGAACGGGAAATTGGCCTGGGGCCGGTTATCCCAAACTGATTCTTCCTCCCATCGCCTCGGTATCCGCGATTTGTGCTTTACTATCAACGATAGAGATACCTTTCTCTATGGGATCAGTTATTATGGCGCTCTTGGTGCGACGAAGGAAATTTCCCGTGCGGATCTGGATCGCATAAAATCGCTCGGGCTCAACTGGATCCGCGTATGGGCCACATGGGGCGCTTTCGACAACAACCTCACCGTCGTCAACGCCGACGGCAGTCCGCGCGAGCCGTTCCTGTCGCAGTTGCAGTGGCTCGTTGCCGAGTGCGACAAACGCGGGATTATCGTCGATGTTACCCTTAGTCGCGGAAACGGTGTTACCGGCAAGGCGCGATTGCAGGAACTGGTTGCGCATCAAGCGGCCGTCGAGACGATCATCGCCGCGCTGAAGACCCATGGCAATTGGTATCTCGACCTGAGCAACGAGCGCAACATTAAGGACCAGCGTTATACGCCGATGGCCGATCTTGTTGCGCTTCGGCTGCGCGCCCGCGAATTGATGCCCTCCTTATTGGTTACGGCTTCACACGCCGGCGATATCGATGAGAAGGATCTGAAACGATACCTCGAAGAGGTCAAGGTGGAATTTCTGAGTCCGCATCGGCCGCGCGACAACAAATCGCCATCGCAAACCGAAGCCAAGACCCGTTGGTATCTCGATCAAATGAAGGTACTGGGCCGTGTTGTGCCCGTACATTATCAGGAACCGTTCCGCCGTGATTTTTCTTCGAACTGGAATCCTCTTGCGGCTGATTTTGTTGCCGACGCCAAGGCCGCTTTTTCCGGCGGCGCTGCGGGGTGGTGCCTTCACAATGGCGATAATCGTTCCGCGCCTGACGGCCGTCCGCGTCGATCCTTCGACCTCCGCGACGGTTCGCTTTTTGCTCAGCTTGATGTGGAAGAACGTAATACGCTCAATCAACTCGTTCAAGTGTTTACGGCCGGAGAGTACGTCGTTGGACCGGTCCCGAATGCGTTGCGGCAGATGCTGAAACTCGACGAATTTTATCAGAAGCACCTCGACATCTCCGGTTTTGCGATTGTGGGATCGGCCGGGGTAACTGACAATGCGATTCGCGAGGCGGCATGGATCCTGCGTCACATGATGGCGGGGCGCGAGGATATCCTCAAGGCCATGGCCGACAAGGGCGTATGGCTGACGGTGATGGCGTACAACGAATTTACCACCGATGTTCCCGAACATCGTAATATGAAGCCGAAGGTGTTCTGGGATCGGCGGGCTCGCGGTCTGGGCGGATCGCCTGTCAGTTGTGCCGAGGAAAACATGCTCTGTTACCCAGGCGATCCGTATTCTACCGAGAATATCCTGATTCACGAATTCGCCCACGCGGTCGAGGGGATCGGCCTGCGATCTGTGGATCCGTCGTTCGGCAAGCGACTTCGCGCGGCCTATGATGCCGCGATCGGTCGCGGCTTGTGGAAGGGCACATACGCCGGGCAGAATCGCAGCGAGTACTGGGCCGAGGGCGTGCAGGACTGGTTCGACAACAACCGACAGAACGATTCGCTGCACAACCACGTCAACACGCGAGCCGAGTTGAAAGAGTACGATCCGGAGCTGGCCAAACTATGCGAGGAAGTTTTTGGCGATAATCCGTGGACCTATCGCAAGCCGATGGATCGCGATCCGGCGGGACGGGCCCATCTGATTGATTTCGATCCGTCCAGGTCCCCGCGGTTTCGATGGCGAGAGGAGGCGATTTCCGATCTGCCGCGCGTGCTGATTCAGACGGAGTACGGGGATATCGAACTGGAGCTGGATGCCCGGAAGGCGCCGCAGACGGTGAAGAATTTTCTGCGATATGTTCATGAAGGATTTTACAGCGACGGTACATTTTTCCGGACGGTGACGATGGCCAACCAGCCGAACGATTCCGTGAAGATCCAGGTGGTGCAGGTCCAGGCCAATCCCGCCATGGAGTCAGAGTTTTCCCCTCCGATTCCTCTTGAACGTACGCGGGATACGGGCCTGCGGCATATCGATGGGGCGCTGTCGATGGCGCGGGCAGAACCGGACACGGCTCAGGACAGTTTTTCGATTTGTGTGGGCGATCAGCCGGAGTTGGACTTCGGCGGCAAGCGGAATCCTGACGGGCAGGGATTCGCGACGTTCGGCAAGGTCGTCAAGGGAATGGACGTGGTTCGAAAGATTCATGCCTCTCCAGCCGAGGGACAGAAACTCAACCCGGCGATCCGGATCCAGCGGGCGGTGCGGTTGAATTAGATTCATTCGGGTCAGTTCGGGCGTCAGGGGCAAACTGTCAAGATATCGTTAATCCAATCTGTATTTCTTCTGGACAATGCCCGCGATATCTTTATGATAAGCCCTCATGAGCACAAAAATACTGCTTGTCGATGACGAAAAAGATCTTCTCGAGTTAATGTCGATGAATCTCGGCCGGGATGGCTATCGGGTTCTGACGGCCGAGACCGCAGACGCGGCGATCAATATATTGAAGACGGAAAGGCCTGATCTGATCCTACTGGATATCATGCTGGCGGATATTTCCGGGATCAAGCTTACCAAAATGCTCAAACGCGCCCCGGAAACCGCGGATATCCCGATCATTCTGCTCACCGCCAAGGATACCGAGACCGATATCGTCGTCGGCTTGACCGTCGGCGCCGATGATTATGTTACCAAACCGTTCAGCACATCGGTATTGACGGCGCGAATCGAGGCCGTGCTGCGGCGCACGACGCAGAAACCCGCCGAACCGACAGATCATCTCACCGTGGGGCCGATTCGGATTCAGCCGTCGGCAAGGCAGGCATGGGTGGAAAATGTGCCGATCGATCTGACGGGCGGGGAATTTACGATCCTCAAGACCCTCGTCGAGGCGGGGGGCAAGGTTGTCGCGCGGGAGCATCTCAAAGAAGCGCTCGGCCCCAATTCGCACGGCCAGAAGGAACGGATCGTCGATGTTCATGTTGCCTCGATGCGCAAAAAACTCGGCGTCGCCCGCAACCGCATCCGTACCGTTCACGGCCAGGGATATCGAATCCTGCCTTGATTTTTTCCGATCACGGCCGTGGATGCCGATACGTCCCTTGCCAAGTTCCGTACTACCTATATTGCCAATGAGTACAATATCCGGGTTCGGCAGGGATTTCTGTACCTGATGGCGATCCTGGATTATGTGAG
>CAYLSB010000053.1:0-32754 GCA_964386005.1 uncultured Pirellulales bacterium | reverse complement strand
TTATGATAACCAATTGTTATTATTCAACTTATAACCGGACTGTAGTGATATAAAATATATAAAATGGTTTCGGATGGGGTTTCCAGTATGGGAGATTGCATCCTGATAATGCCTTGGATAACGATTATTATCCGCAGATTTCGCAGATGGACGCAGATTGAACCTCGCGCAAAAACAGCGGGACAATCAACGTCACAGAGTCACCCCGTAACATAAGGGATCATTTGGACAAGGCGGCTACGAAATGGTTTGACGCGAATAACAGGACATACAGGATTTGTAATGAATTAATACAATAGAACCGCTGAAAGCGCCAGACGCCTTTTTCATGGATTCGGCGGCTTTCGCGGGAATGACGAGATACGTCGTTGTTTTGGAGCCGCCAAGAAAAAAACGGGAATTTTTGCTCTCGGTCCCACCCGGTTTCGTCCTATTATATGAGAGGTTGGGAGACCTTGAAGATGCCGGTTGAAGGTTCGGATCAGAAGCTGGTTGAACAATGCCGTCGCGGAGACGGTTTGGCGTACGAGGAGTTGGTTGTACGGCATTATCGATCCGTGTATGCGTTGTGTCTGGGCATCGTGATCCATACGGAAGACGCCGGAGATCTTGTCCAGGAGACGTTTCTGGCGGGCTATCAGAAGATCCGGGCTTTGAGAGAGACCGACCGATTCGGCCCATGGATCCTGCAGATTGCCCGACATCTGTGTATTGACATGTTAAGAAAACGACGGGCTCTTGCCCGAAATCATTCGGAGTTCAGGCAGGCACAGCACGAGGAGCGACTCCCTTCGTCGATCGATATCCTGTGGGCAATCGAAAAACTGCCCGAAGAGCTGCGGATCCCCATCCTGATGTTTTACTTCGACGGAAAGAATGCGGACGGCATTGCGGCCGCATTGCAAATATCCAAATCGAATTTGTATCTCCGAATGCGAAACGCCCGTACCCGATTGTATGAATTGCTTGAGGAGAATCCATCATGGACCTAACCTGTGACCAGATTCGCGAATTGATCGCCGACCAGATTCAGGGTTCGCTGCCGGACAGCGAACGGCAACAGGTCGAGCTTCATCTCCAACGATGCGAGGGGTGCCGGCTCTATCGGGACCAATTGCACAAGCAAGACCGGAAGTTATCGGATTGGGTATCGTCCTTAGAACCGGAACTTCAGTCGGGTCTGGACCAGACGCTGACGGCTGTGCGAACGAAAGCCGGGCAGATGCCGATCGCCTTCTCACGGAGACGCACGGGATTTGGATTTCGGCAGGCCATTGCGGCCGGTCTTTTGCTGGCCATCGGTTTTTTTGCGGGGAACTTCAGCAAATCATGGTGGTCTCGCGGGAATCTTCACACTCAAGCCGATACCCTTAGACCGAACATCCGAGCTGAACTGACCGCGGAGATCCTCACCAAGGTCCGAAAAGAAATGGAACAAAACAACGAAGCGACCAAGCAGCAACTCGGAAACGAATTTGCGCAAAAGCTGAAAGAAACAGCCGATTCATTCATCCTCACTTTGAATCGGGACCGGGAATGGCTATCCACCACCCTGACGGTATGGGAGGGGAAACGAAATGAGGAGCGAGACTTGTTGTACCGGGATATCGCCAAGCTGGCCAAGATGACGGAAAACGAGTTCATCCGTACCCGGCACTATGTGGATCAATCCCGATACCCAAACGAAAATGATCGACCATCGGATCGGACATCTGAGAATCCGACCCAAGGGAGGGAATTATGATTTTTCGATTTTATTCCATCGAAATGGTTTTACTGTTATCCATCCCGGCAGGATGGGCGCCCGGAGCCGATACTTCACGGATTCGGTCCAACGATGAAAACAAGACGAGCAGCGCGGGATTTTTCGGAGGGACCGAGGAACAACTTACGTCTAAGGGACAGAGCCATCCTACCCTGGATACCGGATTTTCGGTGAACACCGACAACGGTATGAGTTTTGGCGGGGGCAGTTACTTTCAAGGGGGATTTCAATTCGGCAGTTCGTTCGGAAGCGAATGGAATTCATCCCTGGAGACATCTGAAACCGATTCGGGTCCCTTATCGTCAGCCACTCTGATTTTACCCGGCGACAATCCGGATCCCAATCAACTTCGCCGTCTCCATGAGGATATGGTCGTCTTTTCCGAGATTCTCCATGAAGGTCTCCGTTCTTTGCTCATCCGGCCGGATGAGATGATGGCGGCAGATTCATCCGGATCATTCAATGGATTGAGACAACAGAATCATAGTACGTATATCGAGGGATATGGAGTCGTGTTTCTGCTGTATGTTGACTTCCCTCTAATCGGCCAGGAGAAAAGCGGCGTTGTTCCTGGGGTCGATCGAAAGGATCTGGTGTGGGAAACCACCAAAGAGCGGATCTGGAACAGTCGTTCATCTCGAAAACAGACGGAGGTTTCCTACGATCCTCAGCGGATCGAACGTCTGAAGGACAACCTGATGGAGGTGATACGACACGGTTCCAACATTCGGGTACTGCCGGAAAAGGAATGGATCGTAGTGGCTGTCCAATACAGGCCGGTCCGCTTTCCAACCGGGTTTGACTATTTTTATGGAAAGCCCGCCACAGGTTCAAATCCGCCAGGTACGGCGACGGGCCGGAACAATCCTTCCGCGTTGATTCTCCGGGTTTCGAAAGGGGTTGTCAATGCGTTTGCCGAGGACCGGCTGTCGAAGCAAGAATATCGCAAGAATGTTCATGTAATACGGTATTGATTTGATTCTTGAACGAGGAGATTGGTTATGGTTACTCGAAAGATCATGATGGGATTGGCCGGGGGGATTTTGGTGACGTCGTTGGCGGTCGGCGCTCCGGCCCAGGTTTATCGGCAGTTGCGCACCGGGGGATCAACCCGGTCGGCCGCTCCCAATCCGGAAAGACTACAACGAGAGTTCGAGGCCAAGGCCGAGGCCTGGAAGAAACAGGCAGATTTGGAGACAGAAAAGCGTAAAAAACAGATGCTTCAAGAGGCCGCCCAGCGTAACCGCGACCTGGATCGACAGCGGGATGAGGCGATCCGCACCGCGCTGGGGGCCAGCGAAGAACAGTGGAAAACGATCTATCCAAAATTCAGCCGGGTTCGGGATCTGGTACAGCAGTCCCAATGTAATATCCGGATCGTTACTTTCAGCGCCTTTGGAGGTTCGGGGGGAACCGTCCAAACGAGCGGAAGCAACAGCGGCCCCGCCGGCAGAACCGTGGGTTCTCAGAGCAATATTTCCGGCGGAGGATGGGGGGGCGGCGCGGGAGGCGGTTCCAGCGGGGTAATTATCAATGGAAAGGAATGGAATCCGACCGAGGATCCGAATGGAATGTCAGCGGGATCATGGAGCAAGTCGGGATGGAAATGGACCCGTCCATCGGAAAAGAAAAAGGCCGACGAGATGAGCGCCGTCGAGCGTGCGGCCGAATCGCTGTTAAACCTACTCGAAAAGGGATCCGGCCGGCAGGACGAGATACAAAAGCAACTGTCGGCCTTGCGAGAGGGTCGGGATGCCGCGACCCGGCAGCTTCCCGAAGCGCAGAAGGAACTGCGCGAGGTTTTAACGGATGAACAGAAAGCCATGGTCGTGTTGATGGGGTATCTGGATTGATACGACGCTATGTCGGGGATCATCCCAGGATAGCGTCCGCCTCGCGATTCTCGGCGGCCGGCACTCGTCGGACGGGTTGAACCTATCGGACATGTCGGATCGGTCGGGCATAGAAACCGAAAACGAAGAAGGCGTCAGAATTTTTCGAAGACGTAGAGGGCGATGCCTTTGTATGTTTGTACTCTGCGGTTTCGCTGTCTGCGCCACCAGCGGGGGTTTGCTTTGCGGAGGATCATGCCGGCGCAGCCCTCGATGGCTCCGCATCCGTATCGCGCCAACCATCGCCAGGCGTTCAGTTCCAGCCGGGAGTCGGCGACGAGACGGGCGCCGTGTCGCTCGAATAGAGCCGTCAGCGTTTTTTTCGAGAGGAGGTTCAGGTGTTTCGGCGGACAGAACCAGCCGGATCGGCCGAGGGCGTTGGACGTGGCAAAGGTGCCGATTTCGGGGGTGGTCAGGATGATGTGGCCGCCGGGGGTACAGAGCTTGCTGAGGATTTCGCAGGCGAGATCGGGATACATGCAATGTTCGATGACGGCAAAATTGCAGACGACATCGAAGGGCTGCGAAATTTTTTCGAGTACGTTGTCGCTGTTGAGATTTCCGGGGATGAAGACGACATCCGGTTGGAGACCTTCGGGGCGGATATAATCGATCGCGGTGACCCGGAAGCCCGCGCGGCTTGCGAGATTGGGGAACGGGCTGCGCGAGGGACCCACATCCACCAGCCGCCCGCCGGAATGGAAACGCACTACCTCCCGCAGATATCGCCCGGCATACCGTTGGAGATTGCCGCCTCCTCCGTCATAGTTGGCGTTGAAATCGTCGTAGTAGATTTCCAGATCCTTCTGGGATGGCGGCGATAAAACCGACACCGACCCGCACTGAAGACACTCCCGGCCGCCCCATGACATGGGTACGCTTTGGCCGCGGCAAAATGGACATTCCTTCATTTTGGCCGGTCGGCAAGTCGTCTCCGATTCATCGACTGCGATCCCGTTTTCCTGTTCGACAAGCATCCGTTAGCTCCTGACAAATCCGCTTTTCAATGTCCCTATGAGGGTTTTCTTATGTCATTTTCTTCGGTTTTTTTCGCGATTAACCTTTGTTCCGGTTTGCTCCGAAGACGATTATTTCGTAATTTTTAATGTACGGACCGGGTCGTGAATCTCGCAAAACCCGAAAAAGCCAGGGCAATGGGCCGATAACGAACGAGGTATTCACCAATGATATGTTTTCCGAAGGGAGAAATGCCATGCGCAGTTGGCGAAGCCGCATCGTGACAGCGATGATGATTTACGGGGCCGGAATCGCGACTGCGTTGTATGCCCTGGCACCTGCAACCGACCGGCCGGCCACATCCCATCCGGGGACGAAAGACGGTTCCAACACGGATGAGGTGTGGAAGGCCCGGTCCGAGCAGTGGGCCATGACCGCGGGCGTCCAGTTACGAAGGTTCGTCAGTTTCGCCGAGGAAAAAGCTATCCAGGTAAGCGAGGTCATACGAAAAAAACTTGCCGAACAGCGATGCGATAGCGAAAAGTAACGGCCACCAGTTCTTTCGGTATCGTACCCTGCCCCACGGAACGGGGCAAGACAATCAAGCCGGGCGATCCCTACCCCTGATCGTTCGGCTTCTTTGATTCTCACATCATGATCTTGTCGAATCAGAAACTTGACATCACCCATTCACCAAATTGGAAGCACGTACATTTCTATACTGGTCGCGTTGATTCACCGTCCCTACTACCTGATCGAAATTATTTCAGGAGAGGCGGCGGTGGTGGGATATACGGATACGTCGCTTGCGCCAAGAACGGTTATCGGCCGGGGAGCGAGTAGGGCGAGGATATCTGGGATATCGCAGACGCGCAGGATGTTGAGAAACTGCGGGGCGTCGGGGGCCATGTGAGTCATCGGCGGCGTATCGAGAGTGATCGCGGCGATATCGTCATCCCATAAGGCGGCATAAGCGGCAAGAACTCCGGCGGGGCCTTTGCCGCAGACATGCACGGGAATTTTTTGATCGTACTTTGCGCGAAGGTATCGAGCGGCGGCGATGATATCCCAGACACGGCCGGTATCTGCGGTGCGGCCGAGAAGGACAAGAGAGCGTTCGACATAGTTGGGCGGATTTTTTTGCGTCCACTTTGTCGGGCCGACGCCGCGCGGCTGGCAGACATAGACACGATCGCCCGCTTGGCGCAATCCTTCCATCCACGGGGAAAGATCATCCTCGGATCCGGGGCCGCGGACGACCAGAAGAATCCGCCTGGCTTGTTCCGTCGAATCCGGCCGGGAGAACAATTTCAGATTGAACTCGATAGCGGGTTCAGATGAAAGACGCCACTCCGAGGGGCTGATTTCGCGAAGTTGCTGGGCGGGAGGAATACGCGGGGGAAAGCCGCGAAAGACCACGCGCTTGAGTTCGGACATAAGCGCCTGTTTCCAGGGATCGAAGCCGCCCTGCCTGGCTATCGCCACTTTGGCCATCGGGACAAAATGACGATCGATGGAGGTGTTGAGCTGATCGGTCGGGATATCGGAATCCTGCGGGAAGACGCGAAGCCGCTGGGGATCGATGGGATGCCTGGGAGTACCGCCGGAGTCGGTGACGAGATCGACTTCGCTATCGGTGATCGGCGATCCATCGCCCTTGAGGTACAGGTTGAGAAAACGGAATGCGGCCTGACGGATATCCTGACGATAGCTGTGGCCGCCGATGCTGACGAAGGCATCGACGCGGTCGCTTGCGCCGTAGAGGGAGTAGATGCGTTCGAGGCGGTTGATGACGCGCTCATTGGCATCCATGGGGAAGATCGGGTCGTTATCGCTGTTGACGAAGAGCATCGGGCGCGGAGCAATCAGCGCGGCGATGCGGGGCCATGGCCATTGGAAGGTGTTGTAGAGGAACATGCAGTCGCAGTGGCCGTTGATGACGCGATTGGGGACGTAGGACATCAGGTCGGCCATTCCGCTGACGGGGATGGCGAGCTTGATCCGTTCATCGGCGGCGGCGATCCAGTAGGTGGCGGCCCCCCCGCCGCTGATACCGGTAACGGCGATACGGTCGGGATCGACATCCGGTCGCGAGAGAAGGTAATCGACGCCGCGGATGCCGTTAAGGCATTCGACTCCTGCGGGCGTATAGCCGCGCGAGTGCCACCACCAGCGTCCCTCGCGATAGGTGCCGTGATGGATCGCGCCGATTTCGCCGAGCTGAAGGGAATCGAGCGTCAGGCAGATGAAGCCGTGGCGAGCCAGCCAGATGCCGTGGGACTGGTAGGCGGTCTTGTTGCCGTTGCGGCCGCGGTTGGAATGGCCGCAGACGTAGAGGACGGCCGGGAGTCGCTGACCTTGAGCGGTCTGGGCGGGACGATACAGATTGGCGGTGACGTAGAGGTTCGGTCGGCTTTGATAATGAAGAAGGTCAACAACGAATCCTTCTCCGGAAATACTTCCCGTAATCGCCGCCTTCAGCGGCGATTGTTCGGGCATGGGCGATAAACCGAGCATGTAAAAGTATTCGTCACGATACTGCGGGCGGAGTTTTTGCCATGTATCGGGCGACTCGATATCGCGGGAGAATTGCTCATGGATTTGGCCGGTGCAGCGGGCCAGATAATCCTGAATCATCGCATCGCCGGGATTATCGCGATCGGGGGTATCGTACGTCTTGCCTGATCCAAAAGATACGATTGCCAAGAGAATCACGGCGACCCATCGAATATGCGATTGCATCGGAAGCTCCTTCCATTTTCTGTTCGGCTACGTTATCGTTTTCCCGGCGTAGGGGATTTGTCCGATGGATTTCTTTTCGAATTGATCTGCTTTGCCTCTTCGAGGACGGCATCCAGAAGAACGGGGTTTCCGCCTTCGAGTTTGGACTTGTCGGCGGCGGTCATAAAGGCAAAGATCTCGACGGTCTGTTCCTGGGGAACGGGGATTTTTCCTGTCTTGAAGAACTCGATGATCTTGTCGCAGAGCGGGCCGTATCCGGCATACGTACCGCCGGGAACAATGGTTTTGGAACCGAAAACGAGAACCCCGTAATCACTCTTGCCTTTTTTTATGCCGCGATAGGTTCCCACACGGCCGTCCTGCCAGACACCAACGACCAACTCGGCGCTGTCGGTCTGGGTTCGACTGACACTCCGGCAGCCGGTGCCCATCACGGCAAAGAGCATTTCGACGCCGTGAACGCCGTACCAGTACAGGTCCGGGTGATGTTCTTCCAGCGAACAGGGACTGTAGGCGCAGCAGCCAAGAATGTCGCCGGTTTCTTCGCGGGATTGGATTTTTTCCATCCACGGCGAGAAACGCAGCGAGCTGCTGGACCAGCAAGGGACATTGTGTTCTTTTGCCAGTCGGAATATCTCCAACACATCCGCCAGGTTGCCGCCCATGGGTTTGTCGATAAAGAGGGGCTTGCCTGCGGCGATGACGGGTCGGGCCTGGGCCAGATGGGGACGACCATCCACGCTTTCGAGCAGGATGCCGTCGACTTTCCTGCAGAGCTCCTCGATGGAACCGACGATTTCAACGCCATGTTTGGATCGAAGTTCCTCGGTGTAGTTTTGAACGCGATTTGCGGACGAGGGGATATCGGGAGAACCCCCTGGGAATCCGGCGACGACACGACAGCCGGTCGGCTTCTGCGGATCGTTGATATATCGCGTAAAGGCGATCACATGCGAGGTATCCAGGCCGATCAATCCCAGACGGATCACTGTTTTCTGGGGTGTCTCGGCGGCGCTGAGGCCCGATATGACACAAATCAGGGTAACGGCCAAAATGATACGTTCAACAGTCCGGATGCGACGATTTAAAATCATGTTGCTCTCCTTGTCAAATTCAGTGTTCATCCACCTCGTCCCGAAGAGAACGGGACTCGGTGGCTGCCATCCGTCGATTTCCTATTGCCAATTTATAGATATATAATTTATATATTGTCAGGAATTATCCATGGTTTTCGATAGGATCGCCTGAGATATTGATTGGCCTCGGGGATATTGGTGATGGTTTCTGTTTGCGAATCAAATTCCAGTTTACGGTTTCCAACGCGATAGGAGATATTCGCCAAATGGCACAGCAGTGCCGACTGGTGGCCATTTTCGACATCGGCAATGGGTTTGTTACGCGAGCGAACGCACTGCAGGAAGTTGTCGATATGTTCGCGGTCGCCCTGCTTACCCGGATGGGCTTCGATCGCTTTGCCGTTGGAATCCCAGGCCTGCCAGCCGTCGCCATGACGGCCGAAGATCATGAATCCTTTGGTTCCCATGATCTCGATGCGCGTTCCATTGAAGGGCCACTCGGGGATCCCGTCTATGTCGCGGAGTTCCCCCGGCGTCTTTTTCATGTAGGGCGTCCATAACGCCGACTCGAGCAGGAGAGTCAACGGGCCATACTCGCAGGTGACGATTTGGGTATCGGGAATTTCACGGCCGTCCTTGAGGGCATTGACTCCGCCGGCGTGACAAACGGCTTTCGGAGCCGACGGATCGTCGAGCAAGTATCGCGCCAGATCCAGTTGATGAATGAGGTCACCGGGGATGGCTCCGCAACTGTACTCCCAGCGGTCCAGCCATGCTCGCGACCGGTTGTAGGGCAACTTCGGCGCCGGGCCGCACCATAGTTCGTAATCCACCTCCGGCGGGACGGGCTGATCGGGACCGGCCGGTCGCATAGAATGTTGCATCATGTTGAAGACACGGACCAGATACACATCGCCGAGCTTGCCGGATTGTATATATTCCCGAGCGGGCGCAGAGTATTCGCAACTGCGGGACTGCATTCCAACCTGGATGACCCGTTTGTATCTACGGGCGGCCTCGATCATCTTGCGGCCTTCCCAGAGATTGTGGGTCATGGGTTTTTCAACATAGACGTCCTTGCCCGCCTGGCAGGCCAGGATCGAAGCGAGGGCGTGCCAGTGATCGGGTGTGGCGTTGACGAGGACCTGCACGGAGGGATCGTCGAGGATACGGCGAAAATCCTGAACGAGCATCACGTCCTTTTGCCGATGTCTCTCGACAACGGCCTGGGCCGATCGGAAACGTCGTGTGTCCGCATCGCACAGATAGGCGATCCGTACATCGGATCTTTTTGCGAAGCTCTCGGCCAGGAACGTTCCCCGTCCGCCCAGACCCATCACACCGACAACGATTTTATCGTTAGAGGTGGAAACTTGAGCCGAAGACATCGAAGCCAGAACTCCGGTTCCAACGAGAGTGGATTTCATGAAGGTTCGTCGATTCATTATTTCTGTCCTTCCTTTTTTGTTTGCGGTTCCTGGCGTTGTCGCAATCGGGCACGGTTGAAGTAATCATCGAGCAATTCAATCCGAAATTCTTTCACGATGTGATCGACGGACAGCGTTGGATGTGCACTGGTAATCAGAACCGAGCCGAGAAAACCCGGATCGGCGAAGGTAACGGCCGGGCCGTATTTTTCCTTCATGCGCCGAAGGCGGTCCCAGTTGTAATCCAGATGGGCCAGGCGGCAATCCAGATTGACCGTAGTGACCACGTAATCGAAGTAGTTGGTGCTGTGTGCGATCTTTTCGCCGAGAGGATTGTAGATTTCGCACGGAAGACCCGACACCGCTCCGACGAAATGGCACCGGCATGCATACGCCCAGTACGGCTGCATGAGTCCGCCGTGATAGACCGAGCAAAAGATAATCACGTCCGGATTGGCGCGTTCGTATTGTTGGCGAAGTTCGGCGAAGTTCAGATCGAAACAGATCGCAAACGCTACTTTGCCGAAATCGCACTCAAAGACCTTCGCCTCACGGCCGGGTTGGATATTGTCTTCCATCTCGCCAATCGTGGGGTGATTCTTGTGATACTCGCCGACGACTTTGCCCTGACGATCCAGGAGGACACAGGCGTTGCGCCATGAGCCATCGGGCTGGAGTTTGTTGGCTGAATAGACGATGTAACAGCGGTTCTTGAGGGCTGTTTGGGCCAGGGCATCCTGTATCTGATCGCCTCGAACGCGGTAATATTGGCGGATCTGTTCTTCGGATAATCCGGAGGGACGATCACAGCATTCGGGCAGGACGATCAGGTCGGGCTTGTCGGGAAGAACCTGCTGAAATTCCTTTTGCCAGTGGGCAATCATTCGCTCGACAACCTTTTGCGGATCGGTTTTGGCATCGACCGATATCGGTCGCGGCCCCAGTGCGGCGATGGTAACATGACGGCGGAGTTGGAGATCGGGTACTGTCGCGGAATCGGTCGAGGGCTTGCTCTGGGAAACCTGTTGCGCAAAATCCGACGAACACAACAGGCCAACAATTATTCCGGTGAAAAGGAAAATTTGCAGAATCTGAATTCGAATCTTCATATCCTTTTCTCCCCTGATTTGTTTTGATCCCGATCAGATATGTTCGGGAACCACAAACGGACTTCGATATTGGCGCGTTGTCAGGGCGTTGGCTTTTCGTCGGAAATCACCGACGAAGGTTTCCGACTCGGGATCCAGTTGCAGCCATGGGCCAAGCGTCCCGACGGATTTTTCCAGATCGACGCCGTTGCGTTTGAGATGTTCCTCGAATCGCTCGAAGGAACCGGTCAGATCCTTTCTATCATTCATGGTCTCCATCGCCGCCTCGCGTTTGAGTTCTGTTCCCATGAGATAGGAGACATTTCCCATGTGGCACAGGGCGCTGGATAGATGGCCTTCGCGAATGTCGGCGCCGAGATCGCCAGGCTTGCGGCTGCGAATGGCCTGTATAAAGTTAGCGTGGTGTTCTCTGCCACCGCCGGAGCCGACAAATTGCCGGATTTTTTTGCCGGCGTTGTCGTACGCCCAGCCGCCATCGCCGCCGGCGAAGTAACCGTTTTCGCACTGAACCACAAGACCGCCCTGGATGCCGCGATAGACGTCCATGGCCTTGTCGCCGGTCGCCCGAGGCAGACCGCGGACCTCGAAGAGAATGGGAACCGGCTGATAATCCAACCAGGCGATCTGCGTATTGGGCGTCTGGCCGTCATCGACATAGCCGAAACGGCCCCCAAGACTGATGACCCTCGACGGCAGTTGATCCTGACCGAGAACCCAGCGGCATATATCGATATAGTGAATCCCGTTATTCCCGAAATCGCCATTGCCCGTCGTCCAGAACCAGTGCCAGTCGTAATGCAGTCGTTTTCGCATGAGGGGTTCCATCGGCGCGGGTCCCGTCCACAGGTCAAAATCCACGGTAGGCGGAACCGGTTGTGGGCCATCCACCTTTCCGATACTGTCGCGCCGCGTATAGACGATGCCGGTGACGGAACGAATGGGCCCGAGCTGGCCGCTTTGCAGATAACGGACGGCCTCGCGTATGCCTTCGTCGGAGCGGCGCTGGATACCGGACTGCACAATCCGGCCATACTTGCGGGCCGCCTTGATCATTTGCCGGCCTTCCCACATCGAATAGGAAACCGGCTTTTCGCAATAGACATCCTTGCCGGCCTGACAGGCCCATACGGTAATCAGGGCATGCCAGTGATCGGGTGTCGCCACGACGACCGCGTCGATGTCCTTGTTCTCGATCACCTTACGAACATCCGTAAAGGTCTCCACCCTCTCCTTGCGGTCGTCGAATTTTTTCTTTTCGCGGTCGAGACATTCCCGATCGACATCGCACAGCGCGACGACGCGCACACCGGAAATTTCACGGAACCACCCGACATGATTGGCGCCCTGATTGTGAAGGCCAATGACGGCCAGTCGAAGATCGTCATTGGCTCCGCGAACCCGCGAAAACGGAGTCATGAGTGTCAATCCCGCCGCCGTGGAAGCCGCAAGAAAGTCTCGACGCGTCAACCTTTTCATACTCATTCTCCTGCCTGATCCGGATTATGAAATTTCGTAACCGCTATAGGTTCAGTCGCAATGGAAGCATTCCTCCATATTCGCCCACCACTCGCCTTCGGAACGATCCGGCAGCGGCGCCTGACAGGGCATACAGAGGGCCCACCATTTTTGCGTGGTGGGATCGGCGGCCATCTTCGCCATGTCGGCGGCAAAGTCGCTGCCGGTGTATTCGAAGTAACTGAACAGGTAGAACTTTTTGTCCGGCATTTTCCGAAGGTAGATGGAGTAATTTCGGATATGGCAATCGGCGATCATTTTCAAGACATCGGGCCAGACAGCCGCGTGAAGCTTTTTGTATTCGACGAGTTTATCTTCGCGTAAACCGATGACCATCCCATAACGCTTTACCATAACCAACTCCCATATACACAAACGCTTTTTGACCAAGACTTATTTTACGGCCTGATCTCCAAGGTAATTGCCATAGGCCAGCAACAGAACCGCTACGACGAGGATCAACATAGCCAGAGTGATGACGGCTTTGGTACGCGAACGTCGGCCGTACCATTCCCGCATGATGATTCCGACCAAGCTACTGAATAGGATCAGCATGAGCATGTGAATCGCCCAACTCGAGAATTCGAACTGTCCCATACGGACATGGGCGAGACCGTAAAAGAAGAATTGCCCGTACCACAGACAGCCCGTAAGCAGGGCCATGATATAGTTGACCCCCAGCGCTCCGACAGCTTCCGTTTTCGGTCGTCGATATTCGCCGAAGGTCCTTTGCGTCAGCGACAGCCAAAGACAATAGAGCGCTGTCGTCACAAAAGCACCGCTGTTGGAAAAAATATAGACGGCATTGGTCTGCCAATGTCCGGCGCCAAACTCTCCGGCGGTAACGGCGATGGGTTTGCCGGTAAAATTGATGGCGATACCATAGACAGCCGAGAAGATTCCCGCGATGATGACGATCACGAGGCCTTTGCCGAGTTCAAATTTCTGAGCGGTTCCACCGGTCTGCTGCAATTCAATTTCTTTGAGCCGTCCGGCCAGGCCGCAGATCAATGTCCCTAACAGACCGATGAATACTCCGCAGAAGACCCAGCCGGCGCCGGTTTTTTCCAGAAGGGCCATGATCTCGCCGCTCCAGATGGGACCGGCAAAAGTTCCCAATACGCAAGATATGCCAATAGCAATCGCATAGGTCAGCGAATAACCAAGATAGCGAATGGCCACGCCAAAGGCGGTTCCGCCGATGCCATAGATCATTCCCATAACGAATGTGGTCACCATCGCCTTGGAAGGAGCGGTACGCAGAACCTCGACCAAATCGGGGATCGTGATTGCGGCGACGACCACCGGGGCGATCAGCCAGCAGATCAACGCCTGAGCCAGCCAGTATGTCTGCCAGGACCAGCCGCGTAATTTCTGTTGCGGGGTATAGCAGAATACGGCGGAGGTGGCGCCGATAGCGTGTAAGATGATTCCAAGTCCAGGATTGGGATTCACGGCAGCCATTCTGATCTCCAGAAAAAGTCATTCATCGATTGTTTAATCATGATCCGGCACCCTCCAGAACCGGTTCATCGAACGAGCCGAGAGCGAGTGGATATCGGCCGTATTCCCGGACAAGCTTCACGATAAAATCATAGGTCCTTCCGGACACATCGCTTGCGACGGAATGATCCGATTGGAAGATGAGTCCGCCGCCTTTGGCCGCGTTCAATTTTCTCATGACCTCGGCACGAATTCGATTCTCGTCGCCCGTTTCCCAGATCTGGATATTGCTGTTGCCGCAGAAGGCGATACGATGGCCGTACCGACGGCGAAGATCGAGAACATCCATTCCGGCTTTCGCTTCCAGCGGATTTAATGCATCCATGCCGATCTCGATACAGTCATCCATGATCGCATGGATACATCCGCAGCCGTGGTAAATAACGGGCAATCCATGCTCATGGCAGTATTGCACCATCGCCTTGACCCAGGGTTTGAAATACTGACGCCAATAGTCCGGCGAAAAAAACATTCCCCTGCGATAGGCGACGTCTCCCCAGATGACGAAGCCGTCGAGATAACCATCGGAGGCATCGATGGCGGCCTTGCAGGCCTGAAGATAAAATTCGCCGACCCGATTAATGCAGGCCCCGAGGCGATCCGGATACAGGCCCATCCACAACAGGGCATTTTGCTGGCCGAGCAGGCGCGTCAGGCACTCGCTGACTTCGATCATGCTGCCGAATACGGGGAAATTTTTCCAAAGCTGTTTGACGGTTTGGACCCAGGGGGGAGAATTTCGTTGAAAACCATCGCCAACTCCCGCAATCTGGTTGTCGCCGGATTCGTGGTAGCGACGGCGATCGCGGGGATCGTCGAATTCGAAGGATTCAAGTTTTTCGATGGTATCGGTATCCCACGAGATCTGCTCGGGCATCGGCCGATCCATCCGCTTATGCAGGACGGTTTCAAATCCGGTTTTCACCCAGATTTCATTTTGATTTTCCTTGAGGGTCTCAAAGGGTTTAATGTGGGGATCCATATTCGGAATGGTAACAATCCAGTCGAGATCGTAATAGGCATACGGATCGGCATCCGGAGGCAGGTTGAGTTCCCGACGCCAGCGATTGATGAATCCGCCCCAGAAGAAATCGCTGATCGGCACACGATCAGGTTCTTCGTGCCGGAGCGTCTTGCACAGGCGGTCCAGTTTACCGAGAGTTGATACCGGGCGATCTTTTACCCTCATGAATCAAGCTCCTTTGGGTACATCATTCATCTATTTGATTCCGGGAGAGACCTCGAATGTGTCTTTATCCAGATCGATTGTAATCTTCGTTCCATCCGCAAAGGTCGTTTCTTGTTTACGCCTCTTGTCATCCAGAAATTGATGATCGGTCATTTCCATCATCGCAAGCCGCTGATGAAGGCCGCACATCGTTCGAACCCGCTTGAGTTCTTCCGAATCCGGGCTCAGAGAAATATAGGGCATCCCGGCGTTGGCGAGACCATGCAGGTATCCCAAATCTTTTTCGGGAATACCCCATGCCCCCCTGCCCAGCGACCACGGAATCAGAAGAGCATCATGATACACCAGATTAAATAGAGGAATCGGAACACCCATCGCCGGCCCGGACCCGGGTCCGGGAGACAAGGCAAACGGACCGTGGTGCACCAGGTCGAGGTGGGGGATCGACCAGGCGGAGGGCTCTTCGGAACTGATCACGCCGACGCGCGATCGAATGAAATCAAAACAGTCACCGCGATATTCCAGGCACTGGGTACGGGTTACCGGATGTTCGGGATTGTAACATTCATCCGGCGGGACGACGGAAAAAACATCCAGATAGGCGCCGCGGATTTTGACGCCATGAGCAAGAATTTCGGAATGATTTTTGATAACATGCTCGACAGCCAGCGATGAACACAGAATCGATTGCTTTCCGCCATACCAGATGCCATGGATCGGCCTCTGGCCGTTTTCATCCAGAATCGTATGACGATCCTGATAGGATTTTGCATCGAGATAGTAATCGCGATACTGGTCATGGAGAGCCAACACATATCCCAGTTCGTCACAGGTCTGGGCAAGGTTCTTCAATCCTTCCCAACCGCCCGCTTCGGAGCTTGGGGGAAGAATGTCCGGATGGAGATTGTCATACCCCCGAAAACCCCAGCCATCCAGATGGACATAGGCACGACCGATTCCGGTTTTGGTCAGTTGGCGCAACAGGCGAGCGGTTTCGTCAAACGGGATAACATAATGATTCTTTGTTGGATCTTCTTTGTTGAAATAAGTGGACTCGGGCTGGATATGGACCAGGGTACCGGTATGAACCACGGGAGAACCGATGAGGCGTTCGACGATCGGACTACGTGCGATCTTTTCCCGGAGCGAAACAAAAGTCCCGGTATCGATTACATGACGACGATAGCGTTTGGCCAGCGTGACATAATTGCCTTTTTGAATAAAGCACAGCCGCGCCCGCCGAGGATAGGTCATTTTTCCAAGTGAGTGCACCCATCGAGCGCCGATCCGTGTGGGACCGCCGGCGGGGTGAGTAAAGTGACAGCCGCCATCGTCGGGCGTTTCCAGAATGACCATCGCGGCGCTATCGCCTTTTTGATAACCCCACCAGGGCATATATAAACCGCGGCCGTAACTCAACGTGTCATAGAGATAGACCAATTGCGGCCAATTCTTCGGCAACAGCATACCCTGCATGAAGGGAACAACCGTGGCTTCCACTTCGGCCCCAGCAAAGGCCCCGGGCCAGAGACACTGCAGGACAGGCACTTTCTCTTCCTCCGCGACCAATTCACACACGAGGTCTTCCTGGGGTCCCTGCAGGCACAGGAAAAGTTGAAGTCGGACATCGACCGGTTGATCCTTGTGTAAATATTCACCCAGTTGAATTTTGATTCCGGATTTGAAACCCGTATGATAGGGAGTGATTTCGATCTTTTTCGCATCCGCAAGTCGAAGCGAGATCGCCTCTTTGAGCCGACCCACGGCGAGATCGCCCGCCGTCGAACCTTCCAAGGACCACTGCACTTGCCTGTCTTTTACCTGGATCGCAAAATCGGTTGTGCGGAACGAAACAGTCAATCGCTGCCCTTGAAGGATCCACTGATTTGCATCCTGCTGGATTTTAATTTTTGCTCCAGCCCAATCCGTCTGCGGAATATTTGTTTCGGCCGCATTCAGAAAAAACAGCGGAAGACCCATCAGACACAGCGAGAATCCAACAATCCGGCGCATCGAATAACCTCCGGATAAACGGTTAATATTTACCTTCATCAACCCTTATTGTTTTTCCAGGATCAGGTAATCCAATCCGAACATGTAACTCGGCGTCGCCGCCGGGTTGGCACCGACGATTTCCACGGTCAGCTTATGAGCCCCTTTGGTCAAATCATGGATACCCAGATCGATTGTGCCGGTCGGAATCACCCCGTTATTAAAAAGATCCATCGGCCCGCCAAGTTTGGCGCCATCGAGATACAACTGCACGATTCCATAATCGATCGCTTTAGTGAACTGGGCCTTCAGGGCATATCGGCCGTCCTCGGCGACGGGAAGTTCGAGTTCCAGTTTATCGCCGGACTTGGCGCTGATCCACCAGAGATGGGCCTCGTTACTCCAGCCCTCACCGAAACCGCTCATGTCCTGTTCATGCGGATTCCCGGCCGTTTTGGAGAGTACCTTGAGCTTTTCGCCTTCGATCGCTCCCTTGACCTTCGGTGACTCGACCGGTTGCCAATAGCCAACTCTTTCCGCAAACGGGACCGGCTGATATCCATCATCCTGGCCTGCGGCCAGATAGAAATACACGGTCGATGCGTAGAGGGTCGGCCGGGTGTTTGGATAATACTTTTCAATTGATCCATCAAAGGATTTCTGGAAGGGGATATTATCGGCAATGTGCCAGCGGTTTACCGAGATGTGGCCTTTGTTGTTATTGCTGATGGTCTGGTTGTGGTAACCGTTTTGAAAGAGGGTTGGATTGCACCACGCATAGCCGAAGTAATCTTCGCTGCCGGTTCCAAAGGTGCTGGGAAACGTTTCGCCATCGACAAAAAACTTTTCGTCGCCTTCGCCCCACCATCCGCCGCGGGGATTCCATACGTGCAGCATGACGCCGCAATATCTTCCGCGACCTTCGGTCTTGAGCATCGTCCAGTCGATGTTTCGTCGCGAATCCAGGCGGGCATCGCGGTGCCACTTGGCGCCGAACCGTCCATACCGTTCGATCGGTCGGGACAACGGCGCATGGGTAATTTCAAACCGTACCGATCGGGCCTCCGTCCCCTCATTGGTCAGATGGATCGCCGCCTTGCGAAACGGCATATACCAGAAGGAATAAAATCCATTCGTGGTCATTCCCAGGGGCAGAGATTGATATTCATTGACACCGGGGGCCGTTCCAAAGAAATCGCCCAGCGGCGCCCATACGCTTGGCGCAACCTGACCATCCCAATTCATGGATACGATCAACGACCTCATTACCTCATACGATTCCGGCGCGGGGGGTACATCCATCCTGACCCGAATCGAAGTAATCGCCCTGGGGCCCTCCAGCTCAATAATCGTCGCGTTCTGGCCGGGATTGACGCGGATATCGCGGATCACTCTGACCTCGCCGGAACGTCGGCCAGCGGGATTCCTGCCGCAATTCGTCAGGATTTCGTTGGCCGCCTCCAAGGCGGCGGTATCCGACGCGGACAAGGGAAGCTTAAACGTGGGCACAATCGTTCCCTTTGGATAGGTGGCGTAGGTGAAATGGTAATAGGCGCCCCAATCGGGATCGGCCACGATCTTGCACGATTTTTGATAAGGAATGGGCACATAATTATTCAGCCCCATCGCCACCTTATGCACCAGGGCCGGATACACAAACGGGGCGTTCTTGCCATCAAAGTACCCGGTGAACGGCAGATCGACCGCGGGCTCATCCTGTCCATCAAGATAAATTCGCACATGTCCAGGTCCATCCTTGGCTGACCAGATCCTCCAGATCACTCCGGGGCCGTCCATCTCGGCCAGAACCTGCTTGCCGTCTTCCTTCCGAATAATCCCGTCATTATCTCCGTTGGCATCCCAGTTGAGATATTGTCCCGAGGCCGCATCGAACTTACTGGCCCGATCCCAACTCGACCATTGGGTACAGATTTCCCCCGGTTCTGGCAAAACCGCAAGGGATTCCAAATCCGTCAATCGTTTGACCAGATCGGAATATGTGAATCGCTGGGGAGCCGAAAGAGCCGATGAAATCGTCGCAAGAAACAAGACGAACGCCTTTGTCATTGGTCATTCCTTTCCGAATCATGAGAATCTGATGTACATGAACCGTCCAACAATGCGTTATCATAGGGAGTCATCCGGTAAACTCAAGAAGGAATCTTACAAAACCGGAACGATCCAGGGCGCAAAAAAAAGGCCTCGCGATTCGCGGGGCCTTGACAGCCATTCACAACGGCGACTTACATCGGAACGACGTTAGTCGCACAAGGGCCTTTTTTGCCCTGGCCGATTTCAAAACTGACCTTCTGATTCTCATCCAGATTCGCCCGGCCGGCCATCTGAATCTCCGAATGATGAACGAACAAGTCCTGTCCGCCACCATCGGGAGTAATAAATCCAAAACCCTTGGCCGCATTAAACCACTTGACTGTACCTGTACTCACTACAAATCTCCTTGGCCTGATTTCAGGCCGAACTGTGTATCTCTCGTATTGTTATGGGGGCATATTTCTGAGAGATGGAAAAATATACTCCGATATTGATTCTACCATGAAAAACGTTTCAGGCAATACAAATAAAAAAATCCCGTCGATTCATCTTGTCGAATGTTTCAGAAATTTCTCCCACCCTCGCTATTCCCTCAGAGAAACATTGACAGTTTCCCCCGAAAACCCTACAGTAAACGAATTCATGAATCTTGGAATATGAAATTCCCGGACGAACGGGCAATAGGGATCATCGGGAGACGATCATGAAATGGCTATATCCGGTTTCTGCCCTGGCCAGTATTCTGTGCCTTGTCGGTTGTCAGGTTCAGGATCAACGGGTCGCGCAATTCATTCAGAATCATCTTGCCAGGGTGGAACCTCTTACCCTGCAGGCCAACCTGGCCTATTGGAACGCGACTACCACCGGTCAATCCTCTGAATTCGACAAGTTCAAGCAGTTTCAGCTTCAGATCCGGGAGATTTACCGCGACGCCGAGGATTTCAGCCGGGTCAAGGGATTTCGCCGGGGTCCTATTCAGGATCCGTCCCTCGCCCGGCAGATCGAGAAACTCTACGATGCTTATCTGACCAACCAGATCCCGGCGGATCTGATGCGTCAGATTGTCGAGCTGGATACGCAGGTTCAGGAGGCCTTCACGAATTATCGCGGCACGATCGACGGCCGTAAGGCAACCATGAGCGAGATTTACGATCTGATGACCACGGAAAAGAATACGCCCAAACGACAGCAGGCTTGGTTGGCCAGCAAGGAAGTGGGCAATGCGATTATCAATGACTTTGGCAAACTGATCCGTCTGCGAAACAAGGCGGCCCGGTTTTTGGGCTTCGATAATTTTCACACGATGACCATCGTAACCGGCGAGCAAAGCACCGAAGAACTGGATCGTATCTTCAATCAGCTTGATACACTGACTGGCGAACCGTTCCGCAAGATGAAATCGGAATTGGATACGACCCTGGCCGCATCGTATGGCATCCGGCCCGATGAATTGATGCCGTGGCATTACCACGATCCGTTCTTCCAACGAACACCGCTGGTGTATGGAATCGATCTGGATGCTCTCTATAAAGACCATGATGTCAGACGATTAACCCTCCAATACTACGCGGGAGTCGATCTGCCGGTCGATGATATTCTCGCACGCAGTGATCTCTATGATCGCGAGGGCAAATACCCTCATGCGTACAGTCATGATGTGGATCGCAACGGTGATGTGCGCGTGTTGGCGAATCTTCAAAATTCGGAACGGTGGATGGAGACGCTCCTTCACGAAGTCGGTCATGCGCTGTATAGCAAATACCACGACCGCAATGAAAGCTGGCTGCTCCGGGAACCGGCCCATAGTTTTACCACGGAAGCGGTTGCGATGTTCTTCGGCCGTCTCAGCCGTAATCCGGCATGGATGCAGACGATGCTCCAGTTGTCGGATGAGCGGCGAAAGCAGATCGAAGGCGTAACACTGCGATATATGCGATTCCAGCAGATCCTCTTTGCCCGCTGGGCACTGGTCATGTATCAATTCGAGAAGGCCCTGTATTCCGATCCCGAGCAGGACCTGAACAAGCTGTGGTGGGACCTTGTCGAACGTTACCAGTTCCTCAAGCGGCCGCCCGGAAAACCGGACGCGGGCTGGGCATCGAAGCTGCACTTTACCAGCGCTCCCTGCTATTACCACAACTATATGCTCGGAGAATTACTGGCATCGCAATGGGAACATTATTTGTTGAGCACAACCGATATCGACGCCAGTTTCGTCGGCGACCGAAGAATCGGAACCTATTTCCGCGAAAAGGTTTTCGCACCCGGAGCCAAATATCCATGGAATGAAATGATCCGACGCGCTACGGGGGAACGATTGACGTCTAACCACTTTGTCGAACAATTTATCAACTAACCCGCATTTTCAGGAATTCTTATGATCTATCTGGTTTCGATCCTTGTGTATCTGCTGGCCCTGACGGCCATTGGCGTGTGGAAATCCCGGTCTGTCAAGAATCAGGCGGACTTTTCCGTCGCGGGCCGGACGCTCTCACCGTGGATACTGGTCTGCACGATGCTGGCGGCGTGGATCGGGACCGGTTCGATTGTCGGCAATGCCGGAAAAGCCTACGAGGTCGGAATTGCCGCTCTTTTTATCCCGCTGGGCAGCGTCATCGGCATGATGATTCTGACGCAGATCGCCGGGAAGGCCCGCAATTTCGAGGTATATTCTGTTCCCGAAATTATCGGTCGCCGATATGGGCTCGCGGCACGACGGATCGCCGTATTGGCATTGGTCATCGCGTATCTGGTTATCGTCAGTTATCAGTTCAATGCCCTCGGCGCCGTTCTGAATGCGATCCTGACCGATGAAACAGGGCACTCCCTGATTTCCATTCAAAACGCGACGATCGCGGCGGCTGTGTTTATCATCACATACACGATCCTGGCCGGGATGATGAGCGTGGCCTTCACCGACATCCTGACCGGGATTGTCATCACGATAACTCTGATTATTGCATTGCCGATCCTATGGTTTAAGGCGGGCGGACTATCGGGAATGGAACAGCATTTCGCCACGATCGGGAAACCGAATAACATGAATCTACTGGGTGTCTTTAAACCTGTGGACTTCATCAATTTCTTACTGCCGCCCTTTCTTTTAATCATGGGCGACGCCAACCAGTACCAGCGATTTTTCTCCAGCAAGGACGCCAAGGGCGCCAAGACCGCGGCCACATTCATGATCTTTGCGGTCTTTCTGATCGAAGGACTGATCATCGCTGAATCCTGGATCTCGTCCAGTCTGATCCCCGACGCCGCCCAGGGTAAATATGTCATGATCTATGCGGCACGTCAGCTACTTCCAACGGCGCTGGGATTGTTCTTCATGATCACCATCGTCGGTATCATTCTCTCAACCGCAGATTCGTTCTTGTTGATCCCAGCCACCTGCCTGATTCGGGATATTTATGTCACTTCAATCAATCCCAAAGCCGGTGAAAAACGGATTCTCCTATACAGTCGCCTGACTGTGTTTGTATTAGGTATTCTGGCCTATCTGGTAGCACTGGCATTTGCCGAATCCACAACGATCTTTGAGAAAGCCATGTATGCTTATACCATCTATGGTGCGGCCATCACGCCGTGTCTTGTTGCGGCCATGTTCTGGAAACGCGTAACAACCGCCGGAGCCATTTCGTCGATCCTTGCCGGAACCATTATGACTCTGGTATGGGAAGAACTTATTAAATCTCACTTACAGGAACCGTTCTGTAGTCTCAAGGCGGTCTTACCTGCGATCACAGTATCGCTGATTTGCCTGATCGGCGTGAGCTTGATGACCCAACCTTCTAAAACGGTACGATCCTGACCTATGTTCCCCGCTTCCACCTATATCGAACGACGTCAACGGCTGCGAAGGCAGGTACGATCCGGTCTGCTGGTCTTTTTGGGCAACGATCCGGCCCCGGCCAATTTTGTAGATAATCCGTACTTGTTTCGACAAGATAGCAGTTTTATCTACTTTTTTGGTCTGGATCAGCCCCGGCTGGCCGCCGTGATCGATATCGAAGAGGGCAGTGAAATCCTTTTCGGCAACGATGTCACCGAGGAAACCATCGTCTGGACCGGTCCGCTGCCTTCGTTGACCCAGCAGGCCGAACAGGTTGGAATCCATTCCATCCTCCCTTTGGATCGATTGGCCGATACAGTCCGTAAGGCCGTCGAACAGGACCGCCCTGTTCACTTTCTGCCCCCCTACCGCGGCGATCAGACCCTGTGGCTTTCGCGACTGACCGGACTTATACCGGATCAAATCGCCGACCGCAGCTCTTCCGAATTGATCACGGCCGTGGCGGAACAGCGATCGACGAAAACAGCCGAGGAAGTCCGTCAGATTGAAAATGCGATCGACACGACGCACGAAATGTTTCGATCGGCGTTTCGTATGGCCTGGCCGGGGACGATGGAACGGCAGATCGTCGCGGAATGCGAATCCATCTGTCGGAGTCGCGGCGTTCAAACGGCCTTTCTTCCGATTGTCACTGTACAGGGTCAGGTTCTCCATAACACATCCTGCCACAATACGCTCCGGGATGGTCACCTCCTGGTCTGCGATCTTGGCGCCGAATCCGAGTTGCACTATGCCGGGGATATTACGCGGACCGCTCCCGTATCCGGTGTCTTTCTGCCCCAGCAGCGAGAGATTTATTCCATCGTTCTTAGCGCCCAGTTATCGGCGGTCGCCTCCATGAAACCGGGCGTCGAATTTCGGGAGGTCCACCGTATCGCCTGCGTCGAGCTTGTTCGTGGACTGAAAGAAATCGGGCTGATGAAGGGCGATCCCCAGCAAGCCGTAGCCGAAAACGCCCACACGCTGTTTTTCCCGTGCGGTCTGGGCCACATGCTGGGGCTCGATGTTCACGACATGGAGGCCCTCGGCGAAGATTTCGTCGGTTATACCGAGACCATCCGACGCCGGACCGATTTCGGCTGGAGGTCTTTGCGGCTGGCCAAGGCCATCCAGCCGGGATATGTCATCACGGTCGAGCCCGGAATCTACTTCATTCCCGAACTGATCGACCGTTGGCAGGCGGATAATCGCTGTTCGGCTTTTATCAATTTCAATGCGGTCAATTCATGGCGGGATTTCGGGGGTATCCGAATTGAGGACGTAATCCTCGTAACCCAGAGCAGTTGCATGTTTCTGGGCAAGGAGTTCCCTCGAAAAATCGAGGATATTGAGGCCATGACGCAGGATTGAAGCCCCCAAGGTTTCCCATTTTAACAGCCCTGTACAATCCTTGAAAAACTTGCACAAAACCGCTATAATCTATGAAAAAGAAGATGGCCGATGCTGAACAAAAAAAGCCCGTTGGCGTAATTTTCAACATTCAGAAATATTCGGTTAATGACGGACCGGGAATTCGTACGACCGTATTTTTCAAGGGTTGTCCCTTGCGCTGCTGGTGGTGTCATAATCCGGAAGGACTGGAAAACGCAGGGCAAATTGTGATTTATGAGAATCGTTGCAGTCATTGCGGACACTGCAGGGCCGTGTGTCCGTTCAGCGATGAATGGAATACGAAAACGAACTGCCCGACAACCTGTAACGTCTGTGGCGCCTGCGTGAAGGCCTGTCCGAGCGGCGCGCGGCAACAGATCGGCCGTACAATATCTGTCGAAGAGGTTATGCGGGAAATTCGAAAAGACCGATTGTTTTATGATGATTCCGGCGGAGGGGTGACTTTCTCCGGAGGAGAACCGTTTGTGCAGCCGGTCTTTTTATTGGCTTTGCTGGATCGTTGCCGTAATGAATCGATTCATACGGCCGTCGATACCTCCGGTTTCTGTTCCGCGAGTGATTTACATAATGCTGCAAAATATACGGACTTATTTCTTTACGATCTCAAGTTAATGGATGACCAACGTCATTCCTATTACACCGGACAATCGAATCGAACGATCCTCGACAATCTCAAATCCCTTTCGGCAGTCCATTCCAACATCTGGCTGCGGATCCCCATCGTTCCCGGAATCACGGACGATGATGCCAACATCGACGCCATAGCCGAGCTGGCGGCAACCCTCCCATACGTACGGCAAATCCATCTTCTGCCATACCACAATACCGCCAGCGCCAAATTGAATCGTCTTGGTCTCACCAATCCTCTTGAAAACCTCGCCGCCCCTGAACCACTGTGCCTTGAACGCCTCCGCGATCGAATCGCCGATCGGGGGCTGACCGTGAAAATCGGAGGTTAATCCATGAACGAGCGTACCGCCCGCCTGCGAAAACAAAGTCTCGATGCCGTGCCGTACATCAGTCCGGAGCGAGCAAGTCTTATTACCGATTTCTACCTCGCCAATGACGGTTTGTATCCGGTTCCCATCATGCGGGCAAAATCCTTCCACGATCTTTGCGAGCACAAAACCATCTACATCGGGGAAGGCGAGCTGATCGTCGGCCAGCGCGGTCCGCGACCCAAATACGTTCCCACCTATCCGGAACTTACCTGCCATTCGCTGGACGATTTGAAGATTCTCAGCATCCGACCCAAAACCCGCTATCTCCTCGAGGACGGCTGTCTGAAAATCTACGCCGACAAAGTCATTCCCTACTGGTCACAGCGAAGTATGCGAACGCGTATGTTCGCTGAATTGGATGCACAATGGCATGATGCTTACCAGGCCGGCATGTTCACGGAATTCATGGAGCAACGCGCACCCGGCCATACCGTCCTGGACGACAAGATTTATCGCAAGGGCATGCTCGATTTTCAAAAGGAGATCGCCGACGCCATCGATCGGCTGGATTTTCTCAACGACCCGAAAGCCCTGGCCAAACGCGATCAACTCAAGGCGATGAGCATCAGTTGCGACGCCGTGATTCTTTTTGCCCGTCGCCACGCCGATTTTGCCCGACAGCTTGCCTCCGAAACGGCCGATCCGAAACAGCGAGCCGAACTGGAAACGATCGCCGATGTCTGCGATCATGTACCCGCCCACGCGCCGCGGAATTTTCACGAGGCCCTGCAATATTACTGGTTCTGCCATCTGGCGGTGATCACCGAACTGAACGGCTGGGATTCCTTCAATCCCGGTCACCTCGATCAGCACCTGCTGCCCTTCTACAATCGCGGCCTGGCTGAGGGAACTCTCACGAAGGAATCGGCCCGTGAACTGCTGGAGTGTTTTTTCATCCAGTTCAACAATCATCCCGCCCCGCCGAAGGTGGGCGTAACCGCCGCCGAAAGCGGAACCTATACGGATTTTGCCAACATCAACCTCGGCGGTCTGCTGCCCGATGGTTCCGACGCCGTCAACGAGGTTTCGCATATCCTTCTCGATATTATCGATGATATGCATCTATTACAGCCCAGCTCGAATATTCAGCTCTCCCGAAAGAATCCCGACAGTTTTCTGAAACATGCCCTCCGGGTTGTACGCAACGGATACGGTTTTCCGTCGATCTTCAACGCCGATGCCGTCGTCGCCGAACAGCTTCGCCAGGGCAAATCGCTGGAAGACGCCCGCGCGGGCGGATGTTCCGGCTGCGTGGAAGTCGGGGCTTTCGGGAAGGAGGCGTATATCCTGACGGGCTATTTTAATCTGGTCAAGGTTTTGGAGATCACGCTGCATAACGGCGTCGATCCGATGTCCGGCAAGCGAATCGGCCTGCAAACCGGCGATGCCGCCTCCTTCGGCAGCTACGAACAGCTCTTTGAGGCCTTTCGACGCCAGCTTCATTATTTCCTTGACATGAAAATCCGCGGCAATCGCATCGTCGAACGGATGTACGCCGAACTCATGCCCGCTCCGTTTTTGTCGGTCATGATCGACGACTGTATCGCCAATGGGATCGATTACAACGCCGGAGGCGCACGCTATAACAATACCTTCATTCAATTCGTGGGTCTGGGCAGCATAACCGATTGCCTGTCGGCGCTGAAGGATGTGGTCTTCGATACGCACAGCGTATCCATGCCCGAGCTGGTCGCCAACCTCGATCGCAATTTTGCAGGCGATGAAGCCCTTCGTCAGCGATTGATTCATCGCACACACAAGTACGGCAACGATGACGACTCCGCCGATGAATTGATGGTCGATGTATTCAACGCGTGCTTTGAGGAAGTTGACGGCAAGCCCGACACCCGAGGCGGCCGATATCGGATCGAAATGTTACCCACCACCTGCCATATTTATTTCGGCCAGGTCACCGGGGCTACGCCGGACGGCCGAAAGGCCCATCAGCCGCTTTCCGAGGGTATCTCGCCGGTTCAGGGCGCCGATCGTCACGGACCAACGGCCGTCATGAAATCCGCCGCCAAGATGGACCACATTAAATCCGGAGGCACGCTTCTCAACATGAAGTTCTCTCCGTCGTTGCTGGCCACGGAGGAAAATCTGAATAACTGGGCACACTTGGTTCGAAGCTACTTTAAGATGGACGGCCATCATGTTCAGTTCAACGTCGTTACGGCTGAAACGCTCCGTAAGGCCCAGGCCAGCCCGCAGGATCACCGCGATCTGATCGTTCGCGTCGCGGGTTACAGCGATTATTTCTGCGACCTGTCAACCGAACTACAGGAAGAAATCATCGCCCGAACCGAACACGCGGGCTTCTGATCCGGCCAGCGGAATCCAACGAAAAGGGCGGGATCAACCCGCCCCTGGGTATTTGCATTCAAACGCCGCGTTGAAGCCCATGTCCGCGGCGATCTATTTGTTTGTGCCCGCCTTGTACTTGGCCCAGAAGTCGGGAAAGAGTTCTTTGGCCTTGACTTCGAGTTCCTGATCGCTGATGGAGGTCAGACGCCCTTCCACATCGTACTGATCAATCACCCAACGGGCCATTTCGTGGACGCGAATCTTGTTGATGCGCTCGTCGCCCTTGAGTCCGAAGAACTCGTTGAGCCAGTGCACCACGCCGTCGGCGCCGCTTTTGTCGGTAATGGCCACGCGAGGCGGACGGCCCAGCAACGTGGCGGTGTCGAAGATGTTGTAGATTCGCTCATCCTGTCGCAGACCTCCGGCATGAATGCCCGCGGAGGTCGTATTGAACGCTTTACCGGCAAAGGGATAGTTATCCGGGATGGGCAGACCGATGGACCGCATGTAATCGGCCAGTTGGGTGATGACCGGGGTATTAATTCCACACAGGCCGCCCTTGAGGGCGATGTATTCCATGATGGCGCCTTCCAGCGGAGGATTACCGGTCCGCTCGCCGAATCCGAAGAGCGTGGTGTTGACGGCGTTGCATCCATAGAGCCAGGCGGTTCCTCCGTTGATATGGACCTTGTGAAAGTCGTTGTGGCCGTGCCATTCGAGTCGGTCGGAGGGAACGCCGCATTCGCGATTGAGCTTGTAGATCAGTTTGGGAATGCTGCGCGGAAGTTCGGCGCCGGGATAACTCAGTCCGAATCCCATCGTGTCGCACAGGCGAACCTTGACGGAAAGGTCGTCGGGAACATTGGCGCTGAGTTCCATCAGCCGATCGATAAAGGGTAGCACGAATCCTTCGATATCGGAGCGCGTGATGTCTTCGAGGTGGCAGCGAGGACGAACGCCGGCGTCGAAAGCGGCCTTGACGACATCGCAGTAACTATCGATGCAGGCCTTGCGGCTGGGGAATTTGAGTTTGTGGAAGATATGGTAGTCGGAACAACTGGTGAGCATTCCCGTTTCCCGCAGTCCGGCTTCCTTAACGAGACGAAAGTCGCCCTTGACGGCGCGGATCCAGCCGGTAACTTCCGGATATTTATGACCCAGTTCGCGACAACGCCGAAGCGTCTCGCGGTCGTTTTTGGTGTAGAGGAAAAACTCCGTCTGACGGATGACGCCGTTGGGTCCGCCGAGTTTGGCCAGCAGGTCGTAGATATGGACCATCTGGTCGATCGTATAGGGCGGCCGGGATTGCTGGCCGTCGCGGAAGGTGGTATCGGTAATGACAATGTCGCGGGTCTTTACCGAGTCGAGATCAAACTCCGCCGGCTTTCCATCGATATACTCCACGGCCTTTCCCGATAAACGGATCAGCGGGGGCAGCGTATGCGGAAAACGGTCTTCGAGAAGATTGGGCCGTTCGGCGTCAACCAACGGATGCGATTTTCGTTCCGTATTCATGAGCAGTCCTTTCGTTGGGGGATTGCGGATTAACCTTCGGTCTTGACGCCCTGCTGCTTGCAGACGTTCCGGATGAAATCGACGGCGCCTCCGACGGTTTCGACCGACAGGGCGGCGTCCTCTTCCATCTCGATGCCGAATTCCTTTTCAAACATGGCGACCAGCTCAATGGACTGAACGCTTTCGGCGCCGAGGTCGGCGGCGAAACTGTGTTCCGGACGAATCTCGCCGGGATCCAGTTTCAAGACGCGGGCTGTGACTTGTTTGATCCGTTCTTCGATTGTTGCCATTTCTGTCTCCCGTTTTGTACCTTTATTTGGCCATTGCGATGCGCCCCCGGCGGACCGCTTCATTGCGGGCGGGAGCGGTGAGTTCGAATACGGCATCCCAAAGGGCCTGGTCGGTGTCGGTCCATTGGCATCCACGACGGCTCATGGCCATCCGGGCCGTTTGATAGACGCTGGCCCGGCCGAAGCCCTTGGTGACGACTCCTTCCACAAACCACGCAAACGAGGGGATGAACTTCGGCAATGGTTTGCCTGTCCCCATCAGAACCGCCATCGCCCCGACAAAGGCGCCGGTGTTGAGGAAAACCCCGATGGAGGTCTTGGTGTGGTCGCCGATCAGAGAACCGACTTTTGTCGAGCCGGTATCGACAGTTTTTTTATTGTCGAACATGACGGACACGGTCGTGTAATCATTCTTGAGATCGCTGTTGGTCGTCAGGGCGCCGAGGTTGACCCATTCGCCGACATAGGCATGTCCGAGAAAACCGTCGTGATATTTGTTTGAATACCCCTGTACGATCGACTCCTCGACTTCGCCGCCGATACGGCACATGGGGCCGATGGAGTTGCCTTCGCGGCACTTGGCGCCCAGCAGGATGGACTTCGTGCCAACGTAGCACGGGCCTTCGATGCGGGTAAAAGGATGGACCTGGACACCCTCGTCGAGATAGACCGGCCCATGCTCGGCGTCGATGACGACCATGGGATGCACCAGCGCGCCGGGGGCAATATAGACATCCCGGCTGGAACCACGAACGGCATTCGGCTGCTCGATGGTCCCTTCGATTCCCTGATGGCCCAGCACGGCGAAGTCTTTGGTGATCTCTTCGGGATTGGCCAGAACCAGGTCCCATGTGTAGTTCCAGGTGGATAGCGTTCGCGGACTTTTCGGCAGTGTTGCGGCCGAAGCAACAAACGCTTCGATCGAATCGTTCGCCAGCTTCGCTGCATCGGCCCGATCGATCCGGGCATAGAGGACACGCCCTTCGGCGTCCAGCACGACTTCGGATGCGCCTTTGGCGGCCTTATCCAATCCCTCGGCCTTGACACGGCCGTCAAGGACAATCAGGTCGTCGCCGGAAAGCTTCGACAGATCATTGACCGGCCAGGTGGTCTTCCGGCGGTATAGCGGAGCCATATAGTCGGGAACAAAACAGGCGACATCCGAAAGGCCAAGGCGGGCGATGAGCTTCTCGGCCAGGGAGCGGATTCCGCTGCGGAGGTCCCAAATGGGTCGGCTGTAGGAAAGGGGGTAAAAGTGCTCCCGCAACGATTCCGTTCTGTCGATCAGGATCAATCGCATAATTGAAGTCCTCGGTCCATCTCTATCACGACATTATTTGTATGTTCCAGCCGCACATCCGCCGACCTTTTCCCGGTCCTTTCCACACCTCATCTTGACAATGGGATCACCCTTCCCGCCGGGAAGGAGTCCGAATTATAGCGGGGGCATTCGGTGCTGTAAACCGGTTTTTACAAATTTGCGTTTGCCGCCTGAAACGGGGCTCGGATACCGTTCATGGAGGTGTAGCGGTTGGTGTCGTCATCGACGAATTCCATACTATTTTTGACGCGATGAACAAGATTTACAGGATTATTCATTTGTTTTTGGCGGACGCGGTTTGAAATTCCCAAGGCACTTTTTACGGAATTTGCGGTTCACCTGGACCGAGGAACCGAAATTGATCAGAAGACCATCCTCAATCCCCGTTGCATTCAAATAGTTGACCAATTGAATCTCATGTTCGGCGGCCACGCTTTTGACCGCCTTGACTTCGACGACAACCCTTTCTTCGACGATCAGATTGGCCACATAATCGCCGACCATCCGGCCGCGATAAAATACCGGAACTGGATGCTGCTGTTGGACAACCAGCCCGGATTCGGCCAACTCCAGAGCCAGTGCGTTTTCATACACCTTCTCCAGAAAGCCCGAACCCAATTCATTGTGGACGCAATAGGCACACCCGATAATCCGCTCCGTAAGTTCGTCAACCTCCATTCAACCCTCCTTTACATCTTGTTAATCCTGTCAATCGCGTCTGAAAAAATTCCCGGTTACCCAAATCGTCCATCACAAACGCCTCGCTATCCGAATCATGGTACGTCACGCCCGTCAGGCGGTCGAGGTTGTCGTAGCTGAGACTATGTACCGGAGTCTAAAAGTTTCTATGATAAAAATATTTTTTCATACGGGAAGATAATTAGCTATTTTAAAAACTCTCTCCGCGAGGAGTAGAATCCGGCTTGTCATTCGTTTTTCTGATAGAATCCACCTTATCACGAAATCCTTTTGCTAAACATGCATTTATCAAAGCAGTTTTAATATCATCCTTAGATCGACTATCGGCAAATTGATGACTTTCAATTTTCGAAATGATCTCATCAAGGACTTGAACTCCGCCAATTTCTAAAATACTTTCGAATGCGGTTTGATTTTCCTTCCATCCAATCGAATCATTCAGAATAAGGTCACGCAAATTTGTTATATCTGGATTGGCCCCAGTTGCCCCGATAGCAACCAAGATGGAACCATTACTCACTCGCTTTTCTTTGTCATGATATAGCTCAAATAATATTTGACTGATTCCCGGTATTTCTCTTCCGGCATTTGCCCATTTCTTTTTAGACGGAAAATAGGGAAGCCCCTTGGAATTCCGATTCGTGTTATTGAAATGCCACCGCAAAATCCAATCCTGGACAAAATGCTTTTGATTCTGCTTCAGATAATCAATCTGTTTACGATAGAAATCAAGACCGTTTCCCGAAAGTTGTTCTTTCTTTAGCCATTCCTCCAAATAAGGAATCGCACGAGGATCACCGATATTAGTTAATGCACAAAATATATCAGAACGCAATATCTCAGACTCTTTTGAAACATTTGCGTAAGTATCAATTGTCTTGGCTAAATCTATCAGCATCCCCACAACTGAGGGATCACCAATCGTGCCCAATGCCAATACACCTAAAGCTCTCTCGTTCTCATCCATATTGGGATCAGCTACAATTTTAAGCAATGTAGGAACACTTCGAAATGTTCCTACCTGACGCAGACCGAGAATGATTGAGGCCAAGGTATTCCATCGGATCCTGCTGGAGGAATCGGCCAGTGAACGCATCCATGTAGTGTATGATTAGGCTTCTCTCTTGACAAAGGAAAGGAAGTTATATACAACCCAG
>CAYLSB010000052.1:0-32804 GCA_964386005.1 uncultured Pirellulales bacterium | reverse complement strand
AGGAATGGTCCATGTTCGGCAACGCCGCATAAGGACACTTTTGACGCTGGCATCATTATTGAATATTCTTCCGGGGATCAGCACTTTTTTTCCAGGTCAAAGTCGATTCCGAAAACCCACATGTACAGATTTTGCCTGCCATACGGAGCATCTGTATAGAAACCAAACGGGAAGCCCCTGTACCTAACAACCTCCATGACGACTTGCTCGTCGTGCATTGACGTAATCCTTGATCGTAGATATCCCGTCCCGATTGGCACGATAGTTGCACATTGTGAATTGCGAAAGAGTGTCTTTATGGAGAATACGATGATTCATGACACGAAAATCATGGAGCTTCTGCACATCGGCGTTCACGCCGAGGGCGTACGTCTCAAAACGCTGGCCAATAACATCGCCAACATTAATACGCCCGGATACCGCCGATACGATGTCAAGTTCCAGGACCTTTTGGCCAAAGCCATCGAATCGCAGGATCAGAATATCGACACACAGAAGTTGCAGCCGGAAATGTTTCAACCGAAAAACACGCCGGTCGATATCAGCGGAAACGATGTTCAGTTGGATCATGAAGTCGGCGAAATGGTAAAGAATTCGGCGTTGCATTCGGCGTACACGCTTCTGATCAAGAAAAAATACGAGCAGATGCGCGCGGCCATCCAAACAAGCTGATGGAATAAGAAAATCGGAGATCCAATCGCATGCGAATACAGGGAGACATCTTCGGAACGCTGGATATCGCGATGTCGGGACTCAAGGCCAGCCGCAAACACATGGACGTGGTTACCTCCAATGTGGTCAACGCCCAAACCACGGACGCCGGAAAGGGCGAACCCTATCGCCGATTGGAGGCGGTGTTTCGCGCCGGCGAGGCGAAAGGAGTCCATGGCGTCGTGGTCGCCGATGTCAAGGAGGATAGGAGCGACTTCCAGAAGATCCTCAAACCCGAGCATCCCATGGCGGATGCGCAGGGGTATGTCCGGATGCCCAATGTGAGCATGCCGCGGGAACTGATCCAGTTAAATCAGGCCACGCGGGCTTACGAGGCGAACGCATCGATTCTGCGACGGTATCAGAAAATGCTCGATGCGAGTCTGGCTCTCCTGAGGTAAACCGATTGAATCAACGAAAGGAATGATTCATGGCAATCCAGTTTCCAACCGATTTCGGATCCATCTCTTCGCAGGAACTTCTCAAGAAGATCACCGAGACGAAGGCACAACCCGACGGACAGACATTCACAGAAACCATCGGAAAGTCGTTCGCCAAGGTCAATGAACACCAGGCGGAATCCGATCTGTCGATCGCGGATTTGCTCTCCGGCAAACAGCAGGATATCAATTCGGTCGTGGCTTCGGTGGCCAAGGCCGATATGAGTTTTAAGGTTCTTGTCGGCGTTCGGAACAAACTGGTCGAAGCTTATAAGGAAACCATGCGGATGCAGGGTTGATCCGAATGAACCGTGCAACCGACGAATTCGGCCGATAAGGTCTCAACGGACGAGGAATCATGGGACTTCTGGCAAAGATCAACGCAATCTGGCTGAAGATCGGCATCGTGCAGCGGGCGATGCTTGCGGCGATGGTGCTGGCCTGCGTATTGACGGGAGGACTGCTGACCAAGTGGGCCTCGACGGCCAGCATGCAGTTGTTGTATAAAAATCTCACGCCGGAGGATGCCGGGGCGATCGCCGATAAACTGGCCGAACAAAATATTCACTATGAACTTCGTTCAGGCGGAACGAGTATTTATGTCCCGGAGGATCGGGTGTATCGGCTGCGTCTGGATATGGCCAAGGATGGCCTTCCGGACGGCGGCAAGTCCGGTTATGAACTGTTTGACAATCTTCCCATTGGCGTCAGCCCGACAATCGAGAGTCTCAACAAAGTTCGGGCGCTCCAGGATGAGTTGTCCAAAACAATCCGGCTGGTCGATGGAGTGGAATCGGCGCGCGTTCATATTGTATATCCGGCGAAAGCGGGGATTCTTTCCGGTGAAAACCAGGAAACCAGCGCTTCGGTGATGTTGGTGGTCAAACCCGGATGGCAGATCAGCCAATCCTCGCTGGCGGCGATCACCCATCTGGTGGCGGGGGCGGCGGAAGGGCTGAAACCCTCCAATGTAACCGTGGCGGACAGCCGGGGATTGCTCACGAAAAAAGGAGGCGAGAATCCCTTGATCGACGGAGCCAATACCTTCCAGGATACGAAAAACCGCATCGAACAACAGATGAACGAGAAGATCAAAGTCGCCCTGGAGCAGTTTCTGGGCCCCGGTCGTGTGTCGATCTTATCGAGCGTCCTGTTGGATATGACCAATGAAACCGTGGTCAAAACCGAATATACAAAAGGCATTCCGCATGAGGAAGTGATCGACGGATCGAGCAACATCAAGGAGTCCGTTGCCGATTCGCAGGGAAAACCAACCTCGCCGGGAAGTACGGACAAGACGGAGACAGTGACGAATAAATATAAAGTTCCCGAGACGATGACGACCACAACCACGGTTCCGGGAAAGATTGTATCATGGTCTATCACGGCTATTGTGGACCTAAATAAGCCCGTACTTACAGCCGAACCGGTGACGGAAGGGACCGGGGCCGCGACGCCGGCCCCATCGCCCGCGGCAGCTCCGACGGGGGGAGGAACCGGAACCGCGGTCGCCGCGGGAACGGCGGCCAATTTAATTATGAGCGTGCAGGACGTCGAGGAGATCATCAAGAACGCCATCGGCGGGGAGACGATGCTCAAAGATAAGGCATCATTGACTGTAAAGAATATCCCGATTTATCAGCCCGCGGGGCTGACGACGACGGCGGCCGACGGGGGGTTCGAAAAGCTGTCGCGCTACATCGACATTGCCCGACAATCGAGCATGGGATTGCTGGCCGTATGCGCTCTATTGGCCCTGCGAATCGTAACCAAAGCATCGAAGAAAGCGGCATCGACTCCGGAATCGTCCGGGGCGAGCCGTCTGGACGCCCTGACCATGGGGTTACTGCCTTCCGGCGGCGCGGACAATCCGCAACTGGCCGTTCGTCGGCATATCGCCGCCGAGCTGAAACAGAATCCGGACCAGGTCAAGCAACTTTTCGCCAGCTGGCTGGCGGAGGGATCGTAAGATGCCGATCAGCGGAAAACGCAAGGCGGCGATGTTGTTGGCGGCACTGGATCCGGTAACCGCAACCGAACTGTTGAAAGGCCAGCCGCAGGAGGTCGTCCAGGAAATTGCGATGGAACTTTCGCATCTGGATGCCACGGGGCAGAACGATCCGGAACTGATGATGGGCGTGGCCAAGGAGTTTTGTCTATCGCTGCAGAAAGCCAGCGAAGGCGGATTGCATGTGAAAAGTTTCGTGAATAACCTTCTGAAGGGAGCCGCCGGCAAGGAAAAAGCCAACGAGCTTCATGCCCAGATGCAGAAGGCCATTCGCGAAAAAGATCCGTTTATCGCCATTAGTTCAGCATCTCCGGCCCATATCGCGGCGGCGGTGTCCAGCGAACCGCCCCAGGCGATCGCGCTGGTGCTTTCCACCCTGACGCCGAAGCTGAGCACCGAAGTGCTCGCGCGGCTCCATCCGGAACTCAGCCAGAAGATCGTGTGGCGGATGACCAAGCCCACGGAGGTGTCGGCCAAGACCATGCGCCGGATCGGCGAGATGATATGTAAACGGCTCGTGGAACTCACCAGCGAAGACGGCACTCCGGTACAGGACGCCAAACCCAAGGAGACTCTTCGAAAGGTTGCGCTGGTCTTGAGCGGCCTTCATAAGGAAAAACGGGACGAGCTTCTGGAGGACATCACCGCCAAGGATGAAGAGGCGGGCAAGATGGTTCGTGCCCTGATGGTAACCTGGGAGGATATCACGAAGATCGAGGATCGATCGCTGCAGGAGGCGTTGCGGAAAGTGGACGCCGGGGTTCTGGCCAAGGCCATGTTCGGGGCCGATCCGGCCATCACCGACAAGATCCGTTCGAACATTTCCGAGCGCGCCGCGCAGATGCTCGACGAAGAAACGTCGCTGATGTCGGAACCCCGCAAGTCGGAAGTGCTGGAAGCGCGGGAGTTGGTCGCCAAGCCGCTGCGGGAAGCCAACGAAGCGGAAGAGCTTCGCTTCATCGAGGAGGAATAATCAATGCCGCAGATTCCCTTGTCACTGACCACGTCCCGACCGATTGGGACGGTGAAAATCGCGACGGATTTGAAATCGTTGCCGAGAAATCCAAGACCGATTGTCGAAGGCGAAACTCTCAAGCCGGAAAAAGAGAAATTGGCCGGGGCGGGAGAGGGATTGTCCCGGGCGGCCGCGGAATTGCAGCGACTTCAGGAAGACCTGCTGGGGTCCCATCGGGAGCCGATCGTTCGGCTCAGCATTGGAATTGCCGAGAAGATCCTGATGAAACAAATTGACGCGGGTCACTATGACATCGCACGGATTCTGGACGAAGCGCTGTCGATTGTCCCGGCCCAGGAAAACATCATCGTGCGTCTGAATCCGACGGATCTGGACGTTTATGACAAAGCCCTGCGGGAAACGGGCAAAACCCGACCGAACAACGTGACGCTGAAAGCCGACAGCGATGTCGGCCGGGCCGAATGTGTGGTGGAAACCGAACAGGGTTTGATTGAATATCGCATCGCCGAACATCTCCGGCAAGTGGAAGAGGCGCTGCTGCGGGATCAAAAAGAATGACCGAATTCAACCGACCAACCGGTTTTATCGATTTTTCGCAGTTCCATTCCCTGCTGGAGGAAATGCCGCTGGTCACCTGCAAAGGATCGATCGTCCGCGTATCGGGCCTTACCGTGGAAAGCGCCGGACCCAACATCGGTCTGGGTCGGTTGTGCGAAATCCGCAAGGGTAACGGACAAATGATTCAGGCGGAGGTGATCGGTTTCCGGGGAAGTAACCTGGTGTTGTTGCCGCTGGATTATATCGACGGGATCTGTCCCGGCGACTCGGTGGTGGCGTTGAACCAGCCGCGAACGATCACACTGGACGACAGTCTGCGCGGTCGCGTACTCGACGGACTGGGCCGACCGATCGACGGCAAAGGAAACCTGAAGGGCACGCACAAACGGAGCATCGACAGTTCGAGTCCGCCTCCACTGACCCGGGAGATGATCCGTGAACCTCTCTCGCTGGGATTGAGGGCGATCGACGGATTGCTGACCTGCGGTAAAGGTCAGCGAGTCGGAATCTTTTCCGGAAGCGGAGTGGGCAAGAGCGTTCTCCTCGGAGAGATTGCCAACGGCAGCGCCGCGGATGTCAATGTCGTGGCCCTGGTCGGCGAACGCGGCCGCGAAGTGAGGGAGTTCCTGGAAAAAGATTTGGGACCCGAAGGTCTGGCACGAAGCGTGGTCGTCGTGGCGACCAGCGACGCGGCGGCGATCCAGCGGGTCAAGGCGGCATTTGTCGCGGCGACCATCGCGGAATATTTTCGCGATCAGGGCAAGGATGTGCTGTTCATGATGGATTCATTAACACGGTTTTCGCAGGCACAGCGCGAGATCGGCCTGGCCGCGGGCGAACCTCCGGCGACCAAGGGTTATTGTCCAAGCGTGTTCGCCCTGTTACCGCGGCTGGTGGAACGGCTGGGTTGCAGCGACCGAGGAAGCATCACGGGTATCCTGACGGTGCTGGTAGAGGGCGACGATCTGGGCGATCCGGTGGCCGACAGCGCCCGCTCCCTGTTGGACGGACATATCGTGCTGTCGCGAAAACTGGCGGCGCGGGGGTATTATCCGGCCATCGATATTCTGCAGAGCGTCAGTCGATTGATGAATACCGTGGCGACGGAAGAACACAAACGGGCCGCCCAAAAGGTCCGGGAGATTTACGCCACGTATACGGACGCCGAAGACCTGATCAGTATCGGGGCCTTTGCGCCGGGCAGTAATCGACGAATTGACGGATCGGTCGCGCTGATCGATCGAATCCAGGGTTATCTGGTTCAATCCACCCGGGAAAAGAATCGCTTCGAAGATACGGTCAAACGGCTTGTGGACATCGCCAAGGCGTGGGATCGATTGTTGAACGAACCGACAACGAAGGCAACGGCCGGAACACGATAATGGGCCGAAACAGGAAATCGGGAACACAGGAATTCGACGATCGGATTCCGAGATAGGACAACCTTCTTGTGAGACGATTTGTATGGCGGCTGCAGAAATTGCTGGATCTGAAAAGTAAACAGGAAGAAATCCTGCGGGCGGAGCTGGTATCCGTAACGGAACAAGCGGTCGCGGTTCGCGGCCGGATTCTGATGGAACGATCGGTTCTCCGTCAGCGGCTGACCGAGTCGGAACAATCGCCCCCGAAGGAACGTCCGGCTCGACAGGCCTTTATCCTGCAGTATTCGCAGGTGACCGAAGACAACATCCGCCGGATGCAGCAGAGACTGGAACTACTGGAGACGGCGCGGCGCAACAAAATTCAGGAGATTTTGACGATACGGAAATATCGCAAGGGCCTGGAGCGACTCCGAGCCCGTGCGGAAGACGAGTTTTGCACGGAACAACAGCGACAGGAACAGAAACAATTGGACGACCTGACCACGGTCGGAGTTGCGCGTCAACGGATGCGTCCGGTATAAGGGCGAACAACGACGGCGACGGGAGATCGAACGATGAACAAGTTGCAGATTATTTTTCTGGCCACCGCGGGCGCGTTGAGCTTCGCGGGAACCTTTGGAGCGACCTGGTGGTTGAAGAATTCCAAGCCCGCCATCACGATACCGACTCCGGAACGGAGCCCCGTTCCGGGCAAGCTGTCCGATTCATCCACGGAACAGGAACTGCCCGATGTCAAAATCGCCGAGCAGCCGGGGCTGGATCCGGCGCGGGGGATGACGGAAAAACAGATGCAGGGATTGATCTATGATATCCGGGAAAAAATGAAGGAATACAAGTTCAAGGAACGGCAATTGACCGAACAGGAAGAACGGATTCGCGTGACCCGCGAGGGCCTCAAGGAAGACATCGATCGGCTCAACCAGCTTCAAACGCAATTGACCACGGTGTTTGCGAATCTCAAAAAACAGGAAGAGGCGCTGTCGAAACGACAATTGGAAATCGCGGCGGATGAAAAGGTCAGTATGACCAAGCTGGCCCAAACCTACGACAAAATGGACGCGGTCCAGGCCAGCAAAGTATTTGTCAACATGGTCACCAACCAGCAATTGACGGATGCGGTGAAGATCCTGTATTACATGAGCGATCGGACATGCGGCAAGGTTCTCGGCGAGATCGCCGGCACCAAGCCCGATGCGGCCACGCGGCTGAGCCTTGAGCTAAAACGCGTTAAGGAAAAGGAATAGCGTATGGATATCGCGACGATCATCGGTCTGGCGTTGGGGATGGGGGTGATCTTTTTCCCGATCTGGCAATCGGGAACTTTGTCCGCCTTTGTGGACATGCCCTCGGTCTATTGTACCGGAGGGGGGATGCTCTGCGCGACGATGATTCATTTTTCGCTGCCTCAGTTTCTGGGAATGTTCGGGATCATCAAGAAGACCTTCGTGGTGCGGATCCCGTCGCCCCATGAACTCATTCAGAACATGGTGAATTACGCGGCGATCAGCCGTCGGGACGGGGCACTGGCGTTGGAGGAACAGATTCGCAAGGCGGATAACAAATTTCTGGCCAAGGGACTTCAGATGCTGGTCGATGGCATGGAGGAGGAATCCGTTCGCGATCTCTTGACGCTGGAGATTCAAAATATCCAGGAACGACATAACAACGGCAAGAAGATTTTGGAATTCATGGGATCGGCGGCGCCGGCCTTCGGGATGGTGGGCACGCTGATCGGTCTGGTTCAGATGTTGCGAAACCTATCGAATCCGGACCAGATCGGATCGGGAATGGCCGTGGCGTTACTGACGACTTTCTATGGAGCCGTATTGTCGAACCTGTTTTTTATCCCCATGGCGGGCAAGCTGGGGATCTATTCGAAGGCGGAAGTATTGGCGATGGAGATGACGGTGGAGGGAATCTGCGCGATTTGCCGCGGGGAAAATCCCACGGTGGTGCGCGAAAAGATGCAACTGTACGTCTCCCCGGCCAAGCGAGGCGAGGTCAAGGCGACGGTGTAAGGTATGGGTCGGCAGATTACCAAAGAAGAGGAAGCACCCGCCAGCGCGCCGGAATGGATGGTAACGTTCAGCGATTGCATCACATTGCTCCTGTGCTTTTTCGTTCTGCTTCTGACCTTCGCTTCGATGGATGTCAGGAAGCTGGAACAACTGGGAATGGCATTTCGTGCCGCATTTCCATCCAAAGAGGATCAGAAAGACGCGATTTTAAGGACCCTGGTGGAAAATGATCTTTCCATATCGCTGGAGGGAACCGAAACCCGCCCGCCGGAGGAGAATGTACAGATCAATCCTCCGATGACGGAGAATGAACCGCTGGATTTTCGGAATCTGCGGGTTTTCAAAGCCACATCCAGGGAGTTTTTTCTGGGCCAAGGGGCGGCGATCTCGGAAATGGGTCGCAAGGTGCTGGACGCCTTCGCGATTTTTCTGAAGGCACAGCCGGGTCGGATGGTGATCAGCGAACACGGTGCGGGAGTACCGGATGATCTGGGACTGGACCGGGCCATGGCGGTGGTGGATTATCTGGCGAAGGAAAAGGGGGTCGATCGGGGCAAGTTCAGCGTCAGCTCATCGCCGATGTCGCCGCAGACCGGCAGAACCGATCGGATGCTGGAGATCACCATGTTGGAACGGAGCGTGTACGAGTGAGCCGAAAACAGGTCAAAGAAGATCCCAAGCGCGGCGCTCCGGCGTATATCGTTACGTTTTCGGATATGGCGACCAATCTGTTAACCTTTTTCGTCCTGTTGATCAGCATGGCCGAAACACGGATCACGGATCATAACTATTCGGATGTTCATCGTCCGCGCGAGGCCCAGGGCGTCTTTAACACGCAGGGGAAAAAAGGTACGCTACTCAGCGATGCCCTGATGGCGGCTTTCGAACAAAAAAAGGTCAAATACAAGGTACCGCAACAAGCCAGCGAACAGAAACAGACGATGCAGAATCCATCGAAAGATGCGCACATGGAGATGCTCCGGCGAATCGTGATGGATGTGGAAAAGATGATGACGATCACCCCTCCCGCGATCACGGGGCAGACGAAAAGTTACACGCCCACCCCGATTCGATTTTCACCGGGGGGATGGGAGCTGAATGCGTCTGCAAAACATTATCTGAACGAATATGTTCAGGAAATGGTGGAAAATTTACGTCAGGAGGTGGTGACGATTTATATCGTAGGTATTGCCTCATCGGAGGCGGACGAGAAGAGACAATGGAAGATATCCTCGCAACGAGCCCAATCCGTACGGGATTACATCCAGAGTCGATTGCCGAAAAACAGTCGGTGGTCGGTGTATTGCTGGGGAGCAGGTCCGGGCGGGGACTGGACGGGTAAAACGGGCGTAACAACGGACAAAGTGGAGATATTGATCGCCGAACTAACAAAGAAATAAGGGCGGTCGTATCCGGCCGGTCGGGGGGACTTGGGTGTATTGCCTCGCTGCGCGCTGCGCGAGGGAATCGTACACGTCGCCACTTGGGACAAACATCTATCGGAATTGGACGGTTTTTTTCGACTGTATCCGAAAACCACGGGCGGAGATGCCGCCCACGATGCCATTTCTAAGCTTCTTATCAACAGCAACTTACAGACGTATCGCGTTTCGTCCCGCCTGAGATTTGTTCCTGAATAATCGATCCGGGATTTTGTATCGCCGAAAGGTCGGATCGGCGAATCGACGGCATGGGATTTGCTCTGAGTTCAACGACAGATTGGACGATCGATATCGATTGGAACGACATGAAACGCATAATCAACATCTATTGGATCGCTGGGATCGCACTGATGTGCTTGTCCTGGCATACGATGGCGGCGAATGAATCGGTTGAGCCAGGTACCCGCGAAGCGAAGTCTCCGGAGATCGAACGTATTTTGAAGGAAGATCCGGGGACCTTATGGAACGATTCGGAGAGCAAAACAAGCAGACAGGATGATCCGGGAAAACTACTGCGGCAGTTCGCGACATCGATTGGATTGGTTCTGTTACTGGGGGCGGCGGCCTATTTCCTTTCCCGGAAGTTCGGAGCCCGATTGACGATGCCGCGAGGGCGGCACATTCGGGTGATTGAAAGTATCGCTCTGGGGACCAACCGGCAGATTCACCTGGTGGAGGTCGGGCGACGCCGGATTTTGGTGGGGAGTTCTCCGCAGTCCATCCGCCTGATCGCGGATGTCGGAGAGGACGGTGAACCGATGGAGGTAAAACAAGGATGAGACGGACGAACGCTGCACAACGAGCGTGGGTCGCCGTCGTCGTTTTTGGATTTTGGGCGGGAATGGCGCTTGCCCAGCCGAATCCATCGACCCCTCCGACACGAACGGACAATGCGATCGCACCGACAAGCAAATCGCTCCCGACGGTTCCGGATATCGTTGAGATGATCGACAAAGCGACGGCACCCGATGATCCGGCGGGAAAGCCGCCCGAATGGAGCACGCCGGTCAAACTGGTAGTAATCTTCACGGTCCTGGCGGTCATTCCGAGTCTTCTGGCGATGACCACCTCATTCACCCGGATCGTGATCGTTCTGAGTTTTGTTCGCCAGGCGCTGGGCACACAATCGATCCCGCCCACAACGGCCGTGATGGGATTGGCGCTATTCCTGACGTTGTACACCATGGCGCCGACGTTTATCCGGATCAATGATCAGGCCATCCAGCCGTACCTGCGAAATGAGATGACATTTCCGGATTCGACGGTACGGATGGGCAATGTGATGAAAGAATTCATGGTACGCCAGACACGGAACAATGACCTGAGACTGTTTGTTCAGATGGCCAAAATCACGCCCCCGAAAACGGTGGCGGAGATCCCGTTTCATATCGTGGTGCCCGCGTTTATCATCAGCGAGTTTCGCACCGCATTCGAAATCGGATGTCTGATGTTTATCCCGTTTCTTCTGCTGGATCTGGTCATCGCCAGCGTTTTGCTCAGCGCGGGCATGATGATGTTGCCGCCGGTGATGATCTCGCTGCCGTTCAAGCTGATTCTGTTTATCCTGATGGACGGGTGGGGGATTCTGGCCCATAGTCTGAGTCTGAGTTTCAAGTAGGGACACACAAATGGATACGAATTATATTTTGTACCTGGGACGTCACACGATGGAAACGGCGTTGTTGATATCGGCGCCGTTATTGATCGCCTGCCTGATTTCCGGCCTGGTGATCTCGATCTTTCAGACGGTGACTTCGCTGCGGGATATGACGCTGAGCATGGTTCCCCGATTGCTGGTGATGGGGGTGACGGCGTTGTGGTTTGGCAACTGGATGCTGCAGATTCTGATCCGGTTTTCAACGGAAGTCTTCAACCAGGTGAAGTCGTACGGCCACTAAGCATGGATTTCGTATCGGGAATCATTCTGGGTTTTGTATTGGTGCTGACGCGGGTGGGGGCTTTTTTTTCCGTATTTCCCCTGTTCAGTTGGAAAGTGATTCCCGTACGTCTCAAGGTGACACTGGCTCTGATCGCTTCGTTTTTATTCGCGGGCCTCGTGGATTGCCCGACGGCGCCGGACGAGGTGTTCGGCATGCAAACCGTGTTGATGATGATCAACGAAACGATCCATGGTTTGGGGTTGGGATTAATCTGTTCGCTGGTCTTTCAGGCGGTGGCGATCAGCGCACGGGTGATCGAGCAGCAGATGGGATTGACGATGGCCAATGTGTTCGATCCGTTCAGCGGAGAACAGGCCGAGTCGCTCAGCGTCATGAGCGAGACCATTTTCGCGCTGCTGTTTCTGTCGATCGGAGGACATCATTTGCTTCTGCGTGTGATACACAAAAGCTTTGCACGATATCCCCTGGGAAGCGTACCGGATTTGGAACGACTGACCCAGAGTCTGATCGAAGCGGGAAGCACGATGTTACTGTTGGCGCTGCAGTTGTCGGGGCCGATCCTGGCGGTCTCTCTCCTGACGCTGGTGGTCCTGGCGATCATGGCACGGATCGCGCCGGAGGCGAATGTTCTATTTTTGAGTTTCCCCCTGCGGGTGGGAATGGGTCTGCTCATGGTGGGAATCTTTTTCCCCTTCATGCAGCAATTCGTCCGGGAATTTTCCGACTGGTTGGATAAGCTGCTGCCCCTGTAGGCGGGCGGCGGAATGTAAGGGAAACCAATGGCGGAGGCGAGTAGCGAAAGAACGGAAATGCCGACCGGAAGACGGTTGGCCAAGGCGCGAGAAGAAGGGAACCTTCCGCAAAGCACCGAGTTGGTGTCGGCGGTTTCGATGGTGACACTGATGGCCGCGGCGTATTTCCTGGGACCTACCGTGACCTCGTGGACCGTGAGGGGAATGCGCCAGGCCTTTTCATGCGACCCGGCCGTTGTGGAAAATCCGCAGGCGTTTCTTCGCTACTTTCAGGACAAGATCATGGAGGCGGGAATGATCGTAGCGCCGTTTCTACTGGCGCTGGCGGTAACGGGGATGGCGGCGACGCTGGCCATCGGCGGATGGAACTTCTCGGCCAAGCCGCTGATGCCCAAGTTCAACATGTTCAATCCCACAGCGGCGATCGGTTCTTTGTTTTCGCCGCAGTCCGGGGTCAAATTGCTGATCTCCACGGTCAAAATCGCGTTCATTGCGGTGATCGTATATTTTTACCTGCGAAATCGGATGGATGATCTTGTGGCGCTGCGATGGGCATGGTCGCTGGAACTGGTGACGGGGATCACGCGGCTGATCTTCGGCGTGCTGATTCGGCTGGCCGTCGGATTGCTTATTATAGGTTTTGCTGATCTGTTTTATCAGAAATGGAAATACATTGATAACCTGAAAATGACCAAACAGGAGGTCAAGGAAGAGTTCCGGAGCATGGAGGGTCCCCCGGAAGTACAACGGCGGATTCGGCAAAAGCAATTCGAAATCGCGATGCGGCGGATGCTGCAGGAGGTTCCAAAGGCCAACGTGGTCGTGGTCAACCCGGACCACGTGGCGGTGGCTCTTCGCTACGATCCGGATTCCATGGGTTCTCCGATGGTGGTGGCCAAGGGCGCCGATCGTATCTGTGAAAAGATCAAGGAAGTGGCGCGGGCCTACGGGGTTCCGATTATCCGACGTCCCGAACTGGCCCGAGAGATTTTTGCGACAGTCGATCTCGGCAAGGCAATACCCGAGGCATTGTTCGTCGCGGTTGCTGAAATTCTGGCTTTGGTATTCCGGCTCCGGCGGAACCGATAGGCCCTTGAAAGCGACTGACCTGGAGATATACTATGCAGACCAGTTGTATGCCGAATTCGATTCCTTCCAATCCGTTGTCGGAGATGCGTCGGGGCCTGGCCGATCGGAGGCCATGGGGGGCTCTGGCGGTGGCCGTTTGTGTTTTGGGAGGAATTCTGGTTCCCTTGCCAAACTGGGGAATGGATGTGTCGCTGATTATCAATCTGTGCCTGGCGGCGGCACTGGTTCTCATCGGTTGGACAGCGCGCCAGGCGGCGGAACTCAGTGCGCTTCCCGGCCTGCTGACTCTGGCGACCACCATCCGGATCATCAGCCATGTGTCGGCCACACGCATGATTTACCTGGAAGGATACGGGGGAATGCTTCTGTCATTAGCCGGGGGGGTGACTGCAGCGCTTCAGTCGCCCTGGATCCGAGTGATATGGCCGATCGTGGCGGGGATGGCGCTGCTATCCATTGTTCAAACAGCACGACGGATTCAGAGGACAACCATGACGTTCACCGAGGAGATCCAGATATCCAGGGAGTTGGCGATTCATACCCGATATCGAAAGGGACAGATGGACCGCGATTCCGCCGAATTATCCCGGCAGGCTTTGGATCGGGAGACGGTATTCTATCGGGGAATCGCGTCGGCATTCAATCTGTTGCGGATCGAGGGAGTGGTCGTGATGCTGACGCTGGGATTTCTGTGTATCGGATTCGGTGGATCGTCGATACGGGAAGCGGAAAAGGTCTTATCCGATCCGAGGTATCTTTCATTGCTGACGGCGGCGGCGGTGATGAGTATTACTCCGGAATTGCTGATTGCCATGGCGTTTCGACGTCTTGCCGGTGTCCTGACCGCGGATTGGCCAAAAGAAATTTCGGGTCAACCGATTCCAGCGGAAAAGATCACAATCATTTCCCGGCAGTCGGGTCAGGCGGAAGAAGTCGAGTTGTTAAATCCGGACTTTCGCGAAACCTCGCGGGAGACCATGGAGGCCACGTTGAGTCGCTCTGACTCCGAACAGGTGGCGTCCTTTGAACCGGCCGGAGTGGCCCATCAGAAAATCCGGCCCCCCGAAGAATACAAAGCCCGCTATTCCAGCATGGACGATTACTATGTGGATTTGTGTGGGACGGTCCGGCAGGCGGGAAAAATGATCATGATGGCGGCCGCGGAATTGGCCCATCTGCCGGTTACCGTGGCGGTGAACACGGCCATCCGGCTTGCCAAAGACGGCGAAACCGTATTGATGATCAATGCCGAACCGGGACGCAATGCCATCGCGGAAGTGTTCGATCTGCAGGAATCGTCCGGGAATAACATGGCGGCGGCAAGCTGCATTGCGAATCTGTCGATATGGCTGGGCCGCGAGTTTGTCGAGGGAAAACCGGATCATCTTACGAATTTGGCCGCCCAATACCAGCGAATCCTCATTTACGCGCCACAAATTCTCACGCTTTCGTCCGGAACCGATTTGGCCAGGCTGACGGACCAGGTGATATTGTTCGGTCCCGCCGAACCGCAAAACCGTTTCGAAGAAATCCAAACGTTTCTCCATCGAACCGCAACGATATTCGTGTCTCCGGCGGGAATCGCGTAATCGGCTCGCGGACGTTTTCATCGAGTATCTCCCGGAGATTACGACGGAATGATTGTCCTCGTAGAATAATCCGTAAACGGAGGATGAATGATTTGACAATTTCCCCGCCTTTATGGTATATTTCGTGTTACTATCCAACGGCCCGTACGATCTTGGAGATGAATTGTGGCCGTGGAATCTACCCGGAGCATCGGGGTGATAGACAACAATGGAGTAAGCCATGACCAAAGGTCAACCAATTGACAGCCATGTACATCGTGACAAGACTCCGGAGGTTGAAAAATGGTTCCGGGCGGCGATCAAAGCCGATGCCAGCGATTTGCACCTGAAAGTCGGCATGGCGCCGAAATTTCGGATTCATGGAAAGCTGATCAATACCACCGGCGAAGTTCTGAGCGAAGAACGCGCGGAGGAGCTGGTCTTCGAGATTATGTCGGAAGAACAAAAGCAGTATTTCATGGAAAACGGTACGCTGGATTTCGCCTATCAAGTGGGGGAAATGGACCGTTTTCGAATCAACGCCTTCCGGCAACGGGGTTTTTTGAGCATGGCGGCCCGGCATATCAGCGGGCGCATTCCGGAATTCGAGACGCTTCACCTTCCGCCGATCGTCGAGAAAATCGCCGAATATCACGACGGACTGATTCTGGTCACCGGTCCGACCGGATGCGGGAAAACAACGACGATCGCCTCGATGATCGATCACATCAACCGTCACCGTGCCTGTCATATCGTTACGGTGGAAGATCCGATCGAATTTCTGCATGTGGATAAAAAAGCGATTGTCTCCCAGCGGGAAATCGGCATCGACGTCGCGGATTATGGCGATGCGTTGCGTTCCCTGATGCGAATGGATCCGGATGTCGTCTTAATCGGAGAAATGCGGGACAATGAAACCCTGACGGCCGCCATGCGTGCCGCGGAAACCGGCCACCTGGTTTTTGCCACCTTACACGCCAATAACGCCGCTCAGACCATTCAACGAATTCTGGATTTGTTTCCACAAGAGGAACGCGATCTGGCCCGACAAACCTTTTCCATCACGATCCGAGGCGTCATCAGCCAGCAATTATTACCGGGAATTCGGAAAGACGCCAAACGGGTACCGGCGGTTGAAATTCTGATCCGTACCCCCATTATCCGAAAGCTGATCTCCGAAAAACGTGAGAATGACATCCCCACCGCCATCCGTTCCGGAGAAGGGGAAGGGATGCAGGATTTTACCGAAAGTATCCGAAAACTGGTTCAGGAAGAATGGATCGATCTCAAAGTAGGTCGCCAATATGCACCCAATGTGGAAGAATTGGACATGGCCCTCAAGGGTATCCGTTCCGCCGCATCAGGAATTCTATAACGTCATGCGATACCTCATCGAAAACCAATGCTTATGGAGCCGATCATGCCGATGATGTTTCCGGCCGCCATTGATCTGGGCGGATATGTTTCGATTATCAAGTTCGCGGCGATGCTGGGCTTGTTTTTCCTCTGGCTTCCGCTGATAAACTGGGTTTTTAAAGATTCTCAGGAAGTCCAGACAAACACGACATCCTGGACCATGGCGATCGCCTTGGCCGGAACGATCGCGTTGCTTTTGTGGCTGTTGGTCCCGATGTTCCTGATCGGTCTGTTGCTGTATTTGATATCCGTCGTGGCAACAACCATGGCCTACGTGATTCACCGCAACTCGAAGGTTTCCGACTTCGAACGGGTTCTGACGGCCGCTCATATCAAGAGTCTGTTCGTCAATGAAAACAAAAAACTCACCAAGGCCAGCCGCGGTATGACGTTAGTCACCGCCAACAACAATGAAGTACCCCTCCCTCGGCCCAAGAGTCGTGAAGCCATTGGTTTTCAGATTCTTTGTGAGTTAGTGGATGATGCGATCTGGCGTCGCGCCAACATCATCCATCTCATGCCGGGACAACAGGAATACGGGGTAACGTATTTCATCGATGGAATGGCCGTCAAACAATCTTCCCGTCCCCGCGAGGACGCGGACTTCATGATTCATTTTCTTAAAGAAGTAGCCGATCTTGACGCCAATGAGCATCGGAAACCCCAGACCGGAAAATTCCGCATCATCAAAGACGGGAAAAAGATTCAATGGGAGGCCACTACGGCCGGCTCCACAGCGGGCGAACAGGTCAAATTGCTTCGACAGGATGAATACTCTTTGATCAAAATCGAAGACCTGGGCATGACTCCCGAACAGATCGAGGCCTTCCGAGGATTTCGGGATCTCGAACGGGGATTAATCATCCTGTCAGGACCTCCGAAAAACGGCATCACGTCCACGATGTACACCCTGTTGCGCAATAATCATGATCCCTTCATGAATAATATCAATATGCTGGAAAAGAATCCCGCAGGCGATATCCCAAATGTTACGCAGTATGTATATACCGCCGCGGACATGCCGCAAGTCAGTTACTCCCGAAAATTACAAACGGTCTTGCGTACCGGGCCGAATATCATCGGCATCGAGTCCTGCGATGACAAGGAATGCGCCGCACTGGCCACACAAGCCGTCAAGGATGGTTTGATTGTCTATGTCACTCTCGAGGCGGGAAGTACCATGCAGGCCCTCGGCAAATGGCTGCAACTGGTCGGCGACAAAAAACTGGTGGCATCCACAGTAACGGCGATCGTGAATCAGCGACTGGTCCGGGTATTGTGCGATCAATGCAAACAGGCGTATCAGCCGAACCAGGATTTATTCCGCAAATTCAACATTCCCGCCGACAAAATCAAGGTTCTGTACCGACCGGGTGAAATCGAATACGACAAACACGGCCGACCGATCGTTTGCGAGAAATGCCAGGGAACCGGTTTCTTCGGACGGATCGCTATTTTTGAAACGGTCGCATTGGACGACAAAATGCGCGAGGCCATTCTATCCGCGTCGGCCATTAAGGACATTGCGGCGGCATTTCGCAAAGGCGGGATGCTCTACATGCAGGAGCAGGCCATCAAGAAGGTGGCCAAGGGCACGACATCCATTCAAGAGGTTATCCGCCAGCTTACGCCTCCGCAGGCCTCGGCCATGCCGCAGGCCCCGGCGGGGAAACCCAAAGAGGAATAGGGATACGATTCCTACACGCAGATACTGATTTTGGGAGATCGATATGGTAGCATTGGCACTGATTGTGATTGTTGTTTTATTGACAATCGCCCTATTTTATCTCAAATGCGACGTTCTCACGTCCATTACTACAATGATTGCCTCCTTATTCGGAATCATCGTCGCGATGGGTTTCCATGAGGCCCTTGGCAACTTCATTCTTTCCAAGGGATATGGCGGATCCCATGTTTATTGGGGCGCGGCATTGGTTTTATTCATCCTTGTTTTCGCCATCACACGTGCCGGGGCATGGTCTATCCTGAATCCCAACATCCATTTTTCGGATCTTACACGACAGATTTCCGCCGTGGTCTGCGGGGGGGTCTCCGGATTATTGATTTCGGGCATGATACTCATCATCCTGGCGATGAGCCCCATGGGCAATTCCCTCACCTATAAACGTTACGATACATCCGGCGTCGTCAGCCCGGACAAACCCAACGGCCTGCTGATCAACGCCGATGGATTGGTATCGGGACTGTTCGGCTGGATCAGCCGCGGGTCCCTGGCCGGCGGAAAAAGTTTTTCCCTATACCACCCGGACTTCCTCAATCAGATTCATCTGAACCGTGTCTCCGGCGTGTATCCGGTCGCGGGAAATCAATCTGTGACTCTACCGGGAAAAACCTTTATCCGTCAGATGGAAGTTGGCGACAAATCGCTGCTCGTTGTTCGTATCGGATTTCCACATCTTGATCTGAACCGAGGGGGCGCAGTCGATCCCAAAGGAACCTTTTCCCTTACCCCCGCCCAACTGCGTCTGATCTGCAAACCCAAGGGATCACCAAACGACGGGTCTGGCTCTGCATCGGTTTTTTATCCCGTCGGTTTCGTGAAAGAAAAAAAACTGGAACCCCTGAAAGCCAACGAAGTCCTTACCATAGACCGGAAGGAGGAAAGCATCCTGAAATACGGATCGGCCGTATGGAAAGATGTGGCCTTCCAGATTCCTTCGAACATGGCTCCCCTGCTGTTGAATTTCAAATACAACTCCTTTTTTAAGCTCCCGGCCGTAGTCGCAAGTACGGAAGAGATTGAACAGGACCTCAATTCGAAGCGACGAACCGACAACGAGAATAACCCCCGAACAGAGTAGAAATAGTATGAAAGAGATCCGACAATCGGGATGAAAATCGTTCTTTTCAGTTCTATCAGCCCGGTTTTGACTGACTTGGATGAGGCACCGAAAACCAAATCTTCTATTATTCACCAACAAAAAAAGGAATCATCGCCGTGCGTTGATTCCTGTGTAATCCAATTGAATTTTTCGATCCGCTATAACAAATCCACGGAAGCAATCGCTATTCGATCAAGCCGATAAAGCTATTTCCTCGAGATCCAGCTCCATCAGGTGCTCCAAATATAAATCCAGTTCCTGTTCAGAGAACTGATCCAAAAATTCCTCCCGTGCTCCACGGTTTATTTCACGGATGCAGTCGATCAACTCATTTTTACTCATTCATCCACTCCCTGCTAAAAATTGAATTATGGCGTATGTTCTGAGTAAGGTATCGGAAGGATTGAAAGAGAATCTTGAGTTGCCCATACTTACATTTTTTGTCTTTTTCATGTTAACATACAATATAATGATGTTGCATTTTATATTTGTACTCGATATTGTGGTTTGTGTAGAACATAACAGGTACATTAAGAAATTCGTCCAATAATTATCTGGATTTCTTCGTTTTTTACGGAGGTGTTAAAATGAAATTTTTTAAAAATCTTTTTCAAACGTGAGAAAAATCAATCTACGATGGTTTTATCATTACAAGACAATTCGTTTAACCGGATTACCCAAAAGGGACAACCTCAATTCAAGCTGTGGCACTATGCCGGTTTGATGATTACATATCGATGTAATGCATCCTGTGCTTTTTGTTATTATCATTGTTGTCCTGAAGCCGGCGGATTGATTTCGGTTGATACCGCTATTGAAGCATGGGAGGGTTTGAAACGTTTAACCGGTCCAAAAGCCCGGATTCATATTACGGGCGGGGAACCGTTTTTGGCTTTTGATCGGATGGCGGATATCGTCCGACAAGCTTATCAACTGGGTTTGACGCCGATCGATACCATCGAAACGAATGGAGGATGGGCGACCGATGTAGCGATCATTCGAGAACGAATCGTTTTTTTGGCGCGTCACGGAATGGATCGGCTCAAAATCAGTTGGGATCCGTTCCATGCTGAATATGTGGATTTCGATTCGATTCGGCGCCTTGTCGATACCGTTTCTCAAATCATCGGCCGAGATCGCGTTCTTGTTCGTTGGGATATGTATCTGAATCATCCTGTCGATCTAAAGCAACTTACAATCGAACAGAAAAATATGGAATATAAGCGGACGGTTTTGGAATATCCGATTCGGTTTACCGGAAGATCGGCCGGCCAACTGGCCGACTTATTGAGTCGTCAGACAATGGATGATCTGTCCAAACACCGATGCCTTGAAACGTTTCTATCCGCCAAGGGTGTTCATATTGATCCCTATGGAAATGTATTCAGCGGCTTGTGCAGCGGTATCATCGTGGGTAATATCCATCAAAAACCCCTGGACCGAATGTGGCAAGACTTTGACCCTCACAAGCATGATGTTATTGGCCGGCTTTGTTCACAGGGACCTTACGGCCTGTTAAACGAAGCTCACCAAGCGGGATTTGTTATCAGACCTCATTATGCGGGGAAATGCCACCTTTGCACTCGGATCAGGCAGTTTTTTTTTGACATCAGGCGGCATTTGTCGATAATTGGACCGGAAGACTGTTACGAACGGATTCGTTAATTACAGACGGGAGAGTCGGTCTTGTCAACAAACGACACGACAAGCTTTGATACGTTATTTGGCCGTATGGCCCTTGAACAGCGGCTTTGTACGGAACAGGAACTCCAGCGCTGCCAGGAAGAGGCCAAACAGCTCCAGGGCAGCGAGCCCACAACGATAGAAAACCTCTTGATTCACCGTCAATTCATTACCCGAAGTCAGGCACAACGAATCCGGAATAATCTCAAAGAAACCAAGGATTCCACTACTCAGATCCCCGGTTATAAAGTCCTTACGAAACTCGGTTCCGGCGCCATGGCGGTTGTTTACAAGGCCAAACAGCTCAGTCTCGATCGCGTCGTGGCCGTGAAAGTCCTGCCAAAACGGTTCAGTGAAAAACCCGATTATATCCGCCGCTTCTTCCAAGAGGGGAAAATCGCCGCCAAACTGAACCATAATAATATCGTTCAGGCCATCGATGTTGGAGAGGCCGGCGGCGTGTACTACTTTGTTATGGAATACGTCGAGGGCAGGACCCTCTACGACGATCTGTCCAAGGGAAAAATATTTGATGAAACCGAAGCTCTTGATGTGATAATCCAACTCGCACATGCCCTCCAACACGCCCATGCCCAAGGACTGATTCACCGCGATGTCAAACCGAAAAACGTCATGATCAATAATGAGGGCGTCGTCAAATTGGCGGATATGGGTTTGGCCCGGGAAACCTCCGATATCCAGGCGGCTCGTCATGAACAGGGCAAGGCCTTCGGTACACCCTACTATATCGCCCCTGAACAAATCCGCGGCGAACTGGATATCGATGGACGGGCTGATATCTACTCGTTGGGAGCCACTCTGTATCACATGGTTACCGGCCGGGTTCCCTTTGACGCCGCCACTCCCGCCGAGGTCATGCGAAAACATCTGAAGGAATCGCTGACTCCTCCCGACCATCTCAACACCTCGCTATCCGCCGGCATCTCGGAAGTGATCGAGGTCATGATGGCCAAAAACAAACAGGAGCGATATAACGACGTGGAAGAACTCCTGCTTGACTTGCAGGCGGTCCGAAACGGCCAGTCTCCTCTGCGTGCAAGGCAAAAATTCAATATTCAAGCCCTTGAACAACTGGAACAGGGTGAAACCGTTGAGATGGAAGACACCGATCGTTCCCTGGTTCCCGCCGAGACGGTGGCTCGATATCGAGTCATTTTAGTCGTATTGATTGCCGTCGTAGCCGTTTTGTTTCTGATCATTCTGTCGTTATTACGATAAGTCTTCCATAACATGATCGGAACAACCCATAAGGATGTTTTGTTTCTTGATGGATAATGTTATCAATTGATCCGGTCAAAGGATGGTATCATGCCCAGGGGAGAGGCCGCTTTTGAAACCGAAGAATTGGCGAACGTTCTGAGCCGCTACGATATCGGCACGATTCGTCAAAACGAGCCGCTCATCGCCGGCAATCAACGCGCACCCAAACGTTTGCTGGTTACGGATCGCGGCCGGTTTATTCTGAAACGCCGCCCTCCGGGCAAGGACGATCCATACAACGTCTCTTTCGCGCATGCCGTCCAACTCCACCTGGCCCGAAAAGGCATGGCTGTCGGAACGATTATTCTCACCCGAGATTCATCGACAGCGCTGCACCTGAACCAGCATGTTTACGAGTTGTTTGAATACATACCCGGTTGCCGGTGTGACGGATCGCCCGATGCGATTGCCGATTCCGGTCGGCAACTTGCGCGTTTTCATATCTACCTGGACGACTTTGTCTGTACGGTCCCCCTCCCTCGCCGAACCTATCATGATTCCAGCGCGGTCCGGGGTTATCTCAAAACCATTCGCGGTTCCGAATGGGAAAATAAACCGCCACCCGATGAATTGAAGACCATTGCTCATCAGTTGCTTCTATTCTATAACCGCTCCAGTGTCAACGTCAACCAGCAGGGTTTCGATTCATGGCCGGAACAGATCGTGCATAACGACTGGCACCCCGGAAACTTGTTATTTCAGGATCGTCGTGTCGTATGCATTCTCGATTTTGATTCGGTGCGAACCGCTCCGGGGGTAACGGATGTAGCCAATGGCGCATTACAGTTTTCCATCGTTGGCGATCGACCGAATCCCGTCGACTGGCCGCCCTATCTGGATCAGGCCAAGATGGGCTACTTTATGAAAGGTTATGTGGATACCCTCCCGCTGTCCCAGCCGATTCTTCGATCCATTCCCGACCTGATGATTGAGCTGATGATCGCCGAAGCCGTCCACCCGATCGCCGCCACCGGGTTTTTCGGCCATCTGTCCGGACTGGATTTCCTTCGAATGATCCTTCGCAAATCGGAATGGATCGATGAAAATCGTTCGACTTTGTATGATGTGATCTCGGGGTGAAAGGGATACGATGGCACGAAGACAAACCGATACGAAAACCCGTATTCTTCGCATCGCCGCCAGCCATTTCGCTTCGCATGGTTGGCAGGCAACCCGCATTGACGACATCCTTGCCGCGGGGGGTATCACCAAAGGGGCCTTCTACCATTACTTTCGCAGTAAACAGTCTCTCTGCGAGGGGGTTATAGAACAAGCATTTTCCGAATGTCAATTGCTTGCCCAGTCGATGGATCGAAATCTGCCGCCGGGGGAGCAGATTCCTCAATTCATCTCCCGGCTCAATCAATTGAACGCATCAGGGCAATGGCTGTGCCTGCGGCTATTCGTTCGTCTTTCGGCCGATTCATACGAATCTCATCCGGCCATTTCTGTTCGTCTGCAACGATTTTGGCAATGGATTCTGCAATATCTCGAAAATCTCAACCACCTGCATCCATCACGGGAGCCCAAAATGCCTTCGGGCGGTTCGGAAGACACTCTTGAACTGTCGGCCCGCCAAATCCTGTACCATCTGGTCGGTTCCATCATTTTGGACCGCATGATTCCTTTCGATGGGCCACATTGAGCTGGGAGAAATAGGAAAAACAGGCAATTCTGCAATTGATGGATACGGACTCCGCCGATTCCACGAAATGAAGGGGGATTTTTTGACATTGTCTAATCGAACGGATAGAATTAACGTATAGAATACTATATGGATTTTTCCGGAGCACGGATTATGATTCGTCCAATGCGATGGATTCTGGTTATGGGTTATTTATCCGCCCTTGCGGCGGCGGATACGTTCACTCCCGCAAGGGGAAACGAGATTCTCCATGGTTATATGACCAGTCAATCCCAAGCCGGCAAAACCATCGTGATGACAAAAGAAAAAGGAAAGATGGCTCTGAATCTGTCCGAATATTCCATTCGATCCGACCACCACGGCCGCTCGCCCTTTATTTCCCTGATCGCCATCCGTGATCCTCTCGAACTGGAAATACAAACCGCGGCCTTTGAAAAAGCCGTCGTGGCGGAAGCGGATAAGGGTCCCGTTTTTCTGGTGGTTGAGATTGACAGTCCCGGCGGTCGCGTCGATCTGGTGAAAAGAATGTGTGCCGCCCTTCTACAAATCAAATACTGCCCCACTGTGGCCTATGTCTGCGGAGGTCCATCCGGCGGAGCGTATTCGGGAGGGGCGATTTTATGCCTTGCCTGCCGCCAGATTTACATGGCCAAAGATACCGCCATCGGCGCCGCCGCCATTATGTTTCGATCTGAAGGATCGGGGCCGCTTGATCCCAAAAAGGTTCTCGGCGATACGATCGGAGAAAAAATGAACTCCGCTTGGCGCAATTATGTCGGTTCCCTGGCGGACCAGAACAACCGCCCCGCTCTGTTGGCCAAGGCCATGGTGGATCAAGATATTGTCGCTGTTGAAATTGAGCAAAATGGCCAACGAGCCTTCGTCGAATCCTTCAATCAAAAACCGGGCGACAGACTCATCAAGACATGGTCTCGGAAAGGATCGTTGTTGACTCTGACGGCCTCGGAGGCCGTTGAATGCGGATTTGCCAACGGCCTGGCCTCCTCGCGAGACGACCTGCTTAAAACCCTCGATGCGGCTTCCATGGAAATCCGTTCCAATACCGCCTATATCGATGCCCGCACGCAGTACGAAACCATTGTCAAGAAATTCAATCGAGAAGTGGAATCGATCGACTTGCGGATCAAACAGCTTGAGTCCTTTACCAAAGGGGTGCCCCGCCCGCAGGCCTTGAAAGTTTATCAGGGACTGCTACAGGATATCCGATCATTGATCCGCATGGCTCAAATATGTCCGGATTTACCGGTTTCGCAGGAGGAATTGAAACTCATTCTCAATTCCGTTCAGGCCGAATATGACGCCATCCGGATGACACGTTAATAACGCCGATACACGGCCAGGGAAAGGAGTTCGCTATGTCATCTCGAATTCAATTCATCGCAGGAACGTTGTGGGTCGTCGCTTGCCTGTCCTGGGGCGACACGTTCACTCACCGTCCCACAGGAAAGGTCTTTCACGGGTTTCCAACCCAAAAGACCAACCGGGAACAGACGATGATTTTTAACGCCGAGGACAATAAATTTCTTCCTGTGAATCTCGCCGAATACGAGGTTCGATACGACAAGGAAGGTCGCAAAAATATCGTCACGGTGATCCCGATTCAATCGCCTGAAATCCTCTTATCGGAAGCGGTCGCCAAGGAAGTCGCCGATTTGATTATTACCTCGTCCAATAACGGACCCCGTTTGATCCTCCTGGATATCGACAGCCCCGGGGGCAGCGGCGAATTCATGAAGATCATCAGTTCGGCTATCGTGAATACCCGTAATTGCCCCATCGTCGCTTATGTCAGCGGATCCAAATTCGGCGGTGCGTATGCCTCTTCCGCTGTCCTGGCCCTGTCCTGCAGCAAGATTTACATTTCGCCTCACGCCGTCCTTGGAACCGTCTGTCCTATTGTAAATCCTACGTCCGATTTCACGACCACGGCCAATCCGGTTGAACTCTATAGTCCGGCCAATCTCGGGGCCTATCGCAGTTATGCGGCATCCCTCGCCCGTCAGGCCGGTCGTAATGAAATCCTGGCTATGGCCCTGGTCGATCAGACAATGGATGTGATTGAGGTCAAGGGCACAGACGGCAAACAGTCCTTTATCGACCGTCGCGACAGGCAGCCCACAGAAACAATTATCCGTTCATGGACCCACCCTAAATCCAGCGCCGATCCTTCGTCCGACCCGTCTCAGGTGGTTGCGTCGGCATCCTCTTTCTTGTCGCTGACGGCACAAGACGCTTTGTCCTCAAAAATGGTCGATGGAATCGCGGTTTCCCCCAGCGAAGTTTTAAAGGCCCTGGGTGTATCGGATGCGGAAATCATCCAGAGTCGAAGTATTGACCAGGTTGTGAAACGCTTTCAAGCCAATAAAAAAACCGTCAATCAGGCCCTGGCTACTATCGACCTGCTTCAGAAACGTTCCGATGAACTCCACAAACAAATCCAAGAGGTCGAAACTCAAATCCGAACCGGGACCGTCACCCGTGAATATCGTCTGGGGAATGACGAGTACTATACCGGCACTCTTCGCACGAACAGCCGGAGCCGACGGCAGGAAATGGATCAAATCCGGGAATATCGCCGACTTCAGGATACCAATAATTATTCGAATCGGCGTCCCTATGGCCTTCGGGAAGGCGAACGATACACGGCCGAGACACCCGCCATGCCGCTGAACATGTTGGTCGCTCAACTCAACGATGTCCTGACCAACCTCACGCGGGAATATCGACGGGTGATCTCCCTGTCGCAGAAATATCCCGGAACCCTGCCGCCGGGTATTTCCATTCCGGAGTTACAGCAGAAACTCAATGCGTCAACCGCATTACAGAATGAATTGAGGAGAGCGTACCTGAATCCGCTGCCGTACTAAACCGGATCCCGGTTGCCATGGAGTCAATTGTTATCGAAAGGTATGATTTTCGCGATCTCGGATACTCATGGTTCGAGTGTCCATCGTATGAGTTCGCTGCATCTGCTTCCGCGCGGGAATTCAGGATTGACGATTCTCCCATGAATAGAAACGATCGATGACTCTGGAACAATTGGAAAATCTGCTATCGGATATTTCCGCCGTTCGGATTGCCGTCCTCGGCGATTTTTGCGTGGACGCTTACTGGATCCTTCATCCGGACGGTTCGGAAGTATCCGTGGAGACGGGTCTGGCAGCTCAGGCGGTTCAGCGGCAATATTACAATCCCGGCGGTGCGGGAAATATTGTTGCCAACCTGGCCGCATTGAAACCGGCATGGATCGGGGTCATCGGCACCATCGGTCCGGATATTTTTGGAATGGAACTGCGACGCCAATTTGCCGGCCTCGGAGCGGATACATCGTCCTTGATTGTTCAGAGCGAATCGTTCGACACTTTCACTTTCGCGAAGCGATATCTGGACGGTGCTGAGCAGTCGCGGATTGATTTCGGTGTGTACAACAACCGCAGCGTTGAGACGGATGAGCGGTTGTTGTGCGGTCTGCGGGACGCCCTGGTATCGGCGGAAATCGTGATCTTCAATCAGCAGATTCCCGGCAGTCTCGATTCTCCGGGATTCATCGAGAAGGCCCGCGAGGTCATCGGCGATCGGGGAGGCAAGGTGATCCTCGATTCACGGCATTATGGCCATCGATTCGGAAAGGTCATCCGAAAATGCAACATCCGGGAGGCCGCAGAATTGAACGGCCGTACGATCGCCGAAAGTGACGCGATTTCCTTGATCGATGTCAAGGGCTTCGCCGAGCGATTGTATCGGCAAGATGAACACCCGGTCTTTATCACGATGGGCTCTCGGGGAATTCTGGTCTTTGATCATAGACAAGCTCATCAATTTCCCGCGGTCGATCTCGGCAATACTCCCGTCGATCCGGTCGGCGCCGGCGACACAACGCTGGCGGCGATGGCGCTGGCCCTTGCGGCGAAACGAACTCCGACCGAGGCGGCCGAGTTTGCGGCACTCGCCGCGGCCGTCACAGTGCAAAAACTCTATCAGACCGGAACCGCTACCACCGATGAAATCCTGCTGCTCTGGAAACGATACAATCCCGCGGCGAAATAGAATGCTGTTCTACAATCCCCACTGCGGGCGACCGGAATCGAACCGACATATCTAGCTTGGGAAGCTAGTGTTCTACCACTGAACTACGCCCGCATACCACTTTCCTAAGTCCTTATTGCACAGGGATATACACCAGAATCAGGCATTTGTCAAGAAGGAATTTGGGGCAATTTTTTGTCTGCTGCGTCGGAACCAGCGTATGTGAAAAGAATTCCTATGCAAAAATGCATCCCTGGGGAACCTGAATTCCTGTGCCTTAAATGGCATTGAAATGGGGATCCAAGGGAACCTGAATACCTATGCCCAGAAAACCTAAAAATGGACATGTCTGAGAGGAGTAAAGCGTCCAGAATAACGGAAACTTAGATTCATTTTCCTGTATTATAAAAGCTCTTTATCCATACCTGCAGATCCCTTAGAATTTATCTAATGAGAATCTGTCGAACTATTTTGCTGACAAGAATCGGATTTTACATTCTTGTTACAGACCTTGGGTCGGATTTTTGGTATGATACAAAGCGACAGGGATTTGATCAGAAGTCCTCTAAATACTGGGTTCACACAGGATAGGAGAAAACCATGAAATTGCACAAACAAACCTTACTGAACACCCTTCTATGGGTATTGATGATCTCCCTTGCAGTCGGATTACTTCCTGTCAGAGCCGACGAAAAAGAATGGGTGGTCTTGCATAACAACCTGCCTGAAGATGCTCAAAGAATGACCATCCAACTGGAGTTCACCCCCTCCAACACGCCCCTCTATGAGTCTTCTCAGAACATGATCAAATCTGAAAAACTCGAAGAAGACCCAGACGAGTATCAACAGAAACTTGATCTCGGAACAAGGATCGATGGAAATCGATATGTTGTTCTGCTCAAAGATGCCAGCGACCTGCATTTCATCAGCCAGAATCCAGAGCGGTTTTGCATGGCAAAGATCCTTCGCTTGAACGAAGACAACGAGGCTGAAACACTCAAAGAAGGACTTCTGTCCATGAACAGTGAGGTGGTGATCCCACTGGAAGTGGATCCCGATAAACTGGGAATTTCATTCAACGAAGCAATAAAAGGGGTCTTGAGGATCGGCGTATCCAGCAACAGTTATCCGGTATATGAGGGTCGTTGTCAAACGACTCTGAATGGTGTTCTGTCGGGTTCACTATCCATGGAACAAGCGTTCCTCGATGCTTCCATCGTTTGCGGAGATGCGTTGGAATGGAAGAATCGAAATATTCATCTCACTCTAAAGCCCTTTTCGGACAGGAATGTTTCGAGTGCCTGTGTTGGACGGCTGTCGGATACGCTGATCATGGGTTCGGCAAAACTCGTTGTCGAAAAAATCGCTTCTGACAGTTCGGAGCTGGTGTTGGCTCATTTGGATGGAGATCTGGTTCAGGAGAAACAACAGGATGAGAGTTTTCCCACCGTCGGCAAACCCTTTCCTGCATTTGTGCGTGTCGAATTGATCCAGCGACATCTTATGAGTTTGGATGACCTTCGTAACGAAGCGGGTGAGGAAGGATATATCGTTTTGATTTTCGGGGATTTCAAGACTCCAATGCCCCCCTATTATGGCGGACAACCCCCGATGCGGAATCTGCCGCTGGATGAATCCATGATTTCGGATGTCCTGAAAAAAGACTGTGAAACACCCATAGTGATCGGCTACATCTGTCAGCAGATTCCAATGGGATTCTTGTATGAAAAGTGGCTGGGTCGAGAACCGGAATTCCATGTTCTTTCAGATTATAGTAATCCCTTGGATTTACAAATCGTCGGCTCCCGGATGGAACCAGGGATGTTCCGCCCGTATGACAGAGGTGAAAGTCTCCGGGGAAATTTGAAGCTTGAAAATCAGAAAGTGGTTACGGCACTGATCGATGGAAAAGGAGGGTTGGTTTATCTGAATCTGGATGCAGGCGGTGAGTTGGCAAAATCACTTATCCAAATGAAAAAACTCATCAGGGAAGGCAAAAAGGCGAATAATCAAGAGTGATTATTATTATCGCCTTTATTTCCCTGCATTCCCTATGCCCATCTATGGCATAAATTCTCTGTTCCAAGGATCATAAATGATCCCCTGCATTCCCTATGCCATAGTAGGGAACCTTGGAACCTGACACCTATGCCATCTATGGCATTTTCAGTGCCAAGGATCAACATTGAATCCTTGGGAACCTATTGCCTTGGGATCCTGTGAAAAAGGTTGGCAATTTTCAGTCATCATTCTCACTGATTCAGAAATAACTTGACGAAAGACCCAAGGAAGTGTTTGAATAATGTCTTTGAATCAAGTAAATGGCATCTTGATCACTCATCCAGTTTGAATCCATAGTTCTTGGGACAAGGTATCAGTGAAAGGCAGGTGGAATATGGAATTGTCTTCCCAACAAACGAATACTGAATCCCCGAACAAGAAACCAAAGGAACGAATTCCAAAACCAACGAAGCTGGCTGCCTGCCTTGCCGTCTTCACAGCTTTGGTCATTGGAGGTGTCGCGGCGGCAACCCCATGGAATACAACTGGACCTTGTATCGGTATTGCGGTCATGATGGCAGTCGTATGTTATGCGATTATTAAGTACAGATAAAAGGCATAGGCTCCCATGCCAAGGATCAAAATCGATCCTCTGCATTACCGATGCCATGAGGGGAAAAAGAACCCCAATTATTACGGGGTAATATTCTGGACTATTTCCAGCCGACCCAATATAATAAACTTGTTCTGTGAGGAGAGTGGTTTTATATGGAAAACACGCAAGAGGATCAAATCAAAGGAACTCAATGAATTCCCATAGGGTATGCCTGTATGCTGTCAACTCTATAGGGATCCTGTAGGTCAAGGGTGTTCGTAAAAATTTAGGTGAGGAGAGAATTCTATGAAAACGATTTCCACAATGGTAATGATCTTCTTAGGGTTGGTTTTGACATCTGGACTCCAAGCTGAATCCGTCCAATTCAAGGATGCCAATTTGAAAGCAGCGGTGGAACAAAAGCTGGGTGTAACCAATCCCACCCCAGAGGACATGCTGTCTTTAAAGCTTCTGTATGCCGACAATCTTGGTATCATAGACTTGACCGGATTGGAATATGCCATCAACCTGAAACAATTACGATTATACGGAAACAATCTTATTGATATCACTCCCCTCCAGAACTTAGTCAATGTGGAGTCTCTCACCTTGGGAGTCAATCAGATTGTGGATGTGTCACCTCTCAGCAATATGAACTTATTAACCAATCTGGCAATCAGTGGAAATCGAATCCATGATATCAGTCCACTTGCTTCTCTAATCAACCTGAGGTCCCTGAATCTGGCATGGAATGACAATATCGCGGATGTATCGCCAATTTTATCAATGCCCAATCTGACATTTGTCAATTTTGATGGAAGTCCGATTGGAGACGATGGAACCAATTTGCTAATCATCGCTGGCTTGATCCAACTCGAACATCTGGGTGTTGCCAATTGTAATATCCCCAACTTGAATTTCCTCTCTGGATTGCAGAATCTCAAATATCTTGCCTTGTTCAATAACTCCTTGACGGATATTGGAGTGATTGCCAACTTATCCAATCTGGAAATCCTTCGGCTCAACATCAATGGGATCACCGATGTATCGGCTTTGATGAACCTGCAACATCTGCTCAGTCTGGAGATCCAGGACAATCCTCTCAGTTTCAAAGCGTTTTGTGAGCAAATCCCACAAATCATTCGGAATAATCCTGATCTGAAGCTGGCGATTGATCCCAATCCATATTTTCCGGAATATCCGGGAGATCTGCCCGGCACTACCTGTGGTGTTGATTTGCAGGATCTGCTTCTGCTGGCATCCTGGTGGATGCAGGGATTGCCGACAAATATGCTAAAACTGGATCTGGCTCCGGAACCTCGTGATGGTCGGATCGACCTTCAGGATTTTTCCGTCGTAGCCCAGGACTGGTTAAAATCAATGATGGAAGATGATTCCTTGGACGACATGGTTTCAATTCCGGCTGGAACTTTTCAGATGGGGGACCACAAAAACGAAGGAGCCACGGATGAACGACCTGTTCATACGATAACCGTCAATTCCGTTGCCATGGGCAAATATGAAATCAGCCATGGTTTATATTGTGCTTTTCTGAATTCAGCCCTGCAACAGGGGCTGATTACGGTGACAAACGGGGTGGTCTATCAAACAGGTTCGGGGACGAGTTATCCGTACTGCGACACCTCAACTATTTCCTCAGACAGCCATATTGTCTATAATGGGGTTTCGTTCAGTGTCCGTACAAAGGGTGGACGGGACATGTCCAACGATCCGGTGGTCTTTGTGAGCTGGTATGGGGCAGTAGCCTACTGTAATTGGCGAAGCCAGAAGGAGGGTCTGCCACTTTGTTACAACCTTTCCGGTTGGACATGTGATTCTAACAAGAAGGGGTATAGGCTTCCCACCGAAGCCGAATGGGAACATGCCGCACGAGGAGGATTATCCGGCAAGCGTTTCCCTTGGGGGGATACAATCACGCACAGTCAGGCGAATTATATCAGTCGCACCAATGAATCGTATGATGTCAGTCCCACCCGCAGCTACCATCCCATATGGAATGATGGGATCATGCCTTATACTGCCCCTGTGGGGAGTTTTTCACCGAATGGCTTTAGTTTGAATGAAATGACAGGAAATGTGTGGGAGTGGTGCAATGACTGGTATTCGGGTACTTACTACAGTGCCAGTCCGAATTCGAATCCGAAAGGACCTCTAACAGGAACGGGTCGTGTTTTCCGTGGGGGTGGTTGGTATCACAACAGTTATTATTGTCGGGTATCCGTTCGTCCCAACCATGTGCCTGGGAATCGCTACATTAGCCTTGGATTCCGGGTTGTCTTGGACTTGGAATAACCGTTTGTTCTTTATCTTTATTCCGCCATAGGCTCCCATGCCAACTATGGCATAAGAACCTGATTGAAAAAAAAATTTATAACTATACTACTCCCCAAAAACTGGACCAGGGAATAAGGTGGAGGTTGTGGTATA
>CAYLSB010000051.1:0-35530 GCA_964386005.1 uncultured Pirellulales bacterium | reverse complement strand
CATTCGACCCGCGGAATGTTGATGATATGATCATATTATATTGTTACAAATCCTATGTATAAACAACGACTGCATCTCTGTATCCTTCTGACTCTGACGACGGTGGCCGTTTGTCTTGCGCGACTGGTTTTTCTTCAGACAGTTTGTCGCCAAGGCAATCTGGATGGGATGAAACGCGTCGAAGTCTTCACGCCCATCGTCCTCCCGACCGTTCGAGGTTCCATTCAGGATCGCAACGAGGTTGTCCTGGCGTATGACAGTCCGGCTTTTTATCTTCACGTGAATTATCGCCTGACTCGCCTGCTCGATGATCGCGTATGGGAGGCCATGATCCAGCAAGCCCTTCAACCCGGTCAATCGCGGGATGAGATTGAACTGGCCTTGCAGCAAGACTATTCGGATGATTTACTGCTATTGGAGCGTATTCTTCAGCTCGCCTCGACCCTTCGTCAATGCGATCCCGACGAGATCCGTCAGACCATGCGTTCCATTAACGAGACCATTTGGCGGCTCCGGAGGCATCTGGCCTGGCGGAAAAAATTCCCGTCCGTCCCCAATATACCCGATTCTGAAAAAGACAAGGCATTGTCACTCGCCGATATCCTCAGGATTGATATCGTCGAAATGCACAAAAGTTATCCCATCATTGAATTGACGGATGAGGGTCAGCGATATGCCGCGCAGGTCGAAACGGCCGGCATCGTCGATGTCGAGATTTTGCCGGAAGCCAAACGAATGTACCCCTTCGGTTCGTCCGCCTGCCAGATTATCGGCTGGGTCGGTCCCGCGCAACCGGAAGAAAACGCCCTGTTTCCCGAAGACGAATTTGCCCGTTATCTCCCCAACGAGGTTTCGGGCAAGGACGGAATTGAACGGGTCTGCGAAATCATTCTTCGTGGACGGAGAGGAGAGGTTACCTACGACAAAGATGGTGATATTATAGATAAAATAATAACACAACTCGGCCAGGATATCCGGCTCACTCTCGATATCGTTCTCCAGAAACGCATCGAAAAACTGCTCGCCGATCCGAATCAGAATCCCAACTCCGACGCCGGACTGGGAGTGGTCGTACTGGACGTGGCAAGCGGTGACATTTTAGCTATGGTTTCCCTGCCTCTGTTTGATCTCAACATCGCCCGGGAACAGTACGCCCGTTTTCTGAAGGATCCGACAAAACCCATGCTGAATCGGTGCCTGGCCGAACATTACCCGCCCGGATCATCGATCAAACCCATCATCCTGTTGGCGGGTCTGGAGGAACGCAAGATCGGCGCCTCGGAGATCATTTCCTGTCCAGCGGTACCGGCTGAAAAGGGTTGGCCCAATTGTCTCCTGTTCCGTGAATTCCATAGCTGCCACGACTGGAAATGGGATAATTTCGGTCGCAATGCCATTCGTGGAAGTTGTAATGTCTATTTTTCCCGACTGGCTCACCGTTTTGATGTCACAGGACTTCAGAAGTGGCTGTGGGATTTCGGTTTTGGACATCGGATTCTTACCGGACCTCAATGGATTCTCTCGGATTCTCAACTATCTCGGGGAATGGACCGTTCGATCGCCGAATCCCCCGGCCAGATATCCATGCAGCCGGTGATAAGCCGTAATGCCGGTTTTCAGGATATTCCCCCCATGCCATCCTCCGAAAAAAAATGGTTTGGAATCGGACAGGGTAATCTACGGGTTACTGTGCTTCAGGTGGCCAATGCCTATGCGGCTCTGGCTCGGGGAGGTATATATAAAAATCCCCGATTATTCGTTACGGATGATGATCCGGGCGATCAAACAGAAATTCCCCTGCCAATCTCCCCCGCTTCCATGTCCGTGGTTCGAGATGGAATGCAGGCCGTGATCTATGAAGACGGTGGAACCGCCAATAAGGTATTTTCCGGAAGCGATTTTGCTCAACGATCCATGAAAATTTACGGAAAGACCGGATCGACCCAACGACCCGCTCATGCGTGGTTTGCCTGCTTTGCCACCGACTCGGCCGGCCGCGCTATAAGCGTTGCCATCCTCGTAGAAGCTGGAGCCAGCGGAGCCCGCGATGCCTGCCCGATCGGAAAGAAGATACTCGAACTGTGCAATGATCTCGGATACATCGGATCGCCCGCGCGGTGATATCCGGCCGCCTGATCCCGATTCGGTCCGTCGGCAAACCATCGTCCTCATGAAAACCTATTGTGGATTTCGGTACCGCAGTATTTGTTCCATGATCTCTTTAAAAACCGGCGCCGCCACTCGCCCGCCGGAATAGCCCTTACCCAAAGCTCGATTGGGTCGGCCGATCGATACCAGAACCATTACCTCCGGCCGGTCCGCCGGCGCCCCCCCTACAAACGACGCGATATAATTGGCCGTGTCATACCCCTTGCCTCCGGGCAATGCGATATTCGCCGTCCCCGTCTTGCCAAATGCCTGTACTCCCTCCAGTTTGGCCTGATCGCCCGTTCCCTCATTGATCACAGCTACCAGCGCCTCCTGGACCATCCACCGGGCCACCTCCGGATTGATTACCAGTCCCGCCAGCGGCGCCGGATAGATGAACTCACGAATTCGGCCCTGCTCATCCACGATGGCCTTGACAATATGCGGCGCAATCGCGCTGCCCCCGTTGGCCATGATACAATACGCCCGAAGGATCTGGATGGCCGTTACGGAAATCGCATGGCCAAACGGAACGCGGGTAACGGTGTACCCATCCCAGAATTTCGGGGATCGGAAAATCCCCGCGTCTTCGCCCGGCAGATCGATTCCCGTTTTCTGACCAAAACCGAAAAGTCGCACTCCTTCGTATAGAGGTTTTTCTCCCAGCTTCAGGCCGATCTTGGCCATGCCGATATTACTCGATTTGGCGATGATCTGTTTGACGCTGAGGTTGCCGTAAACATGATTCATATATTCGCCGATCTTGTAGCGAACAAAGTAACCGTTTTCGCAATAGATCACGTCATTGTATCCGATCGCCTTTTCCTGAAGTCCCACCGCCGCCACAATCGGCTTGAAGATGCTGCCCGGTTCGTAAGGATCGGAAATCGTTCGGTTCTTCAACGGTTCGTTCTTCTTTTCCGCTGCCGTCGAAAATTCCGACGGATCGAAATCCGGAAGCGAAACCAGAGCCAGAATCTCACCCGTCCAGGGATCCATTACAATCGCCAGACCGTACTGGGCTTCGTATTCCCGGATCTGCTTTTGTAGCGCCTTGCGCACGATCTCCTGAATCACGCTGTCAATCGTCAGTACCAGCGAATACCCGTCCTGCACCGCACGGCTTTCTTTTGAATCCATTCGAATCGGCCGCCGCAGAACATCCACCACCATCACATCGCTACCCGCCGAACCGTGCAAATACGACTCGTATCGCTGTTCGATCCCCGCAAGCCCCTTCTGATCGCTGCCTACAAATCCGATCACATGACTGGTCAGCGATCCCATCGGATAGGACCGCCGCCAGGATCCCTGAATCCCGATTCCGTTCAAGCGCGCATGGAGTATTTCCTGTCGCTGATCCGCATTGATGTTTTCAACGATACGGGCAAAACCCGGATTACGGCTGTCCTGAATCCTGGCACACAGATCGGGACCCGGAACGCCGAGGATATCCTGTAATTGTTGCGAGACCTCCATCACGTGATCGTTGTCCTTAAACGCCCTCGGCTCGGCGAATACGACTTCCACTTTGCCGCTGCCCGCCAGGACCCGTGCCCGCCGATCCAGGATATCACCCCGCTTGGGATACTCGATAACCGTCGCATGTTGGGCACGCTGACCTTGTTGCAGATACATGTCCCGGCAAACGGTTTGAAGGTAATATACCCTCCATCCCAGCAAACCGAATAGGATCACCAGCAACGACATCATAATGGGAATGAACGGATGGGTCTTCATCGTATCTTCGGTCCGATTATCGCCTGGGGGTCTTGGGGGGGACGGCTTCCGTTTTCTCGAGAATATCCGAAATGGACCCAGGCGTCATCATGCCCTCCAGGAGCAATTGTTTCTTGCGCAGCTCTTGGATCAACCGTCCCTGTTCGAGCTTCGCTTCCCGATACCGGCTGAACAGACGACTCGATGAATTCCTCAGATGGATCGTCCCGATCAGGACAACCGTAAAATAGAACACCGCAAAAATCAACCGTCCGCGGGACATCGCCTCCGGCCTGCCGATCAGCGTTTCGGTAGTTTCAATTCCATCCGATCACGAATATCATCCGGCTCGTGGATCACGCCGGCATTCAGCGACAGAATTTCCCGATACCGATTTCCATTGCCGAGGTGTTTTTCCGCGATATTCCACAGATTCTCGCCCGGTTGGACCTGGTGGGAGCGACCGGAAGCGGCTTTCGCATCACTCATTCGCTTTCCGCTCTTGACCGGTTCAAAGATTTTGGGGTCGGGATTCGTCGGTTTGGCTGGTTTCGTTGCCGGCTTGGACGGGGGTTTGTCTCCGCTCCTGTCCAGGGTTCTTTCGGATGCTTTGACCGGCTCTGAGGGTTTAGTCGGCTGTTTATCGGTTGTCTTGTTACCCTCGGTCGTTTTGACCGGGGCACTGGAAAGATCGGGAATGATCAATTTCATTCCAATCGGTACTTTGTGGGGTGATTCCAACTGGTTCTTATTTGCTTCATAGATCGCATTGACTGTGGCCAGTTTTTTACCCAGGTCAGGTCCATATATCGCCAGGGATATCTTAGCCAGGGAATCACCGTCTTGAACAACATACGTCCGAGGAGCGGCCGCGGGCTGGGGCAAAACGGCATCGACGGGTTGAATCGCCTCTCTTTCGCCCGGCTTATCGGACGGGGTTGTGGGTGGCGACAATTTTTGAATCGTGGAATCTGGACTCTTTCTCTCAGGCGAAACCTCATTGTCCAACGGAATGGTGATTCGTACGTCCGATGAATCCATCTCGCGCTCGGGTTTGGCGGGAGGGTGCAAGATATCTACGATTGGTTTTCCTTTCTCAGAAATCAAAACATTTTCCTGCGGATTCTGTACCATCCCATTTGAGACCAGTTCCGTCGGCGCCGATTTCAAAAACCCGGGTAAACCGTTAATCAGGAAGGCGATCATAACGATAAAAACCAACCCCAGTAACAATCCAACCTTGGCATCCGCTGTCATCCCTGAAACTCCTTTGTTTTTCCACATCTCATTCGTCTGGCCATTCGTAACTTCGCACTTCGCGAACGTATATTCCGCCGCACCTCATCCTCTTGTGCTACCATCGGCTTATCGGTGAGAATTTCATAAATCCCTTCGCTCTTCCTCCGCAGAAAATCCTGCTTGACCCGTCGATCTTCGAGACTGTGAAAACTGATGATCGCAAGGATACCGTCGGGATTCAAAAGGCCCGGAGCCGATTCCAAAAGTCGTTCCAGGCAGCCCATCTCGTCATTGACCACAATCCGCAGTGCCTGAAATGTTCGGGTCGCCGGATGGATTTGTCCGGGCTTTCCACTCCATCCACGTCCCATCTCTCGGCAGATTAGATTCGCCAATTGTGCCGTCGTCGTGATTTTCTGCCCGTGACGATATTCCACGATTGCCCGAGCAATCCGCCGCGATGCCCTTTCTTCCCCATAGGCGTAAATCACATTCGCCAGCTTCGTCTCATCCGTCTCATTTACCCAATCCGCCGCCGTCCGTTCCAGCCGTTCATCCAGCCGCATATCCAGCGGCATATTCCGTTGGAAACTCATCCCTCGCTTCGGATCTTCCATCTGGGCACTGCACCATCCCAGATCGGCCACAATCAAATCAGCCCCTCGGATCCGATTCCGTTTCATCACCTCGTCCAATCGGGCAAAATTCTCCCGCTCCAATACCACACGGCAACGAAGACTCTGAAGTACCGATCGCGCCGTTGCAAGACAATGATGATCCACATCCAATCCGAGAATGATCCCCTGTTCGTTCAAGGACCGTCCGAGTATTTTGCTGTGCCCCCCATGTCCGACCGTCGCATCCACCAAAACTCCATCCGGGGCAAGTCGAATCCGTCCGGCCAGAGTATCCGCCAATACAGACAGATGTTCGCCGACAGACTGTGCGTCCGCATCACTCAAATCGTTTCATCCCGGCCGCCATCGAATACGTCCGTTTATGCCGCACCCGCTTCACATTGCTGGATCAGCAACTCCTCCATCTCCGGGGAAAACTGAATTCCCGTATAGAGTCCCCCCGCCCGCTGGAGCCGCTGAAGCCGGCGCGATAAAATCTCGATCGCCGACATCGTCGTATCGTCCATCGCACGAATCCCCTCGAGACTGTCGCGTACAATCTGAATCGAATCCATTCCTGTGGCTACCATTAGGTATCCTCCCGATCATCGATTGGACGGCTCTGCCTGTGCAAAACCGTCTGCCTGGCCTGCATCATCTGTTGTTGATACTGCGATAAATTATTCTGAAGATAGCGTTCCCAATCTTCGCTATTCCAAAGCTCGATGTGATCCCGAATCCCCACCAGCGTCAGGTTCATTCCAAGATTGGCCCGCTTGCGGAGTTTGTCGTTCAACAGGAGTCGGCCTTGCCGATCCAGCTCAACCTTGCTGGCGAGGGCGAAACTGAGCCGTTCGAACGCCACGGCTTCATCCGGGGCCGCCTTCCCTGGTGCACCGGCAAGGACGATCTGCTGAAAATATTTTTCCGGGTAAAGACTCAGGATGCCGTTGGGACCCATCACAAGGTAAAAGTCGCTGCCGTATCGGTTCGAGTCGATCTGGCTGCGCAAACGATTCGAGATGAAAAGACGATTCTTTTCATCAATCGTATGTTCGAACTCGCCTGTTAGCAGCAACATGTCTTTGGCCCCACAGCCATTCCAATTTTTGGGCTTTTATACCACTTCATCCCACTTTTCGTCAATAGTATTTTCGGAAAAAACCTTAATTTCGCGATAACATTCTTTTTGAAGCGAAGATCCAGCAACCTAACCACAACATGTTGTAGTCGCGTTGGCGGCTTGTATCAATATGTAGCTGGTATAATGTGACGTGATCACAAAGGAAGCTAATTCAATTGAATCATTCAATGAAAAACCATGCGGCTTTCAAGGGGTACAAAATCACAGGGGATGGTTACCACAGATATTCACCAGCGAAAAAAACGGTACGGGTAATCCCATTCTTCGGGCTGATCCAGATAGAAACCATTCAGCCACCGACCGGTTTCATTACTTGCCAGCGGGGTTGACAATCGGGTTAATAAAGGCGTTTCACTGCTTACATCCAAATTACCAAAAAGCCGCGCCAGAAGGAAGCTGCTGCGCCGAAAGGTTCTCTTGAGCCCGTAGTTGTTTTGATATTCAAATTGCCAGGGGGCCATCTGACAGAAGAGAACGTTACTTTCAGAAGACACCGCAAGAATTCCGTTGCCGACAATCGTCGCTCCGCTGGAAACCAGAGGGATCACACGGGGGTCACGATTATGAACGTCCGCCGGTCCAACGCCAGCCAAGAATGAGTTCCACTTCTGCGGTTCGAAATAAGCGTTGATGTGCTCGACCGGTTTGATCGAAACGTGGAAAGGCAACAGGACATCCGCATCCTGTTGAGTCAGGCCTACTGCCAGCAAATGGCCCCCCGCCTTGAGAAATGTTGCCACCTTCTCTCGATGATTCCGGAGGATTATGCTGTCCGGCCCGAGAATGAGTACCTGATCCGCCCGCAACTCCTCTCCATCATACAAACTGACCCGAACGCCGGCCGCCTGAAGGTGAGATATCCCCGCAGGTCCGCCGATGTAAAAAGCGTCACGTTTTGGTGAGGGCTTCCAATGATTGATGTAATTCAATATATTAATTATCAGTTGTTCAGCGACCGGATCGCTCTCCGTACGTCCGGAAACATCCATCTGACAAAACAGAACCACACCCTCACCTTCGCGGTATTCCATCAATGGGCTATACTGTAGCGAGAAACCCCCATCGAGAATCGGCAGAAAATCGCCGCAGGCGGGTTTTTCGATTAGCACCGAGGCCACATTTCCCCGATTGCCGCATCGCCACACACGGGGTACCGGAATGCCGCACCACGATACGGTCGGAGCGCCGTTGAACCGCCCGTCCGATTCGTACTTCAACCGAGGCGGAAGGATTGTCGCATCGCCACGCCAATCGCGCAGATGTTCCGTTTGCAATCCCGCCAGGACAGGATGATCGGGTACACGCAGGAATACATTTCGTAATCCATACTCCGCAATTCGGAAGCCGAAGCGTTTCTCGAGTACATCCGGCGTCTGTTCAAACAGGATGATCTTGAGTCCGCCGCGCACCCGACCGACGTCGGGCGCCGACCCATCCACAGTCAAGGAGGCCATGCCGATGATCAGCGTTTCGTACCCGTTCAGATCCGCCTTGGCATCCACCCTATCACAGTGAATCCCCATCCGTTTGAGTAATGTCGTCGTCTGGCCCGCGGGATCAAAAATCGCGACTTTGGTTTCGGAACGAGACACCGGTTTCCGCGAAAGGACATGAATTAAAAAATGATCTTCCTGTATCTCACGAGGAGCAAATATTGTTTTTGCGCTCAGCCGGTACTCTCCGGGTTCGAGCTCATTTGGAAGCGCAAAAAGCATCGGTATTCTTGCCTGCTGACCGGTTTCGATCGTCAGGCGGGCTTGCCCCGAAATCGGCCGCGGCAGATTCAGCGTCCATGAACATTGGCAACGGATCGGCGATCGGGAATTATTGATCACGATGATCTGTTTTTCAAATGTCTCGCCTGCAACAAATATGTGTTCCTTGTCGGTAACCATAGTCGACTTGCCGCCGATATACGCCAGCAACGGTTGATTGTTTCGGATCAGCGCCGTGCCTCCCTCTGTCGCAATCCAGTCGGAGCGTTCGTAGGCCATATCCATCCGTTCAAAGCGATCCTGCTGGTAGTCCGGACTGAATCCCGGTCGCTGAAGATTCTGCCAATCCACCACCAGTTCGGATCTCCGGTTTCGATCGACGCCGGGGCGCAGCTTGAACAGAATGTGATGTTCCCAGGGAGAGTTTGCCGAGATGCCCCAGGTCCGAAACGCTCGCCAGTTCTCTTCGAAGTACCTGGCAAAAACCGGTTCGCGTTCCGGAAAATCCGTCGACCCCAGTTGATGCGGATACTCCCACCGATACCACACCTTACCTTCGCGAAAGCGACCCGCCTCCCACCGCAGATTCCTTTTCTCCATCTCGCTGATCGCATACGCACGATCTCCGAAGAACTGCGCGTTCCACTCGGCAAGACAGAACTCCCACGGTACTATCGCGCTGCCGAACTCTCGTTTGCCCTTGTACCATCCGCGGTACATCGCCCAGTCCCAGGTGAAGGGAGCTCCGTACTCGCAGAGAAAAACCGGCTTGGTTCCATCGGCGGCCCAGTGCGCAAACCAGTCAGACAGCTCCTGGATCGGAACGAAATTCGGATAGAAGTTGCTGGAATGTATCGATCCCAGATTACCCGATGCATGATGATAGACGATTCGATGTGAATCCAATCGCCGGATGATGGACTCGGCCCGCACGGCCGTCTTTGCGTTGTTCAACGCCCACCGATCCCGTTGATCGTGAAGGCCGTCGATCCGATCCGGGTTCATATCCTCGTTGTAGCCGGTGGCATTGTGGCTGGTGGCGTACATGATGACCGACGGATGGTTCTGAGCCACACGCACATAGAACTTCGCCAGAGATGCGTAGCCGTTGCTGGTTTCGGCATCCGGGGCTTGCCAGTCGTAATGGCTGAAATGCGGCATCGAAAGCGCGACCAATATTCCCGAATCGTCCGCGGCGCGAAGAATCTCCGCAAAGCTTAAGTGCGATCCAGGAAGGCAATCGTAGTTGTGCGTGTACACAAAGTTGATCCCGATACTCTTCAACCGCTCCATGCTCTCCCGAGCGGCGGGATACGTAACCAGCGCTGCGCCGACCTGCGCATTGTCAAACGGGACGGCCGACAAAAAAATGCGACTGCCATTGAGATAAAAATCTCTCCCCTCGATCCAGAACTCACGGAATCCGAAACGCACAATCTGGGCCACATCCACAATCCTACGCTGATCATCCAGAAGCGAAAGTTCGAGTTCGTATCTATGATGCGCCGTGTGAATATCCCATAATTTGTCTGGAATCCATTCTTCCGTAAACGCGATGCGGCCGTCATGGAAATCACTCGCTCGAAAAGTCCGGTTCGCGAAATCCTTGATTTCACGGCCATTCTTCAGAATCCGGAAATGAACAGCGTATTGCAGGGTCGCATCGAGCCCATCGAATTCCGCATTGACCGTGAGCGCCTTTCTGCGAATCGACGTTTCCACCTTGATGTCGGCGATCTGCGGTCCCGTCGGAGTACTCACCAGAAAAACATCGCCGCACAAACCTCGCCGAGCTACTGTTCCTTTGACCTCTCTGGCCGATGCCGTATCCGTATAAGAACGGATAACGCCTTTCAGGGGCATAGCGACGACAAGCAGACTGAGATTGTACTTTCCACCCCGCTTGCACATCGCAGTCAGGTCCACTTCGCCTGCCGGAAACCGGCACTCACCCGCTTTTATCCCATCCACAAATACGGCCGCGTACGAATTCAGGTACTCGACGGATAGTGTAATCCGCCGTTCCGTCCAATCGGCGGGAACTTCGATTTCACGATCATACCAAGCCGCCTTGACATCGCCGAGTTTTCGGCTTTTCCACTTCGGATGGGCAAAAACTGTTTGGCTGTCCTTCTGCATGTAATCGGTGATCCCCGGCCAACACCCGGGCACCTTGAAGTACCCCCATCCGTCAGTAGGCACTGTATCCGCAACACCATCGGCCGGCTGCCATCGCCACAATCCGTTAATGGAAATCCGCTCTCGAGTCGAAGTCGTCTCCCGGTATGCCTTGGACATGTCCCATACAACCTGGAATCCTTCGGGAAATTTGGCATTCTCCCACGGGGATTCCCCACCGGCAACAATGACACAATCGGCCAAACAAATCAAACAGATTACAAACCACATGAGACGACGACCCAATAACCACCCCATATCGAGTCCCTCACTATTCTCCGATTATCACACAGTACGATGGATTTTATCGTATGACCGAATGGCGTCGATACGATGCTCTCTGAAATTACCGGCTTGCCAAACGAATTCCACAAGTGCTTTATACAAAACAACTTGTATTACAGCGGGCGATGGAAATCGAACCCACATAACCAGCTTGGACGGCTGGGGCTTTACCCATAAGCTACGCCCGCACAAACAACAAGCCATTAGACTACGCCAAATCCGGCTCATTGTCAAGTTTCAAAATCTGGCAATTATCCATCTTCCTGTTACAATATGCCGATACAATATCCTATCCGTCGGCAAACTTCGGGCTTTCGCCTCGTTTTCGACGAACGGATTCACGGAGAAAATGCATGACAATTTCCGACAAGGCATCGGCCGCACGTAAGGCATCTATTCAAATGGGCGCGATCCATTCACGGATCAAGAATGATGCTCTGCGCCGAATCGCTCAATCGGTTCAAGCCGCTTCGAATCAGATCATCGGGGCCAATCAAGCTGATCTTCTCCGCGCTGAAAAGGAACACATTGCCAAACCACTCCTGAAACGTTTGAAATTCGACTCCGGAAAGATCGCCGAGACCGTTGCGGGTATCGAATCCCTGATGTCCCTGCCCGATCCCGTCGGCCAAACCCTCCGCGCAACCGAACTCGACAAAGGGCTGGAACTGTTTAAGGTCTCATGTCCGATTGGCGTCATTGGAGTGATCTTCGAATCACGTCCCGACGCACTGGTTCAGATTTCCTGCCTGTGTCTGAAGAGCGGCAACGCCGTCCTTCTTAAGGGCGGCAGTGAGGCCATTTCGACCAATCGTATTCTCGCCGACGTAATCGCTGCCGCCGGCATCGAAGCCGGACTGCCCGACGGCTGGCTGGGCCTTCTGGAAACTCGTGACGATGTCGCCGCTATGCTTTCCCTCGACAAGGATATTGACCTGATCATCCCGCGCGGCAGCAACGAATTCGTTCGCCACATCATGACCCACACGACGATCCCCGTCCTCGGCCACGCCGACGGTATTTGTCATGTCTATATCGACGCCTCAGCAGAACCCGACATGGCCATTCGAATCGCCACCGACTCCAAGTGCCAGTATGTCGCCGTCTGCAACGCCGCCGAAACATTGCTCGTCCACGCCGGTATTGCCGAAGCTTTTTTGCCGAAAATGAAAATCGCCTTCGACAAGCATAACATCGAAGTCCGAGGATGCGACCGAACCCGCCGGATCCTCGATACCAAACCCGCCACGGAAACCGATTGGCGGACCGAATACCTCGATTATATTATATCTATCCGAATTGTCGATAATATGGAACAGGCCGTCGAGCATATCAATCGGTACGGCTCGCACCACACGGACGCTATCGTCACCTCCGATCCCGCCGTCGCCAATCGTTTCATGGCCCTGGTCGATTCGGCCAATGTCTTCTGGAACGCCAGCACGCGTTTTGCCGACGGTTTTCGGTTCGGCCTCGGCGCCGAGGTCGGCATCAGCACCAACAAGATCCACGCGCGCGGTCCCGTCGGCATGGAAGGCCTCTTGATCTATAAATGGAAGCTGCTCGGACACGGCCATATCGTCGCCGACTACTCCGGCACCAACGCACGCGGTTTCACTCATAAACCTCTCGACAAGGATTGTCCCTGCTGATGCGCGACTTTTCCAAAGCCAAGCGAATCGTCATCAAGATCGGTACCAACACCCTCAGCCGCGACGGCGGTGTCAACACCGAATACGTCCGTACCATCGCCCGACAGATTTTCGCCCTGACCCGCTCCGGCAAACAGGTCGTTCTGGTCACCAGCGGCGCTATAGGGATGGGGGCCGGCCGTCTCAAGCTTTCCGGCCCGATCACCGAGATGGAGATGCGTCAGGCATGCGCCGCCATCGGCCAACCGCTGCTCATGGCGGAATACCACAAGGCCTTCGCTGAGTTCGATCTCATTTGTTCGCAGGTCCTTCTCACCGCCGAGGTTCTCAACAACCGTAAGACCTATCTTAACCTCCGCAAGGCCGTGGAAACACTTCTCCAACTCGGGGTCGTGCCCATTCTCAACGAAAATGATTGTGTCTCCACCGCGGAAATCGGCACCGCCTTCGGCGACAACGACAAGCTCAGCGCCCTGGTCGCCAGCAAGATCGACGCCGACCTCTTGATCATGCTGACCGACATCGACGCTCTGTACGACAAAGATCCTCGAATCTCGCCCGATGCACAAAAAATCGAAGTCGTCTTCGAGATCACCTCCGCGATCGAGCATGCCGCCGGCTCCCGCGGCAGCACGCATTCCACTGGGGGCATGAAGACCAAAATTGCCGCCGCCAAAATCGCCGCCGACGCCGGTTGTCGGATCGTCCTGGCGCACGGCAAGGCCGAAAACGTCCTCGAGCGAATCATCGCCGGCGAGGTCATCGGCACCCTCTTTATGCCGCGACGCAAACTCGGCAACCGTGCCCGCTGGATCCTCAACCATGCGCCCGAAGGAACGATCCTCATCGACGATGGCGCCGTCACCGCCCTCCGCAAACACAAGAGTTTGCTGCCCAGCGGTATCCGATCCGTCGAAGGCCGCTTCGATGCCGGCTCGGTCGTCATGCTCAATGCCATCGCCAAGGCCGTAACCAGCTTTGGTACGGATGAATTGAAAACGTTGGCCGGCAAACATTCCAGCGAAATCCGCACAATTCTCGGCTCCGGCCGAAAAGATGTAGTCGCCGTACCCGAAGATATCGTATTCCTGGATTACTGAAACCATGGAAAACACCTTGTCCTCGCCCCATGCACAATCCGAATCGTATGCCGATCCGCTCGACCGGGTGTTCCGATATGTCGCCGATGCTTCCACCCTGGACGACCTGACCGAACAACTCCGATCTGTCGATCGAGTTGCCTTCGATACAGAGGCCGATAGTTTTTACCATTATCATGAAAAAGTATGCCTCATTCAACTGTCATTCAACAACAAGTATTATCTCATCGATCCGCTCAGCGGCATTGATCTGGCAGGCCTCCTTGAAATCCTCGCCGACAAGACGCTGATCATCCACGATGCCGGCTATGATCTGCGCATTCTCCATCGCCAATATGGTTTTATCCCCCGCCGGGGAATCTTTGATACGATGCCCGCCGCCCAATTGGCCGGTTTTACCCGCTTCGGCCTGGCCGACCTGCTCGAACAACTCCTTAAGGTCATCCTGCCAAAAAAAGGCCAACGATCCGACTGGTCCCGCCGCCCACTGGAAACCTTTCAAATGCAGTACGCCGTCGCGGATACCGCACATCTGACCAACCTTGCCGACCTCCTCCGGCTCCGGCTTGAACAGCTTGGCCGTCTCGATTGGCACTGCCAAACCTGTCAGCACGTCATTCACTCCGCCATCAACCACAAAACCGCCGTTCGCAGAGATGCCTGGCGGATTCCCGGCTCCAATCGGCTTAGCCCTCGAGAATTGGCTTTCGTGAGGACAATTTGGCACTGGCGCGAAAAGCAGGCTCGAACTTCCGATCTACCCCCCTTTAAAATTCTCGGAAACGAACCTTTAATGAAACTGGCCGTTCTTTCGGCCAAACGACCCGATACTCCCGTTGAAAAGCTTCTTCATCTTCCTCGCCACTGCGTAAACCATCGCCTTTCCCTTCTTCAGGAAGCCGTTAACCAGGCCGCCGCCCTGCCACAATCCGAATGGCCGAGTCCTTTCCGACAGGAATTTGCCCCGCAACCGGCTTATTCTACCGAATTGTTCGAGGCGCTTCGCCGCGAAGTCGCGACCATCGCCGAGAAACTCGGCTTGGCACCATCGTTGCTGGCGCCCCGCGCGACGATGATTATGCTCGTCGTGAAAAAACCGAAAACAATCGATGAGATGGTTAACATTGCTCCCTTGCTCCGCTGGCAGGCCGAACTGATTTTTCCGGCAATGAAAAAAATCGCCCCGGCGACATGAAAATTGCGGCATTCCATCGAATTGGCAGATGGCCGTCCGTGTCACACGAAATATTTCAGCCCTTCGCCATCCGAATGTGGACCCTATACCCAAACAACATGGGTCCGGTTTTTCCGGACCCATGCAAAATACACAAATGATTGTCATCAATACGGCCGATCAAAGAATGTGGCCGATCTCAAACCGTAATCGTTCCGTCATATCTTCTTACCAGTCACGTCGCGGCTTCCTCGTTCGGAAATGAACTGGCCATTGAGTGTTGTCCCTTCGAGCTTGCCCTTGAATTCCATCGTGACCGAGTTGCCCTGAAATTCCCGGACGATCTTGAACGATACCTGGTCGCCATCGATCTTCAGGTCCGTGATGGGGGTTTCGTTCTGGCGTCCGGCGTAGGTCCCGGTCATGTCTTCCTTGATCGTCAGAGTGCTGGTGCGCGTACCCTGCTGCGTGGTCGAGGTAAACTCCCACGTTCCCACAATCGCCCCGGCGGCGTCAATCTTCTTGCCCGTCGCTTTCCGGGTTCCGTTGGGTGTCGTGAATTCGCCGTCGAGAGTTTTTCCGGCCAGCGTCCCCTTATACTGCATGTCAAAGGTCTGATCGCCGAAACCCATCTCGATCACAAAGGTCAACTGGTTGTTTTCGAGTTTCACATCCCTGACGGGAATCTCTCCATCGAAGAATTGGTACCGTGCCGTCATATCGGGAAAAATCGTCAAGTTCTGCGTAAACGTCCCCCGATCGGAGGTACTCGTCAGCGCCCACTTGCCGATCAGGTCAGCGCCGAATCGTTCGCCGGCAACATCGATCTCGCCCATCTGGCTTTTCATTTTCCCGGCCAGCTTGTTTCCGATCGCCGTCCCCTCGAAGGCGGATTCAAATTCTCGGTCGTTGAATTTGCTCTTGCGGGTAAACGTCAGCTTGCCGTCGGCGAACTTCACATCCGAAATCGTATGTTCGCCGAAACCGCTGGTCCACTTGGCGTCGAGCGCACCGTCGGACTTCTGCGACACCGACAGTTGCGCTTTCATTTCCCGGTCCTGGATCGTATAGATCACATCCCATAAACCGAGAACCGCCGGCTTGGCCTTGACCCGGGTGCCGTTGGCGGCGAATTCCCCCTGCTCGCTGGATAGCTTGCCTTGGAGTTTGCCATCCATAAGAGTCCCTTCGTAGTTCAGCTTGAATTCCTGGGCCTGGTCACCGGGCATACGGATAATGCGGACAAATGTCAGTTTGGAATTGGCGAATTTAACGTCGGCCAGATCGCTGTTGCCCCACTTGCCGGTCAGGGCGCCGTCGGCCCCGCGGGTGATCGAGACCATGGCAAAATTCGGCCGGCCGCCGAAGTCCATCGTCATTTCCCATTGGCCAGTGATGTCATCGGCCGCCGCATAGACCATCGGCGCTATGAACAAAGCGAGAAGGGAAATAATACGGCCAATACTCCGGTTGGTGTGATGTACATTCCGATTCATCATTCTCTCCCTACATAAACCCTTGTCTGATATTTTCAGCGGAGAAAACCGAAATCTCCCTCCGCCAACATTGCCTGAATCAGAGCTTCGAACCGGGGATCATTCTATGCCGGAATGCTTGAGAATGCAAACGGATTTGAGTATAGATCTATGGGTACCGTATTCGAGCGATAAATGGCCTATATGTTAATTCGAAATCTCAATGAACCTATAACCACAAAATTCCCGTACTATTCCCCCGCCTGCGGTTCGTCGCCGACCAGCGGGCGGATATGATCGACGTGGAAGAAGACGACGAACTTGCCGGAGTCATCCCGGCTGGAATAGATTTCCGGTTGTTTTTTACGCATGGCCTCGGCCAGCGTGGCGTTGATCTCCTCGCGGATCTTGGTCAGGTAGAGTCGTTTGCCGTTGTAACCGGGTCCGGATTCCATGAACAGATACGCCGCGTGCATCGTATCCTTGAGGTTTTGGTGCGAGAGCCGCTGGCGCATCACGAAGGCGATCGTGGTCTCGTCGATGACATGGGGCTTGGCATAGATCGCCATATCGACATGGCCGGCCGGATCGGCCGTGGCGAAAACGCCCGTGCCTTTTTTCGATTCGAAATAGTCCTTCAGCCCCACAACAGACCTCCGTGTCCATGGGATCGATTCAGGATCCGTGTTCCACTTTGCCGTGTTTCAGCAATTTTTCCAATGATTCCAGCAGGGTCGCGAGGTGATGTTTTTCCTCCGCGATAACCTTCTCGATCTGTTTGGAGGCGTTCTTATCGGCGGCGAAATTCACCAGTCCTTCAAAATAATGGATGCCGTCTTTTTTCTTTCGGATCGCCTCTTCGAAAACGTCGCGCAACGAAGTTTTATTGGTGAACTCGCGGGGAAGAGGAACCTCCAATGCATACACGCTCAAACTGGCCAGCGCTTTGTATTCGCCCGATGCGGACGGCCGCAAATCCGTGTCCCTCAGCTCAAGCTGCATCTGGCTTTTCATCTTGGCGAACTTGCGCTCGTGCTGAAGTTCCCACTCCGCCAGCTTCCATAGCAGATCGCGAACTTCCGTATTGGAAATACCCAGAGCCGCCTCCTGGTAATAAGCCGCGGCGTCGCGCTCCATTTGTTGCGCGATCTCATAAATCTCAAGCGCGTTGACTTCTTCGGCCATATCCCAATCCCTTTGCGCCGTGGCGAATCGACCCTTCGGATGACGACACCCGGACCCATCGCCGGACAACTTCCTCCGACATGACGATTCCTATTGTACCGTTTTGATTCATTTGTGTCAAGAATTCAATGACGATTCCGGCCGAAAATAATCCGGTTCCGAACGACATAGGCCGCCTGTTTGGCGATGCTTTTGACCACCCGCGGCAGCGAAAACCGCAGGGCTACCTGCCGGGCGGGTTCGAAGTTCGTGCAGAGTAAATCGTCATAGGCATCTCCCACCACTTCGACATGATCCCGATCCGGGCATCCGAAGCCGATGTTTGCGGCCGTCCGAAGGATGGGAAGACACTCCGGATCGAATCCGGCGATTTCGCAGCAGATTCGTTCGCACGCGATCGGATCGACTCCGCCGACCAGAACGCCGACCGGTCGCGGTTTGCCGTTGATCGGGCCGGGGCCTTCCATCGCGACCACCGCGTCAATCAGGTTCATCGCCGGGGACAGATAGCGGTAGATTTCAATCAACATCCGGCTGAATTCTTCCGCCCGCGCGCCTTTCAGATAATGCCAAAGCGGTTTTCGTTTGCCGGGCATGACACCGAACATGTTCTTGACCGCAAAGGTCGCATACAATTGCTGATGGGATTTAAACTTCGGAAGATTGATGATCGCATCGGCCTCGATCGCCACGCAGCTGATCGGTACGCCAAACCCGTTAACCCCGTCGAGACGGATGGCTTTGGGGCGATTGAGCGAATGAATCTCGACGCCCATTCGCGTTAATTCATCAGCAATTCCCAGAGCATCCAGACAGGACCGAATCGTCCCCCATGCCGGTGAATCGGCCACAAAGGGACGACCGCCACGGTCCTTGACGATGTGGGCGACGGCGACGATCACCGCCGGATCCGTCTGTGCGGCGCAGGAACTTGGACGCGGAACGATACAGTTGGGCTTGAGCATCACGCGATCGCCGCGACGAAACAGCGCGCCCGCCGGATCGAGCAGTTCGAACTGGCGACGAACAGCGACGAGGATTCGATCCCGATCATAATCAGGGGCTCGTGTAATCGCAACCCGATAGGCGGTTTCCGCGTGAGGTAACGTCAATTCTGCACCCTTGTGCAAATCACCAGGAAGAACGTCACGTGGTCCTGCGACTTTCGCGACGATCGACATAACAAGGTCGAAAGAGTCGGTTCGGTTCCGGGCGGCTGGGTTGGGCCGAAGAGGAGAAAATCACCCGGTGACATTCGCGCGGAAAACGCCGCGGGATGGAACACTTTTTCGGGTACCGGCTCTCCGCGAATGCGGCCGCTGATCTCATCGGCCTTTTTACGAAAGACCGGTTCGATTCGCACATCGGCCACGCCGCGCATCGCCGGATCGGGTTTGGTCTTGAGATTCCATGCCAGACGACCCGAGCCAAGATAGTGTTTCTTCGATACCGTCGCGGATTCAAAAATCACCGCTTCGCCCTTGCCGGGAAAATCCACCCAGGCCAGATCGTCGCCTCTCTCGTCAAAAATGATCAGCATGTTGGATCGCGTCTGCTCGGCCCCGGCCGACACAAGCTTTTCCAGTGTCGGTCTTCCCATTTCAGGCCTTCCGAATCCCGCACCAACGGCGTTGGCCGCCAGGGCCGAAGGATGGGTCGAACGGATCGATTCGCGATCCATTGTCGCCACTACGTCGCGAAAAACGCCCAGCTCCGCCACGGGCAAATCATACACATAGATTTGAAAATTCATCGCCGCAGGCAGGACGATCGGATTGGCCGGCTGAAGGTCGGCCACTTTCAGCCCGCTCGTCGCCGACAGCGGTTGAACGGGTTTCGGGGATATCCATTGACAGCCACCGACAAACCATGCCATGACGATAACGGAACGGAGATGGTTTCTCATAACGACAAATTGTATCCGCCTCGACGTCCCCATGTCAACTTGTTCTCCCAACCGGACGGAATCACCGGATCGGGAAATCGCACCCCTTTTCATTCGGATCATAGATCGTTTACTATGACATGGATCCAGGGATCATCGCGCAATGTTTCTCGTATCGTCACCTCGGGCAATTCGCAGGTTCCCAGTACGATATCCGGTTTTGTTCCGACCCGCTCCTGAACGCTTCCGTCCGAATTGAGATCCAGATCCGCTTCCAGCCGGACAATCATTCCGCTGGCCGGAAGGCGAATCGTATCGGCCATGAAATAATTTCCCAGCGCTCCGGCCGTTGGCTCTCCCACCAGAGTTCCAAGGCCGGTCCTCTTGACGGCATCGGAATAGGTCTCCGTCGCCGATCCGCTCCCACGATCGATCAGAATATAAAGTCGTCCGTTAAAATCATACGGATTCGATGGCTGAATCTGTCTGGAAATCTCGAAAAAGGACCAGTCGTTCGGATCGAATCCTTTCGGCGGAGTATGCGGTTCGACCTTTGTCTCCCACGCCCATGTGGAGACCCCCTTTCGGAGACGATCCTGATCCGAAGGTTTCATTTCGGCCAGATATTTCTTCCGGACACCGGTGATCTGCCGATAGGAGACCGGCTCCCGCAGAAAGGGCCGAATCAGGGTATCATAGACATAGAAAGTCGATCCCCCGCCGTTCGACCGGACATCGATGATCAGCTTGTCATAGCCGTTTTTCGCCTGGCTCAAAAACCCACGAATCCTCTTTTCATCCGCAGTGCGGGAAGAATGTACCATGGCCTTGATCCGAATGTAACCGATTGTATCGGTGAGTTCAAGGCAGATGCAATTGCCCTTTTTCCAATCCAGATACTCCGTTGATCGGCCGACAGTTCGTCCTTGTTCGGCCGGGACAAACATTCGACGACGAGAATCATCGGGCAAGGCAAACTCAATATCCCAACCCCGGAAATTCTCTTTTTCGGGTACAACCAAAAGTTGCCGGTCGATCCAGCCCGTATCTCCGGCGATCGAATGCAGCCACGTCGTCTCCTTCAGATGCCGAACATACTCGGGGCAGGTCATCCCGTTAACGTGGAGAATTCTCGATCCCCGGGGAATCGTAACAAACCATGTCTTCCAGTCATCCGCCACGAGATACTGACCGGCCTTCCATCGAACTCGAAACGGGGGATGAATAAAGCTTTTCTCCAGTAGGTCCGACCAGTACATGGCCCGGGGAAACTGATGCCACGGAAAAGGGGCCATCCCCCCGGCTCCTGTCAGAAACGATTCCCACATGAGGCCTGAAAGATTCTCCTTCGGATAGATATAACCATGCCCCAATTCGCCGATCAGCGAGAAGTACCCATAGATGATCCGTACAAACTCGTTATTATCCTTCGCCTGTTCGGCCAACTCACGATATCGGGACCGAAGGGCTTCGACACCGGGCGATCCTCCATAGGATTCGTTCACTGGCACAGTCGGGCTGTTGTCTATTGCCCATTGAGCCAGAAATTCGATATCCTGTCGTCGTTGCTCGGCGGTCAATCGCGGCGCACAGGAGGTTAGAGGAATCAGAAGCAACGGCGGGAGGAGGAATAGGGATCTTCTCACCAAAAACCTCCGGAAGGCGGGGATTCAAATCGACCGAATGGCCTCGATTGTCGAATCAGCACTTGTCGGCCCATTCGTGATTGGGATATCGCCGCCGAAACTCCGCCGCCGCTTCTCGAGTCACGGTATGCCACTTGACGCCCTTCTTCGCCCCAACCAGACTGGCTAACACACATCGGCACAATGTGGGATCAACCTTCACAAGCAATTCCGCATAGATTTTATACGGATCGCGCCGCAGGAACTGCTGCTTGGTTTCGATCCCTATGGATCGCAGCGCCCGTCCCATGACGTTTCCGATATTGGGAAGGATTTCAATCCCATCGGCTGATTGGACCATAGTCAAACTCCCGTCGTAAAGGATAATCGGCGCCTCCGGAGTTTACACCGGAGGCGCCTGCCGCACACTGTAATCCCACCTGCAAAAAGTACCCCCAAGGAGATTCGAACTCCTGTTACCGGGATGAGAACCCGGCGTCCTAGGCCCCTAGACGATGGGGGCGGCACACTCGATGATAGTGGCGGCGGGTGGATTTGAACCACCGACCTTAGGCTTATGAATCCCACGCTCTAACCAACTGAGCTACACCGCCATATTTCAAGAGCTCTATAGTATATATCGCTTTCTTCGTCCGGGCAAGAGATTTTGTTCGATTTTTATAGAATAACCACAGGCAAACCATCCTTTCATCCAACAGATTTCATTTGACCACCTCCATTCCATCCGATATTCTCCGAACATGAAAACGTAGAAGATAGTAGTGGAACAGGTTACCCTGTAATGAGATACGAATGGGAATAGGTGTTTGTTTGGAGATGGAATGATGAGAACAACGAATCCGTTTTTTAAACAGAGAGAATTTTCGGATGATGCCGCATACGGCGGACAGTACAATTCCGGGGTGGAGGTTGTCGGAGAACCGGGATTTGTCAATGTGGCCGAAGCGCAAACCCGTATGACCATCAGCGGGGCTGTCAATACGACCTTCTTTCTGTTGACCCTGCTTATCGGTGCTGCGGCATGGACATGGTATCTGTATGCCTCCGGTACAAATGTAGTTCCCTGGATTTGGGGCGGGGCAATCGGTGGCTTCGGGGTGGCTGTGGTTACGATTTTTAAACCAAATGTGTCGATGTACACGGCTCCTCTTTATGCCATCCTTCAAGGATTGTTTCTCGGAGGATTCTCCAGCCTTTTGGAAAGCCGCTATCCCGGTATCGTGATCCACGCTGTCGGCCTGACAATTGGGACATTGCTCTGTATGCTCATCGCCTATCGTTCGGGGATCATCCGCGTCACGGAAAAATTCATGCTGGGTATCGTCGCGGCAACCGGGGCAATTGCGTTGATCTACATAGTCGATATCCTGCTTTACCTGTTTGGCGCGTCAGTCCCCTTTGTTCATTCCTCCGGTTCCGTGGGTATCTTATTCAGCGTCTTTGTTGTCGTTATTGCGGCTCTGAATCTGGTACTCGATTTCCACTTCTTCGAGTTGGGCGCACGCAACGGCGCCCCCAAGTATATGGAATGGTATGCCGCCTTCGGGCTGCTGGTAACGCTGGTCTGGCTGTATCTCGAAATCCTGCGGCTTCTGGCCAAACTTCGTGAACGGTAAACGGCGAATATCCGGCAATATATCGGATAGACGAATCGTCATGAATGTTACGGAACCGTGAAAACAAATTTCGGGCCGTGCCCATAAGGGAACGGCCTTTTTTATTGAATTCGACGTAGGGAGACAATTGATGATAACCAACCGAATTACAGTAACCGCACTATTAACCATCGTTCTATTATCGGCCGTCAGCCCCGCCGTCAACTGGGTATGGGTGGAAGGTGAAAAGCCCGTTGATTCCACGGTTACCCGCCACCCCGGCTGGTATGATCAGGTCCCCAAGTCTGCGTTTTCCGGCGGTGATTTCATCAGCCATTTCAGTGAAGACAAATCCGGCGAAGCCGCGTATGAATTTTCCACTTCAGTCGAAGGCCAATATGTTTTCTGGCTGCGGGTCAATCCCAATGAAACGACCATGGCCTATCAGCTCAACGGCTCCGGCTGGATCAATATCCCCACGGATAAACCGATCCAGAAGTTTACGCTTGTGGGTTGGGACATGCGATTCCTCGGCTGGGTCCACGCCGGTAACGTCGCCCTCAAGTCCGGCAATAATCGGATTCGTTTTCGCTTCGACGGCAAACCAAAACCGCACGGCATTCTGGATTGTTTTACATTCGTCGAAGGCGGCTTCGAACCCTATGGAATCGCCAAACCCGACGACACGGAGGCCATCAGAAAAGCCAAAGCCGACGATCAGGCCGATTGGTTCGACTTCGCCCCAGGCAAGGATTCCTTCGCCGATAGCGTCATCGATCTTCGCGGACTCAACGAAAAATTCGCCGGCGAGAACGGCGGTATCATTGCAAAAGACGGCCGATTCATCCACAGTGCATCCGGCAAAACCGAACGTTTCTGGGCCGTCAATGGTCCCGGCCACGATGCCAAACCGGAAACCCTGAAAGCCACCGCTCGCCTTCTCGCCAAGCACGGCGTCAACCTTGTCCGTATCCACGGCGCGGTCTTTGACGAAAAGACCGGTGAATTGAATCCCGAAAAACCCAAACGGATCGCGGAAATTGTCGCCGCAATGAAGGCCGAAGGGATCTATACGCATCTATCCATCTATTTTCCCCTATGGTTCAAGCCGAAGTCCGGCCTGAGTTGGCTCGAGGGATATGATGGTAACAAAAATCCGTTTGCCGCTTTGGAGTTCAATGAGGGATTTCAGAAACAATGGCAGGGCTGGTATAAGGCCGTGCTGAATACGCCGATGCCCGATGGGAAATTATTGAGAGACGATCCGGCCGTGTTCGGCGTGGAAATTCAAAATGAGGATTCGTTCTTTTTCTGGACTTTCAATGCTGACAATATCCCCGATCCGCAGATGCGAATTCTCGAAAAAATGTTCGGCAACTGGCTGGCCCAAAAATATGGTACGCTGGAGAAGGCCTTTGCCGCCTGGGTCGGTTCAAAGAATAAACGCGACAGCACCCAGGAAGGCCGCGCGGGCTTCGAACCGCTGTGGAATATTTTTTCCCGCAAAGGTCCTCGCGATAAAGACACCGCCGCTTACCTTCTCGAAACACAACTTGCATTCTACCGCGATTGCGTCAAGGCCCTCCGTGATATGGGATATCCCGGAATGATTACCTGTTCCAACTGGGCCACCGCCAGCCCGGAAGTGTTCGGCCCGATGGAACGGTATAGCTACACACCCGGCGACTTTATCGACCGCCACGGCTACTTCGGCTGCCGTAACGGGGGTCTCTTCTCCGAGTGGTCCATTCGCGACGGCCACACCTACATCGATCGCAGCGGCCTGCGCTTCGAGCCCGAAGACGGCTCCGCCACAAAGCAGTTTAATCATCCCGTCATGGATATTCATTATGACGATAAGCCCTCGATGATATCCGAAACAACCTGGTGTCGTCCCAACCGTTACCGAACCGAGGCGCCGCTGTATTTTGCCGTCTATGGAACCCTGCAGGCCAGCGATGCGATCGTTCATTTCGCCCTCGATGGTTCCGACTGGGCCGTCAAACCCAACTACTTCATGCAGCCCTGGACGCTGATGGGACCATCCCAGATGGGCCAGTTCCCGGCGGCGGCGATGATTTATCGCAAAGGGCTTGTCGCAACGGGTGATCTTCTTGCGGATATCCATTACCCGCTCAGCGACATGCTCGCCCTCAAGGGAACTCCCCTGCCGCAGGATGCTTCCTTTGATGAACTGCGATTGAAGGATGTCCCCGCCGGTTCGGAGATCAACCCCGGCAATCGAATTGATCCGTTGATCCATTATGCCGGTCGTACGCGAATCCGCTTTGCCGACTCCGGCGAGCCAACCAAACTGGCCGACACCGGTCAACTTATCGATCGCAAGAATGGAATCGTTACCAGTTCCACAGGCGAGTTGAAGCTCGATTATGTCAAGGGTATCCTCACAATCAACGCACCCGCCGTCCAGGGTGTAAGCGGCAACCTTCGCGATTCCGGAAAGATCGCTCTTCGAGATGTATCCATCCAGTCACCGCTTGATCTGGCCCATATCGTACTGGTTGCGATGGATGATCAACCGCTGACAAAATCCAAACGGATGCTGCTGCAGGTAATGAGCGAGGAAAAGGCGACGGGTTTCTCGGCAATTCCGCAGGGTAAAATCAACCTCATTGAAAATATTGGGCGAGATCCCTGGCAGATTCGAAAACTGCAGGGACACATCGAATTGTTACGTTCCGATGCGGACGGATTGAAAGTCACCGCGCTGGATGCCAATGGTTACACAACACGCCAAGTCGGCACCGCAACCCGATTCGACCTATTACCGGATGTGCTGTATTATCGTATCGGGGAATAAATTCCTTCCGAGATTATCAGCAGATCCTTTTTACAATGGTCCGATAAGGTTTTTTTAGAATTATTACGTTTTTTCCTTGCATATTGAAAAGTATAGTGTGCAATTTACATGGATGATTAGAAGAAAATTACACAATACGATTGTTGAATCACTCCAAAAGTTTACGGCCGTCGGATTGATCGGGGCTCGACAGGTCGGAAAAACTACGCTGGCTAAAATGATCGCTAAGGAATGGCCGCACAAGTCGATTGATCCGTCGATGAAGCTTTCATAGCCCAATCAATTTCCGTCAGACTTCAGGATCACCCTATAGACAAGCCAGTATGTCGCTGCGATCTCGGGCAGCGTCAAAGCCAGTGTTCCCAGAATAGCCGCAAGGTATTTCATTTTCGATTTCATGGGCGGCCGGTTTTCGGTTTGATTGTGAAGGAGCGTGGGGATAAGCACAAATCCTCCATAGTTCAATATGTGAACAGGAAGATCGATCGGAAACAGAAGCATTCCCGACAATTTGAAGGTTCCGACGCCGAGTTTGAGGATTATCGACTCCAACAGAAATCCAATAATACCCATCGCAAAGTACGCCTCGCGAGGTGTATAGGTGTACCATCGAAACCAGAGGCGAAAGACGGCCGCGAGAAAGAAATAGTGCGGTGTAAGCCCGGCCATGATAATCAGAATAATTCCTGGATTGACCGTGTTGTAAGCGCCGAAGTCTACGCAAAATTCCATAATCATCGCATAGAACCACGCCAGAATTACATATCGGCCAAAGGAAAAGGGCTTTCGATCCTCAGAAAGCCCTTCAATCGGATCCGGTACGGACCGATGCTTTTTCCATCGGCTCTGATAGATGAAATACAATGCACATTCTCCGACAGCCAGAAGAAGAAAATTGAACCGACCCGAAATGACGACGACAATCCCCAACCCCAAAAGAAATATCAATACCCCCAGCGTGTACCAGCGAAATTTCCTCGGAAGGAAATGACTGGTCTCCTCAATGGTAATTTCGTGAACCATTCTTTCCCAATTTCGTAAGTCGGTTGCCTTTAATTTACTGGATATTATCCAGCGTCTCAATATGGAGCGTCGATCTGTTCATATTTCATTGGATTGAAGTCATACAATTCAGTGATTGACTCCAATCCCTTTTTCGATAATTGGGCCGTGAATAATTTTCCTTTTTCCGCCCAATAGAGTCCCCGATGATCCGCATCGGCCCATTCCCATGCGGGGTAATCGAGTGTTTCTGACGTATCGCCACTACACAAAAGTTGGTGTTCATCGTACCAGCAACCTTTACCTTGCCTTGGTTTCGCTGAAGCAATTGTGTTTATGATCTTCTTTCTCAGTGTCCAAACTGGATCAACCGGTTTATCGAAAACATCTTCCGAAGTATACGAATTAAGCTTTTGTCGTTCGATTCGTCTCCAACCATCCCTCTGTAAACGCAGAAAGTAGATATTCAGATATTCGCCATATCCTTTAAATGGGCACTCTGGGGATTCGCTCAAATCCGTTGGAGGCAGTATGGTGTCATGCCCTAAACGGCCGTGTTTGATCCAGTACTGAGAATCATCGATAAAAAAACCTCCCGCGATCCATGTCCCCTCACGGCTATGCCAAAGCCCGATGGGTTTGAGATAGGGTGTCCGGGAAATGGCTGTGGTACATCCGAATCGTCTGCCGTCCCATTTGGTCGAGAACGCCTTGTAGATCAGGTATTTACCGTTCGGAGACAGATCGCAATCGTATTCGTAGATGCGCCCGTTAATCCACTGGCCAACCTGGAATGTATTTGTGCCTCGATCCCAGCCAAGGGAACAGACAGACTTGGATGGCCCCCTCCGAATGATCAACGCATAGTCGGCTTGACCGGCGAACATGACGTGAATCCGCGGAGGAAATCCTGTCATATGATCCTCATCTCCTCCTCTTTGAGATCTTCTTGGTCCGGGCGACTTTCACGGCCTTTTGGGCCCATTCCCGAAGGCGATCGCGATTTTCGAGGACTTCGACGGGCACCTCGAAATAGGACATGACCGTTTCTTTTCCATCGTACGGCCGGAAGGGTTCCATCCCGGCGGCTTCGTAATCGGGCCGGGTGGAATCATCCACCTTGAAATATACGACATCCTCCGCAATCACGGCAAAGAAAGCGTTCCGATAATAGATCCCCACACCGCCGAACATCCGTTTGGACTCGACACGGCCGAGACAGGCGAGTTGATCGACCACATACGCCAGATATTCATCGCTGACAGGCATATTGAACTCCAATGCTGAAAAGCTTGACCCGATTATTTCATTATCTATGGGTGACTCCGGAGGTGCGAATAAATTCTTTTGTTTTTTTCTTGACAATGGTTCGTGGGCGAACTAATATTTCGGGTGAAGAATGGAACCGAATCGGGAAAGATGAAGATGAATGATACCAACGGCATAGTCGGGCAGATTTCCCGGATCCGGGAGCTGGCGAATCTGTTGATCGAGCAGGAACTGAAAAAACGCTCGATCAAGGGGATCGTGCCGGCGCACGGCCCGGTCCTGCGTTTTCTGTTTGAGCAAAAGGGGGCCGTTCCCATCAAGGATGTGGTGGATGCGGTCGGCCGGGTCAAGTCCACGGTGACCGTAATGATCAACACGCTGGAAAAACACGGGTATATCCGGAAGACCGAATGCGAGAAGGACAATCGCGTGGTTCGGGTGGAACTGACGGCCAAAGGAAAGAAGCTTCGCAGGGATTTTGAGGCGATCTCCCGGACCCTGCGGGACAAAGTCTATGGAACCATGAACTCGAATGACCGGCAGGTTCTGGCGGACCTGCTGGGGACGATTGAATCGAATTTGCGGCGACAAAAATAATTGACCATTCGTTCGTGTACGAACTAAATATGAGAAAGGAAGGTTGGTATGAAAGAGGTCGTAGAGTTTCTGAAGACCAATCCGGTGCAGTATTTTGCGACGGTCGGCCTTGACAGAAAACCCAAAGTCCGGCCATTCCAGTTCATGTTGGAGCAGGGCGGCAAGCTGTATTACTGCACGGGCAACGCCAAGCCGGTGTACAAGGAAATCCAGAAACAACCGTGGGTGGAAATCTGCACATGCAACTCGGCGTTTGCGTGGATTCGTCTGAGCGGCAAGGTTGTCTTCTCCAGGGATCTGAACATCAAAAAGAAAATCTTCGAACAAAACGAAATCCTGCGGACGATCTACCAGACGCCCGACAATCCGGGCTTTGAACTGTTTTACCTGGATCAGGCCAGGGCCGTCATCGCCGATTTCTCCGGCAATCCGCCCAAAGAATTTTCACTGTAAGGGGCACTCTTCAAGGACGTGTCAGGACGCTTGCCCGGCTTTTCCCAACTGGGCAAACCGAAACACAAATCCCGCATAAACTGATAACTTCGCCGAGATGTTTCAGTGAAAGCTCGCGGCATTTTTCGCGACATTGGAAGGCATTAAAAAATTCATCGCGATCGATCCCGGCATGCCACCCCTGCCCCGTCGCGGCTTGAGCGGGACATGCTTTCACGCATACATCACAACGACCGCATGAACTTTCCACAATCGGCGTTCCCGGATTGGGAATCGGATAGTCCACAAGAAGACTGGCCAGCCGCACGCGGGGACCGAATCTTCGCGTAACGAGCAAATCGGTTTTTCCGATCCATCCGATTCCGGCCCGCGTTGCAACCATCTTATGCGAAAAATCCAAACGCAGGGTCTGGTAATAATTCGCCGTCACTTCATCGTCCGACACCGTGGGATAAATGGGTTGATTCTCGATGCCTTTCCCTGACAATGCCTTGGCCATACAATCCAAAACCTCGGATAATTCCCGATTCACCTGATGATAGAGGGAGGAATATTGCCGGGTGGGACCGGCCTGGATGGAATCCACAATGTCATCATCCATTTTTCGCCCGACAACGACCGCATACCGAAATCGTCGATACGCCGGCGCCAACAGGTTCTCCATATCGGCATATCCGACAAGATGCCGGTCCGGATTTGGAATCGCACAATGGATGATTTCTTCAAACGTCATAGGGATAATCGTACAAGGTAAGATCGGCTAGGTCAAAGGCCCAAAATCTCAATATTTTCATGACTGGAGAAATACGATGTAATACACCTCGACCGAATTCGTTCGCATATCGATTTCGAATGTATCTTTATCTGCCTGAAACAACTGTCAAGCGATATTTATTGGGTCTTTTCGCTCGAAACCTTCGGAACCAAAATCCGCCTTGAGCGTACAACGTCTGGAGGTACAATACGGCAAGGTAGTAAGGAATCTGAATACGATGATAGGACCAAAGGTAAAAATGTCGTTATTAATTGTCGGATTTTTGTCTATTCTTTGTATCTCTGGCTGCGATGACCGACAATGGAAAGCGGTTATCGATACGATCAATACCCAAGCTGCCGAGAAGGACCCATCTATGAATACCGATCAGCCGTCTAATATTTCTCCCGGCGTACCCGAATCCCCCGCCATGCTCAAGCCGGATACCCCTCCCCCGCCCGGCCGTCAAGTCGCTATGTTTGGAGCGGGATGTTTCTGGGGTGTTGAGGCGACTTTCCGCAAGGTTCCGGGCGTAGTCGATACGGCCGTGGGCTATTCCGGCGGCCATACCGTCAATCCAAGCTACAAGGACGTCTGCACCAATCGTACCGGACATGCCGAAGTGATTCGAATCGAATTTGATCCGACCAAAGTCGGCTACGAGCAACTTCTTGAGGTCTTCTGGGCCAACCATGATCCGACCACCTTAAACCGCCAGGGTCCGGATGTCGGTACCCAGTACCGCTCGGTCATTTTCACCTTTTCACCGGAACAGGAAATTGCCGCTCGACAATCCAAGCGGCAACAGACCATTGCCAAACGCTTCCGCCGCCCGATTGTAACGATTATCGCCCCGGCCGGGCCCTTCTATCGTGCGGAGGAATACCATCAGAGATATCTGGAAAAGAAAGGTCTTGAAAACTGCCATCTGTGATTGTTTCTCAGCAGGGCATTGCATTGATATATCCTATGTGGTACAATGATATTGGTTGATAAGGCCATTTTGAATCGAACATGGCCGGAGGTAGAGTTCGGCCCCCAAAGGGGCCGAACTTGTATAGGCGGATGTTTTCGCCCGTATCCCGATACGGTGACGGAGGGTGGATTTGTTCACGTCACTCGGTAATCCGTGAACAAAATAATGTGGTTGGATGAGGATGGGTTTGCCGTTTTCCGCGAACTCATGCGATACGTGTCTTGAGGATTGAGAGAGGTTTGTGAATTGGGAGTTGCGGAGGTTTGTTCGGGGCGTCGTTGCCGCGGGCGGTATTCTTGTGGCGATCGCGGCGATTACGGGGGGATTGTTTGTCTTTCGATCGTTCAGCCGATCCAGAATAATCTCCGATGTCGAAACCGTTCTTGCCGATTCCGACAACACGGAAAACCTTCCGTCGATCACCATCGATCAACCTGCGAATATGGCCTTGCTTCCGAGGGATATCGCCCCGATTCAATTTCGATGGACGGATACCCAGCCCCGCAAGGGATGGCTGGTTCGCGTGGATTTTACCGATGGCTCCGAACCCATCCGGCAAATCTGCGGCGAAACAAAGTGGCTGCCGGATGAAAAACGCTGGGAGCAGATCAAAAGCCGCTCTATGAAAGGTCCGGCGACAGTGCAGGTTCTGGGCTTTGAAGGCGGCGCCGTCTCCGCCGGTAGAGTACACATCGCCACGTCAAGCGATCCCGTCGCCGCACCGATCTTCTATCGCGAGGTGAACCTGCCCTTTCAGGACGCCGTCAAGGATCCCCGTCTCATCCGATGGCGTTTCGGATCCGTAGCATCCCGAAACCAGCCCCCGATTGTATTGGAAAAAATGCCGGTTTGCGGAAACTGCCATTCGTTTTCCGCCGACGGATCCGTGTTGGGTATGGACGTGGACTACGCCAACAACAAGGCCTCCTATGTCATCACTCGAACCGCACGGACGATGACGCTGGCCACCAGCGATCTTATTACCTGGAGCGATTACAACCGCCGGGACAACCAGCCGACTTTCGGCCTCCTCAGCCAGGTTTCGCCCGACGGCCGCTACTCCATCAGTACCGTCAAGGACCGTTCCGTATTCGTCCCGCAGGACGATCTCGCCTATTCGCAGCTTTTCTTCCCGATCAAGGGAATATTGGCTGTATATGATAGACAAACAAAAGAATATGCCGCCCTGTCCGGAGCCGACGATCCCGAATTCGTACAGAGCAATCCCACTTGGAGCCCCGACGGCAAGTGGATTGTCTTCGCCAGGGCCAGGGCCTATGAACTCAAATCCGATCAGGGAAAAATTCTTTTGACGCAGGAAGAATGCCGGGAATTCGTCCGCGACCGAAAGGAATTCCGCTTTGACCTGTACCGCATACCCTTCAACGATGGTAAAGGAGGCACGCCCGAACCCATCGAAGGCGCCAGCGCCGACGGCATGAGCAATTACTTCGCCCGGTTCTCTCCCGATGGCAAATGGATCGTCTTCTGTAAAGCCAACAGCTACATGCTGCTTCAGCCGGATAGCGAATTGTATATCCTTCCCGCTGCCGGGGGTACGCCGCGAAAACTCGAATGCAATGGCCCTGCGATGAATTCCTGGCACAGTTTTTCGCCCAACGGGAAATGGCTTGTATATTCAAGCAAAACCGACTCACCCTACACGAAGCTGATGCTGACGCACATCGACGAAAACGGCCAAAGCAGCGTTCCGATCGTTCTGGATTGGTTTACGTCGAACGACCGTGCGGCCAATATCCCCGAATTTGTGAACCTCGCTCCTGACGCCATCGCGAGCATCCGGGAACAGTTCCTCAACGATTATTCCTTTCAGCGGGCCGGGAATGAATTTTATCGTCAGGGCGATACCGACCGCGCGATCGAAATGTACGAAAAGACGCTTTCCCTGAATCCGAACAACGCCGGCGCGCATCGGTCGCTGGGATTTCTGTTGTACAACGTCAAGGCCCAACCCGCGGCCGGCATGGAACATTTGCGGGAGGCCGTATGGCTTGATCCGGCCGATGGATGCAATCAGTACGATCTGGGGTACGCCCTCCTGCACCAGAAACGGGCCCCCGAGGCCGTCACGCATTTAAAAGAGGCCGTACGCCTGTTACCCAACGGCTTGAACATACAATACAACGCACCCGACATGTATTACAACCTCGGCTTGGCCTACACCCAGACAAGCAACTGGTCCGATGCCGCGGGGGCCATGATGCAAGCCGCCCAATCCGCACCGCAGAACGCCAAAATCCGATACCACCTGGCGATCACTCTGGCCAATCTGGGAAAGATCAAAGAACCGGTGGAACAGTACCAGAAGGCGATTGCCTTGCAGCCCGACATCGACCGGGCACCCGGTTTCCATGACCAGATGGCCGCCAATTATGCCGCCGCCGGGCAATTCGAGCAGGCGATAAAATCTGCCGAACGCGCCGTGAAAATGGCCCAGGCCAGCGGAAAACTCGCCATGGCACAGGATATCGCCGGACGTTTACGGATGTATCAGCAACACCAGAGTACCGTCGTACACGAAGAGTAATCTGGACATTCTTGAGCGTCCCGAGATCCAACCTGCAATGCATGATTCCTTAGGTACACTGGCGTTCAAGATCCAACAAAGGGTATTGACGGCGCAAGGAAGGGAAGGGATACTATTCCTCGATCGGCCAGGTAAGCGTCGGCCGGATTTCCCACAAGTTCAAGGAAAACGCAATGGCTTTATTTGTCGATATCCTGGTCAAGGTGTTTGTTATCTTATCGCCGTTTTTTTCCGTATCGATGTTCCTGCTGCTCTCGGACGGCATGGATCGGCGAACGCAGACCCGATGTGCCCTGCGAACCAGCGTGGCGATCTTTGTGATCAGCATGGTCGTGTATTTTTTCGGCAACCTGATCTTCAAGGTTCTGGGAATCACCGTACCCGCCTTTCAGGTGGGCGCCGGCACGCTGCTGTTTCTCAACTCGATCGGCATGGTAACGGGAAAACGCATGGAGATGGTTCATGACAAGGAAGGCGATTTCGCGATCATCCCGCTGGCGATCCCGCTGATCGTCGGCCCCGGAACGATCGGCACCCTGCTGGTGTTGGGAATGGAAATCAGCGAACCGGCCGAAAAGGCCATCGCCGCCGCGGCGATCACCTCCGCAGTGCTGCTGATCTCGGTGTTTTTGTTTATGGCCGTGCCGATCGGAAAATGGCTCGGCCATAAGGGCCTGGCAATGATGATGAAGATTACCGGCCTGATGCTGACCGGCATCGCCGCACAGATCATCTTTACCGGCATCAAAGAATTCATGTGGCCGTGAAATGTAGCACATCCGTCCCGGTTGTTGTTTTGCCATGCCGGCGAACGCCGGTATCCAGCCGAAACGAATACAAGACAAAAAAGGGGTCTGACACCTTAAATTGGTTCGGGTGTCTGATCCTTTTTTTGCATTGGGGTCGAACCCTTTAATGCGGTTGAGGGTTTGACCCCTTTTTTGATCCGTGTCATTCCGGGCTTGACCCGGAATCCAGTTGTAGCACAACCGTCCTCGGTTGTGTGTCTTGTGTAGTGGCACACGGCGTGTGCCCATTGAAGGGAGGGGTTCCCCGTGGCCGCCCATAATAAATTCCCATAAAATATCAGGGGATTTCCTTGACTATCTCCCTCTGCTTATAGACAATTATTCAACGGATGGACGAGCGTCGCCACTGGACAGGCGATAAATTATCATTAGGACGATCTTCGCATGACTTCAACACGAAATCTGAAAGCGTCTTTTGCACGTAGGAACGAGGAATAGGGAGGTATATCATGGCGAAGAGAAAGAAGATATCAGGATCGCTGGAAGCAAAGTTACTCGTTGAGTCCCATTGTACCTGCAACGTATGTTGGCACAGCAAGGAGGTCGAGATACATCACATTGTCCCAGTCGAACTCGGCGGGGAGAACACCGAAGCCAACTTGATCGTTGTGTGCCTTAATTGCCATTCTGCCGTACACACGAAGAAGGATATGGCCCGCAATCTCAAACCAAAGACTCTCCTGCTCTACAAAGAAACATGGCTGGACTTGCTCAAGCGATACCCATCATTTCCATCACAGATTACCGACAAGGAAAACGATACCAAAACTATTCGCTCAATATTTGCCCAAGGTCACAGGAGAGCTATGCTATAAAAATATCCGAAGGACAACTCGATGATTTTGTAGCCAATTTTTCTGCGTCGCCACTATTAGAGCAGCGGTTGGAAGAATTAACCAATAAAGAAAAACGGGAAAATAACAAGTTTATCAATGTAAAAGGTAAACACTATGAATCGATGCGTTTTATCCGGTATTATCTTAGTGGGTTTGATGTCGGTCTTATCGTATTTAACACATGCTGCATCAGAGGAGAAACTCATTGAAGATGATGTTTATAAAATCGCCTCAGACAACAGCGAATTTGCATTTGATTTGTATCATCAACTTAAAAATGACCACAATGCTATCAAGCCAAATGGTAATCTATTTTTTTCACCGTACAGTATATCGACGGCATTGGCCATGACATACGCTGGTGCAGGTGGTGAAACGCAAAAACAAATGGCCAAAATTTTACACTTTACTTTACCAGGAGAACGTCTTCACCAGGCTGTTGGCAACTTAGAAAAGAAATTAAATACCAAGGATAATGTAGGTGGGTATGAATTACGAGTAGCTAATGCTCTCTGGTGTCAGAAAGGTGAATTCTTTTTTAAAGAATTTTTGGAAGTGATAAGAAAATACTATGGTGCTGGGATTAAACAATTAAACTTTGTTCAAGAGGCAGAGGAATCACGTAAAATCATTAACGCTTGGGTTAATAAAAAGACTATACTACTCCCCAAAAACTGGACCAGGGTATAAGGTGGAGGTTGTGGTATA
>CAYLSB010000050.1:0-35645 GCA_964386005.1 uncultured Pirellulales bacterium | reverse complement strand
ACACCGTCAAAAAATTCATTAAAAATGTACGGAAAGAAGCTTAATTATACAGGATTGATAGACCGACACTTTTCCAAGTTGTCTATTAATGGAAGAAGCTTGTTGTAGTAATCGGGATTTGCCATCATTTACTTACCTAATTAATAATTCGGAATAATTTAAGGTGTCAGGTCCTTTTCAGCCATTGTTTTCCAACCTCTCGTTTCGCTTCAAAGCAAATTTCCCTCTCCCGGCCGTGAGTATCCAAAGGTGTGATTCCTGCTCAAATCCGACCCGTCATTCACAATCCATTCCCTGCAGTCCCCATTCCCCAATTTCCTTACCTTCTCGGCCGATCCTTCCCGGCCATCCGCTTCATAGTCAAATCTCCCTGTTGTCTAAACCATTGTCCGGCGTCAATTGTACCGACAAGTCTGATATTTCACAACCCTTTTCCAACGCAAGCCCGATCTTTCCAACGGTCAGGATCTTGTTCATCTCATCCCAAGCCTTATTGACATCCAGTTCAATTCCCACCGCCAGATCCATCAGGAAGTCGAAATCTTGGTCAGGGGCTCATGTCAATCGGTCCTGCCTGCGATCCTTTCGCCGATTAGATCCTGCCTCCATTCCCTTCGAGAGGACACCACATCACGATGTCCGCGAGCCTTGATGCGCAGCACACAGAAGCCGGATTCGTCGTTGTGGAAGGTGACGCGTTCGACGAGGCCGGCGATTTGCTCCGGTTGACCTGTGGGTCCGGGTTGTGATTGTTGGGTGGACATCGGAATGCGATTCTATACTGTTCCTGAATGAATTTGTCCAACAAATTGAAGATAAAGAGCGTGGATACCAAATAAACGCAGAAAGCATGCGGTGCCCAACAGTCCGGAAAAGGTTTGAGGAATATACCGATGTTGCAGTACATCGGCTGAAACTGTCATTGATGCCGCATCGCATATTGAGGATGAGCAACCTAAAAGAGATCAGAAAATTGAAGACGGCGCTGAATGCCGGAGTTGACACCGGCCACGCCGTTGCATAGGATTCCGTAATCGGCCTGGACCACAAACGATCAACGGACAAGCGGGACAACCTATTTATTCTTCCGATTTTAATACAACCAGTAAGGCTGGTGGATGAAAATCCTCGACGAATTCGGACATGCGAAGCCTGATCCGATAATGCTACCACTTTTAACTGGTGGTTGTTTACTGCTCCGAAGAATGCAAATTTTGATTTTCCGTGTGCTGGGACGACTCCAGCCGGTTATAGAACATTATCAACTGCCCCCATTCCTCTGGCCAGGGTTCTTTGAATTCACGAATCACAATCACTCCTAACACCATTCCCTGTAATTTATGAAATAAGGAATCATTTGATTTTCGTCCGCCATTGTCATCGGTCAACTTGTTATCCCGCATTGGATCCGAAGAATCATAACAGCCTTCATTTGCCACAAAGCTTTGAAGTTCGTCTGCGACGAGTATCCGGATTTCATCCGCAACCCAATTTTTTAAGTCATCTTCATCGATCGCACTATTTGAATCCGTTAAATGTGTGATAATTTTTTCAACGAGATATGGCACAAACCAATATACCGCGATGATATTCTGCGTATTTTTTGTCGGTTTTAATAATGAAGCTGCACCTTGTAGAATAGATCGAGCCGAATCAGCCCGCTTGATCACATAGGATTCTTTTGCCATCTCCGAAAGATATTCCGATAAACGTCCCGCACATTCTTTGCATTCATCAAGATGCTCTCTGATGGCACAATTATGGGCATTGTCAAGATATGTATCACCCGTGGCGTACAACCCCAAGGTTACATAATCAATATGGTCTTTGATTGCCATGTTGTGTTCCACCATTAGATTCATTAACATAAAAAGGATTTCCAGTTTATGACGCTTATAACTTTTTTCTTTCCTGGTTCCCACATATTTCGTAATTCGATATAAGTATCATCCCGCTTTGTTTGTTTGCCTCTGAAACGAGAACGCGAAGGTTTATTTTCCCATTTTTCAAGCTTTAACCAAATCTCTACTTGCTCTTTGAGACCATAATCAGGCCTAACTATATCTTTAATATTTTGCATCGGTAAATCGCGGTCGAATTGCGCTATTTTTTCAAAAACGAAATTTATGAATCGTGCAACAACTGCTTGAAAAGGAGGATGGTTCTTTTCATAAGAACCGATTTCTTTAAAGGCATAACTTAAGGCATCTTCATACAGATCCTCAATAGAAAAATTTGGCATTCCGATTATCCGTAAGACAGAAGTCAACCGGACCATGGGAGGGGCATCGATTAAATATTGGGTCACCTTGTTCAAAGCGTCATCCAGTGGGATCCACTTTTGATTATCAGGTATGCACTCCTTGGCGAATAGTGTCCTAACCATTCTTTCGGTTGGAGATGATTCGGACTTCTGATGTCCTCTGATGATGTATATTAAAGTGTTATACACCTTGGGGGCATTTGATCGACTTTCAGTCGACAATGTATCATATACTTCCTGCATGTACTCTTTTGTGTGGGTACTACAGCCACGAAGCTCGCACTGCTGCGTAGCCACCCCAGAATGCAGCCTAAAAAATTCATCAAATGTCATTCTTTGCATCCTTCAAACCAGTCTCTTCTTACCACATTTCATAACATAAATCAATTGCGCTTTGGACACAGCGCACAAGTGCGCTGGAAATCCATCGAATTCCCTTGCTGCTGATGCCATAGAAATCTGCGCTTGACAGATATAGGTATTTGAGTCATGCAAACTTCTCGTGCATGATGTATTCAAATGGTTCTGTATATCTATATAGAGGAGAATTATTATGTACAATAACATGACATTAAAAATCGATTGTCCTCGACGCATACAGCGGGGAATGATTCACAATCTCCGGAAAGAATCTCGAAATCGGATCAGCCCGGATCGGGCCCGCCGCGCCGCTGAAATTCTCGCCGAGATTCGAAAACCCTGCATCAACGACCGTGGTGAAAGCCCGATAGGGCAGCCGAAATGTGATTGAAAACCTCAAACGGATGCACAATCTTCCCCGGGTTCGAATCTGTGGCAAGCCGCTTTATCCCCGTGAGGCCATCAAAGAGTGGTTAAGAATGAAAACAACTGGCGGGAAATAATCCCCTTGCGCTCCCTAAAACCGCTGGCTATAATTGGGCTTGGATCAACCCAAGCCATTCGGCCAGCTTCAGAAGGGAGGTGACTCATGAAAGAGCTGGTAAGGCTTAGGACAAGACCGTCCCGTGACGGTAAAACGTTTAAGTATTTCTTGGATTATATCGACGAGAACGGAAAGCGTCGGCATTTATCATTGCGTCACGCAGACTACCGCAAGGCCAAAAAGCAATGTGAGCAGAAAGAACGCGAACTGCGTTCCGGGTATGTACGGCCACAATCGATGAAACTCAGCGTATTTCTGGATGACAATGTGAGTCGTACGCGTGGACAGGTCCGAGATAGTACTCTTCGAGAAGCAAAGAATGCCATGAAGAATCTCATCCAGTATGTCGGCGATATTGATTACCAGGCAGTCACCCATGACGATGGCGAATTGATGGTGCAAACCTGCCTCGACCATGGCAATACCCCTGCAACCGTGGCGAAGAAATTGAGGCATATCAAACGCCTCTTTCAACTCGCGGTTGACCGCCGGCAATTGGACGAAAATCCCTTGCGATACGTCAAACAACCGAAGAGCCCGAAGAAGAAAGTACACACATTTGCCGAGGAAGAATGCCAACGCATTCTGAAAGCGGCCCGTCAATTCGAGGAAGAAAGTAAACAGAAATACTGGGGCAAACGAACAGCCGTCTTGATAGAGTGGGAACTGCTCGCTCGCATGGCACTTTGTACGGGTATGCGTCGCGGGGAGTTACTCAACACGATTTGGCAAGACATTGATTTTGGCGGCTCAACGGTTGAAGTGACCCCAAAAGAGAACACCCAATATACCTGGGAATGGCATATCAAGGACACTGATAGACGCACGCTGCCATTGACCCAGGACGTTCTCGCACTGCTCGCGGAACACCAAACTCGGGCATTGGAGGGATACCCTTATGTATTTGTCCCTTCGCCTCGGTATGACCACATCCAGAAGCTCAGGCAGGATGGCAAATGGACTGTCGAAAAGGGCCGGTGCCCCGTGAACAATTTTACTCGCTTGTTCAACGCGATCCAGAAAATGGCCGGCGTTGAGCCTGGAGAATTTCACGACCTGCGACGCACCTGTCTGACCAATTGGCTCAGCGGGGGCCTGAGTGAGTTCGAAGTGACCCATCTGGCGGGACATTCGAAATTTGAGACCACCCGGCGGTTCTATTTGGCCATTCGCCGGGATGTGGTAGGACGAGCAAGGGCCGTTTCCGAGCAGATCTCAAAGTCGAATTTTGTAGCACAGCTGTTGCGCACCCCCGAAAATCCGGGAAATAAAAAAGGGCCGACAAGCGTAAGTGCTTGTCAGCCCAGTACTTAGTGTTACGAGGGCGAAGGGGCTCGAACCCTCAACCTTCGGATCGACAGTCCGATGCTCTAACCAATTGAGCTACGCCCCCGATGGGGAAGCGAAAAGTATATCATTGATTCGGTAAATGTCAACAGGGCAATCCCGTTTTCGAAAAAAATTCTGCCCGGCCGCCGATCTCTATCCGCTCTTCTGCCGGCCATTCATGTTCGGCCTGACCCGTCCACCATTGCACGATCCCTGTTTTTTATTGACAATCCCTCTACGGATCGGCAACAATTCACCCCGTCGTGCGTCTGAATGAAAGAAACCATGAAACGATCCGGATTTCGAATCTCGTTGCCCGCATCGAAAGAGTCGTCCGAGCTCACGCTGGGCGGCCGCATAATCGGTACGCTGTTTTTCCTGGCGTTTTTCCTGATGGGCAGCTTCTTCGAGTTCCTGATCATCCGGGAATTCATCGGCCTGCTGAAAAGTTATTCCTGGCAGAAGACCCCCTGCCGGATCCTGTCCAGCGAGGTTGTCTCCGAAGACGGCGATTACCGATTTGCCGTCCGCTATGAATACGTTGTCAATTCGAAAACGTACATCGGCGAAAAATTCCGGCGGAACTTCCACGACGGCGATCACGACAAGCAGTACGGCCGGACTCTGCGGTATCCGGCCGGCAGCGGACAATCCTGCTTTGTCAATCCTGACAATCCTACCGAAGCCCTCCTGGAACGGGACAACCTGCTCTTCGGATTGCTGATTCTATTTCCGCTTTTGTTCATCGGAATTGGCACCATCGGTATCTATGCCATGTTGGCCCGGTTCAAATCCAAAGACCAGAAAGCTCGGCCGATATCCGATTCCTCAAAAGGCCGCTGGTTTCTGGCGGCTTTTCTTTCCATCTTCGCTCTGGCGGGGCTGGGAATGATGTGGCCGTTGTGCTTTCGTCCGATTTATAAAGTGATCGATGCCCGCACATGGATGGAGATCCCGTGTAAAATCCTCCATGCCCAGGTTCGATCCCATGACGGCGACGACGGTACCACCTACAGCGTGGATATTCTTTACGAATATGTTGTTGACGGAAAGACCCGGCAATCGGCCCGTTACGATTTTCTCGGCGGCTCGTCCAGCGGATACAGGGGAAAACAGGCCGTTGTCGATCGGTATAAGTCGATGTCAAACCCCGTCTGTTATGTCAATCCCGTCGATCCCTCCGAGTCGGTCCTGCTCCGTAAGCCAACCCTCAAGCTGCTGCTGTGCCTGGTTCCGTGGGTGTTTTTCCTCGTCGGGGCCGGGGGGATTTACGGCGTAGTGCGATCCGCGCACCGTTCGGCACAGGGTGGTTCGGCCGCATGGCTGCCGAATGCTCCCGCCGCCCAACGAAGGACCGGGCCGGATGCCTCCGGCTGGCTGCGGGATATACCGGCTGGCGATTTCGACTCCGACTGGATTCCGCTGCCCGTCGCCCGTCGTCGAATCGGTGGCTTTTTCGGCCGGGTGATGGTCGCCCTCTTTTGGAACGGCCTGGTTTCCATTTTCGTCGTAATCGCCGTGCAATCCTTTCGCCGCGGCGATCCCGAATGGTTTTTAACAATATTTATTATCCCATTTGTCCTGATCGGAATATTCCTGATCCTCGCAGCGATTCATGGATTTCTGGCCTTATTCAATCCCTATCCCGTCGTACAAATTCGACCCGCCCGGATTCCGCTGGGCGGTTCGGCGAACCTGCGATGGGAATTCAAAGGTTTTCCCGGCCGAATTCGCGAACTGAAGATTCTACTGATCGCCGCCGAACAGATCCGCACCACCTATGATGAAAAGGAGCGAAAACAAAAGATGGGCATGTCCTCCAGGCCCGTCTTCGAGCGAGAGGCGATCTGTCTGACCGATCCGCAACAAATCGCCGCCGGGCAAATTCGCCTGTCGATCCCCACGGATGCCATGCACTCCTTCGACGGCGGTAATTGCTGTCTGGTCTGGACCGTTTCGTTCCGCGGGGATATCCGAATCTGGCCCAACCTCAAAGACGACCTGCCCATCGTGGTCGTCCCGCCAAATCTGCCGGAGTCGAAATGAATCCATTAACCATACAGATTGACGCAAATCTGACGGCCTTCTGTCCCGGCGATTCGCTTCGCGGTGTAATCGGCTGGAAATACGACGATCCCCCCGGCCGGATCGAATTGCGCCTGATCTGGTTCACGCAGGGTCCCGGCCCCGATGATGTGGGAATCGTCGATTCCCTCGTCCTCTCGGATCCCTTGCCGGCCGATGCGCGGGCGTTTCAATTTCGCCTTCCCGCTGGTCCCTATAGTTATTCCGGCCAAAGCTTTCGAATCCTATGGGCCCTTGAACTTCTCGCCCAAGACCGAAAGGATTTCGTCCGCGCCGAGTTTGTCATGAGTCCGACTCATCGGCCGATCGCTTTCACGAAATAATAAGTCCTTTGGTTTTCCCATCTTACCCATAGCCCGACAAATCTTTTTCGCGTATAATAAATGGGAGATGCATAAATTGAATGCGGCCGATGCCGCCGACATTATTGGAATCGTATGACAGAGACAGCCATTCATTTGCACGAAGTCGTCGAGGTGGATTCCGCCGAGGCGCCCGAGCCGGTCAAGCCGGATAACGATAATCGTACGTTTACGCTGCCGAACATCATCCCCATCCTGCCGATTCGCAGTGCCGTGGCTTTTCCCGGTACGGTGATGCCGCTGGCGATCGGCCGGGACCGCAGCAAACAACTGATGAAGGATATCGTCCCGCATCAGACGATCTTTGGGCTGGTCGCCCAGAAAAAATCCGATATTGATGACCCCGGTCCCGAGGATCTCTATCGCGTGGGTACGGCCGCATCGGTCCTCAAAGTCATCCACATGCCCCAGGGTTCGCTGAACGTCATCGTCCACGCTATGGCCCGTTTCGAGGTCCTGGAATTCATCGGGATCAAACCCTACATCAAGGCCCGCGTCCGCCGTCTCGAAACCACCGTCAAGCGATCCAAAAAACTGCTGGCCCTGATGATGAATGTCAAACACACCGCCACACGAGTCATCCATCTCAGTCCCAATGTCCCCGACGAAGCCGCGGGATTGCTCGAATCGATCGACGATCCGTCGGCGCTGGCCGATTTCCTCTCGGCCACCCTCAGTATTACCGTCGAACACAAACAGGATCTTCTGGAAGAGATCGATGCCAACAAACGTCTCGCACTGATCTCCGTCGCGCTGGCCAACCAGCTTGAAGTCCTGGAGCTGTCGCATAAAATTCAGGGCCAGATACGCGACTCCATCGATAAATCCCAGCGAGAATATTTCCTGCAGGAAGAAATGAAAGCCATCCAGGCGGAACTGGGCGAAACCGATAAACGAACCCAGGAAATCAACGAACTGCAGGAAAAAATCAAGAGGGCCGCCATGCCCGATCGGGTCGAAAAAGCTGCTGTGGAAGAGTTGGACCGCCTCGGCAAGATCCCGCTTGGCACGCCCGAATACAGTGTAATCCGTACCTACCTCGATTGGATGTGCGATCTCCCCTGGGCCAAAAGTACCACCGACAACCATGACATTCGTCGCGCAGAGCGAATCCTGAACCATGACCATTACGGCCTCGAAAAAGTCAAACGCCGTATCCTGGAATTCCTGGCCGTTCGCAAGCTCAATCCGAAAGGCAAAAGCCCCATCCTGTGTTTCGTTGGGCCCCCCGGCGTCGGTAAGACCAGTCTCGGCCGTTCCATCGCCCGCGCGATGAACCGAAAATTCGTCCGTATCTCGCTCGGCGGCATCCGCGACGAGGCCGACATCCGCGGCCATCGCCGTACCTACATCGGCGCCTTGCCCGGACGTATTCTGCAGGAACTGAAAAAATGCGCCGTACGCAATCCCGTCTTCATGCTGGACGAAATGGATAAAATCGGTCAGGATTTTCGCGGCGATCCCGCCTCGGCCCTCCTGGAGGTGCTCGATCCCCAGCAAAATGACACCTTCACCGACCACTACCTCGATCAGCCGTTTAATCTGACTGACGTCATGTTCATCGGCACGGCCAATTTCACCGAGCCGATTCCGCCGGCACTGGAAGACCGCATGGAAGTCATCGAGCTTCCCGGCTATACATCCCGAGAAAAACTCCAGATCGCCCGCAAATATCTGATTCCTCGCCAGCTCAAGGAAAACGGCCTGACATCCCGGCAATTGAAGATCCCCGACGCCGCCCTCGATCAGATCATCCACGACTACACCCGCGAGGCCGGCGTACGCAATCTCGAACGTAACATCGCCTCGATCTGCCGCCATGTCGCTACGCGAATCGCCAAAGGTCGCTTTCCGCAAATGGCCATCATCAGTCCATCCCGAATATCCAAAATTCTGGGCCCCAAGCGATTCGATTCCGAATTGGCCCAGCGGACCTCGACTCCGGGTGTCGCCACCGGCCTGGCCTGGACGCCGGTCGGCGGCGAATTGCTCTTCGTCGAATCCATCGCCGTCCCCGGAAAAGGCGCATTGACTCTTACCGGCCATATCGGAGATGTAATGAAGGAATCCGCGCAGGCCGCCTTCTCCGTCGTCCGTACCCTGGCCGATACCCTCGCCATCGAACAGGACCGTTTCAAAAAGAACGATTTCCACATTCATGTCCCCGCCGGCGCCGTCCCCAAGGATGGTCCCAGCGCCGGGATTGCCATCTTCACATCTCTGGTATCTCTGCTGACAAACAAAACCGTCCGACCGGATGTCGCCATGACCGGCGAGATCACGCTTAAGGGTCTGATTCTCCCCATCGGCGGCCTGAAGGAGAAAATTCTCGCCGCCAAACGGGCCGGAATCAAAACCGTGATCCTGCCTCGAAGAAACAGAAAAGACCTCATCGACATTCCCCGTGAGATCCTTCGCACAATGACGTTCGTTTTTGTCCAGAAGGCCAAAGAAGCCCTGAAAACCTCGATTCATGCGTAAAAACAACCGTTTCTGCCGGAAATTTCGATTGACAAGACCGCCAATGCTTGGTAGGATAGATGAGATTGTTGAGGAGTGGTGAGAAAGCGGTTCCATCCTGAAATCGGCTTTCGATCCCGATATCCATTCTACGTTGAAACACGTATCGGAACCAATCGGTTTCGATAATCAAAAGGGTCTTTGTCAACAATGAAAGGCAGGATTAATATGGATCGATTCAAATCAGTGGTAATTCTATTGATGGTTTCCGGTATCATTTCCCTGGCCACACAAAAGGTTTCGGCAGGCAACATCCTTGGCTGGGGCGATAACTCCCAAAATGAAGCGTCCGTCCCTTCCGGAGATGATTTCAAAGACATTTCCGCCGGATCCGATTTCAGTCTCGCCCTCAGAGCCGATGGTTCCGTCGTGGCATGGGGTTTAAATGCCGACGGCCAATGCAATGTTCCCGCCGTCCCCGATTTTGCGGCCGTCGCCGCCGGAGAATATCACTCGCTCCTCCTGAACAAAGACGGAAGTCTGTCCGCCTACGGGGCCGCCAACAATAATTACGGCCAGACCCTTTGCCCTCCCGGAAATGATTATATCAAAATCGCCGCCGGTGGCTGGCACAGTGTCGCCCTCAAAACCGACGGTTCCATCGCCGCCTGGGGATACAGTGGCTCAGGGGTATCCACCCCCCCGTCCGGCAGCAACTTCGTCGCCATCGATGCTGGTCATACCCACAGCATCGCCCTCCGTGCCAATGGCTCGCTGGTCGTCTGGGGAAGCACATCCTACAACCTCATCAAGGACGCCCCCACAACCTCCGACTTCAAGGCCGTCGCTGCCGGGGGCTATCATTGTGTTGCCCTGAAAACCGACGGCTCGCTCGTCGCTTGGGGCTTGAATACTTCCGGACAAGCCACCGTTCCCACCGGCCATGACTACGTCGCCGTCGCCGCTAAGGGCAACTACAGTCTCGCTATCAAAGCCGACGGTTCCCTCGTCGCTTTTGGCAACAATACCTCCGGTCAGTGCAATGTCCCATCCAGTAACAACATCCGCAAGATTGCCGCGGGAATCCGCCACGCTCTGGCCATCGAAGAAATCGGTTCGCTCACCCTGACTTATCCCAACGGGGGCGAGATATTCAAGACCGGGACCACGCAGACCATTACCTGGACCACCGAAGGCACTATTCCCAATGTCGCCATTGACTACTCCACCAATAACGGCGTCACATGGATCCCCGTCTCCCCTCCCAATTCCGGCAACATCGGCTCGTATGACTGGTTCGTCCCGGCCGTTACCTCGCAGGAATGCCTTGTCCGCGTTAGCGCCTCACCGGTCGCATACGCCTCCGATACAAGCGACGCCGCCCTGACCGTCTTCCAGTGCCTCCTTCGGAGCGACGCCAACGGCGACTGCGTGATTGATATCCAGGATTTCGCCATCATGGCCGAAGAATGGCTTACCAGCGGCCATCCCTTCTACCCCGACTTCGATCCTGTCAGTCTCGACGATGACGGCGACGTTGACACGGCCGATTTCATCCTCTTCTCCAATGCATGGCTATCCAAACCCGGAGATGAAAACTGGAATCCAAAGTGCGATCTGGCCTTCCCCCCGAACAACATTATCGATCTGGATGACTTCGCCGTCTTCGTAAAACGCTGGAATACAACAAATCCATAGACGTCGCGCAATCACCCCAATTGTGAATCGATCATTCCGGAATTGATCCGGAACGTGAAATCACAGGGACGGGTATGATCCGTCAAACGCGGGTTATATCCGTCCCCTTGTTTATTCAGTACGATATTCGAATTGGTTTCCATTTCCGATTTCGTGGTTCGAATCGTTCTCGAAGTCCTGAATGGGCGACGGAATATCCATGATCTTGAATCCGTGGAATCCGCACTCCAATGCCTCCGGTTCTTGTTGGCTTCCGCGCGGTGTTTGACGGGTCGAGCTGCAACTCATGGTTTATCGGGATGGAACTGTTTGGCCGGATTTCGAGTTTGGGGATTTGAATCTGTTTCGGCGGTTCTACGTTCCTCTTTGGGCCGGGTTTTCCAGCGGCGGTGAAGCCACCAGTATTGCGTGGGATCTTCGCGGATGAAGCGTTCCATTTCGCCGGTATATGCCTGCGTGAGCCATCGAATGGGATCATCTTGATCCGTCCATTGCTCCGGCAGGATCAGACGGCTGGCGCAGATGTCGAAATGAAAATCGTCGCCGCGTCGGCGGGCATACCCCACACAGACGGGAAGATTGTATTGAACCGCCAACAAAGCGATGCTTTTATAGGCGCTGGCCTTGCGCCCGAAGAAATCCACAAAGATTCCCTTCTTGCCGGCGTCCTGATCGGCGATGAAGCCGATGGTCGAACCCTGGCGGATGATGGAATCCATCTGTTCGGTGGCGCCCTTTTTATCGACGATCTTCTGTCCGCGACGCTGGCGAACCCCATAAAGCCACTCGTTAATATATGGATTATCCAGCGGCCGCGCGACGCTGTAGATATCGAAACCAAACAGGCCCAGCAGATATCCGATGATCTCAAAGTTCCCGTAATGACCCGTAACGAGAATCATGCCTTTCTGGGCCTTCATCATCCACTTGGTTCGCTCAATGTTGTGGAATGTCGCATACCCGCACCAGTTTTCACGATGGACCAATCGAGGGGTAAACAGTACGTCCATTGCCAGCATGGCCAATTGTTCGAAGGATCTCCGACCGATTTGCTGGAGCCATTCGTCGTCCTTTTCGGGAAACGACGCACGCAGATTGTCCATCGCCCGCCGGCGGCCGCGAGGATAATGCTTCCACAGCAGCCGCCCTAAAAACCGGGCCGTGCGCAGGTTGGCCCGAATTGGAAACAGGCCCAGAAACGCTACCAACACACGCAACAATGCGTAACCCGTCCAATCCAGAAATGCATTACGATGTTTCTTTTTATGATCTTTACTCATGAATCATCCTATGGCTTGAATGGCAGGCATTATGGGCTTATTGCCGTTGCTGTCAAGTCTTGCCATTGACAATATCACCCGATGCCGTACAATAACCCCAACCTATGGAAAGGATAACGAATGGAATTCGATCCCAATCAGCCGTCACAGAATCCTGATTCTCTGACTGAACCTGTCGCGCCTTCTCCCCGACAGACAGCGCCTGAACCGGTTATGTATTCCGCGTTCCCCGCTCTTCCTCCTCGGCCCCAGCCGAAAAAGCGTTCCGGATGGCGGATCTTCTGGACGATCATTCTGGTTCTTTCCATCCTGACCAATGGATTCATGCTCCTGGGTCTTGTCGGTCTCGGTATGGCCGTTGCCACCCAGGGCGGCGGACTGATGCGACAGCAGGACTACATCGAACAGGTTCTGGTCAGCGGAAATCGGTCCGACAAAATCGTCGTCATCCGCCTCGAGGGCATCATTGACGAACCGACCAGTCGGAGTGTTCGCCGCCAGATCGAAAACGCTTCCAATGATCCAGCGATCCGCGCCTTGATCATTCGAACCATAACCCCGGGAGGCATGGTTTCCTCCAGCGACCAGATCCATCGTGCCATCAGCCGTTTCCGCCGGGAAACCAACAAGCCCGTCATCGCGTTTATGGAAACCATCGCGGCCTCCGGAGGGTACTATACCTCGGTCGCCTGCGATCGCATTATCGCCGAGCCGACCGTGATCACCGGCAGCATCGGCGTAATCATGCGCAACCTCGTCATGAAGGAACTGCTCGAAGAGAAACTCGGGATCCAACCGGTTGTCATTAAGTCGGGCCTCCGCAAGGACTGGCCCAGCATGTACTCCGAAACCACGGAAGAACAAAAGCAATACCTTACCGATAAACTCATCAAACCCGCCTACGAGCGATTCGTTTCCCTCGTGGCCGAGGGACGAAAGCACGCCCTTTCGGAAGCCGAGGTGCGAGCCCTCTCGGACGGAAGCATCTTTCCCGCCACCGAGGCCCATGAGAAAAAACTGATCGACGCGCTGGGCTATATGGATGATGCTGTGGCGATGGCCGAATCACTGGCCGGTATCAGCAATGCCCGCGTCGTTGAATACCGGCAGCCGTTTTCGCTCATGAGTTTCCTCGGCGCGCAATCGAAACAGGCCGGGCCGATCTCCATCGACCGGGATCTTCTCCATGATCTGACCACGCCCAAGCTGATGTACATTTGGGAGTTGCAGGGCAATTGATCTCCCCGAGGCGGCATTCCCCCGCACATCCCCGGTGCTGATCGTTCAGATGGATTGCGAAGCGACAATCGGCGCCACATTCGTATGGACCATCGGAAGCTTGATTCCTTCCAGCGACAGGAAGTCCGTCACGCGATCGATAAATAACGGCAAGGCCGTCGAGTCCGAAGGTTTGAGCAGATAGAAATTGCAGCTCATCTCGTAGCATTGACGGATCATCGTCGGGTCGCTCGACTCCGATAGGACCATCACCGGTAGTTTGCACAAAACCGAGTCATTCTTAATCCGGTGAAGAATCGCCAGTTCATCCTGAAACGGCGGATGGAGATCCATCATAACCAGACACGGACGTCCTTTCTGAAACACGGCATCCGGCGGTTTGGCAAAAAGACAATCCAGCAGATCTCCCCCTTCGGAAAAATGGACAAGCTGAAACCGAGAGGTTGAATGGTTCACGCGTTCTGAAATCAGATTGTGGATTTCCGGACGGCGAGTGAATAGCAAAATCACGGCTTGTATTTTCATAATCGCATCCTTCCTCATACGGCCGTGCCTAAACAGGGCGATTGCAGGATCGATAAAAAGGACCCCGCCTTTTGGATTGCGTTGGTAAAGGCCTCGTACTGGATCGGCTTGACCAGATACAGACTGCATCCCAGTTGGTGGCAGCGATCCACCTCCATCGGATCATCGGTTGTCGTCACCATGATCACGGGGATCAGACGATAAACCGGATCCTTTTTTAGCATTCGAAGTACATCGATGCCGTCCACCTTCGGCATTCGAATATCCAGCAGGATCACATACGACGGCGCGGAACCCTCGAACAGAGGAGAATCGGAATGAAAAAAGAAATCCAGTACTTTTTGCCCGTCGGCAAAACGTATGACAGGATTGTGTACTCCGGCACGCTGTAAATTCTTGCGAATGAGAGAAAAATGCCCCTCATCGTCTTCGGCAATCAGAATAACCGTTTCCTTCCTCATGGAATCTCCCTCGCAATCATCGATTCATTATCCCATCGACGAAAAGATCGCCCCCTCTCATGTCAGTCAATCCACCGGAACGGAAAACCGAACCTTCGCCGCATGGGACTTCAGTTCATCATTCCTGTATGTGCGACTTTATGAGCTTTTGGAACCACTGTAGTACGCGGGTCAGTACCTGTCAATCAGGAATATTGTCGATCATTAAATTTTTATACCCCTGCAACAGAACCGGAGAATCGACCCGGAATCGGAATGGATCCGGATGAGGAAAACAAACTGAATTCGACACAAGGATTCGACGGGTTTCCAAATCCATGTCATTTTCATGGCAATTCAGGATCCTTCATGGATTACCGTTCATATAACGTGGTAATAATCAATATACATTATTCTTTTTATTGTCCCGGCGTGGGGGTCGTCGCTTTCCAGTTGGTCGGATCATTGGGGTAGCCGGTCGTATGGATCCGCGTCAGGGACTTGCCGTTGCCGTCGGCGTCGGCCCAGCGGCCGGCATTGCCGTAATCCACCCGCTCGGCCGTGATGGTATATCGCCTACCGTCCTGCTCGTCGCCCGGCAATGACAGTTCCAGCCGTTCGCCGCCGTTGTTCAACTGCCCGTCATACGGGCCGTACACCGTCACATTGGCCGGCATCGCCCCGAACCGCGCTGTAAACGCCAAGGGATTCTTAGCCAGGATCAAATACCCGTGCGACGGAATCGTCACATTCAGCCCAAACGTGTACTCAATCCCTTCCGTGAACCGCCAACTCAACCATTCCTTTGTCTCGAAATCATACCCCTTCAGGTCCACCGGATGATCCGTCGGATTGTACAACTCCACGAACTCCTGGTCTTGGCTGACGCCGGGATTGTAGAAGATCTCGCTGATCACTACCGGACCGATCCATGGCGTTGCGTTGATATCATTCGGTGTATTTTCGCTCATCAATGGAAAATGCCACATTCCCGTGCTGATCCGGTACCTCCCGAATGCCATGCCGGTCGGCGAGGCCCCGAAGTCTTCCCATACCTGATAGCCCGTCCTTTGCCCGTCGGCCATTGCCGTCAGATACACCGCATCGCCGTTCTCGCTAAGAGCAAATGGCGCTCGACATCCCGGATCGTCCCCATTGCCGAACGTCTGGTCTTCATAGAATACCTTGTACTCGCCCGACAATAGAATTGTATTGTCAGGAATCCGATATTTATCCCACTGCGCCTGATCGTCGCTGAGATACCAGCCGCCGATCATGACCGGGTCGGCGCCGCTATTGTACAGCTCGATCCAGTCCGGCGTCTCGGCATGGGCGTGTGCCAACACTTCATTGATCACGACTGTCAGCACATTCCGGCTCCCCGGCGTCGGTTCGGCAAAGAAGGCCAGCGCGCTTTCCCCATCCGGGACGAGCCCCTGCGAGATGTCCGTCGTCTGATGATGATAAAGAACCTTGTCCAGTTCGGTTCCATCGACATCGGTTAAGGAGATGATCTCCTGTTCCGACGACAAGCGAAAGTTCACGTGACCCGGATCGTTCTGCTTGTCGGCCCGTACGGCGATGAATCCGAATCCGTCGATGAAGCTTAGCGGACCAAACACGCTCTTTCTCGGCTGAGTGATCAGGTTGTCCGTCAGAGCCAACCCCGTCAATTCTACAGGAAGCCGGTCGCAATTATACAGTTCAATAAAATCATCGCCCATCATCGCGCCGCGGGCCAGCCACTCGTTGATCCGCAGCTTCGTTACATTCCCCGTGACAGCCGGTTGATTGGCCCCCAGCGGGGTCGGTGTTGTCAATTTCCACTGACGATCACGCCCGATCCTTCCGATGGACAGGGCCACCGGCTGCGGACCGAAGCGGAGACGATCCATTTCGAGACCCAATGGATTGAATAAAAACACATCATCCCCATCGCGGCTCAGACCAAAGCCAAACACGATCGCTCCGGCGATCCCGGGGGGTTCGCTGAAGACCTGCAGATACCGGCCCGATCCGATCGGCGTATCGTTGGGAAACACAAATCGACTTGGATTATCGAGACTGTCGCTGAGACTATAGCCCTTAAGATTGACCGGGACGGCGCTATCGTTGTACAGCTCGATCCAGTCGCTATATCCCCGATACGGATTGGCCATGACCTCGTGGATCAGAATACGGCCGTAGGCCGGATCGACCGTCCATTCCCAGACGGACGGAATTTGCTGCCAATGGCCGCCGTAGGTTCTGCCGATCACTTCCAGCGTGTGAGGACCTTCCGATAGATCGGCGAAGGTCAGGGCCTGCGTAATGATCTGCTCGGCGCTGAACTCCCCGTCGTCGAGGCGATACCGATAGGCAACGATGCCCGCACCATAGAATGTAAACTGCGCCGCATTCGAATACGTCGGTGTATTCGGGCCGGAAAGAATAATAACTCCCGCATCGATCATGGCACCCATGTCCACTCCCGCAGGTCCTGTTCCTGTTGCCGGGGAGCCGGGCCGCAAATGATAATCACCTGCGGCGGCATTACCAAACATCGGATCGGCGTTTACATTCCCCGTCCCCAAACTGAGATAGGCGGCCGGTACGATCGAACGATTCAGGGTGACACGGACCGTTCCCACATCCGCCAGTGGAAGCACCGTCGGCGTGTTGAAGAAGATGCAGCCGTCGATGTCGCAGCCGTCGCCCTTCCCGGCCGGGGGCGCACCGAAGTAGATCGCCGAGATACTCGCGTTGACCACCGTATTATTCACAAAGGTCAGGAAGGCGCCATCCTTGACCTGCACCGCATGACCGCAATTGACAAACACGTTCCGCGCCATCCAGTAGCGCTTACCCGCACCCGCCGAGACCACATTGGATTCCTGCGGGTCGGTGTTGTACGCATCCTTGATGTAATTCTCGAAAACATTGCCTTCGATGTAGGCATCCGTCTCCAGATCCAGCGCATCATCGCCACCGCCGAGGAAGCGATTGTTTCGAATACAGGGAATTTCGATCTGGCCCGGCTGCGAATCAAAATCGAAAGCATCGTTGTGCCCCGGCGTTCTTCCGAACGTGTTTCCCTCCAGCAATACCTCGCCGCCGGCAAGGATACCCGCGCCCCAGATATGTTCGCTGGTGTTGTTTGTGGGCGCTTGGCCGGCCTTGCACACATCCGTAAACACGCAGTTCCGGACGATCGCCGAAGAATTCAGGATATGCACACGGCGCAGCGGCGCCTGCGTCTCCGTGCCGGTGTAACCGAACTCGACATTCTCAAATAACGCCTTCGAGCCGCTCAGGTTCACCATGCCGTTCGTACTACGGGCTTGTTCGATGATCGCGTAACGGATTCGATTGTTCATCGTGCTGTCGGCAAACAATATCCCGCCCCAAGCGCCGGTCGTTCCCGGGGTCTTGCAGATGCGGATCGGTTTGAAGGGTTCCCCTTCAGCGATTAACGATCCTTCGACACGGATCGTTACGCCCGGATCGACAAACACGCTCGTCCCCGCCTCGATCGATAACGTCACTCCCGCCGGGATCGTCAGATTTCCCGTCACGCGGTACGGACCCGACGCGGCCCGCCAGGTCGCGGTATCGCCGGGAGTCTCGGCGTCGCTTCCAAATACATAATAACCCTGATCCATCCGGCTTGCGTCCGGATCGGTCCGGGCCGGATCGCCGGCATCAATACAAGGAGATCCGGAGGCCAAATGATAGTTATGTGCCACACGATCCACAAACATCGGATCCAGATTCAAATTACCCGTTCCCGGCCAGACTTCTCCATACACATCGCTGTAGTCAATGTGCACATCCGAATCGAGGTACGGCGCCTGCGTGTTCACCGGGTCCGTCGCATCGATGATCGAATTGGTCACATTCCAGACAATGCTGCCGGCACTAACGCCGGTCTTGTTATGCGATTGGATACCGTAATCCGTTATTCCCGCGGTTCGCGTTGCGACAATAGTGGAACGATCGATATGGATCGCCGCGGATTCGCCTTCGAAGGCCTTGGCTGCCACGGCCGAGACGGTGGGATCTTCCGGCGCCTTGTTGGTCTCGACAATCAGGCATCGGCGGATCGTTGTGGTTCCGCCGTACATGCTGAGACCTTTGTCTTTGCTGTCGCGGAGAATACAATCTTCGACAAGGATCGTGGGACCGAGCAAATCGATCGCGTCATCGTCGAATCCGGCGGCGACGCTGCGGCGCAGGATGCACGATTGACCGCTCGATTGCGCGGAGACATAAATCCCGTCGGCATCATCGTCCGACCGCATCTCCGTGATCCAGCCATCCTCGAATAACAACGCCGTTCCGGAAATTTCAGGACCCATGACACATCGAGTGAATACGCACCCTCGGAATGTCAGATCGGAACCGCTCGTGGCATGCATGAGTTTGCCGGCATTGTGGGTGATGCCGCAATTCTCAAACACAATCGTCGAGCCGGACACGCGAATCGTTGGTCCCGTGCCGGAATGTCCCACGCCCGGCGAACGGCCGCCCTGATGAATATCCGTATATCGGAACAACGAAGCCATGGCATTGGAGAAATGCAGTTCACCGAAATTCTGCCCCGGAATGAACGCCCCGAATGTGACCGGGGAATCGGGGGAACCCAGCGACTGAATCGAGCCAAGCACATCCACATCCAATCCCGCATCGCCGGATGCCGCGCCGTCGATCAGAATCATCGTTCCCGGAGATAAGGTCAGGGTTGCTCCGGCGGGAATCGTGAAATCTCCGCCGGTAATGTGAATGATGCCCGCCCACGTCTGGGATCCGGATAACGTTCCGCTAACGGTGGTCATCGAAGCGGAATGTAATTGCGTCAAGTTTTTTATGGCAGTTTGATTTTCACAGGTAACTTCAATCGCGAAATCTCCGTTTCCGTCAACGGTAACGAGTGCAGTGCCCAGACCATTACTCAGATGAATCTCGCTTGCCGATAGCGAAATCGCCGGATTGTCCTGTACAGAAATCGTTGCCGTCGCATCCCAGATATCCCGGCGCGGTTTGCCATCTTCGCCAATCAATTCAACGCGGATTAAAATCGGATAACCCGGCAGGTACCTGTCGCTCGTGGCGACCTTCAGGATTTTCGAATCGACGGGGTCGGCCGCGAGAATACCCGAAATCGGTTTCGCCGAGCCCGTGTCGTATTGAATATCCAGCGAAGTCCGGTCGACTTCGTTGCCGTTTCCCGCGGGACCATCAAATGCCTGAATCAGAATGCGGTTCATTCCCGGGGACAATCTTCCGGCTCCTCCGCTTGCCGGAACGACGCCTTCCAATTCCATATCGAAACTCACATCCGTACTGGACGGCGAGTTTTGATGGACTTCGGCCGCTACGAGATTAGGACCGGTACGAAGCAACGCTCGATCAACGCTGAATTCGTAAAACGTGTACTCTCCACTCCCGGAAACGGCCGGCTCATCCGCTTCGGTTTTGTAATTGAATCCTTCCTGGATTCGATCCAGAACAATGCGTGTACCGTTGAGATATACGGCAATTCCGTCATCGCGTACAACGCGGACTTTCAGCGTCGAATATTTCGTCGCATCGGCGACCGTAAACCATTTACGGAAATAGTAGGTGATATATTTTTGCGATGAACTGGGTCCATAACTAATTTCCGTTGCCTCGGGTCGTCCATCGCTTCTGTCTCCGTATCCCAGTTCTGCTGGCGATTCCGGATGCCAAAAACTGTCATCATAATTTTCATTGCCGTACCAGAGAATGCCGTCGGCGGGGGATTTCTGATCGGATCCGTCATCGAGATATTTCCATGTCGATCCGCGAGGAACAATCAATTCGATCGTTCCGACGGTTCCGTTGCCATAGGACCATGTTCCCGTTTTCTGATTCCAGTCCGAGTCGTTTACAGGTTGACCGTTGACCCGAATCGAGCGGGTGGTAATCGGATTGAATGTCCCCATAAGAGCGAATACGCCGTTCGTCGAGATTGTACTTCCGGAAGCGGTCAGCGATAAACGCGGGATTTGTGGCGTGGGTCCGTTGAGAATGGCATTCGTTCGATCCACAACAAATTGTTTGATACCCTGTACACCGTTGATCTCGGAGTCAGGTACCCAATATCCGAGCAAGCGATCAGCCAGCGGATTGAAATTCGCCGGCGCCAAGAGAGTTCGGCTCAGTTCGTCGATATGTCGAAAATACAGGAAAAGAAAGTCTGGATTTGTCATCAAACGCCGCAGGCCGGTGATTTCCTCGTATTCGAAGATATTGTCATCCCGGGCGCCGGAATAGGAATGGTCTCCCTGACCGAATACGGTATCCAGATCGTGCGGCAACAACCAGAACCGCGGATCGATCGCGCCGCGATACATCGCGTAATCATCTCCGCTTCCCGAATGGAGCCCCCCTTCCTGATTTCCCAGCAATGTATCGACGGCGAGATACCGCGCCCATCGATCGACATTGGCGACGGTATTGACCGTGGAGACGTATTCGCCATCGGTAATCGTCGGGTCGTTGAGAATCCGGGTGAGGAGAAACAAATCGGAATAATCGTATTCTTCTTCGTTGGTCTGCTTAACGTAATTTTCAAAATATCCCGCCGGATTCGTACCCTGATACGATAGATCCGCGTTGGTTCGATATCCGTGCCGTTCGTCATACGTGCATCGATAGAGGTTTCCTCCGGCATCGTCGGGAAAATGGTTGTCGGCCCAATCGCCATTATACGCTTCGACGCAGGCGTAACAGCCGTAGGTACGTCCTGAATCTGACGCCGCCGGATTGACGGCGTTGACAAACAGAGTTACCGGCCGGGTCTCCATGCCGGGAATTCCAGCCAGGCGGAACATCGCGCTGCCGAGTACCTGCAGGTGCGGATACTTGCTGTTGAGATTGATCGCCGAGATATGCTTCCACGGTTGGTCGTGTCGGAGATTCACGCGGTAATTCATCGGCGGATCATACCGGCTGCGATTGCCGCGATTGCGAATGCCGGCGTTGTATCGACACTGGACACCGTCGGATCCATCCACGCTGATAAAGGTGGCGTTCATCTGGGCGTCGGAGTTGTATTCTTCGGTCGAATCTTCGTTATCTCCGATATCGGCAAGCCGCCCGCGTTCGGACTCGGTCATGACGACATAATATTTCGGCATGGCGCCGGCGACCCACAATGCGGCTGGATCGTAGGCATTGTTCACCTGATAGAGCAGATTGGTGACCTGCTGAGGCGTTCCATCCACATCGCTGGGCGCGGGGAATGTTCTTGTTTTACCTCCGGAGTCAATCGCTTCGATGAAGAATTCGATGACGGCTTTGTCGGCCTGAGCGGGAATCGTCGCTGAAAAAAATCCCCCATCGGTTGGGGCCATCGCTACCACGGTATAACTGGCGGCATTGTATGTCGGATATGCGGAACTCGTATAAGCAGATTGGTCGCGGCGCCAACGGAGATTCACCGTCAGACCGGTCGTGAGTTCATCGATGACGCAAGCACGAACGGTAACGACATCCGTGGAATGGGGTATGATCGGAGAATGTTCCGCTTCGGCGATCAACGGCGCAATTTCGTCGGTATAAACGGAATTGACTGCGCCGGGCGTTCCGCGTCCGGTTGTGCTCGCGGCCCAGTTTCGGCCGTATTCATTGGGCATTTCCGGATCGATCAATTCCAGCGTTTCACCGAGACCGTCATGAGCATCGGACCAGAGCCATCCGCGATGGGAATAATCGAGAGGTCCGAGATACCGTTTGGCCCATTCGCCCTCATCGGAATATGCGATATAATCGATATATCGGCCCTTTGAATTCACCAATAAGATCTCTTCGCCGCTGTCACGAAGGATTCCCGTCCACGGGCCAACGACAGGCGCCGTTACTTCCGGATAGGTTGCGGCGAACCGAGCCGGATCAGCGGCAAGAATGACGAAACCGCCGACAGAAATCGTCACATCAGGGAATGTAAAATCGACGCCTTCAGCGATTCGCCAATGCTCGATATGCACCGCATGATCGCCTTTGTTGAACAGCTCGATATATTCATCAAGATCATTTTCGGATGAAGGATGATACATGATCTCGTTAATCACGATATTGTCTTCATCGGTGGGCGAGGTGTTCGATTCGCCGGGTGTCGGAGGATTACCGTTGGCAATGGAGAAGATCTGCCAGGAATCAGAACCATCGGGAATACGACCGAAGGAATGGTCGGCACTAAGCGACTCAACCGCAAAGCCATCGATCAAAGTGTTTCCATCCGGTTTGAACAGACCGATGTCTTCTCCGGCTTTGATGGCAAAATCAAGATGCAGCGGTCCCTGTGATGAATCGTTGTCCGCCCAGAGAATGACGAATGCTCCCGGCTGAATCGTGGTGATCTCAGGATGACCGGAAGGAATCTGCCAGGTTGTCGGATCATGAAGATTATCCGTAATCCAACAATCGGCGATATCGATGGGAGTATCGCCATAATTGTACAGCTCGATCCAGTCGGGGTATTCCTCGGCGGGATCGTCCGGGTCACGGATAGTCGTGTTGTTGGCGATCATATATTCGTTGATGACAAGGGGATACTCCCGACGGAGCCAATTGGCAGAGACAACTCCAAAGTCCGATTGGCCGACGCCGTTTCCATCGATATCAGCTAAAGAGCCATGGCCCTCAAGCCAATGCTGGGCCAGAAGGACCAGATCGCCCATATTAACCTGACAGTCCTTGGTCAAATCGCCTGGGGGACAGGTTACACCATTGACGCAAACCATTGTTAAAAAAAGAGTTATGATAATCAGCATTCCCAATAGGGCATGACGAATCGCCATGATAGAATCCTTACGATTTCATAGGGTCGTATGTCTTTATCGCTAAAGAGTTTGAGTCCTTCGATACCCTTTCTGTTACCGGAATTCACGTTTCAATTCTCCGTTGTCTCGGAAGGCAAAAAGTCGTATAATAAACGTGTTCAATCCCGTTATTTTATCGTAATAAAACCGATTCTGACAGCGTCTTTAATTATGGGGAATCTCCGGAGGTGGGAAGGAGGGTGTTCATAAATGGATATTGAAAAAGGACTTATGAAATGGCTTTCCCTGCCTTATTACACGGCCGTCTGTGTAATCAAACGATGTCTTTTTCCGAATCGTTGTCTTTCATTTTCATCCGTAAAATGCCGACAATCCTTTGACCGGATTTTGCTATCGAGAAGGATATCAACATGACGAATCGCCTGTTCAGGTACTGTGTCTTTATAACTCTATTGGCATCAATGGCTTATGCGCATTGTCCTGCGATGAGTCCGGTCGCTGTTTTTGCTTCTCTGATATTCGCCGAGGTTAAAATCAATTTCCAGCCCGCCGCTACGGCCGTGCCATACGGCTATCTTCCCGATTCCGGCCAGACCTTTGCAGATCGAGGGAATGGGTATTCCTACGGCTGGGATGCTCCGATTACCAAGGTCTATGATCGCGGAGATGATGTTCATCCGGATGTTCGATATGCCACAACGATGTACATGGATCGAGTTTCTCCGCCGGCTTCAAAATGGGAAATAGCACTCGACAATGATGAATATGAAGTTCACATCGTCTGCGGAGATCCCTTATACACCGGCCAGATTAATTCGATCTACGTCGAGGGGACTCTGTTGGTCGATCAAGATCCTCCGGCTGTGGATCCGACGGACCATCTCGACGAATACGACGTGACCGTAACGGTATCCGACGGCCGCTTAACTATTCAGAGCATCTACGGATATAACACGAGATTATGTTTCATTGATATTGTTCCCGCGGGACTGGTTAATCATACGCCGGTTGTCACGGCAGGCGATGATCAATCTCACATATGGCCGCGAAATCAAATTTCGCTTCAAGGAACCGTAATCGACGACGGGAAGGGCAATCCGGATGGGTATCTGGCGGTATCGTGGACGCAGATTTCCGGTCCGGAAGGCGTTACGTTCACGCCGGGACCGGATGTGGCTCAGCCGGTAATTCTACTTCCCGCACCCGGAAACTACACATTCGAACTGTCTGCCACGGATGGCGCATTGAGCGCATCCGATCAGGTGACGATAGCGATCAGCGAACCTGATTGCCCTGTCGGCGATATGACCGACGACTGTAAAGTGGATCTGTCCGATCTTCTTCTCTTCGCCGAGCGATGGTTGACAACGGATCCGAAGGCGGACTTGAACGCTTCCGACGGAGTGAACCTATCGGATATGGACTATCTTTCGCAAAGCTGGTTGTCCGACTGGACCGGCTCGGTTTCCGTTATGATTTCGCCGGCCGATGCGGTTGCGGCGGGAGCGCAATGGCGTCTCGATGGCGGCATCTGGCGGATGAGCGGATCGCTTGTCGATTCGATTGTGGAAGGCGAGCATATCATCGACTTTCAACCCATCGCGAATTGGATTGAACCGACAAGCCAGACAATTATTTCCTATCGTCAGCAGCATTATGATCTTTCAGGCAACTACGTCTTCGTTCCGGAAAGAACGCTGATGATCAGCGAATTTATGGCGATCAATTCGAACCTGGCGGATTTGCGTCCGGCGCCGACGGTATATTATTCCACTGTAGTCGAAGGTTCAACCGAATATCCGGATTGGATCGAAATCCGAAATACGACCGGCGAAGCGATTTCATTGGATGGCTGGTTTCTGACGGATAATCCCAAGAACCTGACCAAGTGGAAATTTCCCAATGGAAAACAAGTCAATGCCAACAGCTATTTTGTTGTGTATGCCTCCAATAAGGATCAATGGCGATACCCTACAAATTATCCCTACGTGGATACCAGCGGAAATTTGCACACCAACTTCGACGTGGGGGGCGACGGCGGGTTTCTGGCTCTGGTCAAACCGGACGGGAAAACCATCGCCCACGAATACATCGATTATCCGAAGCAGCGAGGTTTGATCACGTACGGTGTCGGCAGTAACGATAAGACCGGATTTCTGAAAAGCGTAACCCGGAATGCGGCCAACGACGCGGCCTATGACGGAGAAGTCGCGGATACGAAGTTCAGCGTCGATCGAGGATTCTATTTGTCTCCGATTTCCGTAGCGATCCTTTGCGATACCCCCGGAGCGGCGATTCGCTTTACTACGGATGGCAGCGAACCGACGCTTACGAACGGCTCCAATTACACCGGCCCGATCGAGATCAACACGACGACATGCCTCCGTGCGGCGGCGTTTAAGGACAACTTTATTCCGTCTGTTGTAGATACACATACATATATATATCTTTCCGATGTGATTCGGCAGGGAACCAACCCGGACACCGGACAGGAATCGCCGCCGGCCGCATATCCGCTGGACTGGGGAACGGGACAGAGTCTGATCAGTCCCAATCGGGATTACCAGATGGATCCGGATATTTGCAGTCCGTCCGGATTATACGGCAGCACCTATGCGGCGACGATCAAGGACGACCTGAAGGCCATCCCTACCCTTTCGATTGTCATGCCCAAAGACAACTGGTTTGGATCAACAGGAATTTATATCAATCAGAGCCAGGATGGAACAGAGCGAAAGGCCTCGGCGGAACTGATCGACCCCAGCGGGATGGAGCCGGGGTTCCAGGTTAATTGCGGGGTTCGAATGCAGGGGGGCGTTAGCGGGGGCGGTACGAGCCTGGATCGATGGAAGACCTACAAATTATCCATGCGACTTGTATTTCGCGGAGGATACGGTCCTTCGCAGCTTCGTTACGTTCTGTTTCCAAATGAACCGGCAGCGACAGATCGATTTGATACGGTTGTTATTGAGGCACAGATTAATAATACATGGCTCCATCCCTCAAGTGGACAACAGGTTCTTGGGCAAAACACACGTGACCAGTTCCCCAGCGTTCTGCAGAACGCCATGGGCGGATATTCCCCGCACTGGCGGAATGTGCACCTGTATCTCAATGGATTATACTGGGGAATGTACTGGATCCATGAACGGCCGGATGATTCCTTCGCCGCCGCCTATTTTGGGGGACTGGATGAAGATTACGATGTGCTGAAACATTCTGTCAGCGGAGTCGTCAGCGGGAGTAATTCAACCTACTATTCAATGTTCAATATTCCTTCAACCGATTATGCGGGGGTGCAGCAATACCTCGATGTACCGAATTTCATAGACTACATGCTGGTGAACTATTTCCTTGGAAATGGCGACTGGTCGATGAAAAACTGGTATGCTTCTCATAATCATTTCGATCCGTCGGGCCGATGGCGATATCATTCCTGGGATGCCGAACATGTATTTGACGACGCGATAGATTCGACCAGTCTGAATCAATCATTATCGCCCACAGGCCTACATGTAAAATGGATCGCCAACGAAGAATACCGGATGCGGTTTTCCGATCGTGTGTATAAACATTTCTATAACGATGGAATTATGGCTCCTAACAATATCGTGGATGCCTATCAGAATCTAAGTCTGGCGCTGGTGGATCGTGCCGTCGTCGGGGAATCCGCTCGTTGGGGTGACAACCGTCGGCCGTCCAATCCCTACACACGGAATATTGAGTGGATGAATGAACGGAATCGCCTGGTTAATACATTCTTCCCCGGTCGTCGTGATGTCGTAATCGGTCAATTTCGCAATAAGAATCCGATGTGGTATCCGAGCATCGATCCGCCGCTGTTCCATATCGGTGGCGTCTATCAGCACGGTGGAAATGTCGCAACCGGCAGCGTTCTGACGCTGCCCTCGACGAACACCGTATTGTACACGATGGATGGGACTGATCCTCGTATGGGCCCCAGCGGTGCAGCGAAGAGCGTAACATTCGTTGCCGAATCGGCGGAGAAAAAGGTTTGGGTGGCGAGAGACAACAGATACGGAACTCTGTGGACTGGGGGTAACGAGCCCTTTGAAGATTCCGCCTGGACGGACGGAACCCCGGTTGTGGAAGGAAAACTCGGCGCCGTGGGATTCGAAACTCGTCCAAATGATACAATCAGTTATGATGAAGCGATCTCGTATGATGTTCGAAGTATCATGTATGGGATTACCGGCTACAATTGCGCCTATATCCGTATCCCCTTCGCTCTTACTACCGAGCAACTGTCTGATCTGGGTTCACTAACTCTGAAAGTCCGCTATGATGACGGTTTTGTCGCATACCTGAACGGATATGAGGCCACGCGGAGTTCCAATTATGGAACACCGGGAGTTCCTCCGGCATACGATGCCACAGCCAGTCGAAGTGGTGATCCGACGGGTTTCGATTCATTCGATGTTACAGATTCGATTGGAAATCTTCAGGTCGGTGAAAATATCCTTGCCATTCATGGAGCCAATTCTTCGAAAACGAATTCAGACTTTATTGTTTCCACCGAATTGGTCGGTGTAAAAACGTTCACCGTCGGAGTTTCGCCCACGGCGATTCCGTATAACGCCGCTCAGCCGCCGGTCTTGAACCTGAGCCGGCAGATCAAGACGCGGGCTATCTCGGCTACCGGTGAATGGAGCGCGTTGAACGAAACGACTTTCGCGGTCGGTCCTGTAAAGGAGAGTTTGCGGATCACGGAAATCATGTACCATCCGGCCGATCCCAACGCGGAGTTTATCGAACTGCAAAATATCGGGACGCAGGCGATCAACCTGAACGTAGTGAAATTCACAAACGGCATTGACTTTACATTCGGCGACACGATCCTGGCACCCAACGCATATATTCTTGTCGCGAACAATCCCGCGCACCTGGAAATGCGCTATGGTATGGAGTTGCCGATCGCGGGACAATATACGGGATTGTTGGATAACAAGGGGGAGCGAATTCGACTGGTGGACGCCATCGGATCGGTGATCCACGATTTCGAATACAAAGACGGTTGGTACGACATCACGGACGGGCAGGGCTTTTCGCTGACGATTATCAACGCGGCCAATCCCGACCCACGAGTCTGGGGCCAAAAGATTGGATGGCGTCCAAGCTCCGTACCCGGCGGTTCGCCGGGTAGCAGCGACAGCGGAATCGTTCCTCCGCCGGGAGCAATCGTGATCAATGAGATCCTTTCGCATTCGCACGACATCGAACCGGACTGGATCGAACTGTACAACACCACGGCCGATCCGATCCACATCGGCGGATGGTTTTTGTCCGACAGCAATATCGATGATCCGAACCGGATGAAGTATGAAATTGCCGAAGGGACGGTCATAGATGGATACGACTATACGGTGTTCTACCAGAATCAGCACTTCGGCAACACGAATGATTCCGGCTGCCGTATTCTCTTTGCCCTTAGCGAAGGCGGCGAGACGGTCTTCCTTCGGTCGGGACTGGACGGCCAGTTGACCGGATACATGGCCGAGCAGGATTTCGGCGCGGCCGAAAGCGGCGTGGCCTTCGGGCGATACATCAAGAGCTCTCTCGACGGCGGCGTGAACTTTGTGGCGATGGCACAGAACACGCCGAACGATCTGAACAGCGCCCCGAAGGTCGGGCCAATCGTGTTTACGGAGATCATGTATAATCCCAATACGACCAACACGGGCGACGAATACATCGAGTTGAAGAATATTACTTCAGGACCGGTGACGCTGCAGGATGTTGTAGGAACCGAGATTAGCCAGGGCGTCTTCCGAACCGACATCGTAACGTGGCGATTCACGGAGGGCATTGACTATATTTTCCCGGCCAATACAACGATTCCGGCCGGCGGTTTATTGATTGTGGCCAAGAATCCAACCGCATTAAAGTCATACTATGGCGCGGCGATTCCGGCAAATGTTGCTGTTCTTGGCCCGTTCGCCAACGACACCGCCCTGAGTAACGGCGGCGAAAAAATTCGCTTGTCGCGCCCGGGCGATCAGGAACTGGGCAAGGAACGTTTCTGGATCCGTGCCGAACAGGTAACGTATGACGATGCGGCCCCCTGGCCCCTGGAGCCGGATGGAACAGGAAAGGTTCTCAAACGGATCACGCCAACAACCTACGGCAACGATGTGACCAATTGGCAGGCGGCCAATCCGAGCCCGGGACAATAGGGATTGACTATTGAATATATCCAGTTATGGGAGCGGTTTCGCCTGGATTCGGAACATTCCCGAATCCATTTTATTGGCGGATGGCACGGGTGAGTTTTATGACGTCGAGGATGGGGGCAACATCGTGAACACGGAGGATACTCACACCAGCGGCGGTACAGTGGGCACAGACGGCGGCAGTACCGAAGAGACGATAGGCGGGATCGGGCCGGTCGGTGAGTTCCCCGATGAATCGCTTGCGGCTGGGACCCATCAATACTCGATATCCTGAATCGACGAAGCGACCAAGATCACGAAGCAATTGAAGATTATGCTCGGTCGTTTTGCCGAAACCGATGCCGGGATCGACAATGATTCGATCTCGAGGAAGACCGGCACTCTCGGCGGCCGCAGCACGGGCAAGCAGAAAATCCAGTACCTCGGAGGTCACATCCGCATATCGCGGATCGGATTGCATCGTCTCGGGCGTTCCAAGCATGTGCATGATGATAACGATTGCTCGCTTTCGAATGAGCAACGAAATCATTTCTTTATTCGACAGCCCGCTGATATCGTTGATGATCGAGGCGCCGGCGTCAAGGGCGGCACAGGCCACTTCGGGAAGATAGGTATCGATGCTGATAGGAACATGAACCTTTGAGACCAGTCGTTCAATGACCGGCACAGCGCGATGAATTTGGCCGGCGGCACTGATTCGCCTGGATCCCGGGCGGGAGGATTCGGGGCCAACATCGATGATGGCGGCGCCCTCAGCAACCATTTGCAGGCCGTGCTCAACAGCGGCGTTCACATCAAGAAAACGGCCGCCATCGCTGAAGGAATCGGGGGTAACATTCAGGATGCCCATGATCAGCGGAGGCGAGGAGAAATCAAGCATGCCCAAGGGCCATTGCATAATATTCGACATGAATCCCCCCTACTCTGTCTCCGGATTCATCAGCGGATATGCAATTTGAAATTTGAAATTTGAAAATATCATTCCATCGCAACCGAAAAACCAAGACCGTTGAGAATTTCACGCCATTGATCGTATCCGGACGGAATCCCGACGTTTGTATTCTGGAATTCGCGGCGGATGGGATAATTTTTTCGGAGATCATCGAAGAATTTACCGCGGGTTTCGGCAGGTACCATCAGGATTTCGCGCATGTTGAAATCGTCGCGGCGAATCGCATAGACCTGCTGAACGATATCGTGGATCGTCTGCTGCGGATCAACGATCGGCACGCTAAGTCGGATTTCGGGAACCAGCGGCGGCGGAAGAAAATCAGCGATGCGTTTTTCGACCGGCAGACCGAAGTGGCGACAGGCGGCCTGGTAGATCATCATCAGGCCGGCGATCTTGCCATCGTAGGAATAACCGGCAATATGAGGCGTCGATATTTCCGCATGACGGAGCAGCCATTCATCCACACGAGGTTCATTCTCCCACACATCCAGCACGATCCCGGCGAGATGGCCGTTTTCAAGAGAACGACGCAAGGCAACGGTATCATGTACGGAGCCGCGGGAACTGTTCAAGAAAAAGGCCCCCTTTTTCATCTCGGCGAGAAAGCTCTCGTCGGCCAGGTGGAAGGTACGGTCCGGACCTTCGCGCGTCAGGGGCGTGTGCATCGAAACAAAATCGCATGCGAGGATTTCCTCAAGGGAACGATACTTATCCGAACCGGTTTTCCGTTTCAGCGGGGGATCGTTCAGGACCACCTTCATGCCAAGGGTGCGGCACTTGGCCTCGACTCGACTGCCGACGTTTCCGACGCCGACGATGCCGATCGAACGGCCCTCAAGGCGAAAATGAAACTTACGGGCCAGGGACAACATCGCCGCGACAACCCACTCGGCAACGCTGTTGGCGTTGGAGCCGGGCGCGGAAGCAAAACCGATGCCGACCTCATGGAGATAATCGTAATCGATGTGCTCGACGCCGATTGTGGCCGTGGCGACAAATTTCACGGGACTTCCTGAAAGCAGATCCCGACCGACTTTCGTGATGCTGCGGACAAGCAACACGTCGGCATCGGCCAGCAGTTCACGGCGAATATCACGTCCGGAAACGGCGACGACCTCACCCATCGTGGCGAAACATTCCCGAACGTACGGAATATTCTGATCCGCAATGATTTTCACCTGAGCTCCTGAATCGAACGTTAAATTGATCACCACAGGAACGGCACAAATGAATAGTGTACCAAATCGGACAAGAAATGAAAGACCGCAGTTCAATTCCATGGGGCATCGGATATCGTGATGAATTAACATGGCTATAGGACATATTCTGATCACATTCGGCGGACGGGCGGAATGGTACGCGACCCGGAAACATGGAACCGCTGGGGTTCGGGACGAATCCAAATACGGCATCCTCCATCGTCACCGCAAAAAAAACGATCTCGGAGAACGCCCCTTGCCCGCGCTGAGCGGCTCCGAGATCTGCTTGTTACTGAAACTGCAATGATTCGTTATTTGCAATCCGCCAGGACATCCGTGCAATTCAGCCATACAGCCGCAAAGTCGGCGAAATCCAGGAGATTGACGCTGCAATCCTGATTCGTGTCAAAGACCGAATATGCGGCAGTTCCGGGCATCATGTGAGAGGCCAGGCAGGCATTGGCACCAACATAGATTACGACGAAATCTTCCGCCGAAAACTCGCTATCCGAGGCCGCCAACTTGAACTCATAGGTTCCGGTCTCCGCGAGCTTGACCGATGTTGAAGCGACATTGTCGGGGCTGATCGTAACAGCCGGGCCTGAAACCTGCGTCCAAGCTACAGTCAAAGTTCCGGGAGGATTCGGGAGGCCATCATCCGTGGCTGTCCCATTCAGGGCAACCGTCACTTCGCCGGGAGTCCCGTTCATTCCAAGCCAAACACCCTGATCGGCGCCGGCATCCACGAGGGGTTCATCATTATTATTAACCTTGAAATTCCAGATCAGGCCGGGCAGATTGGGTTCGGCCGGTGGTGCGGAATTTCGGAAGCTATCGACAACCCAATAACAGACATCCCCTTCAGCCAGGGCCTGAGTTTCGGGAATCGCGATGGAACTGTTTTTTTCCGGATTATCGACGCGCCCGATCGGGGTCAGGACCTTTGTATAATCCAAGCTGTTGGGCTCGGAAACATTTTTCCCGAAATACACCTGGCAGACATCGACATGGTTGCGATTGGTCCAGGACAGCGTATTTACCGAAGTGGGCACATTCGGGGCATTCACGGCCGGGGAGGGATTGTAAGCGTATCGGCTGTGGATAAACTGGTCTGGAGTCAGGGCGACATCGCTGAAACGGATGTCATCCAGGCTGCCGATGATTGCATCGGCTTGGTTTCCATTATACCAACCTCGGCCAAAGGTCCAGGTTCCTGTACTCAGAAGAGCATGGTTCAGTCCTGCCGTCAGGGTATGAGTTCCGACATTCTGGAATTCATCGCCGTCCAGGCGATCCGCATACATATTGATTGTATCGCCATCTCCAACGATCGCAAAATGGTACCATTGACCAACCACAGGGACAAGAGTGGAATCGAGATGATAGCGTTCACCGCTGACCGTGGCAAAGTCCAGACGGATCTTGTTATCGATTCCGTTTTTCTGGATATAGAGGGCGGCGCCGACATCAATGTTTTGGCCGTTGTACTGTGCCCAACCGTCTCTTCCGATGAGGGTACGCCAACCCGAAAGGTTGTCGAGTTTGAATGAAAACTCGATCGTCCAGACGCTGGGACTCCACGCGACGAGCACGGGATCAAAGCAATACCCATCCTGGCCGTTGTGTTTACTGCTGAGGCCGATGCCGGTCGCAGTATCGTGCAACGCGGAAAACCAGGGTCCGTAGGTTGTGTCCCAGGCATACATGTGTCGCTCGTTTCCTGAGATATCCCGAGAACCAATCTGCCCGGTCGTGCCTGTTTGGTTCATGGGAACACCCGGAGTACCATCCTCGAAATTATAATACAAGATCGTGGCGGCCGAGGCGGGAATCGCCAGGTACATCGCAAGAGCATACATTGTGAGGAAACATTTCTTCGTCATGATCGAATCTCCTTACCAATCCATGAAAACGTTATGCCGATTCATTCTCTGCGATTCGAAAAACGCAAATAGAAAGGACCCGCCGTGGTTACCTTTGCGGTAACCACGCGAATCCGAAATAATCCATGCGAAGAAATATGCGATACAGTCAAAGAATCTCAGCGTTTTCTGCGAAGCAACAAACCACCCAATCCCAGCAGGGCCAACGTTGTCGGTTCCGGGATAAGAAACTCGCTAACGGATAGAGCCGAATCCGAAATACGTACTTCGTCAATGAAGCCGTAAGCACGGTCGCCATGTCCACCGGCATACAATCCCCGGCCGACCGACCAGTCGCCCGCGTTCCAGTCACCGCCATCGCCGGTACCCATCGTCAGGGCCGTGTCGGGGCTTCCGCTGAGCGTCATATCTGTCGAGGCCAACAGGATCCATGCTGCATTTGCGCTAGCATCTCTCAGGTACAATGACAGGGTTGAACCATCGCTGACAGCGGCCATACTGTACCACGGTACCCCGATACCATCCGGATTGGTGCCGTAGTCAAACGAAGTAAATGCTTGCACAGCCGAAACCGCCTCGTGCCAATAACCAGCGACATCGCAGAACTTGATCGCAAGGACATTGTCGGGCATGGCCTGAAAATACAGGGCGGCTAAATCCCCGTTGATCGCTGCGGAACCGCGTGAATCACGGCCGACGATCGTCCGGTAGCCGCCGTTTTCCAGCTTGAATGTCGCTTCGATGGTGAATGCCGCCGGTTGAATGGAATTAATGCCATCGGTGGTATCGGTGAACATCGCCGGCCAGCTGCCTGTGTTCTTGACGCTGAAATTATTAGCCGCGCCTCCAAACATCGGGGCGGCCACATCGGCACTATAAGCGTACCCAGCCCAACCCTCGGCGAAAACCGATAGCCCATACCCGTTGCCGGAGCTGTCCGCAGTGCCTTCGTAATAGACACCATTGCCCGCTCCGCCATGCGACACGGCCGCACCCGCCGGGCCTTCTTCAAACCGCCAATAAGCGACAGTGCTGGCTGTAACAGGGATACAAACAGCCAGAATAGAAAGGATTACCACTACTTTTTTCATCGACCGTACCTCCAAAAACGTCCATAATCTGCGCCGATACAAAAACGACAACCGCATTGCTCGGCATTTTGTAACAAATCCTGCGCAATTATACTTTCGGACACATCTTCGATATTATACTCATCCCGCACCTTTAAATCAATGCGGTTTTTAACGAATATTCAAGGTTTTTGCCCGAATTGATGGCTTGGGTACGATTGTAACGACCTTGATTTTGAAGATATTTCCCGATATTTTCAAGGAATACAGACAAGTTAAGTCTTGTATCTGACTTTTATGTAATATCCGACGATCGGAAGCGACTATCCGAAAGATAGAACTTGAATAGGGAAAGGAAACAAATATGAGGAACCTGTCATACTGTTTCGCAATGGGGTTGCTGGCACTTGCCGGATGTCGTCCTGGCCCGCAGGTAACGTCGCACGGTGTCGGAGTAATCTCCGTCAATCCGGCGTTTTCCGAGGCCGTGAACCGCGCGATGGTGGAGGTGCATAATGAACTGGCAAATTGGATCGTGGAGGGTGACAACAAAAAAAGCGACCCTACTTATAAAGCCGGCTCCCGGACCTGGAAAGAAGGCACCGGTACCGAGGTGAAGAAAGACGCGAAGATTCATTGTTCAAGAAGTTATATTGAGTTTCGTACGAATAAGGATATCCACGTTCGGATCGAAACGGTTTTCGTCGGGGATCAGACATTGCTTGTTTTGCTGAACTGCGATAACCAAGATGAAACAATACGGGTGCATAATATGGTCATTCAGAAAATTCAATCCCAATGCGGAGGGAAGAAGTGAAAGAAAAGAGGACGCATTCGTATTACTGACAAAGGATATGCCATGAATAGATTCTTGAGTCCGAAACGAATCGCAGGGGGGTTAGCCCAAGTTCCGCAGTTGGTGAATATTTGTATGATTAGGCTTCTCTCTTGACAAAGGAAAGGAAGTTATATACAACCC
>CAYLSB010000049.1:0-35754 GCA_964386005.1 uncultured Pirellulales bacterium | reverse complement strand
CCCTGGCTGTCCTGAATATGCCTGCTTATCCGGTCTATGAAATATCCGGGTTAATAATCCGATTTTCATCCTGGCATCCAGTTACTATTTCAATTGGACGGGCGACCTCGATTTCTTGCGCCGTCAAATCAATCGGATGCGCTTGGCCTTGCATTATCAGCAGACGGTGATGGGCGGTTTGCAGTATAACCACATTCGCAATCCCTGGCCGGGTCACGACGGGCTGCCCAGTTGGCACAAAGATAAGAATGGAGGGCTGACTTTCCACTCCGGCCATGGTATCGGCAGTAACTATTGGGATATCTTGCCTTTCGGTGGGGATGATGCGTACGCCACCAACCAGTATTACGCCGCCACACTGGCAATGGCCGAGATCGAAGAGGCGATCCACCTGAATCCCGGCTGGAACATACCGCTTGGCTCGATTCAATTCGACCCACAGCAACTGTGCCAACACGCTCGTCAGATCAAAGAAACCGCGAATCGCCTCTTCTGGAATAAACAAAACGGTCGCTTTATCGCTTGTATTGACCAAAATGGCAACAAGCACGATTATGGCTTCACATTCCTCAACCTCGATGCCATCTGGTACGATTTGGCCAGCCAAGACCACGCCCAGAAGATTGTGGACTGGATTACCGGTAAATCGATTGTTCAGGGCGATACTTCCACCGGAACCGACATATATCGCTGGCGTTTCGGCCCGCGGGCCACTACTCGACGCAATATTGAGTGGTACGGCCAAGGCTGGTGGGCTCCCGAAAGTCTGGATTGGGGATACCAGATTCAGGATGGCGGGGCTGTTCTCGGCTTTACCTTTTATGATCTATGGGGTCGTCTACAGATACTCGGTCCAGACAATGCGTGGCAACGACTGATGGAAATCCTCACTTGGGAAAAAGAAGTCCATACCGAAGGCGGTTATCGGAAGTACTATGAGGGTGGGAAACGAGGTACAACCCTGCAGGGCGGCGGAACCTGCGGCGGACTCGGGATCGATTATGAGTTTTTTGAAAGTTCCCTTTTGCCTTCGGTAATTCCCTATGGATTCCTTGGCATGAAAGCCCGAACGAATTCTCTGGTCATCCATCCCCGACTGCCCAAGGCTTGCCCTGAAATGGCCTTGAGCGATATGTTGTATCACAATGTTCATTTCAATATCCGCGCATCCAACAACACGATCGAACTGAATATCAAAGATACTCCCGGGGAACCGATCCATCTTGTCTTTGAGGGATCCTGGAAACGGGAGACATCGGACTGGCGGGGCTCTTCTTGTGATCTGAATCAAACCGGCGTATACTGTTTTACCCGATGTGATTAGGATTCCGGAATTGGGGTGAACTGTGTACTTGCCATGAGGAGTGTATAGGATGACTATAGGAAACAACGGTTCGCGTTTTACCGCCATCGGACTTATCGTTGGCCTGGTTGGGGTATTTCCTGCAGGTTGCAGGAGCACCGAATCCCTGAGTCGGAGGCAAGCCGTCCCGATCATTTTCGACACGGATATCGGTACCGATGTAGATGACGCAGGAGCACTGGCAATTCTCCATGTCCTGGCCAACCGGGGAGAGGCCGAGATTCTGGCAACCATGAGTGCCAATCCGAATCGGTGGTGTGCTCCGGCCATCGATGTCATCAATACCTATTACGGCCGGCCCGACCTGCCGATCGGGGTTTCCAAGACCGGCCCAAGCCCTGAAGAATGGTACCATGACAGTGTGCCGAATTTTCCCCATGACTTGACCACAAGTGGTGACGCACCTGATGCCGTCACGCTGTATCGTAAGATCCTGGCGGCCCAGCCCGACAACAGCGTGACGATCGTGGTCGTGGGATGGCTTACGAACATGGCAGAACTGCTCAACAGCAAACCCGACGAATACAGCCCACTGCCTGGAAGAGAACTGGTTCATGCGAAGGTTAAAGAGCTGGTCTCCATGGGTGGAAGATGGCCAAATTCACCCAAAGACGAGGGTGAATATAATTTTACCATGGATGGAGCTGCCGCGCACAAGGTGATCAGAGACTGGCCGGGCAAGATCATGTTTACAGGCCTGGGTAAAGATGTGATGACCGGCACTCGATTTGTACCCCAGGGGCCCAAGGAAAATCCGGTACCTGCATTTTACCGGAATTTCTTTGCGGCATACAAGGTGTCTGAACGGTCCAGTTGGGATCTGATTGCCATCTTGTATGCGGTCCGGGGTTTCTCCGATTGTTTTACAGCCGTATCCGATGGCAAATGTGTCAGCCAGGAAAACGGAAATAACCAATGGATCCCCGGCTCCCCTTCGAACCATGCGTACCTTGTCTATCAAATGCCGCCAACAGACTTGGCCACCTTGCTCGAGGATTTGCTCTTAACTCCGCCCCACTTGTGATCATTTTTTTGATGAAGTCCGGATAATTTGCTATATCTTAATAAATACCCGAATTCGGTATAAATGAAATAGGATGAGCCAAAGAAGGACGACCGGCCCGAGGGTAATCAGAAAGGAACCTGTTTCTTTTCCGAGATGATTGGCAATACCACCCAAGAGACGCTGACTTAAAGGGCCAAAGTTGACCAGGTTCCAGATCATATAAGCTGTAATGGCATTCATCCCAATGACAATCAGGGGAAAAGCCCAACGCCTGAAACCCCAGATATCAATGATTAGATAAAAGAGCCCCAGGAGGAGGAAACTCCATCCACCCGACCACAGGGCCATTGAGCTGGTCCAAATCGGCTTGATGATCGGAAAATGGAAGCTCCATAACCAACCGGCAAGCAGGCATCCAAAGCCAGTCCCCCAAAGCCACAGGAAACGGCGGAGGGGTGATGTTTCAGATCGCAAGATGTGGCCACCCAGTACGCCCATCAGCGTAGTGGCACCAAACCCAAGACTGCTGAGAACCCAGGTGTACCGTGTTCCATCCACATGCGATCCAAAGATCCATTGGTCAATATATCGCGCGAGGTTTGCTGTTTCCTCCAGCGTCCCCGCCGGCCGATCTCCAAATGGCACAAACATCATCAAAAACCAAAAAGCCACCAAAAGGCCGATCATAAACAGAATCTGGCCGAGGACCGGCAATGTCAGCATAGCAAGGCTTGCGATGAGATAGCCCATGGCAATGGCTTGGAGGGTATTATTGAAGAAGTATAGTTGGTCCATTTTGAATGCGAGCAAATTCCCCTGGACGATCATGCCCAATACAAAAAGGACCACCACTCGGCAGAGAATCCGGATCCCGATAGTCAGGTTCGAATATTGCCGGCTCCGATAACGGGCGAAGGCGAAAGGCATCACAGCGCCCACGATGAACAGAAACAGGGGCATGATCAAGTCCCAGGCGGGAAAACCTCCCCATCGGGCATGCTCAAGTTGTTTTGCAAGCCAATCTGGCACGGGTTTGCCCGACAGCTTTAAGGCGGAGATCAGTAATCCGTGGCCACCGGTAATCCAAAACATGTCGAAACCGCGTAATGCATCAATGGACATGATCCGGTCGCTGGCTCTTGAAGATACTTGCACTGTTTTCATCCTACACGTGTAACTTGGCTCATTGGATTTATCACCGCTGATGGACACCTCATGAAGTCGAATGCCCCAGCCCGAATCACCGGGTAAACTTTAACAACAAAGTCTTCGAGGCACAAGTGAAGAGTTTACAGACTCTCAGGAAATCGCCCTGTTCATATTGACAAACGGTTCCGGGTGGTATCCATTGTCAACATCCATACTCGGTAGTATGATGAAGGTATGGGTGATGTCATCGGTGTTTATGAGGATGGCAATTCCCCTTTTGTGTAAACCGTGGAACGGAATTTGGCATGACCAGTTTTTATGAACAGGGTATTCCTATATAAGGTTGTCAGATGATCAATAAATGCCTTCGAGGTCATGAAGTTCTTATTGGATTAAGTCTATTCATTTTCAGTTCCATCGTTACGGCGGCTGATTGGCAATGTGAAGGCCACTGGCTTCATTTTCGGGGAAAGCCAATTCTTCTGGTCGGGGATTCCATTACCCAAGGATGGATGGAACTGGGGGTTAATTTCGATCAGCGCGGCTATGTGGATGCACTGGCAAAACGCGGCATCAACGTGTTGCTGTTGTGGTCTTACATTGGCATTGTAAACCAATCGACAGACGAACGGATCGGTTATGATTCCCCCGAACTTTGGCCTTGGATTCGTGAACCTCGGACTTCTCCTGTGCAGAGTGGCTTCGCGGCGCATCACGATGACGGCTTGTTCAATCTGGCCCGGTTCAACAGTGTTTATTTCGATCAACTGGACGAACTGATTCACTATGCGAATATCAACAGCATCGTCGTTGTGATCCAAGTCCATGACGGCTGGACGAAAACTCGTTTTGATGGCCATCCCTTCAATCAAGCCAATGGCGGCCCCCTGACCGACAAAGCACAATTCGTCGAGCTATTTGATTATGATCATGAAATGCCCGCATCGTTGGATCCCGGTTGGACTCGGCAACAGAAGCATCAATTTTATTTGGAACGATTCTGCGAACGGCTCATCCAGTCAACTGCTGATACGCCGAATGTGCTGTTCGAGATATTCAATGAGGGTGAATGGTATGATCCGCGTCGCCTCCGTGCTTTTCAGAAGCATTTTTTGGACTTCTTCTCGACTCGTACCTCAAAGCCCTTGATGATCAACGATGATCACCTTCGTGGCGTGCCCGGTTTCCGTAACGAACCCAAGGCCGATCTCCTTTCCCACCACACACCTCAGTGGCAAGATCTCCCGGAGGCAAAGGTCTTTTTCGACCACTATAGCCGGCAATTCGATGCCACTCCGGACAAGCCCCTCTTCTTTAGCGAAACAGTGCCCTCCTATACGGGGGGAGATGCGGCGGCAGAGGCCGGGTTGCTACGTTTGTTGTGGGGTACGACCCTGGCTGGAGCCAGTGTCCTCATCCAAAACGACACCAGTTATGGATTCGATCTGAGATCCGCAATGGCAGCCCGATCCGTCCAACGAGATCGAATCTTGGACCTTGAAGGACATGCGGCCAGATTTTTCCGGCAAAATCTGGATTTGACCACCTTGAAACCCCAAGGAAAACTCGCTTCTACGGGCATTTGCCTTGCCGCGATCGGAAAGGAATATGTGGTTTTCGCGCCGCAGGGTAAACAATTTACCGTGAATCTATCGGCCGCGAAAAATGTGACTCTTACTGTTCACTGGTATAATCCAAGAACCGGGCAGTATCAGAATGCCCTGCCGGTCATGGGTGGCCTTGAGTCTCAAGTCTTTATTCCACCGTTTAATTCCGATGCGATCTTGCACCTCAAAGCTGTACCGTAGCCTCTTACGGGGATTCAAGTTCTTGACTAACCGAGATGTGAAACGGTATCGTATGGGTATGGATCCTATGATCAATCGGCGATTGTTCATGAAGTCTTTGGCTGGCTCAGGCTCGGTTCTCGTCCTGACGAACCACCCTATAGCGGCGGTGTTATTTGATGAAGGGTCTTCACCTCAGATGGAGAACGAGAGGTTCTCGGTTGTATTCGATACGAAGTCGGGGTCCCTTTCCCTCCGGAGGAATGACGGAGGAGTATTGCTGTCTGGGTCTGTCGTTCGAGCCAATACAAGCCAAGGTCTTCGGACAACGCATGAATCATCCTATCGTCATCGAGTGGAATCGATGCGAATCAAAGATGAAATCGGTGAAGGACGGCGATTGGCAGTCAAGTCCACAGATGATAAACACCAGTTGGATTTTGAGCTGCAGGCGGATCTCTATGATGGTCAACCGATGGTTATTATCGAAGCTGCTTGTCGTAATGTTTCCACAAAGCCAATGATTGTAGAAAGCTTAGAACCAGTCTGTGCGATCCGGGAAAATCAAGGTGGGCTCTATTGGTCAGATACAAAGAAAGTAATTACCAATGGTCCCATGTATTATGATCCCGGAACAATCGCCGATTTTGGAGAACCCAACCCCAATCATCTGCGGAGTTGGTGGAACATCGGATTATTCCGAGGTTACAAACGAGAGGGATTGGATTGCGGATATCTGGATAATCAGGCCGTGCTGGGCCAAGTTTCCGTTCGCCGAGAGGACGGTGACGTTATTTCGCTGATCGCCGAATCTGTCCTGGCCAAGGGATTCGAACTTCAACCTGGCCGAGAGATTCGCAGCGGCCGATTTGTATTGATCATTGGTGCGGATCCCTATACAGCATTGGAATCCTATGCCGAGTTGATGGGGCGACTCCATGGGGCAAGAATGAATTCCATTGTACAGGGCTGGTGTAATTGGTTTTTCACCTTCGAACATATTACCGAAGACGAAGTGATTCGGAATGCCGAATTTGCCGCCAGGACATTAAAACCCCTGGGGCTGGAATATATCCAAGTGGATGAAGGGTATCAGCGTTGGCATGGGGAATGGGAGGGGAACGACCGATTTCCCCATGGCATGAAGTGGCTGGCGGATCGTATCCGGGCGTTGGGATTGAAACCGGGGATCTGGATCGCTCCCTATGTTATTTCGGAACCAACGGAAATCTTTCAAAAGCATCCCGAATGGCTCCTTCGGCATCCGGACGGCCGGCTCAAGAGAGTGGGCCCTTGGCCGAGTGAAGATTCCGATTGGGCCCGAAACGAAAATCCCAAGCGTTATGGGTTGGATATCACACATCCTGCCGCCGCCGCATGGATGGCCGATTTGTTCGACACCGTGGCAAACAAGTGGGGCTACCAGATGATCAAAATTGATTTTGTTGATTGGTCCCTGTTGTCAGCCCACCGTTACCACGATCCAACCGTGACCCGGGCAATGGCTTATCGGAAAGGTTTTGAAATCATGCGTCAGGCCATCGGGCCCGACTGCCACCTGCAAGACTGCGGCCCCGGTCCGGTCAGCGTTGGTTTGCTGGACAGTATGCGCATCGAATTGGACCAGAACTATGGTTTCCGCCAGAACGCCTGGAAGCAGTACTTTCTCAGTTCCACCAGCAGCGCTGCGGCCGCGGCCAAGCGATATTACTTCCACAAGCGCACCTGGATCAATGACGCCGACCATGTCTGTTTGAACCTTCTCAGTATACCGCAGGCCCAGGCGGTTGCCTCTCTCTTGGCTCTGACGGGAGGAAATCTGATTTCCGGCGACCGCCTTCCCGACTTGGACCCGATGCGATTGGAGATCCTGAAAAAGATTTATCCCTCCTCAGGCATAGCAGCCCGTCCGGTGGACTTGTTTGATACCGATCGGCACTCTGTGTTTGCGCTGCGAATACAGAGAGCATTTGGTGAATGGACCATTGTGGGAATTTTCAACTTTGACGAAACTGAAACCGCAAACCGGATATTCCCTTTCGATCGTCTCTGGCTCGATCCAGCAAAGACCTACTTGGCTTATGACTTCTGGAAGGAGAGCTTTCATGGCGAGGTTTCAAACGAATTGCGATTGACGATACCACCGGCGAGCGTGAGTTTGCTGGCTTTGCATGAAAATCGCGGGATCCCACAGGTGATTTCGACCGATCGCCATGTCCTGCAGGGGGCATGCGAATTGGAAAATGTGACTTGGGATCCCGACACCAAAACACTGGCAGGAATTTCACTCGGGCCGATCGGTACCGTACATAATTTGGCGGTTTACCTGCCGCAAGCCCATCCATGGCGGCAGGGTGGCCCGTTTCTTTTCCATGACTATCCCGGTTATACGATAAAGATGATGGATGAGCATATCCTGCGGATTCGAGTCCGGTTCGAGCGATCCACTCGGACGGCGTGGAAAATCGATCTGGATGAATATTTCGGATGATACCGACTTCTCTATCGTGGAGACAACCCTTTTCGATGCCATGAATCTGCTACCTCTAAGATCCAGAATCCAGAATGGTGTGACCAGAATCGTCTTGAAATACTCGACATGTCATGCTATACTATACACCGGCTGGATTTAACTTCCCTTGTATGCGATAGTTGTGTCGTAGTGGACGAGGATTGTGGAGGTGGCGGATATGTCAACGACCATAGATTTTGCGCCGCGAGCTATTTTTCGACGACACGATTTGAAGGCGCGCATCACTAACTTAATCCTGCCTGTAGGGTCCCTATGGGTGGTTTTATTTGGGGCTACACTTCTGTACGGTTCACCAGACCTTTCTCCGCAGGATAAGGGCGTACAGGTTCCATTATCTCACATCCAGCGGGCGGCTCTTGGACAGGCCGAGCGACTTTGGGGACAAGTCCAGCCCGGCGCCCTCGTCCCGTGTTACAATTCAAGCGAAGAGCCGATCGTTTATTTATGCCCGTTCCGGATTGGAAATCAATCCTTCCCATCCAATGAGAGCATTCTTCGGCGCGTTCAAGAGGCAAGGCGATGGAAGCATCAAATCGAACTGGAGTATTCAGAACGATTCCGAACCGGATCGAACAGGGATCCACAACAGGATCACCCAGAGGATCCGATGCTCCAAGAATCGATGAAGATGGCGCGTAACTCCGAACTAGGGATCGGAAAATACGGCGCCGTATTTGTCAGCGCTCGATATGATCGGTACCCGATCGTTATGGTGTGCAACTATCTGCCGCCGTATTATACAAAGGTCGACCTGGCCGGCGACAAGGCGAAACTCAAGACCGGAAAGAAAACCGCTCACCTGAAACGATACTATTTTCTGGGACCCCTCGGACAGGCGTTCAAGATGGATTGCGAAGGCCGGGAAGTCCTGCTTCACGCTTATTCCCTGCAGGAAATGGACAAGTTGAATGCCGATATTGATCTCCCAGTTTCACTCCAATCTGAGTACAACACGGCATGGGATGCCTTCGGGGATGATACTCCACCTCCTGACTACACCTATTTCAGCAAGAAGATCCAGGATTGGGAGACAATGCCCTGTGTCGAATGGTGCCGGGGATGTTCTCCGACCTCGGCATCCATGGTTTTGGGCTATTATGATCGCGGGGGATTGGGGGCCGAATCGCTCGGACTGGGCCGGTTGATCGACCATTGGCAGATGTACTCGGAATATATGGATGAGCGAACGGGATTGATGGTTAATGTCCCCAATATCCTGGATGAGTTACGGCAGGATATGTACACGGATTCCGAAGGATCCACTTCATCCACGAATATTGCTCCAGGTATTGAACAAACCTGCAATGTCCGGAACGGATACTCCTTCCGCGCCGAAAGAATCGACTGCGACGATGAGTTCAATCATTGGTGCTGGGATGCCATCACTGAAGAGATCGACCATAATCGCCCCTTTGTTTGGAGCACAAGGGCAATCAATGCGGATTTTGGACATTCCCTGGCCGCCTTTGGTTATCGGTACAACGAAGATATCGAGCAGGACAGATATGTGATGACCTACAACACCTGGGATTGTCCCGGCCAGGATGATTGGCATTATAAACTGTATGATAACGGTTCTGATTTGGAGTTATCGAACATCAACAGGGTTCTGCCCGGCGGCTGGACCTGGGGACAGACCTCCCTCTATGTCCCCAACGGCGGCGAGGTCTGGGGGATTGGTACCACGCGCGATATCTGGTGGTATGAAGACGACGCCCGGACCTGGAGCGCCGATCTGGAATACTCCACCGATGGCGGCGTTACCTGGACCGCCTTGGCCACCGTCCAGCCCTCCAGCCCCGGATGGCATAAGTATTCCTGGACGATCCCGGATGAACCGACACAGAAAGCGCGTGTAAGAATCCGGAATTTCAGCGGTTCTGACGGCCATTGGACCCTGCAGGCGTCTGATGGCAGTGAGGATGACTTTACCATTACCCATCCGTATATCCATCTTCTCGATCCCCGGAATAGTACCGTGTGGTTTATTGGTCAGCGGCACGAAATCCGGTGGTCGGAGTATGGGGCGGGAGATTTTGTCCAACTGGAAAGAAGCTCCGACAACGGTCAGACCTGGACCCTGCTTGCCGCAAGCACTCCCAACGATGAAAAGTATGAATATGTGGTGACCGATCCGGTCACCACACAGTGCAGGATTCGGATTTCGGCAATTGATCGTCCCGATATCTCGGATCTATCAAACGCCTTTGAAGTCCGCAAGCCCTTCCTGCAATTGGATGCGCCTTTGGCGGGGGTTATCTTGTATCCGCAAGTCGACTTTGATATTCGTTGGTCTTCCGGCGGGATTCCCGGGGCTATTCATATCGAACTGAGCCGCGATAGCGGAGCGACCTGGGAGATGCTTGCCGCCAACACGGAAAATGACGGCAATTATCGCTGGAAGGCAACGGCGCCGGCTTCCGATCAGTGCCGGATCCGGATTCGAGCGGCCGACAATCCTTCATTGACCAGCAAGAGTCTGTTTAATTTTTCCATCCGGGAACCTTCCATCCGGATCGTACAACCCGCGGCCGGCCTGGCACTTTTCCTGGAGCAGAATTTCGAGGTCCTCTGGACCACGGCGGGGGTGGCGGGGGATGTTCGAATCGAAAAGAGTACGGATGGAGGCGTCCTCTGGGCGGAACTGGCTGTGACGTCCAATAACGGTTCCCATCTGTGGCATGTGGAGGGACCGGTTTCCACAACCTGTATGATTCGCGTTTCATCTCTTTCCGATCCTGCCGTGTCTGGAACCACAGGCGTTTTTGAGGTTCGCAGGGCCCTTCATATTCTCTATCCGCTCTCCGGCGAAAGCTGTTATATCGGCGATCACGATCAGATCCAGTGGATTCCAGGAGGCGTCGGAAGCCATGTTCGAATCGAAGTCAAGCCGGATTCTCAGACGGATTGGCATACCCTCGCCGCCAGCACGCCCAATGATGGACAATACGAATGGGACATTGTTCAGGATCCGGGGCTCTACCAGGTTCAGATCATTGCAATCGAGGATTTGAAAAACCGTGCGGTCAGCGATCCTTTTACCATCGAGCGATGGGAATTGTTGTCTCCCAATGGCCAAGAGGTCTGGACCGGCAGAGAAACCTATCCGATCAAGTGGCAAGGCAGTAAGTCAACCAAAGAGGTTCTGATAGAGTATCGGCAAGGCGATGGCGTAACCTGGAATCGTGTGACCGAACCGGTCCCCTGTTCCGGTGAATTTCTCTGGACCATTCCTTCGTACCTCTCGGGACAATACCGGATTCGAATCAGCTTGCAGATTTCCACTGGACTATGCGTGGATGAAAGCGATTCCGACTTTGAAGTGTTTGTTCCGTCTATTCGTATCATCAAACCAGTTGCCGACGGGACTGTCTTCGTCGGTGATACCTGCCGGATTTTGTGGGATTCACAAGGCGCAGGGCGAACCGTGAGTATTGAACTGGTTCGCCAAAGTCTTCTTAGCGGATGGCAGGAAATCGCCAGCCGAACGGCCAATGATGGGGAATATTTCTGGAAAGTGACGGGGCCGGCGTCCGCTCTCAGCTCGATCCGGATTCACTCGTGCGATATTCCGGAACTTAACAGTCCAAGTACGGGTTACTTTACCATTGCTGAGCATCCTCATATCGAGTTGTCCTATCCCAATGGCGGTCAGATGTTGTATGAAGGGCAGGCCTGCAATCTGACCTGGGATTCGTATTCCGCGGGAGACCGGGTCAAACTCGAACTCAGCCGGGACGATGGAATCACCTGGAGTTCGATTGTCGATTCAACCGAAAACGATGGTTCGCATCCATGGGTCGTAGAAAGCCCCGCCGCTTCGACCGGACGCGTTCGAATCACCTCGTTGGAAGATCCCTCCTTGTCCGATACGAGTGATGCTGCTGCGGAAATTGTTCCATACACAACATCGATCTTCTCCACAGGATCGGGATATATCAAGGGTGGCGATGCAGTGACCGGGCCGCAGAATGTCGTGTTTAAGACGGATATCGATGAGGCCCATCGAATTATTCCAACCGGATATGACTATGAGATGTCCTCCGTTCGTCTGGCCGTATTGGCCACGGCAACCACCTATAACATTTTGGATGTTTCCTTGCTGGAGGATGACGGTGATAACCCCGGCAGAGTCCTGGCCACAACTTCCGCCCCGGTGCCCTATACGATTGCCAATTGGGTCACCTTTTCTTTGAAGTACCGTTTGAAGAAGGATACCCCGTATTGGATCATGTATTCGGTTGCCAACAATGGATATATCGCCATGCAGTATTCCTCTCCGTCTTTTCCCCTCAGGCGTGCATGGCGGAAAAATATGGGGCAATGGTATTGGACCTTGCCGGGGGGGATGATTGAGCCCTACGGCACAAGTATTGCGATCCAGATCGAAGGGACCCCACGGCCGCCTCTGCCGGATTTCCCGGAGGTAGTCAGAGATAAGTCCGTGGATCTCCAGGATGTCGTCGGCCTGTCGGAGTCTTGGCTACAGTCGGACTGTGACGATATGACCAACCGAAGGTGTGACAATGCCGACCTAGATCATTCGGGGAAAGTGGATATGCAGGACTGGCTTCTGTTGGCTCAACAGTGGTTGTCGTTGTTACCGGAGGATTGAATCCTTGCAGTCATTTACTGCTCTTGTTACGGTGTTTGCACATTGATCTCTACAGTGAATAGAGAAACACTAAGGTTATCTTAGCTTCGGCGAATGTTTAAGGAACTATGGATGCTTCGGGGGTTGATGCAGCATTGAAGATTCGGGAAGGAACGGCGATTCGCCATTGCTGAGCGACATGTGTAACGGAACACCGGGCGATCCTGCTTCATCGACTGGGATTGAATCCGCCGGCTCAGTTGCCGATTATGAATGTAAATGTAGTGTTGACTTCTGCGTTTCTGATTCAATAACGCCGTTTTACACCCCCAACTGCGGTACTTGAGCTAAATGCCAGATAGAACTTATCAATTGTGAGGCTTATTCCCGTGGCAATAGAAGAACCCTCCCATCAGCATTACAGAATTTGCGATCAACAAGTGTGCGCACAATAATGTAGTGACTGACGAATGAAATATCATCCTGCACGCCGGCTCTGAGGTCGGCGTGCAGGAATTCAATAACGGTGCCACTTACTTTTTCTTCGCAGGAACGACAGTCAGATTATAGGTAACATCTACATACCTGGTATGGCCCTCAGGGCCCCAATCCCACAAATGCTGCACGACGCGGAAGTGGATTGTGTGGTTGCCAACGGATAACGGGGACAACATCAACCACACGCCATCGGCTATGCATGCTGCATAGTAATCGCTGGGCCATCCAATAGCTTCGTCGGCATACATGCCGAACACTGGTGACTCTATGTAATATTGCTCGATGTCTTGAACCATTTTCCCATCGATCGTGCAAACGAGTTCCGAAACGCCGTTCATGTAGGTTTCATATATTGGGCGGATCCAATCTTCATTCTCGAGAAACCATTCGATCGGATCTATGGGTGGATCCTCGATGGGGAAATCCAGCCCCGGAATTGTCAACCACGGTAGCATACACACCGGAAAGAACAGGGCCTTCCCAGCGGGAATGTCGACGGTGCGCGTGATGGTGTCTTGAGGACCGAGCATAAACGGCGGGCAGTCCGCCAGAAACCAAACATGCCCAGATTGCCCCCTTGCAGCATCTTCGCCCGTTTCATCAAATCCGGGGCTGATCTCCGCAGGAAATGCGCCCATCCACTGCCACCATCTCGCAACCCACTCACCATACGATGCGCTAAAGGCGTTTGATTGGGGTGGCAGTACCCCTGGATTGCCTCCGTTGCCACCCTGATCTTTCGCTATCCCTGGCATGGACAGCAAAAGGGCGCAAAGCGTGAGGGTCAATACAATACTCCACTTTGTCTTTAGCATGTAATTTCTCCTTAAAAAATGGTTCACATAATCACTTAGACGATACCACCTAGTCCGTAATTGAGCTCCCAATAACTCACCCTCTCATTCTTTATGGTCTCGTTTATAGAAGATCCATCCATGAAGATGTCTTCCACTACTTCTTCCTATGACAAACGCACAGAAAGGTTACAGGAATTCGTAGTTCAGAGGGAAAGTGTCATAGAATTTGCTTGCTAGAAGGTCGAGGTGAGCTAGTGTCCACCGATTAAATCATGGTATGGCACTTCCATCCTTGCGACTGGTATCGATCTCCTCCGGAAGTGCCGCTGGCCAAAGCCTCACGGGGCCGTCCGCACCACAAGTGGCCATCAGACTCTCATCCCTGCTAAAAGCAACACCCGCAATCGGGCCTTGGTGACCTCGAAGACCAAGCGCCAGTTGCATCGTGGGAAGATTCCAGAGCTTGAGCGTGCCGTCCCAGCTTGCCGAAGCGAGAGTTCTATTGTCGTGACTGAATGCGACGCAATGAACAATCATTGTGTGTTCTCTGAAACTTGTGATAATCCGTCGGCGAGCAACTTCGTACAGGATAACACAACCGTCACTGTCAGCGGAGGCGAGGAGAGTCCCGTCACTTGAAAATGCGACAGATCTGACCGTGCTCCTATGTTCTCTGGGTAAGGTTAATAGTTGCAGATTCCTGATATCTCCAAGGCGGACTCTTCCGTCGGAGTAACCCAGAACTACCTGCGCACGTGTAGGCGAGAAAGCAACGGAAAAGGCCCCGCGAGTGTCGTCCGCTAGACCGCTGATTTTTTGTCGCGAGGCCATATCCCAAAATGCCACGCCGTCCCCTGCTGCGGCCAAGGTGTTGCCATCTGGCGAAAAGGCTACCGAGAGTACCTCAAACTCCGTCCCTAGCGTGCCAATCTCTTTCAGCAACGAGAGATCCCAGAGCTTCACAGTACGATCGTGGCTGCCGGTGGCCAGAATCTTACCGTTCGGCGAAAACGCGGCACACCGTGCCACATCCGTGTGGCCCAAGAGGTTGGTGAGGAACCGCCGAGAAGGAACATCCCAAAGCTTCACCAAAAATCCCCCATAATCCACCGAGGCGAGTGTCTTGTTGTCGGGAGAAAAGACAACGGCGTCGACCCACTCTGTATGCCCTTTCAGAATATTTGCGTCACCCGGCGGCACAACGTTCCAAACCTTCACATTGCGATCTAGCCCCGCAGAGACTAACGTCTTTCCATCCGGTGTGAAAGCGATCCATTCGACCGGTGCTTGATGGCCCCGAAGAATCGCGGCTTGCCGCTCTGTTGTTATGTCCCAGATCCTGATCGTGTTATCCGTACCACCTGTCGCTAGGAGTCTGCCATCCGGTGCGAATGCCACAGATTCAATGGGACCTTGATGCCCCGTAAACTTAGATCTCTTCGGGCGGGAGGCGAAATCCCAGAGGAGAATGATGCCATCATTACTAACCGTGGCAAGTGTCTGGCCATTCGATGAAAATGCCATGGCCAGCGGACAGGCCGTGTGAGCGAAGTTGTATTCCTCAATTACATTGCCTGTTGCAGCATCACACAACTCAAGATGGGGGCGGCCGCCTAAACAGGCCAGGATCTTGCCGTCGCGTGTGAACGCCACATCCAGAACCTCGTAATGGTGCTCCAAAGGAGGAGTTTCGGCTGGTTCTTGCGATACGGTATCCCAAAACCGTACGGTCCCATCCCAACTGGCGGAAGCCAATCGCTTCCCATCGGGAGAGAACGCGATTGACTGGATCTCCGCGGTATGTCCATGGAACGTCGTGACCAGTTCCTTAGTCGCAAGATTCCACAACTTGATCATGCTGTTTCCGCCAGTAACCTTTGGATATTCGCCAGACTTGAAAGCACGGGTCAGGTTCGATCTGCCCATTGCTTCGTCGGGACTTTCGGCTATGGCAAGTATGTTCTTGGCAGTGGGAGAAAATGCCAAAGCCGTGATCCATCCGCCAGTATCTGTCAACACGTCCACCTCTCTGCGACTTGCGACATCCAGGAATGTTATAGTCTTGCCGCTTCCCACGGCCAGCACACTGTAATCCGGAGAAAAGACGGCACAGCGAACCTCATGAGTAAAGTTGGTGAACGAATACTGACTCTCGTCCTGGCAGAGCTTCCAAAGATATCGCCACTCGAACCCGCGCAAGTCTTCCTGACCTGCTTGCGGCAAATGTGCTCGGAGCAGCGATTGGGCACGAACAAGGTTACCTTCCTCCCAAGCTTGTTGAGCCAGTTTCATATCAGCGGCATAAAGTCTGGCATCGGCCAGCATGCGGTTTCTTTCAGACTGCTGCCACTGCCAAAGTACCCCAGCAAAGCCAGCCAAAAATACCAATGCAACAGTGGTAATAAGCGTGGCCACGATTGGATTTCGCCGGCACCCGCGCCAGAACTTCTCCAGCCGGCCGACCGGACGGGCCAGAATTGGTTTATGGTTAAGGAAACGGCTAATATCCTCCGCAAGTTCCAGGGCCGTCGCGTAGCGTTTGTCCGCTTCCTTCTCCAAGCATTTAAGGCAGATCGTGGCGAGGTCACGCGGTATACTTGGATTCAACAACTGCGGCGATACCGGCTCATTGTTCTGAACCTGATACAACGTTTTAGCCACGGTGTCGGCCAGAAACGGCGCACGTCCTGTGAGCAGATTGTATAGAATCCCCCCAAGCGAATAGACATCACTGCGTTTGCCCACCTGTCCACGCCGGGCCGCCGCCTGTTCGGGCGCCATATAGTTCGGCGATCCCAACACCTGCCCGCTCAATGTCAGCTCGGTATCTTTTTCCAAGCGTTTGGCCAATCCGAAGTCCATCACCCTCGGCTGGTCATTCTCGTCAATCAGAACATTCGATGGTTTGAGATCTCGATGTAGAATCCCCCGTTCATGCGCGTACTGAATCGCATCGGTGATGGTCTTTACATAGCTGGCCGCGCGGCGCGCCGGCAACGGCCTGTCCAGAACGATATCTGCCAAACTGCGACCAGCCACATAATCCATCGCAAAGAAATGCTGGCCATCCCGAAATCCGACTTCATGGATGGCTACGATATTGGGGTGATGAAGACTAGCCGCGGCGGCGGCTTCCGTACGGAACCGCTGAACGAAGGCGGGACTGGCTAGCCGTCCGGATAGCAGCACCTTCACGGCAACGATTCGGTCCAGGCTCATCTGCCGTGCTTTATAGACGATACCCATGCCGCCACGCCCGATCTCCTCAAGCAATTCATAGTCCCCAAAGCAGGTCGGAGCTGTCGGAGGAACGGAATCGGAAACGGAAAGTGTCGGCTCGGTAGGCTTGCCCTTGACTTCCGAGCCTTCTTCCAATCCGTCTTTCAGCAAGCAGGCTGGACAAAGCCGATCCGTACCCATAGCCGCCAATTCCGTCCCACACTTCCAGCAGATGCGATTCCCGGCCATACACAACTCCTTGCTTGAAGCTCCGCACCGGTCAGTACTATCTATTCTATGACGGAACGGGAAAAAAGTTACACACCACATTCTAACACGAGATTCCGCGGCCGCCTGTGTCAATCCTTGACCGCGTCGATCAAATGCCTCAGCTCTTCGTTGATTTCTTCCTCGGTAGCCACAGTATGCGCCACCTCTTTGCGCAATAGATCGCGCAAACGCTGCCGCAGTCGATGTATGGTTACCTTCACAGACCCTTCAGTCATACCCAGAGATTCCGCCAACTCCCTATAGCTTGTTTCGCGAGTTTGTCCCCAAAGGTAATCCTTCAGTTGGGCAAAGACCTGTTGCTTACCATCTTTCAATTGCTCCTGAGTGAGTTGGGCTAATACCCTCTCCAGCAAGGTCATAGCCCAGCGACGATCATAAGCATGCTCGGGCGTCATCAATTCTGTCGGCTCCAGCAGATACCGCTTCTCGGACATCTGGCCATCCCAGGAAATAATCGTCTGAACGCCGCCGCGTTTGAGGCGCCGAGCTTGTCGTTGTTGCTCCGTAAGAAAGTTCTTCAGGCAGGATAACAGAAAACTGCGAAACCGCCCCAGCGTCGGGTCGGCTCGCCCAAAATACTCTTTCGCAAGGAACCGCACGAAGAACTCTTGGGTTAAATCTTCGGCATCATTGGCTTGGTAACCCTGTCGGCGGACAAACATATAAAGGGGATACCAATACGTGCGGCACAATTGCTGCAAGGCATCGGCAGCCTGGGCTGAGTGGCCCTTCCCCGCCGTTATCACCACGCTCCAATGTGTCGTGGCAAATCCGCTATTTTGGAACGGATTCGAGCTTATGTTGGGGCTATCTGCCATGCTCGATCTCAAATAGTTTCAGATGCACTCCCTCTCTTCCATACCCTCACTTACGGTAACTGCCATAAAAGTAATTGCGCTCGCGGGCCAAACCACACCGGATAAAAGCATCATTGATTGTTCTTCCAATTACCTGCTTGAACTGGTAAATGTATCTTCCCAAGCAGACAGTATCAACCCGAGTGTTCCAAATCATATGGCCACATGCATAAGCCGCCATCCAGTACAGAAACCGAATTGTATCCGGCCTGACGCAGGATTACGGCCGCCTCATATGCACGAAGGGAGTAATTGCATACCGTTACAATCTCCGCCTCGCGGGGAAGTTCATACAGTCTTGATCTCAAGGAACCCAGTGGAATCGAAAAAGATCCTTTCAACCGAAACTGATGCACTTCCGTTGGGGTTCGAACATCCAATACAAGGATTGGATCCTTGTTCTCAAGACGGTGATAAAGTTCCACAGACGAGATTCCCAGAAAACGACCTTCGAGTTTGTTCTTGGCAACATTTGCGGCGGTGATCAAGTTATCGAGCACGGGGGAAAACGGCGGAGCATATCCCAAATCAACATGAGCCAATTGATCGACTGTCATTTTGCCAGAGATAGCTGTGACGGCGACATCGATCCGTTTATCGACAACACCAGGGCCGATGGCCTGAACCCCAAGAATACGACGGGTCTTCCGATCGACAATCAATTTAAGCAGAAGGTCTCTTGCACCAGGCACAAAATGTTCCCGGTCAGGTCCTGGGCACATCACGACCACGGTCTGGTACCCCATTTCCCTCGCCTGTGTCTCAGTGAGACCGGTTTTACCGACATTGTAGTCGAAGAGCTTACAAACGAAAGTGGAAAGAACCCCGGCGAAAGGTTCATTCCCACCGGCAAGATTAATCGCAACGGTACGACCCTGCTTGTTAGCCGTCGAACCCATAGGGACATAGATGGGACTGTCCATCAGCAATCCTACATGCTCGACGCAATCTCCGGCGGCATATATATCGGCATCGGATGTCTGGAGCATGGGACTTACCTGAATACCGCCGGTCGGACCGATGGCCAATCCGGCTTTTTGCGCCAACTCAACGTTGGGTTGCACGCCGACGGCCAGAATAACCAGGTCAGCAGGAACTACCATAGATTTGAGAACAACCTTATGGACTTTATCCTGACCCTCGAAGCGTTCCACACGGGTGTTCGTAATGATCTTGATGCCCCGAGATTCCAAATAGCGTTCGATCAAACGGGCCATTTCCCAATCCAATCCGGACAGGATCTGATTCTGGGCCTCGACAATGGTTACACGGCATCCGGCGCGGACCAGTGATTCGGTCATTTCGATCCCAATCAAACCACCGCCGACGATTACAACATCCCGGGCAGTGGTTCCTTCCAGTGCTGTCTTGATCCCTTCGGCATCGCCGACGCCGTGGAGGGTGAAAACATTTTTCAGTTCAATACCTTCGATCTTGGGGATGACGGCTTTACCCCCAGTCGCCAGAACAAGTTTATCATAACTGATCCAGTTGTCTTTGTGATTTGCCAGGTCTTGAACCAATACCCGTTTGGACTCCCGATCGATTTGTATTGCCTCCGTCTGGTTCAGGACCCGAATGTTTTTGACCTTTTGGAAAAAAACCGGATCTCGGACATCCCCCGCAGGACTGCTCATCAGTTTTTTCTGGTCGCGAACGACACCGGAGATATAGTAGGGCAGACCACAACCCGCATAGGAAAGGACCTTGCCTTTCTCGATGATTGTGATCTCCGCATACGGATCCAGTCGGCTCAGTTTAGCGGCGACTTTAGGACCAGCCGCCACACCTCCAATGATAATCACCCGCATAGAGACATAATCCAGATCTGCCTTTGATACCGAATCGGGCCATGGGCAAGAGGGTAGACGGATTTCGAAACTCGCTCCACCAAGTTTACTCTTACCTACACTGACAGTTCCACCCGAAGCCGAGAGGATTGCCTTGACCATCGCCAAGCCAAGTCCTGTCCCTGCCGTTCCACTCTTGATTGCGGTCTGGGTACGATAGAAGGGTTCAAAGACCCGAGAGCGGCTTTCTTCGGGGATTCCCGGCCCGGAATCTTCTACAGTGATCACGATCTGTTTGCTGGATACATCATCAACGACTTCGATTGCAACCAGGCCATGATCGGGTGTGTATTTAAGAGAATTGGTGATGAGTTCATCCATCGATTCCGCCAGGGAAGCTTCCATGCCCTGGACAAACAACTCATGTTGGGGTGATTCCAATCGGAGGTCAATATCCCGGGAGATAGCTTTTTCGGAATGACGCTGAATCGAATCTCGGATGATCCGGGTAATCTCAGTGACACCTTGCTGGGTTTCCGGGTGTTCCAAAGCACGCGTGATGGTCATCAATCTTCCCGCGCAGGCCAGAGACTCATCGCATCGAGCAAAAGCCCGTTCGAGCAATTCTTTCTGCTGGGGAGTCAAAGGACCGCAGAATTCTCCCAGCATTGTGCTTAGAATAGTGCTAACAACGGAAACCGGACTTTTCAACTGATGAGCAATCAGCGAGGCAAACTTAAGCGGATTGGAAGAAATCGATTTCATTTCTCTACTGGGCGGTCGAACCGCCCCAGTTTACGCAATCTGTTTACATGATTATCCGGCCTCTTGAATGGATTCGTTTGATGCCTCGACGCTGATCCAGGAGGTCAAGATTTGTGATGCACTGTGAATATATTGATCCATCGCACATTCAACAACCGGGCTAAGATTCTGACCGAATCCCTCAGGAGTTACGATCTCAATAGCATGAATATGGATTTCGCCGGGAAAGGGTATGGCTAAACGATCCGCAAGTTCAAGAACCTCCGGAAGACCCATGCAATGGGGTGAAGGGCCGACAATCGAACAAAAAGACCGGGGGGAATAATCAAGGATCGTGCCGGGTTTGTGGAGACCGGTTGTGATCGTATCGAGAAGCAAGACCTGATCATATCCAGCCATAATATCCAGAAGCACAAGCCCGGACTCGATCGTGTCGACAAAGTCGATCTGCCCGGCAAAGTCTTTCCGGAGAATAGTAGCGGCAACAAGGGCAGCTCCATCATCGCCGAGAATATCATTCCCGAGCGCCAAAACCAACCGTGATGTGGGCCTTAAAGACACAGCGGAAGGCATCGTATCTTTCCCCAATACCGGTTCGAACTCTTTGTTTAAATCCTGCTCAATCATCTCACCGCTTAAGAACTTTCATGACATTCCCCGATTTATCGTATATTCGAGCAACCAGAGGCATCTGACCTGGAAGGGCATGTGTCGCACAGGCATGACAGGGATCATAGGCCCGAAAGGCCATTTCCACCCTATTCAGCAAACCGTCATTGACGACTCCCCCCCGGATCATGCCCTTGGCGGCTTTTTCTACGGACATTGCGATAGGAGCCGCGTTGAAATTCGTGGCGACCAGGAGATTGACCCGAGTCAAGATACCATTGGCATCCGTCGTATAGTGATGAACCAGTGTGCCTCGAGGTGCCTCAACGATCCCGACTCCTTCGTCTGGAATCGATGTAGGTTCGTTGCGAATGCGAGTTCCGGTAATCTCGGGATCTTGAAGAAGTTCCTTCATCCGTTCGGCCGCATAAAGGGCTTCGACCAGCCGAGCCCAGTGGAAGGCCAGCGTGGCATGGGCCGGTTTTCCGCCGAGGGTTTCGTACATTTTTTCATAGGCCGCCTGGGCCAGCGGGGTCGCCATGCCGTCGGCCACATTGCACCGGGCGAGCGGCGCTGCACGGACAACGCCGCTGTCGGGCCCATCCACGAATCCTTTCCAGCCCTTTGACTTGAGATAGGGAAATGTGATGTAACTCCACGGTTCGACATGCTCGGCGATATGCCTGACATAATCCCGTGGCGCAAACCGGACGATTTCATCGCCGTTGGGGCTGACCACGCGGACATGACCGTCGTAGAAATTCACCTTGTTATTCGCGTCCACCAATCCCATATAGTTGGTTTTGTGGCAATATGCGTCATCGAGGATCAGATGGACATAGTCGGGATTTTTGAGGACAACGTCATTGAAAAGATTCAAAGAGAATTGCGCAAACTGCACGGCAAACTCGGCTGTTTCGAGGAATTTGATCCGTTGCTCTTCGGTGATGCCCTTGGAAACACCGCCGGGCAATCCAAAGACGGGGTGGATTACTTTGCCCATGACCGTTTCCATGATCATCCGACATTCGCGGCGGATCCGAATCACCTGTCGGCCGATGTCCAGGCCGACTTTGCTGATAACCCCAAGGATGTTCCGTTCGGCAGCCGGCGCATCCGGCCCCATGACAAAATCAGGCCCGCCGAGAAAATAGAAATGAAGGTTATGGTCCTCAAACATGAAGATCGCATACATCAATTCGCGCAGTTTCTTGGCTGTGGGCGTCGGCGTAATGTGCCAGAGATCGTCAAGACATTTGGTCGAGGCCATATGATGGGCAGTCGGACAAACGCCGCAGATCCGCGGCGTAATGCGGGGCATTTCCTCGGCCGGACGACCGATACAAAAGGTTTCGAAACCTCTCAACTCCGGTACCTGTAAAAAAGCACGCTCCACATCGCCGGAATCATTCAGAAAAATTTCGATCTTGCCGTGACCTTCCAGTCGCGTGATGGGATTGATGGAAATATGTTTACCCATATGGATTCCTTTGGAATTACCGTTTCATCCAGTTCACCACGTTTCTTATTGATCGGCGCCGGCCATGACCCTTCTGCGGAGCATGGAGGCCGGCAAGCTGAATCGGTATAGGGTCCCCAAGGGATCCACAAGCGAATCGGCGAAGACCTTTGCGGCCTCTTCCGTGTCGGCTTCCCCATGGGATGCAATCGCACTGATCATCTTAAGCCCTGCGTCCAGAGAATCCGGTGGGGGACCGAAACAACCTCGGCACGGCATATTGCCCTTGATGCATCGTTCTCCACATCCTCCGCGGGTGGCGGGTCCCATACACAGGAAACCCTCGGCCAGAAAACATTTCTCCGGATCCGGCGTGGAGGTGGCGACTCGTTTGAAACGGGTGATTTTCATTTCCTCGGGCTTGGTTTCGTTCCGTGGGCAGGATTCGCACAGGGCCTTTTCGACGCCAATCACGGAACCCTTCGGAGGCAGCTTGTTTTCAAGGATGGCCGTAACAGCCGCAGCCACATTCTCTGGAGGCGGAGGACAACCCGGAAGATAATAATCCACTGGGATGACCTGATCGAGGGGTTTGGCGTCCTTGAAAAATTCCGGCAGGTCCAAGTGATGGCCGTCGACCGCGGTCAAGATCAGCGGAATGGTCTTTTGTGGATTGTCGAGGGTAGGCGAACGGTGATATTTATTGGCGATGATTTCTGCGCGACTGGTAGCGTTGGCCAGGCCGGGCACTCCACCTAAGTGAGCACAGGATCCAAATGCGATGACAATGGGACATTTTTCACGAAGGAGCTTGACCCACTCCAGTTGCTCCGAGAGCCGTACTGTGCCATTGATGAATGCAACTGTTACTTCGCCGGGCTTCCATGCCTTGACATGTTCGAGTTTATAATCCAGCGCTACCGGCCATAGTACAATCTCCACCGCTTCTACGACCTTGAGAACATCTTCGGCTAGGTCCACAATGGTTTCTTCACAACCACCGCAGGATGCACACCAGTAAAATGCAACTTTTGGTTTTGCCATAACATACCTCGTTGATGGATTTTACCCTTATGTAGGACTACAGAGCTGGTCTACTGTGTCCGACCATCGGAGCGGCCCAAGGGCCTTGAGCTGTTGGGTAAATTCGGAGACGACACGGGCAAATATTTCGCCTTCCGAGGCGGAAATCCATTCCAGACGAATGCGGCGGCGATCAACCCCGAACTGATCGAGCAGATTGAGCAACATCGGATATCGACGCATTGTCTTATAATTTCCCTCGGAATAGTGGCAATCGCCGGGATGGCAACCGGCAATGAGGACTCCGTCGGCCCCATCCTGGAGGGCCTTGACCACGAATGTCGGATCCACGCGGCCGGAGCACATGACACGAATGGCCGCAAGATTCGGCGGATATTGCATGCGGCTGGTTCCGGCCAGATCTGCCCCGGTGTAGGAACACCAACGGCACAGAAATCCGACGATTTTGGGTTCATAGTTTTCGTCAACCATTGCACTCTCCCGGTTGGGTTTCAAGTGGAAGTCAGAATGCCTTCGATTTCGGCAAGAATTTGCACATCTTCGAAGTTCTTCTGGCGGGCCGCTCCCGAGGGACAACCGGCCACGCAGGTTCCACAGCCCTTGCATAGTTCTTCGGTAACAATTGAAATCTTCTTATCCTTGTTGTACTCGATGGCGCTATAGGGACAGTTGGCCACGCACAACTGGCAACCGGCACACCGTTTCTCATCAATTTCGGCGGTGATCGGTTCGAGGATGACCTTGCCTTTGTCGATCAAAGACAAAGCACCCGCGGCGGCCGCGGCTCCCTGTGCCACGGTATCGGGAATATCTTTTGGACCCTGGCAAGTGCCAGCAACGAAAATTCCATCATTAATAGCATCCACCGGAGCAAGCTTGGGATGTTTTTCGAGAAAGAATCCACCCTGAGAACAACTGATACCGAGAATCCTGCCCAGTTTGTCAGAATCTTTGCCGGGGATAAGACCCGCAGAAAGGATCACCATATCAACGGGCAAACGGCGAGTCATGCCAAGAAGGGTATCTTCGGCTACGACAATCAGTTTACCTTTCTCTTCGGGTATCTGGGCTGCAGAGGTCACTTCGGCACACTTCCCACGGATGAAGTGTACCCCTTCGCCGAGGATCCGTTTGTAGAATTCTTCATAACCCTTGCCAAAGGCCCGCATGTCAATATACAGGTTATAAACCTCGGCATTGGTCTTTTCTTTGACCAGATGAGCGAACTTGAGCGAATACATACAACAAACGCGGGAACAGTATTCGTTGGTATTTTCATCCCGGCTCCCAATACAATGGAGGATAGCGACAGCTTTTGGTGGCTGGCCTTTTTTGGTGAGGATCTTACCGCCGGTCGGACCGCTGGCATGACTCATCCTTTCAAATTCCAAGGCGTGAAGGACATTGTCCAGCTTGCCGTAGCCATAGCGTGTAAGTTTTCGGCTGTCAAAGAGTTCAAAACCGGTCGCAACAATAATAGCCCCGACATCGACCTGTTCGAATTTCTCCTGTTGGGTGTGATCGATGGCGTGGACGCCGCAATTATCTTCGCAGATTTTGCATCCCCCGGTCTTGAAGTTCATACATGTATCGGGATCGATTACGGGGACGCGCGGTACCGCCTGTGGGAATGGAATGTTGATGGGTTTTCGGTTGGTCATGCCATATTCGAATTCGGCGGGGATCGGTTCGGGTTTATGCAGGCGAATCCGGTGGTGTTCGATGGCACCGGTCGGACATACGAAACTACACGCGCCGCAGGTAAGGCAGACTTCGGACGGTTCCTCAAAGGGCGTAACGACCCGGCGACTAGCGCCGCGGCCTTCAAATCCCAAAGCACCAATCTTCAAGATATCGTTACAAACCCGTACACACATCCCGCATAAGATGCATCCGTCTGTACCCACGATGGCACTGTTATCTTTGAGATGGGGTTTACTGAATCTGGTTTTTTCCACACCAAGTTGTGCGGCGATATTTCGGATTGCCTTTGATTCCGGGCAACGGGCCAAGAGCAGTTCGGCCAACATTCGACGGGTTCGAATCACTTTTTCAGAATTGGTGGTCACTTCCATCCCCCCGGCGGCCGGTAAGGTACACGAGGCGAGAAGGCGGGTCTTGTTACGATGTCGAACCTCGACGACACAAAGGCGGCAAGCGCCATACGAGATCAGCGATTCATGGCTGCAAAGGGTAGGAATCGGAATATTCCCTTCCCGAGCAGCGTCAAGGACCGTCTGTCCTTGTTCAACTGAAATCTGTTTGCCGTCGATCGTAAGTTGAATCATGATTCTACCTCCGAGGTTCAATTGCGGCGGACTGCATTGAACATGCAACTGTCATAACAGACGCCGCACTTGGTACATCTGTCAACCTGGATTTCGTGGGGTTGTTTTTTTTCACCCCGGATCGCATCGCTGGGGCAATTTTTGAAACAAATGCCACAGCCGGTACAGGATTCCCAGTCGATACGGTATGTTGTCAGGGCCTTGCAGACTCCCGCAGGACACTTATGATCGCGAACATGGGCGTCATATTCATCTTTGAAATAGGCCAGCGTCGTCAGAACGGGATTGGGGGCCGTTACCCCCAGCTGACACAGAGACGATTCACTGACAACCTCGGCAAGGTCTCGCAGCAGCGCAAGGTCGCCTTCCTTGGCCTTGCCTTGGCAGATATTGGTGAGGATCTGACGCATCTGGACAATCCCTTCCCGGCAGGGAGTACATTTTCCACAGGATTCATCTTCGAGGAACGAAAGGAAGAACCGGGCAAAATCGACCATGCAGTTGTCCTCATCCATCACGATCATGCCGCCGGAACCCATCATGGAACCGGCCTCGACAAGTTCATCATAGTCAATGGGAAGATCGAGGTGCTTTTCGGACAGAACACCACCCGAGGGTCCTCCAGTTTGAACTCCTTTAAACTTTTTGCCGTTCTTGATGCCTCCACCGATGTCAAAGATTACCTTGCGCAGGGTAATCCCCATCGGAACTTCGACAAGACCGCAGTGGTTAACCTTACCCACAAGAGAAAAGATCTTGGTTCCCTTGCTACCACCCCATGGATTTCCGGTTACATCTCCGGTGCCGATCTGTGTAAACCATTCGGCACCGCGATTGATGATGGGGGGGATATTCGCCCATGTCTCAACATTATTGAGGGTGGTTGGTTCCTGCCACAAACCACTTTCGACGGTATGGATATGCTTGGCCCGTGGCTCGCCCACATGCCCTTCAATAGAAGCCATCAGGGCAGTCGACTCACCGCAGACAAAGGCGCCTCCTCCGCGATTGATATGAATATCGAAGGCAAAACCGGAGCCCAGAATATTCCTTCCCAGTAAACCCGCAGCCCTTGCCTCTTGGACGGCCCGAGTCATTAGTTCGACAGCCAGAGGATACTCGGTCCGGACATACACATAACCTTGGCTGGCCCCGACAGCCCAGGCGCCGATTGCCATTCCTTCGATCACACTGTGAGGATTTCCCTCCAACAAACCACGATTGGCATAGGCACCAGGATCCCCTTCGTCCGCATTGCAGACCACATATTTAACTTGGCCCTTGGCTTTACGGCAAGAGGCCCATTTTAGGCCGGTGGGAAAACCCGCGCCGCCACGACCTCGAAGCCCCGATCGTGTGACTTCATCAATCACCTTTTCCGGAGTCATCTCCGATAGTACTTTGGCCAAGGCTTGGTATCCGCCGATTCGGATATAGTCGTCAATACTGGTCGGATCCAATTCGAAATTCGAACCAAAGATGACTCGATTCTGATGTTTATAGAATGGGACTTCGGATTCCGTTTCGATTGGTTTTCCGGTGTTTGGATCCTTCATGAATAACCTGGGGACGGCCTTTCCCTCAAGTCCCCGGTCGACAATCTCGACAGCATCATCGGGTTTGGGCTGGGGGTAAAAGAAACCGGAGGGCCGTACGATGACAATGGGCTCAAGATCGCAATACCCCAGGCAGCCGGTAACACGCAGCCGTACATCCCCGTTAGTGCCTGCCTTGTTAAGGGCTGTTCGCAGGGCCTCAACCAGGTCGTCTGCACCCCGGGATGTTCCACAGGTCCCTCGCGATACAAGGATCTCGATTTTCGGCTTGTCCCGGTTCAATTCGGCACACAGCCGGCCAACAGCTCCGCAATCGGCAAGACGGATCATTGCGGTCTCCTCATTCTCAGTTCACACATGTATGGGCTCATGGGCAATTCGATCGATGAGTCGGTTAATATCTTTGGGATTCACGGTCACATACTCTTTATCCACTACGACCACCGGTCCCATCGCACAGGCACCGAGACAATTCACGGTTTCCAGCGAATATTTCATGTCCTTAGTGGTCTGGCCGGCCGTGATTTCCAGACGATTTTCGAGGGCCTCCAAAACCCGCTGAGCCCCTCGAACATGGCACGCCGTCCCCATGCAGATTTTGATGATATGTTCACCTCGGGGTACGAGACTAAACGCTGTGTAGAAAGTGGCGACATGATAAACCTCTGACAGCGGAACCTTCAGTCTCGCGCTGACATACTTCAGTACCGGCGGAGGCAGGTACCCGAACAGCTCATTGATATCTTGGAGAACTGTGACAACAGGGTTTCGTTCATGGCGGTGTTCATCCAGAGCGGCGTCGGCTTGGAGTTTCATCTCGGAGTTGAGGAGATCTTCCGGTCGGCTTATCGGATGACCGTCAACCGGCCGGAACTGGACCGGACAGCGTTCGACACACTGACCGCAACCCGTACATTTCGTTTCGTCGACAAATCGCGGTTTGCGACGGATCGTTGCCTTGAAGTTTCCAATATATCCCGAAACCTCTGTTATTTCGGAATAGGTCATCATCTCGATGTTCGGGTGTTGACCCACCTGAACCATTTTGGGGGTCAGAATGCACGCCGCGCAATCCAATGTGGGGAAGGTCTTGTCAAATTTGGCCATGTGGCCGCCAATCGATGGTTCCTTTTCCACCAGGTATACCTTGCGGCCAGCCTCGGCGATCTTGAGCGCGGCTTCAATCCCGGCGATCCCGGCGCCGATGACCAGGGTATTGGGATTCACCGGGGCTTGTCGCTGTTCCAGGGTCACATGGTGGTGAACGCGTTTGACGGCCGCGGCAATAAGCCGTTTGGCTTTCTCCGTCGCTTTCTTCCTATCGCCGTGTACCCAAGAACATTGCTCGCGGATATTGGACATCTGGAAGAGGAACCGATTGAGCCCAGCGTCCTCGCAGGTGTTTCGGAAGGTCTCTTCATGCATCAGGGGCGAGCAAGAAGAGACCACAACGCGTGTCAGATTGTGCTCGTCGATGTCCTGGTGGATCAGCTCCTGGCCGGGTTTGGAACACATGTATTTGTATTCCCGCACAATGACCACATCTGGTAAAGTTTCGGCATACTTGGCCACTGCTTCGACATCTACGGTGTGTGAAATGTTGGTCCCACAGTGGCACACATAAACCCCAATACGATGTTCCTGTCTAATCATCGGTTATGTACCTCGCGAAGAGAGCATTGTTTCGACGGGTGTAATACAATCCTTCAAAGCCAATTCCGCCTCACCCAAACCAAAGGCAACTCCCATCAACTGCGTGAAATAGAGAACGGGAATCCGACAGTCCATATCGAGTGTTTTTCCGATCGTACCTTGATAGGCTTCCAGATTGAGTTGGCAAAGCGGGCAGGCGGTTACAATACAATCGGCCCCGGCCTCTTTGGCACTTCGAAGAATGTGACCCGAAAGCTGTTGACCGATCGGGGGTTGGGTGGTCATCATAAGGCCTCCACAACACTTCGATTTCATTGGGAAGGGAACAGCCGTCGCACCCAGCCATTCGATCAGATCGTCCATCATCCGAGGGTCTTCCTCGTCATCCACCTCGTTGAAGGGCCTGCTGATCATGCATCCGTAATAAGGGACAGCTTTGAGGCCTGTTAATGGATGAGTAACCCTCTTTTGGACAGCATCCTTACCTGCGTCACGAACAATGATATCCAGGAAGTGGCGAACCTTAACAGAATCATGATAACTCATCCCTCCGGCGGTAAGTGCTTTGCGAATCTCGGCGGCAAGTTTCGGATCTTCGGCCAGATGCCGGACGGCCTTTCGCAGAACAACATAACACCCACTGCAGATAGCCACGATGTCTTTCCCTTCCTTCTCCGCCAAGGCCAAATTCCGGGCACACAACACCATGGCCCTCTTTTCGTCAACCGACATATAAGCCGAAGCGCCACAGCAGTTCCAGTCGTCGAGCTCCTCAAGTCCGATTCCGAGTGTCCTGGCGACACTTCGTGCTGACACATCATAGGCCCGATTTGTAGAGGTTGCCGAACAGCCGGGAAAGTATGCAAAGGTCAGCAGGTCCTTCATGGTTTTGCCTCATGATTTACGCCGACGGCGGCGATCATCTGTTTCAAACCGTCGATGCCCTTGATCTTATGAGGGAAGAAGGCCATCCTTCGCTTCGCCATCAATTGGATCACCATCGGTATTTGGCCGAGAATTTTCAGCGGATTGGTTCGGAGATAATACTTTCCTACAAGCAAGCTCTCGGCATTTCTGCCGAACCTGGAAACCACCTCCGAAAACGATCGAACCATCGCGGAGGCCGGATCCCTGCGAGGATAACTTCCTTGCTTGATCGCCATGCGTTTAAGTTCATACATGACATCTGTGAAGGGAATCTTGGCTGGACATCGGACCACACAGGAATAACACGAGGTACAAAACCAGGGCGTGTTGGATTTGAGAACCCGGTCCAACATCCCGGCCCGCAGGGAGGCCAGGACCTGACGCGGGCTAAAATCCATGTGATTACTTGTGGGACAGGATCCGGAACAGGTACCGCACTGAATGCATTTGTCGATATTCCTGCCTCCCGGAATTCCTCGGATATGTTCCAATAATTCCCTGTCCGGTTTTTGGGCTTGTGTCTCTGACACGGGAACTCTCCTACTGTTTCGTAAACGACGATTCGGCTCGCCAAAGAAACCGTTGATCCTCATCCGATTCAAAACTGGATGAAGATCGAGAAGATCTTTAGCAATGCTTATGCCAAAACGACAGCCGGGTTCTTCGGACTTTCCCGCTCAACGTAACTTCTTGTTGATTCCGGGTTTAGATCTTGGGGTCAACGAAAGAACCGGACTTGGAACCGATGGATTCTTACGGAAATCCGCGTGTCTTGCGGAAATCCGTCAATCAAGCCAGGCCGTGTTTGGAAAGTTTATCCCGAAAAGACGATAACTTCATGTTGAGAATTCTCGCTGCCTCGCTTTTGTTGCCATGAGCCTGTTTTAAGGCATTTTCGAGCAGTTCCCGTTCTGCCTGTTGTACGGTCTCCTTGAAACCGCCGTTGTTTGGCCGTACAGGCCGACCGACAGGATCCATGGCCATCTGTTCGGTTGCTATCATCCCGCTGCCGGTCAGATACGCTCGTTCCAGGGTATGGGCCAGTTCCCGAACGTTTCCGGGCCATTCATGATTCATCAGCCGATTCATGGCGTCATCGTTTATTCGATATTCCTGACCCTGCGTGATTTTACCCAGGAGATGACGAATCAGGTCGGGAATGTCTTCCGTATGCTTGCGTAACGGCGGAAGATCGATTCGTAATACATTGAGTCGATAGTATAAATCGCTGCGGAAAGTCCCCTTTTCGGTCTCCTCCAGCAGATTGTGTTTTGTTGCGGCAACAATCCGGACATCCGCTTCAATCGGATCCGGTGAACCTACTCGCTCATATACTTTTTCCTCAATCACCCGAAGCAATTTTATCTGGTGAACCAAGGGGATATCATCCACATCATCCAAAAAGAGAGTTCCGTGCTGGGCGAGGTCCAGTTTACCTTTGTTGGAGTGATCGGCGCCGGTAAAGGATCCTTTCGTATGACCAAAGAGAGCGCTTTCAATCAGTTGATCGGAGAATGTCGAACAATTGACCTTGACAAAAGGTCCTGAGCGTCGAGTTGAAAAATCATGGATGGCATGCGCGACAAGATCCTTACCCGTCCCCGTCTCTCCGATGACCAGAACGGTGGCATCGTTGCGGCTGCAAAGATCGACCATTCGTCTTACATCGTGGATCACTGTCGAATGGCCTACAATGACATCCTCCAGCGGCGGGGATTTTGGATGTTTCCTTGGACATTCTGTCGCCGATATGGAGGGCCGGCCCTCGCGAATCCGTTCCAGAAGGGGAAAGAGGGATTCATTATGAAACGGCTTGGTGATAAAGTTCGAGGCGCCGAGTTTCATCGCCTCAACGGCCAACGGGATACTACCGTAGGCAGTCATCATCACGACTTCGGTACCCGGCATATGGAGCTTAATGTGTTTGAGGATTTCCATTCCATCGATACCAGGCATACGGAGGTCCGTCACCACCACATCAAACCTCTCCTTGGATAAGCGGTTCAACGCCTCGGCACCGTCAGAGGCAGCAGAGGCATCGTACCCTCCCTCGACCAGATCATCCACGAGGGACACTCGTTTGATTTCTTCATCATCTACGACCAGGATTCTCATCTGAATTCCTACGTTCCACTGAGGGCTGGTTCAGTCGCATTCAATCGGATCCGAAAAGTGGTCCCCTGGTTGACAGCACTCTCCATTTCAATCCGTCCCCCCATTTCAAAGATCAGGATCCGACAAAGAGAAAGTCCAAGACCGGTTCCTCCGTTGTCAGATCGAGTGGTGAAGAACGGTTCGAAGACCCTCTCATAGTTTTCGTGTGGGATACCACAACCGGAATCAATGACTTCGACAGCCACCTGGGAATTGGGTTCAAAAGTCTCCGTCTGAGCCAGGGAGGTCCGGAAAAATAATTTGCCGCCGTTGGGCATGGCAGCAAGGGCATTAGTACTGAGATGGAACAGGACCTCCTGAAGCGTATGAAAATCTCCCATGACCGGTGGGACATTTCCGAGGTCAGTTCGGATTTGGATGTTCTTGCTGACTGTCGATCCCAAAAGTTCGATGAGGGCTTCTACCGCCTTGTTGACATCGACACTCTCCAGCTTCAAACCATGGGGACGGGCGAATGACTGTACTCGTCTGGCGGTCCGTTCGATCCGATCGAGGGCCTGGGATATCAAGTTGACATAGTGAAGAAGATGGTCGTCATTCTTGATGCTTCGACCGATTGTCCGCAGGCAATTTTGCGCACCATCAAGAGGATTACTGATCTGGTGCGCGATGCCGGCGACAAGTTGACTGATCCCCAGCATCTTTTCCTTTTGCCGCATTACCGCCTCGGCGTGATGCATATAGTTATGAACCGATGCCGTAAAGTAAACGGTAATCCACAAGGCCGTCGAAAAGGCGACAAATAGACCGAGGAGGTAAATCCCGTTCGTCATATTAATGGTGAGGACAGAGCTTGACTGCGCGAAGGTCAGAGTGTGTGTGGGAATCCATCCAAGGTATTCCAGCCCCAGAATCGCCCCGACCAAAAAGGAGGCCAAACATGCCAGACCATACGGAGCCCAACCGTGCAGCAACAAGGCCGCAATGGTCATGTGAAAGACAAAATAGAAAATGAAGGGATTTTGGACCATGCTGGAAAAGTAAAGAAGCCCGGCCAGCGAAATCTGGTCGAGACTCATTTGGAAAATAATCATGCGGTCCAGAGAAGCTCCAACAGGAGGATGACGTTGTACTCGGTATGCAAAAATACAATTGTATAGCACCATGGCTCCACTGATAAGGTAGAGGGGTACTGGGTTGGGAACGAGGTTCAGAACTGAAGAAGAAAGCCATACAACAACGAACACCCCCCCACAGGCAATCCATCGAAGGTTGACCAACCAGCGAACTCGATTCGATAGGACAGGAAAAGGCAATAGCATCGTATTCCATCCGTCCGATTGAACCTTGCTAATATTCTCACCCAAGGATCATGATGTGGATCGCAATGTATCTGTGATACTATCCGTAGAAACATCGAATGTCAAGCTTGAAACCCGTTACTGGAGTAAGTATTCGGGATAAAAACTACTCCTTCAAGACCAAACCATCAGGACAAATGAAATCATCAGCTCGGGAAAACTCCCATGACAGATGGAGATAATCCACACCGTCAGTCCATATCTGCGATTTAAATGTCACTCGATTTTGTGTTTGTCAGAAAATAGATCAATCGATAGTATCATAATTGGCATGCGATTTCAATAATCCAGAGCTCAGCAGAGGAGCCGAAACGGACAGTACAATGTTGGGGATAACACAAAGGAGAATCGTATGGATGGTCTGAGCACAATTCGTTCGCCTAATCGAAGACAATTTCTGACACGATATGTACCGGCCGGAGCCCTATGTGGCCTTGCAGCCAATGATCTGCTCGCTTCCGCCGAAAAGAAAGAGGGGAAATCCACATCTCCTTCCGGGAGTGGAACACCGAAAGCGGGTACCCGGGTGGATCTTGATTTCGAGCAAATGCTGCAACGGTACGCCGATGTGGCAGTGAAAACGGGCCTCAATCTTCAGGCCGGTCAGCGATTGCTCGTTGTGGCTCCGATTGAAGCGTCGCCCCTGGTCAGGCAGGTCACGATCAGTGCGTACAAGGCGGGAGCCAGATTCGTGGATGTCCTATGGAGTGACCAGCAAATGGCCCTCCTGCGTTTGCAGTATGCACCGCGCGATTCGTTTCGGGAATTCCCCGACTGGCCGGCCAAGGCCACTCTCGAATATCTCGACCGGGGTGACGCCTTCTTGGAGATCTGGGCCGACGATCCTGCCCTGCTCAGCGGTCAGGATCCGCAGCTTATGGCGGTCTCCACGCAGGCCATGATGGAGAAACTCGGGCTGGCATGGGGCCGTATCACGCAGAATGGCACGAACTGGCTGGTCATCTCTGCCGCTATGGAAGGTTGGGCAACTAAAGTCTTTCCTGATCTGCCGTCGGCGCAGCGTCAGAGGCGTTTGTGGGAGGCCATCTTCCAGGTCTGTCGCTTGAATCAGGCGGATCCAGCCGGTGCCTGGCGAGACCATGTAGCAGCCCTGAAAGCGCGTTGCATGTATCTCAATGGCAAGCACTATGCAAGTCTGAAATACACTGCTCCCGGAACGGATTTGACTGTGGGACTACCGGAGAAGCACATCTGGAACGGGGCATCTATCACCAGCCAGAATGGGATTGCCTTTATCCGGTGCATGCCAACCGAGGAGATCTACACCCTGCCACACAAGGATCGGGTGGAGGGCGTTGTTCGGGCCTCGAAACCCCTGAGCTACCAGGGCGCACTGATCGAGGATTTCGGTTTTCGTCTATCGCAGGGGCGTATCGTCGAGGTGATGGCATCGAAGGGCAAGGAACTCCTCCAGAACCTGATCTCAAATGTCACGGTGGCCTCCCGGTTCGGCGAAGTCGCGCTAGTTCCAAATAGTTCTCCAGTTTCACAGTCTGGAATCCTATTCTACAATACTCTTCTCGATGAGAACGCGGCCAGCCATTTCGCCTTAGGCAACGCCTACAGAGACTCGCTGCAGGGTGGTTACGCAATGTCGTTGGAGGAATTCGCAGCGGCCGGCGGCAATGAGAGTAATGACAGTCCCGAACATGTAGATTTCATGGTGGGCTCCGACAAAATGGCGGTGGATGGAATCCTGCCCAATGGCAAAGCCGAGCCAATCATGCGTAGCGGCGAATGGAGCTTCTCGGTATGAACACCGCCCTTGGATATCCGAACCGCAATGCTGCGATCCCCCTGTCGATTCCAAAACCACACTCATTTGCTCCGCTCAAAAACGACCTCCTACCTGATTAGAGCATCATTTCAGGATGAATTTTCGCATCTTATCCTCTGTGAAAGCAAAGGTTTAGCTGCGGATGAGATTTTGCACTGTATATGAGGACTTGGGCATTCGGCTGGCTTCTGGTTGTTCGGTATGGACCATGCAGGAGAGTAGCTTTGTAAAGTGAAGTAGTATACTACTCCCCAAAAACTGGACCAGGGAATAAGGTGGAGGTTGTGGTATAATT
>CAYLSB010000048.1:0-36211 GCA_964386005.1 uncultured Pirellulales bacterium | reverse complement strand
TGACACCGTCAAAAAATTCATTAAAAATGTACGGAAAGAAGCTTAATTATACAGATAATCTATGCCAATCAACGAAATCTGTAGTTTATTTTTATTTTAGATCTTTAATATTTAATTTTATCTCTTGATCCAGCCCATACCGCTTCATCTTTTTATAGAGCGTAATCCGATTGATCCCCAGCGCCTTGGCGGTTTCCTGTCGGTTCCAGTCGTTGGCCTCCAGCGCCGCCCGTAGGATCGCCCGTTCCGGCCCTGCCATCGCCTGCTTGAGCCCGGCGCCTGACGATCCCGCCGCTACAGGGATCGCCGCCCCTGTTACCCCGGCCGGCAGATCATCGGCGTCAATCCACTCGCCCTTGCTCAGCAGAACCGCTCGTTCGATCGCATTTTCCAGCTCGCGCACGTTTCCCGGCCATGCGTGCCGCTGCAACTGCTCCATCGCCGCCTGCGTAATCCCCCGCTTATCCCGGCCGTGCGCCCTGCAAAAACCCCGCAGAAAATGCTCCGCCAATAGCGGAATATCCCCCGCTCGTTCCGACAGCCGCGGGATGTTGATCGCCACCACATTGACGCGATAGTACAGGTCCTCGCGGAATCGCCCCGCCCGCACCTCCTCGGCCAGGTCGCTGTTGGAGGCCAGAATTACCCGCGTATCCGCCGTGATCGTCTTGTTGCTGCCCACCGGCTCGAACTGCCGATCCTGCAACACACGCAACAGCTTGACCTGCATTGCCGGCGACGCCGTCGAGATCTCGTCCAGAAAGATCGTCCCTCCGTCGGCCGCCAGGAACTTGCCCTGCTTGTCGCGGATCGCCCCGGTGAACGATCCGCGAACATGTCCAAAAAGTTCAGACTCCAAAAGTGTCTCCGGCAGGGCTCCGCATGAAACCTCGACGAAGGGCTTGTCTCGCCGCCAGGACCGCAAGTGAATCGCGTGTGCCAGCATGCTCTTGCCCGTCCCGCTTGGCCCCGTCATGAGGATCGTCGTCTTGCTGTCGGCCACCGATTCGATCAGCTCGAAGATGCGGGCCATCTTGTGGTCCCGGCTGAGGATGTTTTCCAGCCGGTACTTCTGATCGAGCTGCGACCGCAGCGAGTGGTTTTCGCGAATCAGACTCTGCTGGCGGATCGCCCGTTCCACCGCCAGCCGCAGGTCGTCATCCACCACCGGCTTGGTCAGGTAATCGAACGCTCCCTGTTTGATCGCTTCGACCGCGCTGGAAATCGTGCCGTATCCCGTCAGGATGATCACCACGGTCTGCGGATAGCGCGTTCGGATATACGTCAATAGCTCGAATCCGTCCCGCTGCGGCATATTCACGTCCGTGATTATCAGCGCGAACGGCCGGCCTTCCATCGCCGCGACCGCCGAATCGTAATGGTCCGCCCCGACGGTATCGTATCCTTCCAGCCGCAAAAATTCGCACAGCGAATCCAGAATGATTCGATCATCGTCAACGATCAGTATTCCCGGCGTATTCATCCATTCACCTCCAGAAAAGGTGTCAGGAACCTTTTTCGGTTTTCGGGATCGGCAGCGCCACCGTAAACGTGCTTCCCCGCTCGGGATTGTTCGCCGCCGTAATCGTCCCGCCCAGTTTCGCGACGATATCCCTGCAGATCGCCAGCCCCAGCCCCGTTCCGTGCCCGAGTCCCTTGGTCGTAAAAAACGGCTCGAACATCTCCCGGGTATATTCCGGAGAAAATCCGGTTCCCGTATCTATAAATGCTATTTCAAGGATCGTCTCGTTTCGCCCGACCGCGATCGTCAATGTGCCGTCGCCGTCCATCGCGTCGATGGCGTTCTTGATCAGGTTGCAAAACACCTGGAACAGACTGTCGGAACGATAACCCGGCAAGGGTTCCCCGCCGCGCCGTTTGACGTCGATGCGCACGCCGCCGGTCTTGGGCTCCATCGCCAGCACCGCATCGTGGATGATCTTATCCACCGGTGACAACTCCATCGTCGTCGCGCCGCTCCGCGAAAATTCCAGCATCTCGCTGACGATCTGCACCATTCGCATCAGGCCCGTCCGGCTTTGCCCCAGATACTCCCGGGCCTTTTCGATGTTGCCCTGCTCCAGCACCCGCAAGGCCAGATTGATATACCGCAGAATTCCATCCAGCGGATTGTTCAACTCGTGCGCCACCTTGCCCGCCACCTTGCCCACCGTCGCCAGACGTTCCGCCTGGGCGAGTTGTTGCTGGATCTCGTTGCTCGATGTGATATCTTCGAGGATCACCGCCCCGGCGACGACCCGGCCGCTTTCCGGATCAAAGAGGGGGGTACATACCAAATTCAAGAGATTCTTGCGGTGTTGTGTTGTGTATCTCAGCGAGGGAATCCGCCTTCCCTGGCATCGATGCAACACGGATTCAAAAAACTCCTTCCACGCTCCGAAGCTGGGCCTGTCGGACCCGTTGGAGATGGATGCATCGATTGTTTCGCTCCGCTCGATCAATTCCCCCGCCTTGGGGTTGCTGTATCGGATCGTCATCGACGGATCAAAAGCGATCACCCCCACCGGCAGCGAATCCAAAATGAGCTGTAGATTGGATAACGGCAAAATTGAAGAACTGCCGGATGAAGGTAAATGCCCGTCGCTCATATTCCGTCACATTCCGGTATTGGTGATGGCTTTTTTCGTCAGAATCCGAAATATTCTACTTGATAATGAATCGAAGTCAATATTCATGTTGCAATTGATTAACGTGGGTGTTTCTTTTTCGAATACAACAAGGGCGAATGTGACCCTAAACATTTTACGGGTGTGTTGTTTTTTGGAAACATTCAGTGAAGGATTGACGCATTTCATGCTACACATGGTTTTGTAACATGTTATTGGAAATGATCTTATGCATGGTAAAATGGATAAAATCATATTGTAGATTTCGGCACATGCTTTGCTCTTTTTACGATCAGTTTGCGGTTATGATCATTGCCGAATGAGGAAGGGGAAGGTGTATGCCGGATTTCGATAAGAGGCAGTACAGACGCATACCCTTGAAAATGGCTGTTTTGTGCCAAAAAGCCGGTCTGACGGAAGGGCGGCTTTATACGGGTAACACCTTGAATGTGTGTCCGGGTGGTGTATTGATGGAAATCAACGGGGCGGATCTGAGTCAAGGCGACTTGGTGAATCTTGAATTGGCAATCCCGCCGACACGAGGCCTTTTGGAATACGGGGGAAGGTTTTCAACGTATGCCAGAGTCCTTCGAATCGAACAAGTTCATTCCGATCCCGGCGGCATGATCCGTGAAGAACCTTCCCATATCCAGCGGGTCGCAATGGAGTTCTGTGAAGTACCTCGATTACGAATTTGATCATCGGTATTTCATTTGACAAACGGGTCCGATATTGATACATTACAGACGACAATAAGGTGGAAGGATCAAACTGAACTTGGTTTTGTTCGGAGAACAGGGTTTGATAGATCAATCCTTTTACCAGATGAATCGTTCTGCATTCCGAATCCGATTGGATTCTGCGAACAGGAAGAACGGCGTTCCTGTTCCCTTATGTCTATTTTCGTCCTATGATTTTGCCATGTCCGCGCGGACATGATGAACTTTTTTCTAAGGAGATCAAGATGATGAAAAGAATCGGAACAATCTCAACAATCCTGATGGTGGCCATGCTTTCCGGTTCCGCCTTCGGGGCGCTGGTTCTGACCGATGCCCAGTGGATGTCCGGAACGGTCCATGCCGAAGCATCGGTTACGGACATTCCCGGCGACCCCGGATTGCTGATCCAGGTGAACAAGACAGCCAGTGGAGGCATTGACGCGATCCGTCGCGATTTTGGCGGAGCCGATCTGTCGGCCAGCGGAACGACCTTCGAAATCGAACTCGAAAATCCGGGCACGGTTGGTTACAACATTCAGGCCTTCGCCCAGAGCGGTGGATGGACATGGGCTGCGGAGTGGGCCTGGCTGGGTGCCGGGGCAACCCGGACGTATGTCGTCACGATGACGAATCCGGCCTCCGTCAATCGAGTGGGCATTCAACTTCATGCCGATGCCGGACAGTACACAATCAAAATCAAGGGCGGTATTGTCGATTTTTCTCCGTCGGATCCCAATCCCAAGGATGGCGGAACGGCGGGAGTCATTCTCGGTGGTAACCGACTGACTTGGATCAATCACAGTATCGCAGACCCCGTTGCCGGAAGCGATGTCGTCAGCGAACTGTTCATCAGCAGCGACGCCAACGATGTATTCAACGACCCGACCGCCACCAAGATCAGCGGCTTGACGAATTTCGCCGTGGTCGAACTCATAGCCGGCGAGCACTACCGCTGGGGCGTACGGTCAACCGAGCCGGACGAAGTGACCGTCTATCAGAGTCCGATCTGGTCGTTTGACGCGATCACGCGGATCCCCTCCACCAAGTATGAAGCCGAGTATAGTACGATTATCCCAGGCGATACCGCTCCGGAGCGCCGCAATGTGGCCGCAGCCAGTGGCGGTAAAATTATCTGGTCGAATTGGTCCGGTACGGATCGTGGTTCGTTTGTCTGGGATGTAATGGCTCCTGCCGCGGGCACCTACAATTTGACGATCCATTATGCGATCGATGGGACCAGTTCACGAGGTGAAAAGGTTCAAGTGAACGGCGTACCCGGAGGCGACACGACGTTTCCGGGAACGAGCGGCGCTTTCGCCGATCTGGTTGTTCCCGTTACCCTCGTCCAGGGCCTTAACACCCTCGGTATCGTCACAAGCTGGGGCGGCATTTCCTATGACTATTTCGAACTCAACATGGACGACCTGACGGCGACGCTGCCCTCGCCGGCCAACAACGAAGTGGTTCTGGTTGGCGATAACAAACTCGCATGGCGCAAGCACAGTCTCTTTGATCCGCAAAATGCGTCCGATACCACGTGCACGGTCTATATGGGAACGACCGAACCCAACGGATTGTTGCCGCATTATGGATACACGGCGATTGCGACCGACATTGCCGCCAATACGATTCCGGTGACCCTCGATTGGGGCCAGAACTATTACTGGGTCGTGGATAGCACCGCCGTTGTGGATTCCAACAGCGTGGTGTTCCCGGGATATCTCTGGCGATTTACCACCGTGGATCCGGCCCCGGTTATTACCCTGGCGACATCTAAAACCGTTCGTCGAACGGTTCCCTTCTGGTTGAAGCCGACCGTAACCGATCTTGGCAAGCCCGGTCTGGCCTATGCATGGTCCCTTACCAGCGGACCGGAAGGTGTTGCCATTGACGATGTCTGCGAAGATCCGTCGGCATTGAATCCAAAATTCACCTGCAATACGGTTGGCGCTCATACGCTGACTCTCACCGTGACCGACGGATCGGACAATGCTCCTTCGGCGAACATCGAGATCAATGTCATCGAATATTATCGCGCTCTTCGTGCCGAGGCCGAAGACGGTACGATTATTCCCGGCGATACAGAGCCCCAGATTCGCGTCGATGACAACGCCAGCGGCAATCGTCTCGTCTGGACCAACTGGTCCGGGACCGATCGCGGCTCCCTGGTCATCGATGTCAATTCGCCCGTGGCCGGTACCTTCGACATGATTATCCGTTACCGTGTGGATGGCACGGGCACTCGCGGAGATAAGATCCAGATCAACGGTTCGCCTGCGGCGCCCGCGGATACGATGTTCCCGGGCACCAACGCGATCTTTGATGATTATGTGTATAAGAATGTAATGCTCAATCAGGGAGATAACCAGATCAAGATCACCACTTCATGGGGCGGCATGTCGTACGATTACATCGAATTTCCGGCGATCAAAGCCCCGTTGGCCGCGTATGATCCCGCTCCGGAAACATGGTCCACCGTTCCATCCACGCTGCAGGATCTTGGTTGGAGAATCGATCCGAATAGCGCAAACAGCGCGATCGATGCGACTGTCTTTCTGGGTACGACTCCTCCGGATTTCGAAGCTCCCGATTACGGCATGGATCGAAACACCGCCGATACCGCCACGTCGTTCTTTGTTGGGGATGCGGAGTTTGCCCAGGATACAACATACTACTGGCTGGTGGAATACACCGATAGCGAACTGCCCGATCAGACCTTCCGCAGCGCGACATGGCGATTCACCACGGTGAATCCGTGCGTGTACTACCCGCTTGTCGGCGATCTGGATCAGGATTGCGATGTGGATATCGACGACTTGCAGATCTTAGCCGCCTCTTGGATGGCCGCCGAAAATGGTTACCTGCTGGAAAATTTTGCCGATCTGGCCGCCCACTGGCTGTTATGCATGGATCCTGTAACCGGAATTCCAGGAAGTTGTTTCCCGCAATGAGGGTTGTGGCTTGACGCCCTTCCTGATTGGCGGGATCGATAATGGGTTCTTACGGCCCGGCGAAGATTCTTTCGCCGGGCTTTTTACGGTACAATATTTTATATAAGTCATTGTAATATAAACACATAAAATACACATCAAGGCCTACTTGTGTGTATTCAAAAGAAATATCGACAATTTAAGGCAAATTTTCTTGTTGTTAATATGGGGTATATGGTATAAATAGGATTACGGATCCTGGTTTCGTTATGTAAATATGGATTAACCAAATAGAATTTGGAGGTGGCAATGATGAAGCAAGTACTATTTCTTACAATTGCCTTGGCTGTGACAATGGTTCCTTGTAGTTACGGCATGTTGATTGGCAACTTTGAAGGTAGTCTCGATGGTTGGCTGCCGAACGATGCGGCGATTTCGATGAGTTCGATCGGAGCAAGTGTGGGTAGCGGATCGATGTTGATTTCCGGTCCGGGCGGTTGGCATATTAATTGCCGGCTCGATCTCAAACCGATCATGGGCGCTCTCGGAAGCGCCACGAAAATCTCGGCCGATGTAACCGCGTTTGCGGCCGACATGACCGTCAACTGGATGAATATGGAAATGATCTACAATGGTCAGAATAACGACGAATCCGGCGCCAACAATAATATCGGCTGGAACTCGTTGGGCGGAATGGATATTCTTCGGGATGGAATCACCCATACTCTCACGTGGGATGTTCCCGAAGCGCTGATGAATAAACTGGCCGGCGTGGATAACAACATCTGGTGGCTGGAACTCATGATTATCAGTAACAATGACGGCCAGAACGCCATGTTTTACGTGGACAATATTCAGCTTATTCCGGAACCCGCCACGATGAGTTTATTGGGTTTGGGCGGCCTGGCTTTCCTGCGACGTCGTAAATAACGCAAAGCATATCATATCGTTCTCGTCTCAAAATGGGACAGGTTCAAAAAACCTGTCCCATTTTTTTTGTAGGGATCGCTACGGAATTTTCTTGCTTCAGCATCGCGGATGGATGAGGATGTTCATCCCGGCGAGTACGCAAAACCATGGAGACAGACGATGACGGAAAATCAACAGCCACATCAGGATGGTGCCATTGCCCCCGAGATCCTCAAAAGTGCGCTCAAGGCCTTCAAGAAGCGGCTCAAACTTACCGCGCTGGACGCCGATTCCAAAGTGGGTCACGGACCATTTTCAACGGGTTCCGACGGCGTATTTGCGATCCAGCCGCCCGATCAGTTCCCGCGCGAAGTGTGGCAGGAATTGTGCCGCCAGGGAAAACTCCGCGACAGCGGCCGCGGCCTCTACGAACTGCCAACGGGAGATCAGAACAGAACCTGAGTCGTCGTCGCATAATCGTAACCATTTAATCGCAGGGCCAACTTCAGTTACCACACGGATGTTCGCAGGATCAGTCCTCCCTTTCCGATGCCCACCGAACAAGGTCTGAGACGGTTGCCGATAGGGAAAACGAATCGCACAAAACCTCTTGAACTGCCCCTCGGCGGGGAACAAAAGCGGGTCGGCCAACTCTATTGATTATGGTAGAGGTCAATTCATTCTCGCTGAGATCCTGCCCGACCTGCTATAGCTCGAACTATCGATCCCAGACCCTGACCGACCACGAAATAAAATAACGCCGTGAGTGCCAAAAGAATGAAAATCCCAGAGCTTCGCCGTATGGCAATCGCTCGATAGGCAGGGTAACGGGGCGAAGCGTCTGGAAGAGAACATGATATACGGGAAAGCTTGCATAGTACACGATGGTCATACGAATGTTGTACTCGTGTCTGTTCCCAAGGTACGCGACGGAACAAGGAAGGGATACGACCAGGTAAAGTCCCGCAAATAGGATACCCCACTTGAGACAGTGGTGAAGACGGCCCTTTCCAGTTCTCATCGGCTGAATTTCCCCTCGAAAAGATTCGCGCATGGTTGGCCTTCCACTCTCTACTTTCTTGTTTCAATCGGTAAATAAAGGTCGAATATCAGCTCAGGTTCAGGCGCTAACGGATTTCGCGGCCTTTCGAGTTCGTGCGTCTTCCGCCATTGGTACGGACTTTCTTGAACCCAATCCCACAAACTCGTCCAAATCTCAGGACTCGGTGGTCCATGATGGGTGGTCACTGCGTAAAGTCCTCCGGCAAACGCCCCTTCCCGAACATCCCCTTCAATTGTTGTCTCAGGATCGATCCGAATCCAGAATTCGTAGCCGTATTCCTTATCATCCTTCTTTGGAGGTTGATAGGTATATCCGAATACCGGATAGCGATCCGGGTCGCTCAGCAGATCCTTCGACTCCGCCCAGGTTTTGAGGATTCTCCATGCGTCGATTTCCGGATTCGCACTGGTCACGCGAACGCTCGCGATGCGCATTGGTTTCAACTCTTCGATTCGAACACGGATAATACCCAAAGGAATATCCTTTCGTTTGCCGAATGTACCCGTAATGAGAATTCCACTTGGTTCGCGTCATTCGAACGAACACGCACTGGGATTTCTTGCCGAGGGCGTGCTCACCAAATCCATTTTACCGAAACGGGATACCGAGCGTCTATCCAAATAAACCGATGCCATGAATTGTTGTGAAAAACGCGATCCCGGCTTATTTCAGCGGCCAGTCGGATGGGCAGCGGTCAAACCACCAATTCGAGAGGATCGCAAAATCGGCCATATCCACCTGTCCGCTTTCGTCCAGATCGGCCGGGATCGCGCCAATCGTTAGCCATGCCTCGGCGATAGGTGAAGGCCGTCCCCATAGCGAATACGGAAATAGTTTCAATAAGGATACAGGAGATACAAAAGAAATGCATACCTGGTTTCATAAACAGCCCCTTCCGGTTTGTGCGCAGAGTAATTCTGTAGTTAAAATGGATAAAATCCTCGATCGGTTTTTGGAATGTAATATTCACTCCTCACAATACGGCTCCTCGTAAAGGCCTTAAAGACAGACGACAAATCAGGATGCCTCTCGAAGAATCCAAATTCTAATCCAAAGCGGTCGAAAATTCAAGGCCAAATGCATTTTTCATAGTTTTTCCATACCCAAAACGCAAAATAAAAAGGTCGAGCGGGACAAGAATGAAACTCGGAAATCCGATTAAGAATATTTTTGGGACTCTCCGGCCGATCGGGAATTTCATAATATTATCTTATATCGAAAGCAGTAATTCTAATAGTATAATTCAAAATGCAATATTAACTACGCTGATAACGTTGATTGTTTGTAGGGAAAAAAATATGTTAGAAATATTTTAAAATAAATGTAATATTATGTGGTATTCATGCGTCATATATAGAGGGGCAATGCTCTCTTAAGGACAGGAAATGGGTAAATGGTGGAGAAAAGGGAAGGAAACCAAAGTTTAAGTCTTTGATTTTGAATGAATTATGAGTATAATGGTAAAAGGCGGTTGTCGGATTGTTTCAATCTGCCAAAGCGAAAACACTCTCATCGGAGAAGGGAGAAAGCACGCATGAATAAGTATTTGCCGTATCGGAATACAGCGTTATTTGCTGTTTTGATTGTTTCCGTCTTCTTTACCAGGCCGGTGTCCGCGCTGGTCGTCAGCGAGCTGATGTATCATCCCGTCCAGGATACTGCCGAGGATTCTCTTGAATTCATCGAACTGTATAATGAGAAGGCGACGATCGAGGACATCAGCAAATTCACGTTTACAAGCGGTATTACCTATACCTTTGATCCGAATACGTTTCTCGGCGCCAAACAATATCTCGTGGTTGCCAACAATCCCGATCTTGTCAAAGCGACCTACGGAATCGAAAATGTCGTCGGGCCATTCGCCGCCGGACGTCTCAGCAATGACGGAGAAGGCATTGAAATATCCAATCCCAACGGCGGAATCGTCCTTTCGTTCGAGTACAGCGACTCGCATCCCTGGCCGGTTTCCGCCGATGGCGCGGGTCATTCGCTGATCCTCGTCAAGCAGGGGGGCAACCCCAGCGACGCCTCCTCCTGGGCCGCCAGCTCCAATATCGGCGGCAATCCAGGCATAGCGGATGCATTACAGAGAGAACCGGGCGCGGTGCAAACGATAACGCTTGTGGATATCGGCCATGCCGGAAAATATTTCAAGGGCACGCAGGAACCGTCTCCCGGCGACGGCGGCGTCGCCACGACGAATTGGACGAAAATCGATTTTATTGAGAACGCCTCCTGGCTCAACGGCAACAACGGCTACGGGTATAGCAACGACGCGGCGGAAATGAATTACATCAAAACGGATTTGGCATTGACTTCCCCCTATCCCCCGAATCCGATGAATGGAAATTACATCTCGGCCTATATCCGATTGAAATTCAATTTGACGGCCGAACAGATCGCCTCGTTTGCCCAGTTGGTCGCCGAGGTGCGATACGACGATGATTATGTGTTGTATCTCAACGGCGTTCGCGTGTCGTCATCCAATCAGATCGTGGGGAATCCTCCCCCGTATAGTTTCGGTCGCGGCTCCGGCTGGGATCCGCCGGTGGATAATCCGAACCTGACCGGCTGGATCCATCAACTGGTTCCCGGAACGAATGTTCTGGCGATGCAATTCCACAATAACGCCACATCCGGCAGCAGCGACGCCTTCGGATGTATGGTTCTCCGCGGTGTTCTCCGTTCGGACGACGCCGGCACCAATATCCAGGCCCGGTTGGTCATCAATGAACTGCTGGCCAACAGCGACGCCGCTCCCGGCACCGACTGGCTGGAGTTGTACAATCCCGGTCCGGTCGATGTGAATCTCGGTACGGTTTATCTCAGCGACGATCGACTGGACCTGCTGCAGTACAAAATTCCCGACGACATCGTTCTCAAGCCCGGCGAGTTTTATTCCGTTCGTCAGGGCATTGCTCCGGAAGGAATGCCCTTTGGGTTGGAGTTCAACGGCGAAACGGTGTACGTCACCGCCGCGAGCAACGATGGCGAGCCGGTAGCGGTTCGGATTCTGGACGCGGTTCGGTTTCCCGTAACGCCTCCGGATGTGACCTACGGGCGCTATCCGGACGGGTCGTCGTATTTTGGATTGTTGTCTTCGCCGACCGAAAACTCCGCCAATACAAAGCCGGTCATCAACGAGATCGTCATCAACGAGATCATGTATCAGCATATCTCTCGTGAAGATCGGTACGATTACGTCGAGTTATACAATCGCAGCGACAATCCCGTCGCGCTGGAAAACTGGACCTTTACCGCGGGATTTTCGTACACGTTCCCCGCCGGGGCGACGATCGGCGGCAAGTCGTACCTGGTCGTGGCCAAGGATCCGACCTTCCTGGCGACCGTGTATTCCCATTTGATCGCGGGATCGAACCTGTTCGGACCCTATACGGGGAATCTGAGCAACAGCGGCGAGCGGATTCGGTTGTGCTATCCGTTGGAGCAGCTCAATCCTCTTACCGGTTTGATGGAGACGTATCCGGTCATCGCCGACGAGGTGACGTACGTGGATGGCGGCCGCTGGCCGAAGTGGGCCGACGGCGAAGGCAGCAGCATGGAACTTCGCGATCCCGACAGCAACAACGACTTCCCCGATGCCTGGGCCGACAGCGACGAATCGGCCAAATCCAAATGGCTGCCCTTCGAGTTCACGATCAACTCCGGCGATCCGCAGTACACGCACGACAGCGTTTCGATTTTCGATCTGATCATGCTCAACCGTGCCGAGGTGCTTCTGGACGATCTCGAAGCGAATATCGGCGGCATGAATCGTCTGGTCAACGGCGGTTTTGAAAGCGGCGAATCCAGTTGGCGGATTCTCGGCAATCACACGCGATCGTTCGTGACGACCGAAGACGCCTACAGCGGATCGCGATCGTTGCATTTGATTTCCACCGGACACGGCGATCCCGGGGCCAACCGGATCAACCAGACGATTGCCAGCATCACGGCCGGGCAGGTCACGTTCCGCGGCAAGGCCAAGTGGCTTCGCGGCAGCCGATATCTATTGCTGCGGGTCTCGCGGCCGTCCTCTCCGGTGCAGCCGCCGCGACCGTCCAAGGCATTTGAATTGACCGAGCCGAACGATCTGGGCACGCCGGGTCTTCCGAACACGGCGCTGGTCGCCAACCGAGGGCCGGATATCCTGGAAATCCAGCATGCACCGGTCCTTCCGGCGGCCAACGAACCGATTGTGGTGACCGCCCGCGTCATCGATAACAACGGCGTGGCGTCGGTGACGCTGAACTACCGATCGGAAGGCACGGCGACTTTCACGACCGCGGCGATGGTCGATAATGGCGCCGGCGGCGACAAGGTCGCCGGAGACGGGATCTTTACGGGAGTCATTCCCGGAGCGACCGCGGGGACGATGCGGGCGTTCTTTATCACCGCCTCGGACGGCACGGCCTCGACGCGGTTCCCGACGATGCTGGAGCCGTCGGCGGATGTGCCCAATCGGACGTGCCTGGTCCGCGTGGGCGATACGCTGGCAACGGGGCCCTTCGCGACGTATCGGATCTGGATGTCCAACGACGTGATCAGCACGTTTACGAGTCGGGCGAATCTGTCCAATGAACTTTTGGATTGCACCTTTGTGTATAATGAAAAGGAGGTATTCTACAATACGCGAATTCGTTTCCGGGGCAGCCCGTTCCTGCGTTCGGGATCCGGCCGTAATCCCGTGAACCGATACGCGTATCGTCTGGATTTCAATTCGGACCAGAACTTCCGCGGTCGCGAGGAGATCAACTTAGACAACACCGAAGGCGGCAACCGAGGGCCTCTGCAGGAGCGGGCGTCGTACTTTTTCTACAAGCACCTGGGATTGCAGTATTCTACGCAGGATTATATCCGGCCGATCCTCAACGGAAACAGTTACGGCAGTTATGAAGACGTTCAGGCGGTCGATACCGATTATATCGAACGCTGGTTCCCCGAAGACGCCGACGGTTATCTGCACAAGATCGACGACTACTTTGAATACACGGCGGACGGTACGGGCTTTTCCAACCGTGACGAGGGATTGCGATACGATTCCGCGCATCCACGGCTCAACGAAACGTGGCGATGGAATTTTGAAAAGCGCGGCCATCGAGAGGATGACCAGTGGACCCATCTGTTTGATTTCGCCGCGGCGATCAATCTATCCTCCGGCAATCCGGCGTATGAACAGACAATCGAACAATTCCTTCATCCGGAACATTTCGCGCGGGTGCTGGCGATCCGTCATGCCGTCGGCGACTGGGACAGTTATGGTTATTCACGCAGCAAGAACAATAATTTCTACTATGCTTCGACGGAAAACAAGTGGTATTTGCTTCCGTGGGATATTGATTTTACTCTGGGATCGGGCGACGGTCCAACGTCCAATCTGTTCGCTATTGGCGGGCAGTTCCCGGAGGTTGCGCAATTCGTGAATTATCCCAAATACCGTCGGATGTACATGCAGGCGCTGGCGGAACTGGTAGCTGGTCCGTGGAAGACCTCGTACGGTACGGCCGATCCTCCGACGGCGTTCGACCGGTACCTCGACGATGCGGCCAGCGCTTTGATTGCCGACGGTCAGGGCGAAAGCCGTCGCGACGGGATCAAGCAATTCGTCGCGGCGCGGCGGGCGTATATCCTTTCGCAGATTCCCTCGCTGGTTTTCGAGATCTCCACCAACGGCGGCAACGATTTCTGTACCTCGGATCCCAATACGATTCTCCGGGGCAATGCGCCGCTCACGGTGGCGGGTATCGCCGTGAACGGAACGCCGGTGTCGGTGCAGTTTTCCGGGAACAACGCGTTTACTCTCGTCGTGGATTTGGAACTGGGCCCCAATGTTCTGACGCTGCAGGCGCTCAACGGAATCGGCGAGCCGATCGAGGGAATGAGCGATACGATCACCGTCACCCGCGTCGCGCCGCCGGTGATTTCCCAGGTGATTCCGGGGACAGTATGCAATATGGGGACGGTCGATCTGACGATTCTCGGCGCCGATTTCGAGCCGGGATCGGCAACGACAGTTGCCCTGACCAGCGCATCGGAAGAGATCGGATTTGACGCCTTGTACGTGCAGTGGAATCAGAGCTTCGATCGGATTGAAGCAGCTACAAGTTTACTGAATGATCCTTCCCGCGGCGTTGGGCTTCCGGTTCGCGCGAGCCATCCGCATATCAACCTTTTCCAAACCGGCAGCGAGGGGATCTTCGGGAACAACCTGCAGTTTGCGCCGCCGTATAACTCGGGCGATCCGAGCAATTTTGCCGTCCGATTCAGCGGGTATATTTACGCGCCATCGGCGGGGATTCGATACTTCGGCGTCAACAGCGACGACGGTTTTGAGTTGAGGATCAACGGGGAGCTGGTCGGGCAATACGCAAGCCCGCGAGGACCCGCGACGACGGATGTCAACGGCAACCGTACGGCCGGAACGATGACCTATTATTTCCCGGCGGCGGGGACCTATTATCTGGTTCTGGATTTCTTCGAGAACGGCGGCGGCGAAGAGGTCGAGTTGTTCCAGACCAATTCGACCGGGGGCAATCAGCGACTTATCAACGTGAATTCGGAATTGGTCGTCTATCGCGATGCGGTCCAGAAGATCGCGGCGACGAATGTAGTTGTGGTCGATGAGAACACGATTACCTGCCGTGCGGATGTCAAGGGAGCCGCGCCGGGGTTGTGGAATGTGGTGGTTACGTCGGAATGCGGCGACACCGCCAAGGGCACGCTGGAAGACGGGCTGGAGATCATCGAAGCGCCCAGCGGAGTCAACTGGGTGATCTCTCCATCCGATCCCGGTGCCTCCGCCGGACGGGAGGGAGGGCCGTTTGCGCCTGCCGGGCACACCTTCACGATTTACAATACGGGAACCGTTGTGCTGAAATGGTCCGCGACCAAAGGCACCAATTGGGTTGACATGCCGGATCCATCTTCCGGGACTCTGGGAATCGGCCATAGCGTCGGCGTGAACGTCGGATTGAACGACAATGCCGCGTCGCTGGCGGCGGGGGCCTATAGCTGTCCGATCGTCTTTTCGATACCATGCAATCCCAACGGGCCGTCGGTCTTTCAGCGAGACATCAACTTGACGGTATTTCGCAACGCCGATTTTGACATGAACGGCCGGGTCGATCTGCCGGATCTGGCGGAGATGTCGCGGCAATGGGCCAAGCTCTGTTCCGATCCGGCGATGTGCGATGCGGCCGACTTTGACGGCAGCGGAATCGTCGATCTGGCCGACCTGGCGATCTTCGCGCAACAATGGCTGCAACAATAAAATAAAACATAAAAGATATAAATTAAAATATATGGATTGTGTTTCCGAATTCCGCTAATCTTGTTCGATTGTCAGGACTTTTGTTCAAGAGTATGCGGTACGGCAATGAAAACGGAATGGTATCGGAATGCGGTTTGGAATGAATCCGTCGAACGGGATTTCGAAGAGAAGCTGTGCCGGATAAGAAAAAGGTTCCTGACACCTTTTCCATTCACGAGAGGTAGAGACCATGGATGAGATTCTCGCTCGATGCGGTTACCGTTGCGATCTATGCCTTGCCTATCGCCCGAACGTTGAGGCGAATCCATCCAACCAACAGATCCTCAGCGATGGCTGGCACAAGTACTTCGGCTTCCGCATTCCCGCCGAACAGATCCTCTGCGATGGATGCAGGACCGAAAATCCTCGTCTTATCGACAAGGCGTGCCCTGTTCGGCCTTGTGCCATCGAAAGGGGATTAGCCAATTGTGCCGAGTGCCCCGACTACGTCTGCGAGAAGCTTTCCGGCCGTATCGTTGTGTACGAGCAGTTGGCCGCGACAATTCCACATCCGATCCCTGCACAAGATCGGGAACGCTTTATCGCACCCTATGAAAACAAAACCCGCCTTGAACGCCTCAAGAGGCCATCCTGATACCAACCTCTAATCGGAATGGTTAGAACTTTTGTTACCTGAATCGTGATTGAAGAAAAGTAAAAATCAAAAATAAAAGATAAAATACAAATTAAATATCAAATATAACTGGATTCTGCGGTCGAATCCGATTCCATTCAATGGGCTTACTCGATCCGTGTAAGGTGTATTTGATCCGAGTGAAAATTGGAAATCCGATCTCGTAAGAGGTTCTTTTCTTTCGGACGATTGAATTGCCTACGAGTTTCTGCTACAATGAAATCATATTCCTTGGGAAACTCGAATGAAAAACGAAGTGCTTGAAGAACTCTGGAAAATCAAAGACCAGATGGCGGAAGATGCCCAGTACGACATGCACAAACTGGTCGCACAAATCAAGGAACAAGAGAGATCGGCGAAGGCCGAAGTCGTTGATCTATCCGCGTCGCGAGAGAAAAAGTAGGCAGGATGAAATAGGTTCCTAACACAGATTTGTTCACAGTGGGTTGAAAATGACCAATGCAAATTTCAACTGGCCCAAGAAGGGCGATCGGGCGTTTGGTTCTTCCGTCCCCTCAGCGGATCGAGCGCGACTCGAAGCATTTGTCATGCCATCGGAGGGGAAATACATCTTTGCCTTTCAGCATGCAGCTGACATGATTGTTGCGGCAGCACGGAACGATAACCTGAATCCTGATGACCTCTTCTTTCCAGTGGCTTACTTGTATAGGCACCACTTGGAACTGATGCTCAAGGAGTTGGTGCGTCTCGGCATTCGACTGGGTTCCCTCGACGGTTGCGAGGATATCCTCAGCAGGCATCACCTCGACAAGCTATGGAATAAGACCAAGAAGTTAATCAGAGAGACATGGCCTGATTCGCCCAACGACGATCTGAATGTTGTTGAACAAGTCATCCTTGAGTTTCATAAACTTGATCCGTCAGGCCAGGCCTTTCGTTATTCCCAGGACAAGAAAGGAAGCACATACCTTAAGGACGGCCCTCAGTGTGTAGACTTGAACAACCTTAAGACCGTCGTAGATGGTGTTTCGCAGTTTCTGGATGCGGCATACTCGGGAATCGACTAATGCGATCCGGGACCTCAGTGAAAGGACTGGCTTGGAATAATGCGAATGTCGGATAGATAAGAAAACCGGGAGAAAACCGGGGACAGGTACCAATTATGTTGACCAAAATGGGTAATGTCCCGTATTTCCAATAGGAGTGGATAAGGATACGGAAAGGGGAATGGCAATGGCGGCGCAGATGGGTAATCTTGAAAAGGCAGGTCGACTAATCAAGATAACTGTGTGGATAATTAGTGGTTTTTGTGCTATGATAATGGGTCTTTTAATGATATTTGACCCATTCGGGTTCATTTTTAACATGTTCCTTCTTTTAGTTATTGGTGGTTTCTTGATATTGTATTTATTTGTTGCATCCGCTATTCAAAAAAATGCCACCTGGGCAAAAGTCATCGGAGTCCTCATATCTATCAATTGGTTGTTGACAATACCTTTCGGTACCGTTGCTGGAGCATTTACCCTATACTACCTGATTCGCGGATGGAATGAGCGAGTTATGCCACCAAACACCCCAAAGGGCGGAAATCGTGATGAGAGGGAAGTTACTGCAGTTGATCCGACTCAACTCAGTATTGACCATTTGAAAACCGAAGTCCAATAACTTGGCATCTTATTCCTGAGATAGTAGCAATGGAATGGATGATTAGTATTCCGATCGCCTATATCGTTATGGGTTTTTTTCAGGTATTGATTGACCTGAGTATATCAGATCCCCTTCGCCAACCAGGATGGGTATTGAGGCCAAGCTTTGTACTTGTAATATGGATTATGGCATCTTGGTTTTTTCGGCCAATTCTTCTAATGATTTTTACACGCCGAGGATTGGGAGGGGGTCTCTATGCTTTTACATTGTCCTCAATGCGATTGTTAATATTGTCATCGGTTGTACGATTCTTCATCCTCGTAGCCCAAGAAATGACACAAAATATATGGTACCAAATTGCCTATACCGGAGGGATGCTTATCGGCATAATTCTCATATTGAGGTTACTGCCCCTCATCATTGCCATTGCCGACCTATTGACAGGTATGTTATTTGTGATTTTCAGAATAACCGGCATGTGGAAAGGAATTCGAGATCCATCCCAAAAACCGTAAGTGGAGATTGAGATAAACAATTGCATGAAGGATTCGCAAGTTCAGACAAAACCATCCGATAATCTGGATTCCCGCCTTCGCGGGAATGACAGAGAAAATAACCCCCGGCATAAAGCCGGGGGCTTCCATACGAAGGAAGGCATGACAAAACGGCGACGAAGGATCGTGGCCCTCCAAGGGGGAAATTCGAAGCACAAAATTCGAAATTCTAAACAAACTGGATTCCGGCTTTCGCCGGAATGACATTTTCTCAACGAGATTTTCTCGACCGTTTTATGATTCGCAGGTTTTGGATGATCAGGGCGATGCGTTGGTTGACGCAGGCGGCGGAGCGAAGGGGGTCGGGCGAAGTGTTGCGGCAATAGTCCACGAGGCGATCGACGGTGGTGGTGGCCACATGGCAGCGGGTGTCGCTGGAGCCAAAGTAGAGGAAGATCCTGCCTTTGCGCTCGACCCAGCCGCAGGAGAAGGCGACATTGGAGACATCGCCGACGCGTTCATCACCCTGCGGTGCGAGCAAGTAGCCGCCGGGTTCATGGATCACCCGCGAAGGATCATCAAGGGCGGTCATGAACGCATAGAGCGTGTAGCGGAGTCCCGCGGCCGTATTGCGAACGCCGTGTGCGAGCTGCAGCCAGCCGTGGGGCGTTTTGATGGGCGCGGGGCCCAGGCCGTTTTTGACTTCGAAGATCGTGTGGTACTTGCGGTCGTGGACGATTTTTTCCTCTTTGAGGACGGCGTGTTCGATGGGATCGGTCGGGCCGAAGTCGATGTCGGGAAATGTCCTACCCTGCACTTCACCGCCGATCCAGGGTTTGCCCAGTGAGACCTATTCAAAAAAATATTTTCAGGATTGTTTTTTTCTGAAAAATAGGCGATAATATAATCTGCGGAATGATCCGCTGGAGGAAGTACATGACAGAAGATCAAATCCTGCTCTGACACACGTCTCGGCTCCAACGTTTTGTATTCACTATGCTCTGCACCGGCAGGTGTCGTCAACATAAAACCCCATACTACTTTTCGGAGGAACGGCTTATGTCAAGGCACAGTGTATCAGTATCATTGGTTGTTTGTCTGGTGGCGATGATGTGTGGCATCGCACCGGCAAACTGGATGGAAACCTTCAATACGGGATCCTTCGATTTACCCACCTGGCAGTTCTTTTGTTACCCGGATCTGACCAAGACGTATGCACAAACCATCACGGCCGGTTCGGGTGGGAACTATTATCTTGCGCTCGATGAACCGACCAGTGTCGGAGTCGGGGGATCGGCCTTCGGAGCGGCTATCGCCAGTGATGAGGTCTTTCAGGATGTCCGGATCGGCGCCGTGGTCAATATCGGGGGAGATTCCTCACGCGCGGTTCACGGACTCGGCGCCCGTGCCGATTACTTTATCAGCCCCGGCGCTCCCTATACTCCGGCTCCCGGTTTTATTGCCAAGTCAACCTACGTTATGCTGATCGGCTGGAATGCCGGTCCCACGAATGTCGGCATCGAGATCCAGAAGGTCATCACGATGCAGAATATCCAGCGTCAGGATTACGAGGCGGCCGTGCCGGGCGTGTTGAACCAGCGAAGTTTTTACGCGGAGCTTGATGTGGTGGGCTCCGGTCCCGTGTATATCACGGGCAGTCTGTACGAATACAAGGGAGGACCCCTTGTGGCTCGTACGCCCACGATGGTCGATACCAACGGCAATGATCCCTGGGAAGACCCGGGCGTGAATGACGCCGTTTTTCCATCGGGCGTCAGCGCCATCTTTGCCATGAACGAAAAATCCGATCCCGTCGGATACCATATTTCCTTCGACGACATCTCGTCGGTTTCTGATGGGCCGGCGGCCGTCTGCCTGAGTCCCGCCGACGGGGCCAGCGGAGTTTCTTTTCGCGGCCAGACGCTGACATGGGTGGAGCCGGCGTATGCCACGTCGCGCCATCTGTGGTTCGGCAAGGCGGGCAGCATGAGCCGGTTTACTCCGGCCGGGGCATCGTTTGATACGGGGATTCTCGATGCCGGGAGGGTATATCAGTGGCGCGTCGATATGGTAGGTTCCGGGGGCATCGTTCAGGGTATGACGCGGAGTTTTACCACAGCCGATTCCATCTCGATTGAAGATTTTGAGTCGTTTACCAACGACGAGGGGCTTCGCGCCGTATGGGATCCGAATGTCGTGCCGGGACAGGCGTTTGATCCCAATAGCGTCAACACGATTGATTCCGCCTCGGCGTCCCAGGGAACCAAGTCCATGCGAATGGATGTCATGAATCGAGAATCGCCGTATTTTCGTCAGTTCAGCAGGACATTCAATCCGGTTCAGGACTGGACGGCGGACAACATCAAGGCCTTGTCTCTATTTTTCCACGGAAAGAGCGATAATTTCGAACAGCCGCTTTTTGTCAAGTTGTACGATGCCGATGGTCACTTTGGAACCGCATCGTTGCCGGGTTATGCCGTGCAGGCGGGTAGCTGGAATCCGTGGACGATCGATCTAAGCACGATCGCTTCGCAAGGGGTCAATCTGGCGGCCATCGCGAAACTCGGGATTGGCGTGGGCAAAGACTCCAGTTCCGGACAGGGAGCCGGGGATACGGACACCGTATGGGTGGACGATGTGCGGCTCTATCAGGCGAGGTGTTTCAATCCGGCCGGAGTCGATCTCTATTCCGACGCCAACGGGGATTGTCGAGTCGATCTGGAAGATTTTGCGGCCGTAGCGGCCGAATGGCTCAACAATGGATTGTCGGTGACGCCGTAACGATTCGCATTCAGTGCATTTCGACCGCGCAGGAACCGATGCCGCGGCGATAAAAATTGAACTGTACATTGGGATGTTCGGCCAGGAGTGACATCGGTACGGCCGTATCGACGATCTGTTTGCCGATCATCAGGGTGGTCAGGCGCATGCCGAGCGCGTTGTCGTGACAACCGGCCTGCCAGATGCTGACTTTATCGGCTTTCCAGGTCTCGACCGGGCCGACGGTCATGGCTTTCGTCGGAACGCCGGTGACGTTACCGCCGCCGGAAGTGCGGGCGTTTTGCATCAGAGTAATCGGATGCAGTTCGACCATGCGGGTCGCCAGTTTGCGAAATTCAGAAGGCGTCGGAGGAGCATCGGTATAATTTCCCTGACGACGAACGGGATCATTAAATGCCCAGTGCTTGGTCTCGCCCTGTCCGCCCTGCATCACCGCGCATCGAACGCCGTCCCAGCTTTGGATGTATTTTCGCGTGTCGGCGGCTGGAAAGTGGAGATTGTCGGATGGAATTTGAAGTTTTTTGTCGATCCGATCAAAACACAACTCCATGTCGGCTTTTCGAAATGACAGGAGATGATCGGGGCCGACTTCTTGATCGCCGATGACCCATTCGTCCATGCCCCAGAAATGGGCATCTCTCTTTTTCAGGTCGAGTCCCAACTCGTTGACCAGTCGGGCCACCAGCGGCAGTTGTTCCGTCGGACCGATGGGTCCGCAGATGCCGACAGGATTGTCCGGGGTCGATTGCATCCAGGCGGCGATGTATTCGAGGGCTTCAGCCAGGTAGAAATCTTCCAGCGTCTCGTAGAAGATGACACGGAAGCCCTTTCGCGACATTTTCAGCATATCGTCGGCGGTCAACCGAGAGGCCTCGTTGATGATTTCATCATCCAGCGTGGTATAGTCCCACCAATCCGGCGCCAGAAGACTCTGTTTTCGAGCCATGAATGAACTCCTTTCAGCATGGTGTCGGGATTTGTACTCGGTCTTTCAAAACGGAAGCCACGATATCGTCCTGAGGGAAGGAATGTCCTTTGTGTCGGCGAAAGGCCTCGGCGAATTCAACGCCCATCTGTTCACCCCGGAACCGCCCCAACCGTTTCATGGAGTCGAGGTATTCGTCGATACCGTGATGAGCCAGCAGCCAGTTGCGCTGGCTGGCATGGCAGGCAAGCACGTCCGTTTTGATTTCAATGACCGACGAGATATCCACCAAGAGATCCGGCACGATCCGTCGTCCATACAGGTCTTTGGCCTCGACAGGATCCATATAATACAGATGCGGAATGCAATGATAAGGTTCGGCGCCGGGCGTTGGGATATTGGGAATCCCCGCCGCAAAGCAGGCGTTCCATACCAAGCGACTGGTGACCTCATGATCGGACATGTAATCCTGCGGACTGGGAGCGAAGACCAGTATCGGTCGCACGTCGCGAATCAGGCGGATGGTGTTGAGTAATGTCGGGCGGTCGTAGAGGACAAACATGTCGTCGCCTTCGAGGCAGTGATAGATTCCGTCGAGCCGTTCGGCGGCCGCGGCCGCCTCCGCGCGTCGAATTTCACTGATCTGTTCCCGGGTACGATCCATGGTTCCACAGTCGCCGGGCGTCATCGATGCCGTATGAATATTCCATTTTCGCTGACGTAACAAGGCCAGGGTTCCCGCAGCCATGAACTCCACGTCGTCGGGGTGGGCTCCGATAGCCAGTACGGTATCCGTCATGTTGATTCCTTTCTCCGTTTTGTCAGCACAGTACCATAAGAACGCCCGTCGGTAAATGCCCTCTTGGCGAAATCATCTGAAAGTGTATAATACGCACAACGTGTGATAGGAATGCAAACACAAAAAGCGGAGATAACCCATGAAACGTTTGATGTACCTGTCTGTGATTTTTGTCATTGCCACCGTCCATGCCGAGGAAGAATCCCGCCTGCTTCGTTTTCCCGCCATCCATACGGATACGATTGTTTTCACGTATTCGGGTGATCTGTATCGGGTTGCGGCCGAGGGGGGCGTGGCGCGACGTCTCACCAACCACGACGGGTTTGAGATGTTTCCGCGTTTTTCACCGGATGGCCAGACGCTGGCTTTCACCGCCCAGTACGACGGCAATACCGAGGTCTATCGTATGCCCGCCCTCGGCGGAGAGCCGGTGCGACTGACCTATACGGCTACGCTGAATCGGGACGATGTTTCCGATCGCATGGGTCCCAACAACATCGTTATGACCTGGACCAACGACGGCAAGCGGATTGTGTTTCGTTCCCGCATGACCGCGTTTAATAGTTTCATCGGGCAGCTCTATTCGGTGGATACCGCCGGCCATATGCCTGAGCAGTTGGCTCTGCCTCGCGGGGGATTTTGTTCCTTCTCGCCGGACGACAAGAAACTGGCGTATAACCGCGTCTTTCGCGAATTCCGGACGTGGAAACGATATCGCGGCGGGATGGCCGACGATATCTGGATCTACGATTTCGAAACCAAGCAGACAACGAACCTGACGGACAATCCGGCTCTGGATTTATTTCCGATGTGGAAGGGAGACAGGATTTATTTTCTGTCCGATCGCGATGACCGAAAGCGGATGAACCTCTATGTTCACGACCTAAAGACCGGTCAGGTTCGAGCGCTGACACAGTTTACGGATTTCGATATCAAATTTCCATCGCTGGGGCCGGATGCGATCGTCTTTGAGTGCGGGGGCTTTATCTATCGGTTTGATCTTCAGGGGGAAACGGTCGTCAAGGTCCCGATCCAGATTCGCGAGGACCTTGCCGCACGGCGAAGCGGTTTTGTGAAGGTATCCGGCAACGTCAGCAGCTTTGATGTGGCACCGGACGGCAAGCGGGCCGTATTCGGCGCCCGTGGCGACGTGTTCACCGTTCCCGCCAAGCACGGCCCGACGCGAAACCTTACGCAAAGCCCGGGAGTCCACGAACGAAACTCCGCCTGGTCGCCTGACGGGCGATGGATCGCCTGGGTCTCCGATGCCTCCGGCGAGGATGAAATCTACGTCGCCGGGCAGGACGGCAGCGGCCCGGCCCGTCCGGTGACCCAGGGCGGTGATACCTATATGTATGATATCCGCTGGTCGCCGGACAGCACCAAGATTCTTTGGTCGGATCGCCGGCAGCGCCTGCGGTATGTCGATGTGGCGCAGGGAGCGATGACCGAAGTGTTCCAAAGCGACCGCTGGGAGATCCATGAATATGCCTGGTCGCCCGACAGCCGCTGGATCGCCTACATCCAGCCCGAAAACGTGACCATGAATAAACTCTACCTGTATTCACTTGAGACCCAACAGGCCACGGAACTGACGGACGGCTGGTTTGCCTGCGGCAATCCCGCCTTCTCCTCGGATGGGAACTATATTTTCTTTACCTCGAATCGCGATTTTAATCCCATCTATGGCTGGACGGAGTGGAATCATATCTACCTGGATATGAGCCGCATCTATCTGATTACGCTGGCCAAGTCAACCGAGTCGCCGTTTGCGCCGAAGACGGATGAGGTCGAACCGGAGAAACTACAGACCGACAAGCCCAGGGAAGAGAAGAAACCTGAGGATGAGAAATCCAACGAGGGCGAAAAAACCAAAGAGGATCAAAACGAGAAAGAGGGCGAGAAGGTCCCGGAGAAGAAAGCCGCCGGGTCTCCCATCCAGGTCGATCTGGACGGCATCCAGCAACGGATCACCGGATTACCCATCGGCCGTTCCGGTTATAGACGCCTCGCTTCCGTGGGGGATTCGCTGTATTACATTCGAAATGGCAGCAAGGACGACCGGAGCATTCTGTTGATGTATGATCTCAAGGAGCGGAAGGAAAACGATCTTGGACGGTGCGATGGCTATGAAATTTCGGCCGACCGGAAGAAAATGCTGGTGCGGCTGGACAATCGATATGCGATTCTCGATCTTCCGAAATCTCGCATCGAGATCAAGGACGCGCTCGACCTGTCGCAGATGGAGGTGTTTCTCGACCGACAGGCCGAGTGGGCGCAGATCTTTCGCGAATGCCACCGACAGATGCGGGAATTTTTCTACATTCCCAATCTGCACGGGGTGGATTGGCCGGCGATCGGACGTCAATACGAGGCGCTGTTGCCGTTTGTCAATCACCGGGCCGATCTGACGTATATCCTGGGCGAGATGATCGGCGAACTCAACGCCGGCCATACCTATGTCGGCGGCGGAGAATATCCGCGCCCGGCGCGAGTGCCGATGGGTTTATTGGGGGCGCGTCTTTCCCGCGACACGGCGACGGGGTATTATCGCATCGACGAAATCCTTCCGGGCCAGAACTGGGATCCATCGGTACGATCTCCTCTAACGGAGATCGGAGTCGATGCCCAGGTCGGGGATTTTATTCTTTCGGTTGACGGACGCGCGACTTCCACCGCGGACAATATCTATATGCTGCTGGTGAACAAGGCCGGCAGACAGGTCACACTCTCTCTGAACAGCCAACCCGATCCGCAGGGCGCTCGAACCGTCACCGTAATTCCGGTGAATGATGAACTGAACCTGTATTATCTCCGGTGGGTTCAGCGCAATATCGAGAAGGTCTCCATTGCCACCAGCGACAAGGTTGGCTACATTCATGTTCCGGATATGGGAGTGGAGGGATTGAATGAATTTATAAAGTATTTCTACCCTCAATTGCGTAAAAAAGCCCTGATCATCGACGTCCGGGGCAACGGCGGCGGAAATGTTTCGCCCATGATTATCGAACGGCTCCGTCGCGAAGCGGTTATGATCGACATCGCACGCAACGGCGCACCCTCGTTTGATCCCGAGGCGGCGATCTATGGTCCCAAGGTCTGTCTGGCCGATGAATTCTCCGCATCCGACGGGGATCTGTTTACCTATCGCTTCAAACAACACAAACTCGGCAAGGTGGTCGGTAAACGAACCTGGGGCGGCGTCGTGGGTATCCGCGGAACTCTTCCCCTTCTCGATGGCGGTTCTCTCAATAAGCCGGAGTTCTCCCGTTATGACCTGGACGGCAAAGAATGGATTATCGAAGGTTATGGCGTCGAACCGGATATCGTCGTCGATAACGATCCGGCGCGTGAATTTGCCGGAATCGACGATCAACTCAACAAGGCCATCGAGGTCATCCTGGAAGAGCTCAAAACCAGCGAGCGTGAACTTCCACCGCCGCCGCCCTTGCCGGTTCGCTGATCAAAGGCCGGTAACTTCGATGATACCCGGATCGGGAATTCGGCTCAATCGAAAGGAGAATTATCCATGAATCGAACACTACGTTTTGCCGGTCAATGTGGAATTGTGTTGTTGTTTTGCATGACCCCGATTGTCCGGGGACAGGCGAACAGGGAGATGCAATCGATCGAAACTCCTGAGCAGCGGGATTCGCGAATGGCCTGGTGGCGCCAGGCCCGATTCGGAATGTTTATTCACTGGGGTCCGGTCTCGCTGAAGGGCACAGAAATCAGTTGGTCCCGCGCCAATTCCAATCCCGCCTGTCCCAACCGAGGCGAGATCCCCGTCGAGGTCTATGACAACCTCTACAAGGATTTCAATCCAACGAAATTTAACGCCGCTCAGTGGGCTGCCATCGCCAAATCCGCCGGCATGAAATATTTGGTCCTGACGGCCAAACACTGCGACGGTTTTTGCCTATGGCATACTCAGGTCTCGGATTACGATATGGCCAGCACGCCCTACGGTCTGGATATCTGTGCGGAGTTGGCGAAGGCCGCCCGCAAGGAAGGGCTTCGTATCGGCTGGTATTATTCGCCCATGGACTGGTGGGATCCTGATTTTCGAACGTCCAACAACGCCCGCTATCTGGCCCGGATGCACCAGCATCTCCGCGAGTTGCTTACCCACTACGGCACGATTGACCTGCTCTGGTTCGACTGGGACAATGGCGTTCCGCAGTACGATCAGGCGACAACCTACGGCCTTGTTCACTCTCTTGCGCCGAAGATCGTCATCAATAATCGTCTGGATATCGGTCCGGGAAGCAACGATCGACAGATTCTCAGCCCGAACGCCGATTACTACACCCCCGAGCAGGATATCGGACAATTCGACAATCAGCGGCCGTGGGAGACCTGCATGACCCTCGGAACGCAATGGTCCTGGAAGCCCGACGACAGAATCAAATCGCTGCGCGAGTGTATCGAGATTCTCGTGCGTTGCGTCGGAGGGGATGGCAATCTGTTGCTGAATGTCGGGCCCATGCCATCCGGCGAAATCGAGCCGCGGCAGGTGGAAATCCTCCATGGGATGGGCCGATGGCTCCAGCGTAACGGCGAAAGTATTTATGGCACGCGAGGCGGGCCGTATAAGCCGGGTTCATGGGGTGCATCGACCTGCCGCGGGAATCGCATTTTCATTCACCTTCTCGCCGGATCGGACGATTGTATTCGACTGCCGTCGCTGCCATGCAAGGTCACGGGATCACGGTTATTGACGGGGGGTAAAGTGGTCTTGGTACAAACATCCGAAGGGATTGAGATTACCGTCAATCCCAAGGATCGCGACCCACTGGATACGGTTATCGTGGTCGATCTGGACGCATCCGCTGAGTCCATTGAACCTTCCAGCGTTCCTTCTGTTTCGCTGGCGACCGGAAAGGTTGCGTCGGCTTCGAATGTCTATCAAAACACGGCCGCATACGGCGCCGACAAGGCCTTTGACGGCGATTTGGATACACGCTGGGCATGCGATGCCGGTATCAAACAGGCATGGATTCAGGTGGATCTTGGCAAGCCGGTGTCATTCAATCGCGTGGTGATCAGGGAGGCCTTCGCCCGCATCCGACGGTTTCAACTGGAACGACGCGAGAACGATTCGTGGAAATCGTTTTATGAGGGAACGACCCTCGGCGAAAAAGGAATCGTGGAATTTCCTGTCACCACGACTCAACATGTTCGCCTCAATGTTCTCGAAGCCGACGATGGCCCGACGCTCTGGGAGTTCCAGCTACTGTTGAAAAAATAACCGTTTGTTTCGGTTAAATCAGGAGAGACGGAAATGAACCGTCCCTCCTGATTTTCTCGATCAATGCTTCTTTCTTTTCCTCCCGATATAAGCAGAGAATTACATTATATTCTAACGCCAATATCCTACATCCTACTGAAACAATTTCGGCGCAAATTCGTTAAGATATTCCCTCCAGTTAATCCATGTATGACCCCCGTCGGTTTCCTTATAGACCACTTCGAAGCCGTGTTGTTTAAGCATTTCCACCGAGGCCTGCGAGGTCTTTACGAGGAAATCCTGGCTGCCGGTGGCGAACCACAGAAGCTTAATACCCTTTTTGAGGTCGGCGTTATCGAGCGTCTCCTTGCGTTGTTCTTCCCAGCTTGGGCCCTGCGGCTGGTTGCCGCCCATGCCGCCCCCTATTCCAAATATTCCTGAGCTATAAACGCCAATATAGGCATAGTCGGCCAGGTTGTTGAATGCGATATTGAGCGTCTGCATCCCACCCATGGACAAGCCGGCGATCGCGCGATTCTTCGCATCGTTCAGCACACGATAGTGCTTTTCCACATACGGCCGGACGTCGCCCTGGAAATCCTGCGTGAACTCATCGACCGGCAGCCGACCGCCTCCGAAGGAAAACGGTCCCGTGTGGCCGGCCGGCATGACCACGATCATCGGCTTGGCCTTGCCCGCCGCGATCAGGTTGTCCATGATGAATCCCGCACGGCCGACCGTGGACCATGAAGCGTCGCTGTCGGAAGCACCATGCAGCAGATAAAACACGGGATACATTCGGTTGCCCATCTCATATCCAGGCGGTGTATAGATATGCATCCGTCGAAACCGCTTGAGCGACTGGGAATAATATGTTACCTGTGCAACCGCTCCGTGCGGTACTTCCTTGACATCAAAAATATTCGATCCCGGCACGACGACCAGACTCCAGGTGTTGGTGTTGGATTCGCTGGTCGCCGGATTTCGCGGATCGATCACTGACACGCCATCGACATTAAAATTGTACCTGAAGGCGCCGGGGGCGACGGGACCGACCTTGACTTCCCAGACTCCCTGATCGTTCCTGGTCATGTCCTTTCCCTGTCCGATCTCGGGCATATCGCCTCCGGTCACCTTTACGGCCTCGGCCTTCGGCGCCAAGATACGGAAGGTTACGTGCCGGTCGGCCGCCACCTCCGGGGAGACAACTTGAGGACTTTGCGGGCCTCGGAATCGGGGAGTTTCGGCCGCTGGTCTCGCCGGGGCAGTTTCCTGGGCCGGCCAGGCAATTCCTGCGAGGGTCAGCAGAACCGCGATTGTCATGATCAACGTTTGGCTTTTCATCGTTCTTCTCCTTTCATCATATTCGTTTGTATTTTCCGTCGTCGATATGCGATAGCGATTGGGTGTGAATTTTTCCGACGATTCTTCGTCGGTATGATACAGGTGGGAATACGGGTCAGAAATCCTGTAAGGATGGCCCTCTCCCGGTCCGTAAAAAGAGTTTCGATTTGATCCCGTAACGGCTGGGTTTGTGCGATCGCTCTTCGCAGGATTTGACGGCCGGTGGAAGTTAATCGTACTTTTCTCGCCCGGCCGTCTGTGGGGTGTTCGGACCTCGACACATATCCACGGCCCTCCAGCAATACAAGCATGGCGCGAACGGTATTCGGATCTGAACAGGCCCGCCGGGTCAATTCCTGCTGGGTGATTCCATCCTCCTCCCACAACAAAACCATAAGGACAAATTGATCGGCCGTCAATCCGCTTGGTTTCAGATGAGAATTGGTCTGCCTGTGCATCGACAGATACGCCTCTCGCAGACCCATCGGAATGTCATGTTGCGTTACCCTCATGCCGCTCCGATCAATAATACGTACACGTATGAAATGCGAAATGATTGTACGATTGGCGACCTCTCGATGTCAATGAAAAATAATCGAAAAATAAATGGAGACGATTTGTTTGGTACCGATTTTTCTTGTTTACGTCCTGTGATCCTACTATGATGATTTCAGGATTTGATCGGAGACCAACTTATGGAGCCGAATGAATCAATTAGGCCGAAGGTGTTGATTATCGAGGATGATCCGGGTCACCAGCGGCTTCTGGAGATCATGGTCAAGCGGCAGGGCTGTTGCTGCGATTGCGCTTTCGACGGCAAGTCCGGCCTGGCCATGGCCAGTTCCAACCAGTATGATCTCATCTTCGTCGATATCCGCATTCCCGAGCTCGATGGCTTTATGGTGGTCCATTACCTTCGCGATCGCGGCTTGACGACTCCCGCGATTGCGGTTACGGCCGTGCAACTGCCCGGTATCGACCGATCGGCCCTGAATGCCGGCTTCAATGATTTTCTTCGAAAGCCCATCGATCAGGTCACCGTTACCTCGATCATCGAAAAATATCTTCGCCTCCAGCATCATTAATGACGTGTGAAATGGATGGGTTACAAGCGACATGAACGCAACAGAAACAGCAGTGGATTAACGTAAGGAGCTGGAACCCATCCTGCAGAATGAATCAATTGCGAGGGGCCTATGCGAAATATCAAGCGGAGAGATTTTTTGGTGCGGGGATTGGCGATGGGAGGAATGATGGTGGCATCCAATTTGCCGTCTCAGGCGAGTGGCAGCGATGGACAGAAAGAATCGTCGCAACCTCCGAAGTTTCCGACAACGACGGAAATCCGCGAGTATCTGTTACAAAACAGTCCGTGGGTGAATCGTGCAGACACGGTCGATACCGTCAAGAGCGGCGATCCGAAACGGCCGGTAAAGAAGGTGGGCGTGTCGTGGTTTTCATCCATCGGGGATATTCGGGCGGCCATACGTGCGGAGTGCGATCTGCTGATTGTTCACGAACCGACCTTCTGGGAACATGCCGCGCCCGAGCAAGGCCGGCGGAATCGCGGGCCGGGGATCGCTAAATCCAAGGCGCTGGCGGATAGCGGGTTGGTCATCCTGCGGGCACATGACTCCTGGGACAACTGGCCGGAGATCGGTATCCGGGATTCGTGGGCGAAGTTCCTGGGATTCACGAAACGGCTTCGAGAAGGGACGAGCTTACGATGGACGGCGGTGTATGAGATCCCGGAAATGACGCTGCGGGATTTCGCACAGCAAGTGGCGAATCGTATCCGCCCGCTTGGAGAAGACAGCGTACAGGTAATCGGCGATCCGCAGCGGAAAGTCCGTCGGCCTGCGATTGGTGTGGGATGTGTTGTACCGGATGAAGAGATGGTCGAATTCGGTGCGGATGTGTTGATCATGTGTTACGATGGGGCCTCGTATTGGAGCCATCGCGAACGACTGGCTGAGATGGGGGCGGCGATTCTCACCGTCGAACATGGTACATCGGAGATGCCCGGGATGATGAATCTGCGAGATCATCTGGCAACCCGGTTTCCCGCGGTGGAATTTGTCTGGATCGCCGAACATCCTCGGACCTGGACGGTGAAAAGCAAACAGTAAAAGAATACCAGTTAAACTTGTAAGGTGACATATCATGAATCAATCATGGACCCGTCGGACATTTATGAAGGGAACCGGAGTTACTTTGGCGACAATAGCGGCGGCAGGACCAAACCGGGTATTTGCCGCCGGGGCCGGGGATTTGGACAAACTGGCGATCCTGGGCGGCACTCCCGTTCGCAGCGGAGGGTTTTCCAGAGTCTGGCCGATCATCGACAAAAACGAGGAAGACGCGATCGTCGAAGCGGTCCGCAGCCGGAACTGGTGCTGTCTTCGAGGGCATGTCGTATATGATTTTGAAAAGACTTTCGCGGCGGCGATGGGCGTCAGGCAGAGCGTGCTATCCAACGGCGGCACCACCGCGCTGGGGGCTTCACTTCAATGCCTCGGCGTCGGGGCGGGCGATGAGGTCATCACCACACCGAACACCTTTATCGCCACGATCAATGTGATCACCGACCTGCATGCGCTGCCCGTCTATGTGGATATCGATCCGGATACGGGCTCGATCAACGCCGACCTGATCGAGGCGGCGATTACCGAGTACACCCGTGCGATCGTCCCCGTACATCTGGCGGGGTTTCCGGCGAATATCCAGAAAATCATGGCCATCGCCGACAAGCACGAGATCCCCGTCGTGGAAGACGCCTGCCAATCCGTTTTTGCCGAGGTGGACGGCAAGAAGGTCGGAACCTTCGGCGCGACCGGTTGTATCAGCTTTCAGGAGTGGAAGTCGCTGGTGAGCGGCGAAGGCGGCGCGATCCTCGGTAATGACGCAGAATTGATGCGGCGGTGCGCATCGTTTGTCAACAACGGGCGCGACTCTCGCGGCGAGACAAGAGGATATCCCTTCCCCGGCTCGAATCACCGCATGACGGAGTTTCAGGCGGCTATCCTGACGCAGCAGTACAAACGATTTCTCGAACATGATAACATGCGGCAGAAGAACGGCCGTTTCCTCGAAAATACTCTCACTAAAATCCCCGGTCTGACTGCACGAAAACGATATACCCCGAATACACGGTTCACATACGTGCAGTTCGAGCTGGATTACGACCGTAGGAAATTCAACGATATTCCCGCCAACACCTTTGCCAAAGCCCTGCAGGCCGAAGGCATTCCCTTCTCCGGGGGCCCGCGAACGTACGGCGGGGGTTGCCACAAGGAAGGGATGCTACAGGAGCATCTCAACTCGCGCGGTTTTCAAACCGCCTTTTCCAAGGCCCGGCTGGAAAAATATCGCACATCGCTGTATCTGCCGGTGATGGATGGTGAAACGGAAAGCGGAAAAGAATATCTGATGATGGACAGTAAAATCGCTTTCCTCGGGTCGCAGAAAGATATGGACGATGTTGTCGCGGCATTTCATAAAGTCGCCGCCAATGTCGACAAACTTCCGAAGGCGTGATCCATTCGGCAATCGATATGGATAAAGACAATACCTACGGCGCGGTCGATTTCGCCTGTGAGATGGGAATACCGGGGACGGAAAACGGGGGCAGTCAACCTTTTCGTACGCGGAAATTCATGACTGTCTGTAGTTGTTCATCGTTATTACGGAATAAAATATATGAATGAGATATATAATGTGGTTTGTGTACGGGCAGATGCCTTTTTATCAGATTGTCTGTTTTTAAGCATCATCATTATTCCATGGGTCATTTTTGGAATATGGGTTTGGCGATTAACTCTTCTGACAAAATGGGCGATTTTCGTAAAACGAATATGGATATATGGGTCCACATGTACTATATTATTCATGATAGGGAGTACAATCGTCGGATATTGCATAGACGTTTCGAATTACAACACCTGGATAGATAAACACAATTGGATTGTTGTTGAAGGTACTCTTGGTAAGATAATATGTACGGATGAGGCCACACCGATCTTACTCATCGATGGGAAACGATACAAATCAGACACACTATTTCAATTATTTGTAGAGCATAATCCTTTGATTGAGAATCAGCAAATCAAAGTATTTTTTCATGGCAACACTGTTGTAAAGATCGAAACAGCTTATAACGAATATAGTGAGAAATAAACGCTATCGGAAATTGTTTCGGCTCACACGATATCATTTATGACAACCTTGACCGCCTGACGGGCGTAACGTACCATGATTCGGATAGCGAGGTGTTTGTGAAGATATTGGTGACAAGATATTGGCGACAGCCACCGTTTTAATGCGCCGAAAAAGGTTGCGGTCCCAAATGATAAACGGAATGGAATAAAATGGTGAAAAAAAACATTATGATATTTTTGGCAGGGGCAGTGTGTGGCGCGATCATGTTATTCATCGGCTTAGCCATATATTGTGTAATTGATCCACATAAAAGAGAAATGGGAAGCGTCAAAACTTTCTGCAATGTAGAAATACAACCCCTTGACATTGCAGATAATGGGCCAAATACTGTCAAGAGTTTGGCATTTCTTCTGGACTCAAAGCCGTTCATGTACATGTATGGTTATCCGAATGGGAAAATTCGGGATATAATGATAGTCAACTCGTTCACGGGTTCACCGAAGTGTATTCTTTCCATGGAGCCAATGGCTCAACCGGGCCAATGGGGCCACCTGCGATACGGTAACGATGACCCTTCGGACCGATCCGATGAAGCTGGACTTCTTTACGAAGATATTGACTTCAATGGGTACTTTGATCAAAAACACATCCGAGACGATAAGGGAAACATTAAACATGTATTCATTGATTTGCGAGGCATTTGGCTCGAGGTCAATTCTGTTGATGCTGAAAAAGGGATTGCCCAACGTGAAGATCGCTCGTATATGTTTGTTATGGGCTTTGGTTGGCAAGAATCAAATTCTAAGGATTAATAGAACAAGGGCTATTTCCGACGAAACGGAAGAAGTATTTTGACGGTAAGATGGACAATGTGATGATCTTCGCCAAAGCCCTGACCCCCGCACAGGTGTATGCCCTGTATAAGTCCGAGTCGGGTAATATGATCGACCATGACGCGGCGGGGAATCTGATCGCCGACAAGGATGGCTACTTGTACGACTACGACGGCGAAAACCGGATCGTCAGGATCTCCCGGGGCGATGGCGACAGCACGCCGACTACCGTGGCCGAGTTCGTGTATGACGCCCTCGGGCGGCGGATTTACGCCTATGACGCGATTGCTGACACGGGGCGGTACTTCTGCTATAATAACGCCTGGCAGGTTCTGGAAGAGTATGACGACGCGGGCGATTTCGCCTGGGCGAATATCTTCGGCAACTATATCGATGAGGTGCTGGTGCGGGCCGGAAACGACGATGTCTATTATTACGCCCACAACCACCTGTATAGTCCGGTGGCGGTGATGGATTTTGATGCCGGGACGGTCCTGGAGCGGTACGACTACGACGCCTACGGCACGACGCACATGATGGACGCCGGCTACAACGTCTGCACGGCCAGCGCCGTCGGCAATCCCTACACCTTTACCGGCCGTGAACTGGATACCCTCGACGGCGGAAACCTCAAGACCATGCACTACCGCCATCGGAGCTATGATCCGCTGACTGGGCGATTTACGCAGAGCGATCCCCTTGAATTCATTGACAGTTTGAATCTGTATGAATATGTATTGTCTAATCCAGTATTTTACATTGATCCATGGGGGTTAGCGTCTTCTTTAGAGAATCCCGAGGGTATAGCCGTCATAGAAGAGATCATACCGGGGACAGCTGAAGGTATCGGTGAAGCTATTAAAACAGCACCAACGGTTAAACGTGTCATTAAACTTCGCTATATTGTGACAGCTATAATTGCGTGGATAGTCGATGATAAAGCCAAACATCCTCGTCCCAATGAGACTTTGCCTGGCCCAGGCCAAGGAGGTCCTCCCAATGGAGACCTAACTGAAGACAGAGGAAAATATGGAAAAACCATCAGGCATTATGGACCAGATGGGCAACCGATATACGATATAGATTATGGACATAATCATGAAAATCCAAATTATCCAAATGGCCCCGGCGACCCGCATATACATCATTGGGGTCCTAATGGGCGAGATCCCTATGGAGAACCAATACCGGTTGTAATCCCGAAAGAATGTAAATAATAATTACCTTATAAGATTGTTACTAACGAAACTCGGTTTCAAGTTAATATAATGGGGTAGGATCATGTTCTATAATTGGATACAATCGTACATTTATAAAGTTATTGATGCTATACCAGACATGTTTAACGAAATACCCTTTGCATTAATAACGATGATCGACAGCTACCCCATAAAGAATAGTGATATGAATTTTTACAGAAAGAGCTTTAAGAAAAATATCTATGACTCACAACATGATGGTTTGCTTGTAGATGGGGCGGTTATCGTTGAATTGCATAAGGAAAGAACGCTTTTTACAACTTTTGACGAAATCTGGTTGTTTGAAGAAAAACCGAAACTCTACCCAACGAATCTTCGTTTAGTCGGCCCTTTCTGTTTTCAGCAAGCCGATCCTACTCCGTACATTCAATGGATGAATGAATCAAAATGTATTCTTGGGATGGGGGATGGGGCTATGTTGGGTATGAATTATGTCACAACGAAAAAGGAGATTGCACAACAACTTGAATCACTGGATCGCGATACAGGCTCGAAATAGCCGCCTGTAACAGATGGCCTGCCCACCCTTGGCCGTAGTGTATAATTAAGCTTCTTTCCGTACATTTTTAATGAATTTTTTGACGGTGTC
>CAYLSB010000047.1:0-36331 GCA_964386005.1 uncultured Pirellulales bacterium | reverse complement strand
ACTGGGTTGTATATAACTTCCTTTCCTTTGTCAAGAGAGAAGCCTAATCATACAATAACAGGTTGACGAGCTTTTCGACGACGGGCGGTCCGACGTTTGCGCTGGCTGGTACGATGGTCGATGGCCTGGGGCGTTTGCGGGCGGGGACTGAGACGCTGACTTTGGTCGGCGGCGGGACGCGGCAGCATGTCCTCAGTTATGGCTATGATATGCGGTCGCAGCTTCTGACGGCCTCGGTTTCCAATATCAATGGCGCCACCTGGACGGCCGCTTATACGTATGATGAGGCGGGCAATGTGACCCAGCAGACCGTCGGAGGAGTCAATACCGATTTCGAATATGACGGCGATTTGATGACCGATAAAGGCGGCAATGCGCTTGACTGGGACGCCGATGGGCGTATGATCAGTGGGTTAAGTCGCTCTTTGACATATAACTGGGACAGCAAGCTGCGAAGCGTTACCTTCGGTTCGACGACGGTTGATCTGCGGTACGATCCGGACGGCAATCGGGTTCTGCGTTCGGTGACAAACAGTACGACGACGACTCGCAAGTACATTGTCGATACGCAGGCCGAGTTGCCGACGATCCTGATGAATCCCATCCGATGGTCCCAACTCTGGCCCCGGAGAATGGATGGGCGATCAGGGAGCTTTGGCAAGCATCGTTTCCAAATCCTGCGTAGGGAATTGTATTGTGCAGAGAAGAACGTAGTCCCACCCGGTACCCTCATGGCGATTCAGGAACCATGACCTTGCATGATTTATATATTGTATATCCTATTCATCGTGTATTCATCTTCTTGTTTTTGCCTGCCTGTTCGCGTCCCGGTGAAACATAGTGTTCCCATTGGGCGTGAGGATTTTCATTGTTCCGCCAGTCGCGGCAGGAAGATTCCGCCGTCGATCATCCCGTTGTAGAGTTCCTTTTGTTCGAAGCAGTCGAACGTCCACAGCATCGCGCCGGAACAACCGTGTTCGATCGCGCGGTCGCGGATGGCCAGGAGATTTTCGCACGCGGCCGCGAACGTCGCATCGGCAAATCGAAACGCCCCGAATTCGCCGAGGATGACGGGCTTATCGCGCAGAATCGCCTGGGCCGACTCGCCGGTAAAACCTATCGACTCCATATCTTTGGCGAATGCATCTTCTACGGTCTCGGCGGATCGCGTGCGATAAAAATGCACATCGAGAAAATCCACCTTCGACCTTGCGAGAATGTTCAGGGTCGGTGGAAATCGCCGGTCGCCCCTGAATGCCGGATCGATGCCGAAATCCTTTTGCGGGTCCTTGCCGACGGCCCGCAGCGTGAAACTCCCTTCGGAGGCCAGCACTGCCGGGTCGATCCGCCGGATGGCATCCACCAGTTCGTTATGATAGAACACGATCCCCTCATCCATCATCGCCTGTCGCTGCGCCGGATCAGCCATGTCATAGGTTTTCCCGTTGGCCCCGGTCGCCGTTCCGGCGGTTTGATCGAACGGCCAGGCCTTGCCGTCGAGGGATAATTCGTTCTGGAATTGCACACCGAGCAGCACATCCATCAGTTCCGGCGCCTTGGCCTGGATCGCCCGCAGAAAATCGCCCACATATCGTTTCTTGGCCTCGATGCCTTCGCGGGTCAGGATCATTCGATTCACGCCGCCGGTGAATGCGGCGCGATACCACGCATTGTTCGGCAGCTCTCCGTCGCCGAAGGTCGGAAGGACATACACGCCGTGAAACCGCGCCCGACGGAGAAAATCGATCACGTTATCCATATACGGCCCGAAGAGGCCCCGTGTGGTTTCATCGTCCCCGGCGATGCCGGGATTGCGGCGGCTGCGCCCGATGATAAACACGCGGACGGCATTGAAACCCGACCGGCGGAGATAACGAAACATGCTTTCACTATCCAGCGGATCGTAATGGGCCGGCCCGGCGGAACCGGCGGCCTCGAAGGTCGCGTGGTCGCCGTATCGAAGGCGAATGTAGTTGACGCCGCGTACGACGAACCGATCGCCGGATGTTCCCCGGCGGAATTCGGCACGGTCGCGCGACCGGTCAACGGCAATCCGCGGCATGGATACAACGGCCGCAAGCGACGGCTGATCCAGCGGGATATCGTTCATCCGCCTCTCCACCCCTTCGGAGTCGACGACAAAAACGCCGACGCTTTTCGTCGCGCCATCCTTCGGCAGCTCGATTCGATCCACCGGATACGTCGCTTCGCCCAGAATCCGGCCGGAGTCATCGCGGATTCGAACGCGATCGTGCGAATCATACCCCTCGTTGAAGCTCCAGTGAATCGACATTCGATCCTTTTCGTGAAAGGCATCGGCCAGATAGATTTGCGGCCCCCGATCGGAATACCCGGCACTCCATGCACTCGAGCCGACCAGCAGAAATGCGGCCGCAATTCGTTTTGCTGAAATCAAAATCATCGTCGAACCCTTTAATCGATGGCCATTTTCCCTGCGATCATTATAATACCTCGGCGATGCGACAGATAGAACGAACAAAACATTCGCGACCGCGCGATGAACTCCGAACCGTCGCGATTCGCCGCGCGTTGCTGAAGTGGTACGACGCCAACGCCCGGGATCTGCCCTGGAGGCGGACGCGCGATCCCTACGCGATCTGGATCAGCGAGGTCATGCTGCAGCAAACCCGGATCGAGACGGCGATTCCGTATTACCATCGGTTTTTGAAGGCCCTGCCAAACGTTCGGCGGCTGGCAAACGCCGAGCTTGACGATGTTCTCAAATTGTGGGAAGGACTGGGCTATTACGGTCGTGCGAGAAACCTCCATACGGCCGCACGTGCGATCCTGATATCGCACGGGGGGCGAATCCCCACGACGTTTGACGAGCTGATTTCTCTGCCGGGCGTGGGACGATACACCGCCGCCGCTGTGGCGTCGATCGCTTTCGGCGAGCCGAAGGCCGTACTCGACGGCAACGTGATTCGCGTTATTACACGGATGGATTGCATCCGCGGCGATCCGAAGCAATCCCGCATTCGCGACCGTTTGTGGCGGAGGGCCGAGGAAGGACTCGATTCGCGCCGCGCGGGCGATTTCAATCAGGCGATGATGGAACTCGGCGCGACGATCTGCCTGCCGCGAAATCCGCGATGCACCGATTGCCCCGCGAACGAATTCTGCCTGGCACGGCAACGCGGAACGCAATCGCGATTCCCCATCCGCGCAAAGACCAAACAGCTGCCGCGGCGGGTGGTCGCCGTCGGGCTGATCTGGAAGGCCGGAAAACTCCTGATCGACAAGCGGAAGCCCGAGGGGCTTCTGGGCGGATTGTGGGAATTGCCCGGCGGAAAGATTCATGCCGGCGAATCGGCTGAGAATGCGATTGTCCGGGAAGTTCAGGAGGAATTGAACGTCCGCGTACGAGCGATCCGCCGGGTCATGACGGTCGATCACGCTTACTCCCACTTTCGCGTTCGGCTCCATGTGATCGAATGCCGATTTGTTTCCGGCGCTGTTCGCTGTATCGCGTGCGACGATTTTCGCTGGGTTAGGCCGGCGGAGTTGAAACGGCTGGCCTTCCCCGCCGCGAATCAGAAGATCTTTTCGGAAATCTTTAGTTTGTAGATGTACCTATACAAATAAAGGGCAAAACGGAATCCATTGACAATCCGAATCGCACGTCCGATAATCGGAAACAAAGGATGTTTGCTGCGATCATCCCGGTTAACCGGAGTGATGTATCCGACGATACAATGAATAACGACACTGACACGGTCAAACGGGAGATCCGCATGCAGACTCTGATCGAACAGGCGAATGACTCATTGGAAACCACCAAGAAATGTCCGTTTTGCGCCGAGCGAATCCAGCTCGATGCCATCAAATGTCGCTATTGCGGAGAATTTCTCCATCGGACGATTCCCTTCCATGCCGCCCCACCGGCCACGGCTCCATCCTCCGGCACGTGGTATCAATCCAACGCCGCGGTGATCCTCGCCGTGCTGACGCTGGGACCGCTGGCCCTTCCGCTTGTCTGGTTCAACCCCCGATACAATCCTGTGGTCAAAGCCGTCATGACCGCCGGCATCCTTGTCCTGACTTTTGTGTTGTGCTGGGCGATGGCCGCGATGTATCGATATGTACTCGATCAGGTCAAAAATCTCGGTATATAATCCCGTCTTGTTTCTCATTCGGGACGGCGGGTCGCAAATAAAAAGTCCCCGTGATACCAAATCGACGGGGACTCATTTTATGTCGGCATTCCCGCAGCGTCCGTCGGCCTTGGATACGTACACGCACATCGCCCTTTCCGGACGGATCCTGCGATCCTCGGCCGATGGATTACTTCAGCATGGAGGACAGTTTGGCCTTCTCCAGAACGGCCTTGCCCTGCTCGGCCGCGGCAAAGCATACCTTTTCCAGCCGCTTGGCAAACGCGGCATTGTGCGTCAGTTCCGTCATCTCCGGACGGGGCTTCATGGGCCCTTCCACCGCCTCGATAATCTCGAACAGGTTGATCTGGCTGGCCGGCTTGGCCATGCAAAAACCGCCCTTGGGTCCGCGCTTGCTTCGAAGAATCCCGCCCCGAACAAGCTGGTTCATAATCTTCAGAAGATATTCCAGAGGAATATCAAACTCTTTTGCGATTTCCGACGCCAGGACCAAACCGTCGTCGGAGTTCTTGGCCACGTAGGCGGCCGCAATCAATCCATAGCTTGTGGTTGTACTGATAATCATTTGTCGTCTCCTAAAGTCATTTTTTTCTATCCGACACTACCGACAGTATGGTCAAATTCTCGCTATATGCAATACTTATTTCGCCGAAAAATAAATTTTTCCATTGTTTTTCCACAACCTATTTCAAGATTACATAGACCAAGATACGCTTTATATCCATTTCTTCTTTCTCCGGAACCTGGAGATCGGGGTTTCATCGGATCCGGAATGTCAATATCCGGTCCCGATCGGCCGTTGAACCGTCTCAGGACGAACTCGCTTCCGATCGTTCTGAATTTTCAGGGGTCCACCCAAACGTCCACTGGAACGCCCTCTTGACGTCCTCCACGATCATATACAGCGACGGCACCAGTACCAGCGTGATCAGGGTCGCAAACGCCACGCCGAACGCCAAACTGACCGCCATCGGAATCAGAAATTTCGCCTGAAGGCTCTTTTCCAGAATCATCGGCGCCAGACCCAGAGACGTGGTCAGCGTCGTCAGCAGGATCGGCCGAAACCGTCGCGTCACCGAATCCCGGATGACCTGGGCCAGGGCGATCCCCTCGGTCCGCTCCCGGTTGATCAGGTCGATCATAATCAGCGAATCGTTGACGACGATGCCGGACAACGCGACGATTCCGAAAAATGAAAGCAGACTGAGATCGAATCCCATGACCACATGCCCCAGCACCGCGCCGATGATCCCGAAGGGAATCGCCGACATCACGATCAACGGCTGGATATAACTGTTAAATTGAATCGCCAATAAAGCGAATATCGCCAATAACGCCAGCGGAAATCCCGTCCACAGCGTCCCCAGGGATTCCTCGCGTTCCCGCTGTTCCCCCGCGAATCGATAGTTCAGGCCGGGATACTGCGCCATCAGGTCGGGCAGGACCTGGGCCTGCAAGTCCGCGTTGATCTCGCTGGCATTGGCCGCTGTTTCATCGACATCGGCCGTTACATTCACCACCCGCCTGCGGTCCGCCCGCTGGATGGTCGCATACCCCCTTCCGTAATCGATATGGGCAACCGTCCGGAAGGGAATCTCCGCCCCGCCCGCCAGTCGAATCCGCATATTTTCCACGTCCGACAGACTCCGCCGCTCCTCCAGGGGGTAACGTACCATCAGCCGAACGTCGTGCTTGCCCCGCTGGATGCGCTGGACTTCGTCGCCATAAAATCCCTGCCGCACCTGCCGGGCCAGATCGCCCAGCGTCAATCCGAGGGTCCGCCCCGCCTCCGTCAGCGACAGCTTGATCTCCACCTTGCCCGGCTCAAAACTGTCGGCGATGTCAAACACGCCGGAATAATTCCGCAACATCCGCTTGAGGTCTTCCGATGCCTCCAGGAGTTGATCAAAATCCCCGTGAGTCAGCTCGACATTCACCGCTTCGCCCGCGGTGAAAAACTCGGATTGAAACGTCAGCGACGACACGCCCGCAACCTCGCCGACTTTTTCGCGCCACCGATTCATCAACACCACCGACGAAACGTCCCGATGCTCGCTATCCAGTAATTCCACATTCACTTCGCCCAGATGCGCGGAAGAAATTCCTCCGCCGGTCTGAACCGGGCCGCCCCGCTTGGCCGGGTGCTGGCCGATTGTCGTCGCCATGTGCCGCACAATCGACGAGGAATTGTCGGGGTGCTCCCGATCGTATTCATCCCTCACCTCGAATGCGGCCTTCTCGATCCGTTCCAGGATGCCGCTGGTGATCTCCGGCGGAGTACCCTGCGGCATTGTCAGCCAGGCCATCATATTATCCGCTTCAACCGAGTTGAAAAAGGTGAACTTGATAAAGCCCCCCTGAATCAGGCCAACCGTCGCCAACAAGATCACCACGCTGCCGGCGAGAGTCACATACCTCCAGTGAACGGTCCGTTCGACCAAGGCGGCGAACGGTCCGTTGACAAAGGCCATTAACCGTTGATCGATCAGGATATGAAAACGGCCGAGGATCGTCTTTCCGATCTGTTTCGTCTTAATCCTTGAAATCACGATATGCGACGGAAGACATAACAACGCCTCCACCAGCGATACCGTAAACGTAAGGATCACGACGATCGGGATCACCCGCATGATCTTTCCCATGATCCCCGCGACAAACAGCAGCGGTACAAACGCCATTTGATTGGTCAGAATCGACATGAGCACCGGAATCGCCATCTCCCGAACCCCCTGGATGGCCGCCCGCTGCGGAGGCAACCCCTCCTGGATATACTCGTAGATATTTTCCCCCACGACGACCGCGTCATCCACCACCAGACCCAGAACCATGATAAACGCAAACAGCGATATCATGTTGACCGAGACCCCGAACATCGGCATCAGCCACAGGGTTCCCATGATCGAAACCGGAATCCCCAGGGTCGCCCAGAAAGCCAGTTTGAAATCCAGAAACAGGGCCATGCAGATGAAGACCAGGATCAAACCCATCCTCCCGTTGCGCACCAGAAGATCGATGCGCGATCGGAGCACGTCGGATTGATCCTGCCACACGCTCATCGACACGCCCGCCGGCAGCGACGCCCGATGCGTTTCCACATAATCCTTGGCGGCATCCGCCACCTTCAGAGCATCCTGTCGGCCCACCCGGAACACCTTGACCAGGGCCGAACGTTTTCCGTCGAATCGTCCCGCGATATCCGAGTCGTCGAATCCATCGATAATGGTCGCGATATCCGAGAGGCGAATCGTCGTGCCGTCGTGATGCGTCACCACCACGATCGGCTCGAATTCCTTGCCGGTGTATTTTTGCCCCTTGGTCCGGACGAGGATCTCGCCGCCCAGGGTCTTGACCGATCCGCCGGGGATATCCAGCGATGAATTCCGAATCGCCCGAACCACGTCGTCGAACGACAACGAATATTTTCGGAGGGTCTCTTCCGAAACCTCAATGGCGATTTCGTACGGCCGTACCCCCGCCACGTCCACCTGGCTGATCATCTCCATGCTCGTCAGATCGTCCTTGATCTGTTCCGCCAGTTCCTTGAGGGTCTGCTCGGATACGTCACCGTAGAGCATGATCGTCAACACCTCATAGCGGCTCTTGATCTCGCTGATGATCGGTTTTTCGGTCTCCTGCGGAAATGTGATGATGCGATCCACTTCGGCCTTGACATCATCCAAAACCTCGGATGTATCGGCGTACTCCTCCACCTCGATGGTCACCACGCTGGCACCTTCCATACTGTTGGAATAGAGCCGTTTGATCCCATCGACGCTGGCAACCGCCTCTTCCACCCGCAGCGTAACGCCCTGCTCGGTCTCATCCGGCGACGCGCCGCGATAGGGAACCGTGACCGTAATAAAGTCGAGACTCATCTCGGGAAAAAACTCGATGATGACGGTATTCAGCGAGACAACCCCCGCCGCGATAATCAACAGGGTAACCAGATTGGCCGCGACATGGTTCGATGCAAACCATGCCAGAATGCCGCGGGATTTGGATTCCGTCAGGTCGTTCACGATGGATTTCCCCCGACTTGGGTTTGCGATCCTGTTAATTCCACGCGAATCTTCATCCGATCGGTCACCGTGTCCAACGGACTGGTGATGACGATTTCTCCGTCCTTTAGACCGTGCGTAATGTAGGCACTCCGGTTGTCAAACCGTAGAATGTCCACCTCTCGAATCTCCAAGAGGTCTCCCTGTGCCACCCAGACCTGGCGGCCGTTGTGGATTGCATAGCGGGGAATGCGAATGATATCCTCGGCCGGTTTTCCCTGAATCGACACTTCAACAAACATTCCCGGCACCAGCGGCGGACGCCCATTCACCCGGGCGAAAGGATCCGGAACTTCAACAACCACGCGCACCATTCGCGAAAGGGAGTCGATCCGCCCGTGGGTTCGAACTACCTTTCCCATCCAGGTGTGGGTGGTCCCGGCGAAATCAATCCGTACCTCCGCCGGAGAACCACCGACTCCGGACACTCCACCCGAAACGACAGAACCGGCTTCTACGGCTGTCCCGTCCGCAGTACCCAGCGGAACATCGAACCAGGCCAGTTCCCGATCTTCCAAAGGGATCACAATCTCAACCATGTCCGTCGAATACACCGTCGCGATGGCCTGCCCCGGACTGACATACTGCCCCACATCCACATTCTTTTGCGCGATCCGACCGTTGAACGGCAAACGGATCGATGTCCGTTCCAGGTCGAGTTGCGCCCTGGCCAGTTGCGCCTGGGCGGCCTGAAGCAGCGCTCGGGCCTGGCGAATCTGCGGCTCGCGCATCACCAACGGGGAATTCGGTTCCATACCCGGATGCAGTTGGTTCCACTCCTGTCGCGCCACGGCCGCCTCGGCCGTCTCCTGATCCACCCGGACCTGCGCCGTTGCCACGGCCGATAGAGCGTTTTCCACAGCCAGCTTGAAATCCCTCGGATCGATCGTCACAATCGGTTCGCCGGCCGGAATGATTCCTCCATTCAAAAAATTGGCGTGACACTGAATCACCACCCCCGCGACCTGTGGAACCACGCCGACTTCCACCTTCGGCTGCACCGTTCCAAAACCCTTCACGCGCATCTGCAAATCCTCGACCCTCACCCTCTGTGCGTTCACCAAAGGCGCGGCGACTTCCCGTACGACGCGAACGGGAGGTGTGCGCATCGAGACCAGATACTGAAATAGTTTTACGCCGGCAAACAAAATGCCGATTGCCAGCAACGCATGAATCACATAACGAATCCATGAAGTCGGATGATGGCTCATGAATTACTCCTGATCGATAGATTGTTTATCATGGAACAACAGAATCGGACTTGATGGGTTTCCCGATGGTTTGTCGATACCGGCCGGGTCGGATAGACCGTGTATTCCGTTGTCGTTCCAGTCTCCGCCCAGCGCCAGATACAGATCGATCCGCGCGTTGTACAAATCGCCGCGCGTCAGGACCAGTTCGTTTTCCGCCACGATTCGACGCCGTTCTGTCTCCAGTACGGTCAAGATCGAATCGACGCCCTGCGAATAACGATCCATGGCCAACTGCTCGGCCCGACCGGCCTCTGTCAAACGGATCTGCAGAGACGCCACGCGGTCGGACAATTGTTCATGCCGCACCAAGGCATCTTCCACTTCGCGCATCGCCGTCAGAACCGTTTTGGCGTATTCGGCCGCGATTCGTCGCACCCTCGCCTCGGCGGCGGCGACCTGTGCCTTGAGCTGGCCCCCGCGAAAAATCGGCGACACCAGGGCCATCGCCGCCGAATAGACCTGGTTTTCCGTCGCCGACAGCATCCGGAATGTATCCGAGCGATATCCTCCAGAGGCGGTCAACGTTAAATCAGGAAACATCGCCGCAATATTCACACCCACGCGCTGTGTCGCCGCTTCCAGTCGCATCTCCGCCGCGCGCACGTCCGGGCGACGATCCAACAACGCCGCCGGCAATCCCACCGGCACCGGGCGGAGGTCCGGCATCTCCGCCAGCGTCTGCGGCAATTCATCCCGCCAGGCCGGAGGGCGACCCGTCAACACATCCAGGCTGTTGGCGGACAACTGGATCGTCTGTTCCAACAGTGGAATCTGCGATCGCACCGCCGAGATATTTTCCCGCGCCAGGTAGATATCCACCGGGCTGAGAAGTCCCTGCTGATAACGACCCTCGACCACGCGGAGGGTCCGGGTTCGACTATCTACATTCTTCATCGCGATCGCCAGCAATCTCTGCTGGGTCGAGATTCCCGTCCGGGCCCGGACCACGGATGCGATGATCGTATGAACCAGCGCCCGCTCGGTTTCCTGCGTCGCGGCCAGGTCGGCCCGGGCCGCCAGTTCGGACCTTCTTAACCGTCCAAACAGATCCGTGATATAGGAAATAGATAGGTCCTGCGAATACGCGGTCGTTGGTTCCGACGGAAATCCCGGAAACAGCGACGCGCTCTTGGATCGTACGCGCCCGGCCGAATAGCTCACCGAAGGAAGTCGCGTTCCGAAGCTTGCATCGAGAAGCGCCCGGGCCTCCAGAACCGACGCCGCGGCGGCCTTGAGATCGTGGTTGTTGGCCAGGGCTTCGGCGATTAACTCATCCAGAACTGGATCGTTGAAACTCTTCCACCACGGCCCGATCGCGCCCGGATCGTTGGGATCGACCCAGTCGGCCGGACGACGGAGAAATACCGCGTTGTCGGCGTCCGTTGTCGGCCGGGAATATTCCGGACCCACCATGCACCCCCCCAGGACGACCGCATAGAGGGAAAATAACGCCGCTCGGATCGTATCATTCATCGGATTCCCTCGTTTGCGGCGACAGCCCGAATCCCCGCCGCGGAAAATCGCACCAAGTGCTCAATCATCGACGTCATCTCCACCGGCGGCATCGGCATCCTTTCTTCCGATCGATTCATCTCCCGCAAATGAATCATGTGCAATAACTGCGCCACGACCGTATGGATCGATACGATCGCCGATTCATACGATAAACCCGGACACAATTCCCGGAGCGCCTTCTGCAACGCCTCCTGTACCGGTTGAACCATCTCCCGAAAGAATAAATCCTTCGGAAGCCGCGGTTCGCTGATTTCACGGAACATCAGATCCATCAACATCCGGCCGGAAACCCGATCCACAAGCGGATCCAGAAAGGTCCGCGCAAAGGATTCCAGAAGATCCTCCAGCGTCGCTCCGGCTCCCCGGAACATGATCCGCTCGATCCCCCCGATCCGAAGTTCCCGGAGTTGACGCATCCGACGGATATACACTTCTTGATACAGGTTATCCTTATGGGCGAAATAATAATTGATCGAAGCCAGATTGCATCCCGCCGACTGCGTGATCTCGCGAACCGAAGTGGCGTCAAATCCTTTTTCGGCAAATAGTTTTTCCGCGACATCCAACAAGCGAAACTGTACCGCTTCGCCTCGACTGCTTTTGGAGTTCACCTTGCTCTCTGGTTTTTCAATCACTGGACGACCTCATATAAACAATTGTTTCATACAATTGTATAAAACAATCGTTTAAAAAGATACTTGCATTTAGAATATCTCCTAAGTGATTTATTTACAGATGTTTATGGAATGATTAATCATCGATCCCCCCAAAAATACCTCCGATATTTTTTGAAACTCAGCTTAAATTTCGCTCAAGAAAGCTTGTATCCACATCGCCTCGCGCAAATAGATTATGCGATAATACCTCCAGATGTATCGGAATCGTGGTCTTAATCGGCTCGATACGAAATTCGCGCAGAGCCCGCTTCATTGTGTTGATCGTCTCGTCACGATTCCGTTGATGAACGATCAGCTTGGCGACCATCGAATCATAATAGGGCGAAACCATCGCACCCTGATAGATGTGGGTGTCAATCCTCACGCCCGGACCGCCCGGCGGAATGAACGTGTTGATGGGTCCCGGACACGGCGCAAATGCCCGTGCGGGGTCTTCGGCATTGATGCGGCATTCCATCGCCGCGCCGTTGATTTGAATATCCTTTTGGCGCAGCTCGATGGGCAATCCCGCCGCCACCTTGATCTGCCATTTCACCAGATCCTGGCCGGTAATCATCTCGCTGATGGTATGCTCGACCTGAATCCGTGTATTGACCTCGATAAAGTAGAAATTCTTGTTTCTGTCGAGCAGAAACTCCACCGTACAGGCACTGTAGTAGTCGGCCTCCTTGATCAATCGGAGCGCGGCCTTGCACAGATTCTCCCGCGTCTCATCGTCCAGAACCGGACATGGACATTCCTCGATCAGCTTCTGGTGTCTCCGCTGAATGGTGCAATCGCGTTCGTAAAAATGCAGCGCGTTGCCGGCACGGTCGGCCAGGATTTGCACTTCAACATGGCGGGGCTGCTCGATGTATTTTTCCAGGTACAGCGTGCCGTTCTTGAAGGCGTTCTCCGCCTCGGCCCGGGCCGCCGCAAACGCGCCTTTCAAACTGATGTCGCTGTGCGCCACTCTCATGCCGCGTCCGCCGCCGCCGGCCGCCGCCTTTAGAATAACGGGGTATCCGATCTGGTTTGCCAGCTTTGTCGCCTCTTCGACGCTCGATAGCGCCCCTTCCGATCCGGGGACGCAGGGAACGCGAGCCCTCTTGGCCATCTCGCGGGCCTGTACCTTATCGCCGAGCTTGCGCATTGATTCGGGCGAAGGCCCGATGAATGCCACCCCGCATTCCCGACAGATTTCGGCAAAGTGGGCATTTTCCGCCAGAAAGCCGTAGCCCGGATGGATCGCATCGGAGTCGGTGATTTCGGCGGCGCTGATGATTCTCGGAATGTTCAGATAGCTTTCGCCCGGCGCCGCGGGACCGATACATACGGCCGCGTCGGCCTGCCGGACATATTCGAATTCCTTGTCCGCCTGAGAATAGACCACCACGGCCTCGATCCCCAGCTCATGACAGGCCCGGATAATCCGCAGGGCGATTTCACCTCGATTGGCAATCAGTATTCGGGAAAACATGGAAACGGCTCCTGCCCCTGGCTTAGTCCGGTCGAACCCGGAAAAGAATCTGCCCGAACTCCACCGGCTGGCCGGCACGGCACAGAACCTCGACAATCGTTCCGGCGATCTCGGCCTTGATCTCGTTCATCACCTTCATCGCCTCGACAATGCAGACCACCGTGTCGGGTTTGATGCGATCCCCGGCCTTGACATAAGGATCCGAATCCGGGCTGGTAGCCGAATAAAAGGTCCCGATAATCGGCGATGTGATTTCCAGCAGCTTCTCCCGATGCGCATGCGCGGTAGCGGGAGTCGAACCTGCCGTCGGGGAATCCTCCGAAAACACCGCGGACGGCGGTGCCATCATAGGCATCATTCCCATCGGAACCTGCGAAATCACCGTTTGTGCCGGTTGCGGCCGCTTGATGTGAATGCGGTTTTTGCCATCGGTCAGTTCGATCTCGGCCAGGTCATTATCCCGCATCAGGGCGACCAGCTCTTTGACCTTATTCAAATCCATTTGATCCTTTTCTGCCATCTCGGAAATTCCTGTTCTATCGGGAAATTATTTGACCTTCCTGGCCGTCTCCCCATCGGCCGATGCAGTAAGTATAGCAACCCCCTTTGAAGATGCAAGGGCATAATGGTTTGCTTCCCCACATAGAATGGAACCGTACACACGGAACCTTTGTCTATCATTTTCTCGAATGGCGAGTTCATCTTGACAGGTCTTCCCTGCTTCCCTAAGATACCAACGATACCGGCCTCGTAATAAAAAGAAAGCCGGACGACACATGATACAAATGCTTATGTTCCTTAACCTGATTGCTTAAAGAAAGGAATCAATCCATGAACCAAGGAAAACGTTTTCCTATCCAATATTTTTCACTTTTATTATGGGCATGGGTGGTGCAATCCGGATATGCGACAGAATATCATATTTCCATCAAGGGAAATGACGGCAATCTTGGAACGGCCATCGCACCCTTCAAGTCGATCTCAGCCGCAGCCCGGGTTGCCCAGCCGGGGGATGTCATTACCGTCCACGAAGGAACCTACCGCGAAAGGATTTCTCCGCCTCGCGGCGGCGAATCCGATTCAAAGCGGATCGTCTATCAGGCAGCGACCGGCGAAAAAGTCGTCATCAAGGGGTCCGAAATTGTCAAGGGCTGGGAAAAAGTACAGAACGACACATGGAAAGTCACCCTGCCGAATCGTTTTTTTGGTGACTTCAATCCTTACAACGATCCGATCAAGGGCGATTGGTTCGATCCTCGCGGCCGGGTTCACCACACCGGAGCGGTTTATCTCAATGGTCACTGGCTCATCGAGGCGCCGAACCTCGACGATGTACTTGCTCCGGCTGGCCAGGCATCGCCGGGAATCGCCGGCGGTCAGGATTATCTCCTGAATGTGGCCTGGCTAAAACCCGCCGCTACCGCTCGAATTCCTGCCGATCGTTTCGCGGCGCAACAAGGCGTGCAGACCGCCGCCTGCTCCGAAGGCGGCCAGTGTATCGGCTGGGTCAACCACGGCGATTGGGTTCGCTACGACCAGGTCGATTTCGGATCCGGCGCCGAGCAGGTCGAGATTCGCGCCGCCTCCGTCACCGATGGCGGTATCATCGAGCTGCGCCTGGGTTCAACCGACGGCGAACTTCTCGGCCGCTGTAATGTCACCGGAACCGGCGACTGGCAATCGTGGTCGTCCTTCACGGCGAAAATCAAACCCACAAGCGGCGTCAAAAATCTCTGCCTGGTATTCAAGGCCCGCAAATCCGGCCCGGTCGATGCTTCGCTGTGGTTCGCGCAGGTGGACGCAACGAATACAACAATCTGGGCCCAATTCGTCGGAATCAATCCCAACGAATTCGAGGTCGAGATCAATGTCCGCCGTACCGTGTTCTATCCGGACAAGCCCTTCGTCAACTACCTGACCATCCGCGGATTTACGATGATGCACGCCGCCACGCCGTGGGCCCCGCCGACCGCCGAGCAGCCGGGCCTGATCGGCACGCACTGGAGCAAGGGCTGGATCATCGAAAAAAACGACATCCGCTATTCCACCTGCGTGGGCGTCAGTCTCGGCAAGTACGGCGACCAGTACGACAACACCTCGCAAAATTCCGCCGAGGGTTACGTCGAGACGATCAACCGCGGCCTGAAAAACGGCTGGAACAAAGACACCATCGGCCATCACATCGTGCGCGGTAACCATATCTCCAATTGCGAACAGGCCGGCGTCGTGGGCAGTCTCGGCGCGGTGTTCAGCACAATCACGAATAACGAAATACACGATATCCATATCCGCCGCTTGTTCTCCGGCGCCGAGATGGCCGGCATCAAGATCCACGCCGCCATCGATACCAACATCAGCCATAACCACATCTACCGAACCTGCCGCGGAATCTGGCTGGACTGGATGGCACAGGGTACGCGCGTTACCCGCAATCTCCTGCACGATAACGGCCCGTCGGAGGATCTCTTCGTGGAAGTGGACCACGGCCCCTTCATGGTGGATAACAATCTTTTCCTCTCCGGAACATCGCTTCTGGATATGTCCCAAGGCGGCGCTTTCGCCCACAATCTCTTTACCGGCCGCATTCGTCCGATCCCCGAACTGGGCCGCGAAACCCCCTTCCACAAGCCGCACTCGACCGAAGTTGCCGGATTGAAGAACATCGCCGGCGGCGACCACCGCTTCTACAACAATATCTTCGTCGGCTTCGATGGATTGGCGCCGTATGACAAGGCCGCACAGCCGATGAAGATGGGCGGCAATATCTTCCTCAAAGGCGCCAAACCCTGCGCTCAGGAAACCAATCCCTTGGTCCTTCCGCAATTCGATCCCGCGATCAAATTGGTTGAGGATGGAAAGGGCGTTCTATTTCAGATCGCTTTCGATCCCTCATTTTGGACGCGGAACAATTCGCTGGTCACGAGCGATCTTCTCGGCATCACGGCCGTATCCAAACTGCCCTTCCGGAATCCCGATGATTCGCCGTTGACGATCGACACCGACTACTTCCGAAAGACCCGAAACAACTCCAATCCCTCGCCCGGCCCCTTCGAACAACCCGGCACGGGAAAACGTACCCTCCGCCTTCGCTGAATTCGCAGAGGTATCGCTATCGGGTGGCAGCCACCGAGCAACGCGAGGTGGATGGAGGGACTCTCCACCGTCGTGGCCGGTAGAGGCAGATGGCATCCGCCCGTTTGTCATGCCGGCACAGACCGGCATCCAGACATATCACAACTGTCCCGGTTGTGTTTGTAGGGGCACACGGCGTGTGCCCTTGGGCACAAAAACAGGGGTCGAACCCTTTAATGCGGTTGAGGGTTTGACCCCTTTTTTGACAAATCTTCGGTTCGGGTGTCTGACCTCTTTTTTGCGATTATTGGCCTCTGCCGTGTGGCAGCCACCGAGCAACGCGAGGTGGATGGAGGGACTCGCTCCGTCGAGTCCGATTCTTTGCCGCCATGAAGGACAATGGCCTCCAATGTCATGCCGGGCTTGACCCGGCATCCAGATTTGTACGGGCACGACATGTCGTGCCCTTCCCTTTCCCGTTTTTCACACCTCTTTACTTTTTCCTTGCTTTTCCGCCCCTGATTTGCGACAATAACCCTAAAATGAACTCAATAATAGGAGATGAGTATGCGTTTCAAATCATTCGTATGTGGGCTGGCTCTTTTGTCTATTCCTGTTCTGGCTGAGTGTCCATCGGCCGATTTGACGGGGGATTGTTTCGTCGATCTGGCCGATTTTGCAGTGATTGCCGAACAGTGGCTGAATTCCCAAACCGATCTGGGCCCCCTTATCGATCAATGGTTGACCGGAGACCGGTTGCCTGAAGACATGATCGTCATCCCTGCAGGGAGTTTTCAAATGGGAAATAGTAAAAATGCTTCTGAGGGTTGGTCTATCGAATTGCCTGTTCACATTGTAATTGTGGATTCATTCGCTATCGGCAAATTCGAGATTACAAATGGGCAGTTCTGTGACTTTCTGAAATCGTCATATCCAAATCAACTGAAAGTTGTCGATGGAATCGTTTATGCGGCTGTTGACACTGGAAACAGTTTTCCCTACTTTGATACCTCCTCCTCCATTTTAAGTCAAATCGACTTCTCAAACGCTACTTTCAGTGTCCGTTCCAAAGGTGATAAAGACATGACTCACCATCCATTGGTTTGCGTAAGTTGGTACGGAGCTGTGGCTTTCTGTAATTGGCGAAGCCAGCAAGAAGGCAAAGAGAATTGTTACAATCTTACCACTTGGGTGTGTGATTTTAGTAAACATGGTTATCGTCTGCCGACGGAGGCCGAATGGGAATGCGCCGCACGAGGGGGAGTAAGTGGGAACCGATTTCCTTGGGGAGATACGATCAATCATAACAACGCAAACTATCGAGCTAATTCTATATTTTACTTCTACGATTCAAGTCCGTACACAATTGACACCAATCACCCCGCATGGAATGACGGTATCTGGCCGTTCACTGCACTAATCGGCAGTTTCCCCCCCAATCCATATGGTGTGTACGACATGGCGGGCAATGTTATCGAGTGGTGCCATGATTGGTTTGGAAGTTACAGTTCAAGTTCACAAACGAACCCGACTGGACCTGAGATAGGTGCTTATCGTGTAGCTCGGGACGGTGGATGGGATGGCTACGCAAAGTATTGTCGCGTATCGCGTCGCGACCGCGGGGTACCAAGTACACAAAATGCCATTATCGGTTTTCGAATTGCCTTGGGCTTAAAATAACTTCGCCGCCTACTGGAATCGCACTGATTGCGGGCCGATGTTCTGGTGTAACGGCCAGGATATCAACCGCTCCGGTGCCGTCGATATCGAGGACCTGCTTGCCTTCTCCAGTTATTGGCTGACCGAATAAAGTGTAAGGGCGGTTCGCGAACCACCCCTACCGTTTGCAGGGGCGGACGGCGTCCGCCCAAAGGAAATGGGGCACACGCCGTGTGCCCCTATATTTTTCTTTATTCTATCGTTTATATCCTAAATCCTGAACTTACTGTTGCGGCGCCGCTCCAATCCGCATGTTCTTGTCGTACTTCATCGTAAAGCCGTAGGTAACGACCGTGGCCTTTTCGCCGGTGGTCGTCGCCGGCAGCGTCAGATCCCACCGCAGGATGCCCTTCTTCTGTGTCGTGCGGGCGTACTCGGCGTCCTTGCTCAGCTCATGCGACATCGGCGTAAGCTGCACGTCGATGTTGGGATTTTCCGCGTAAGGTATCCGTTCCAGCAGACGCAGCTTGACGGCGGCGTTCTTGAAGTTGTGCAGCTCGACGCGGTACTGTTGCTCGTCCACGCGGTTGCCCCACAGGGTCTCAACCTTCTTATCCTTGAACTCGCGGACAACTTGCACTTGCGAATCGATCCCGAATCCGGCCGTGAAAGGTTGTCCGATCGTCACCAGATTCATCTCGCCCTTGCCGACGAACTCGCCGTTGCGATACATCGACGCCGGGCCGGGCAGGAAGATCGTGTCGCTGTCGTTGACCATCTCGCCCTGCAAATACACGTAATCCGTCAGCAGCGGCGTGGCCACCAGCGTGAAGTCGGCCTTCGTGCGGATCACCGCAATCGTCAGCAGTTGTTGATCGCTGCGGCTCGGCAGCGACAATTTACCCGGCAGCTTATACATCACGCTGACGCCTTCGGTCCTCTTGATCACCGCCATCCGTTGCTGCATCTGAACCAGCGCCTGCTTATCGGCGTTGAGTTCGATAAACTGATTGCTCAGGGCGATGCTGTTGAGTTCCACCTGGGCGAGTTTACCTTTCTTGAGATTATCACGTCGCGACTTGAGCAGCTCTTCGAACTGCGCCGTCTGATCGATCATCTGGGCGACCTGGCCTTGCGGTTGTTGAGCCGCGGATTGTATATTGAGCAACATCGGCATAAGTGGCTGCGATCCGTCGCTCAAGGCGATCCTCATCGGATCCAGCACCGGCGGATTGGCCACCAACGTCGGCTCGGCTGTCGAAAGCGCAAGGTTGGTTCCTTCCCACGATTCGCCGCTGGACTGATGGACGACGGCGTTGTATTCGACCACCACCTGGGCCTTGTCCGAAGTCGCACGCAAATTGTACTGCGGCGTCCAGCCGGCCTCGTTGACCAGATACGTAAGCTCGATGGTCGATTTGACCGCGTTGGTCTTGTTGATAAAGACCACCGCCTCGCGCTCCGTCCGCGTATACCCCGCAGCCAGTTCCGCCCGTCTGCGTTTGGCCAGTTCGAGTTCTTTGGCCAGTTTCAGCAGCGACTCCCGGATTTCGACGATCTTCTTCTGGTATTCGTCGGCCTTGCCCTCGATGAACACGGCCGTCTTTTCCAGCGGTTCATACTGCAAAACGCCGCGATTCAGGTCGCCCTTCTCCGCCGCCGCGGTGAAGTCCGTCAGTTTTTCCAGCCGTGCGATCTGGCGATTGAGATGTTCCTCGTCGCCCTTGGCCAGTCGAATCTTCGTTTCGATCTGCTCAATCAACAGATCGACTTGCTTGACTTCCTCGCGGGTGTCTTCGCGCACGGCCCGCTCGCGATAGCGCACGCTGAGGATCGTGACATTTTCCGGCGCCTGCGAATACAAGCTCTCCGACACGATCTTTTCCGGCAGATTGCCGACGATCACCTCGTGGCTTCCCGCGGGGAGTTCCAGATCGATCATCCGCGTGACCAGCGCCTGGCCGCGATACACGATCACGCCGTCGATCCGCCCGTTGATGTTTTTCGTTTCGGCCCCGACTATCCCGGCCATCGCCATTATCGTTACCGCCAATACCACCTTCTTCATGTAATCCCCTTTCTATTTCTAAATGGTTCTAACAAACCTCCTGTTGTCATTCCCGCGAAAGCGGGAATCCAGGATTAACCACACGGGCTTCGTGGAGTTTCGTTATTGCGTCTAAATACTAAAGGCTATATCCTATATCCTGATTTACCGTTGTCCGCGGTTGGCGCCTTGTGTGTCGCGCATGGCTTTTCGCTGAACGCCCCAGCGGGAGGAATCCTGGACATCTTTTGCGTCCGAGAAATTCTGCGCACCGTATTGTTTCAATTCATCGGAACCCAACTTGCCGGCGTTCATGTACAGATAGTCGGCGTTGTGTCGAAGGGTTTGTTCGGCCGCTTCAATCTGTCCCCGGTCGCGCAATTCGACCGCGCGCTCGCTGTTTTCGGTGGCGATCTGTCGGACCACGTCGATCATGACCTTCTTGTTGGTGCGTTCCTCCACCAGTTCGGGCGATCTCGTGTAGGAAATATTCAACCGTGAATCTAATCTTTCTTTGTGATTTGTCACCAGATTATCGTAAATAACATCCACCGATGCGACATATCGATAATTGATTGAGGAAACAGGCGACATCGCGGGCACTTCCATTTCCAGGATCGCATAGCGTTCATGACGGCTGAAGATCTGCTGGATCTGGATGAACACTTCCTGGCCGTCGATGCGTCCCGCGCGGCCGAGCACGCGGACCGGCCGTACGCCCGGCTCGCAGCGAATGTGAATCGTCACGCCCTGCGCGACCGCCGACAGGGCCCTGCCGAGTTCCTGATCGAACACCTTAACCAGATCGCGCGCTTCCTCGGCGAAGTAATGGCTGCCGTCGCTGCGATAGGCCAGTTGGCTCATGAGGTCTTCGTTGTATCCCAGACCGACGCCGATGGTCGTTACGCTGATGCCGTCGCGGATCAGACGTGTGCCGAGATTACCCAGTTCGGCCGGACTCTGCGGACCCACGTTGGCCAATCCATCGGAAAGCAGAAGCATTCGATTGACTCGCTGCGAGCAGAGGAACTTTCGCATTTCCTCGGCGCCCTTCTGCACGCCTCCATAGAGTGCCGTACTGCCTCCGGGTGTAATGCGGCGAATCTTATCGATGAGATATTCCTTGTCGCTGACTTTGGTCGCGGGAATCAAAACCTGGACAGAGGAATCATACATGACCACCGACACAATATCCTCGCGATCGAGTCGATGGATCACCATGATCGCGGCCTCCTTGGCCTTTTCAAGTTTGCCTTCGCTGCTCATCGAACCGGACCGGTCAATGACCAGCGCCATGTTCACCGGCGCGCGTTTGCACGACGGCTCCAGATCGAATCCCGTCAATCCGATCCGCAGATACACCGTCTGCGTGCGATCGCAATGGATCATGGGCGTGCTCAGCGAGGCATCGAGGTACAGTCGCTTTTCGCCGGGATCGGCCCGAACCAGCGACGGTACAATGACCATCATCATCGCCGCCGTGATCAACCACGCACAACCTTTACATTGCGATACGATTCCAAGTTGTTTCTGAATGTTCATGAGTTTGTCCTTTCCTTCTGAATCCTCTTGGCCGATCCAACTGCAAACACAACAACCACACATATATTGTACGCTCGAAAGGGCTATTGGTGACGTAAAAGGTCTGTAAATAATCGCCCGGCTCTTTTTACACACTTTTTACACATCTCCGAGCGAAAAAACGTCTATAATATGAGTGGATGGTTCCTGCATATTTTCGGACGGAACGTCGGATTTCCTGGGGTAGGGGCACACGGCGTGAGCCCTCGTAAAAGAGAATCTGAATCCGATGGAATAGGGCGGATGCCATCCGCCCCAACATCAGCCCGGCATGATAGAAAAATTGCTCGTTAATCTTTGCGGCAGGAATCATGGAAATTATGGATTTTATGTATATCTGTGGAGACAAGATGTGAATCAGGAAATGACGATACTGGTTGTGGAAGACGAGCCGCGAATCCGATCGGGTCTGAAGGATTTTCTGGAGTTCCATCAGTTTCACGTGGAACCGGCGGAAGACGGCCTCGACGCTGAACGCAAGGTTGCCGAGCGTCGGTTCGACCTGATTCTGCTGGACCTGATGCTGCCGAAAATCAGCGGCGAGCAGCTTTGCCAGAGGTGGCGGCAGCAGGGTCTGACCACGCCGATCATCATGCTCACGGCCAAGGGCATGGAGCGGGAAAAAATCGAAGGGCTCAATCTCGGCGCCGACGACTACGTGACCAAGCCGTTTTCGTTGGAGGAATTGCTGGCGCGGATTCATGCGGTGCTTCGCCGGACGGATCCGAGCCGGACGGTGGCGAAGAATTTCACCTTCGGGCCGTGGACGGTCGATATGACCCGAATGACAATTCGCCGCGAGAAAAAATCCGTTGAGCTTTCGCCGAGACAGGCCGAGATGATCCGTTTCTTCGCGGCCAATCCAAACCGAATCGTCAGCCGGGAAGAACTCTATCGCGGCGTCTGGGGCGAGTCGATGGAAGACATCGAAACGCGCACCATCGACATGCATATCGCCAAGCTCCGCGGGCTGATCGAGGAAGATCCCGCCCGGCCGCGATGGATCAAAACGATTCGCGGTTCGGGATATATTTTCGAATCCGGGAGTGGCAGCCACCGAGAACAGCGAGGTGGATGATGTTTCGGCGATTGATTTGGGTATCGATTCTTGTGTTCGGCGGACTTCTGGGTCTGGGAGTGTTCGGCTATCGATCGATCCGGATGCACGAGCAGGGTTTGGAAGGCCGGCGGATGGGCGAATTTACCGCGGTCGCCGAACAGATCCGCAGCGAGGTCAAACGATCGCTCAATGGATTTCTCGCCGCCGAACAGATTCGGCCATTTACCGATTACCAGTATGTTTATACTCCGCAGGCCGCCAATGATCTCAATGCGATCGTTCGCAGCCCGCTCGGCGATGAGCTTTCGCATGGCCTGGCCTACGGGTATTTTCAGATCAATCCGGATTCGACGATCACCACGCCACACGCCCTTGAAGATTCGGCGGGACAGTCGAATCCAACCGTCCGCAACTATCTCAGTGAATTGCGCGGCCCGCTTCTGGCACGGCTGGGCGAGTCGGGAAAACCGCTGGCTTCCCTGGTCGATATCAAAGCCAATCAAGATACTCCTGTACCTCAGTTGGACAACACACTCACGGCCGAAGAGGAATTGAAAAAAACAGCGGATGCGTTGATGGCCGACAAACAGGCGATCGCGCAAACCCAATCCCCCTCGAAGGGCAAAATGGGCCAGGATCGGGCGGGAACTTATCGGATCGAGCCGGATCAACAAAAGACCTTTACGGAAATACGAAGCCGGGGAAATGTCGAGCAGAATATTTTCAACAATGCGCTGGAGCTGCGACAACAATTATCCGATCCGCCCGGCGACCCATCTTATATGTATCAGCAATCGCAACAGCCGACCCCGCAATTTCGACAACAGGGTCAGACATCGTCTCGCCGTGATTCCTCTATCCCGAATCCCCCGCAGCAAACGATCCCCCCGCAACCGATCGTTCCACAGATGCAATCGCAGCGGGAACAAACGATGCAACCGGCCGGGCAAGCGCCAACCGTCCCTCATCCGCCGCAAGAATCTCAGAGGACGCAAACGGCCACGGATTATGTACAACTCCAGATCCAACAGCAAGGAAAGGATGTACCGCAGGTTGGTATGCAGCAGAGCGATGAAACTCAACAGCAACAAATCCCGATCCCGCAATTCGAATCGCTCGGTCAGCAACAGGCCCGGCAGGATCTGGTTCAAATTCGGATCGAGCCGTTCATGCCGGTCTGGGTTTCCGAGCCGAAGGCGGGCCTGGCGTTCGGCGGACAGGTCTATTTTCTGCGTCACGTTCAGATCGAACAAAAACATATAACGCAGGGATTCCGACTCGACCAACAGAAGCTGCTGGGGCTTGTGGAAGACGCCGCACGTCGGCTGCTTCGGCGGGGAATGGGATACAAGCTCGGCAACGGGGTATCGCCCGACGCGGTGCATACGGCCATTCTTGATTTCGGTTTCGGCGATCTGGCGCTGAATCTGCTGGAGCTGGATCCCGGCTGGATTGCCCGCGATATCGGCGTGCTGCGAAAGGTGTACGTAGGGATCTGGGGGATTGTCGTCGGGGCGACGGGCGCGGCGATCTTCGGGCTGGGCAAGGGGCTGGCCGAACAATTGCGATTGTCGCGTAAGAAAGACGATTTTATTTCGGCCGTGTCGCACGAATTGCGCACGCCTCTGACGACGATCCGCATGTACACTGAGATGCTCGAAAAGGACTGGGTGCGAACCGAATCCAAACGCAATGAGTATTACTCGATCATGCGGCAGGAAAGCGAACGGCTGACCCGGCTGATCGAAAACGTTCTGGACTTTTCGCGAATTCAGCGCGGACGAAAGCAATACGATTTCAAGATCGGCGATCTGAACCGCATCGTCGGCGATATTGTGGAGATGATGACGCCATGCGCCCAGAGGGCGGGATTTACGATCGTACAAGACCTCAATGAAATCGAGCCGTTCTGTTTCGACGCCGACGCGGTGATGCAGATTGTGATTAACCTTGTCGACAATGCCATCAAATATGCCCACAATGCGGACGATAAGACCATCTTTATCCGCACGCGAGCCGACGGCAGACAGGCGATGATCGAGGTCGAAGACCGCGGGCCGGGCGTTCCGCGAACCGAACGCGAAAAGATCTTCGAGGAGTTTTACCGCATCGGCGACGAATCCCGCCGCGAAACCACCGGCACAGGTCTTGGCCTTGCGCTGGTCAAGCGTTTCGCCGAGGCCCACCACGGCGCTGTCGCGGTCATGGCGGCTAATCCCTGCGGGGCATTATTCCGCGTGGGGCTTGCGGTGAAGGTGTAAGAACAGACCCCCGTGTTTGCCCTCATAATACAGAACCCAGTCATGACGAGTGGCCACGGGGTGCGAACAACGGGAAACCAAAGAAAAAAGGGCGGCCACAGGGGGGTGCCCCTACAAAGGAGTTCGCCGAGGGCCATCATTGTGTGGCGGCCGTTAAAGTATAGGAGCCGGAGTTTATAACATGGAATTTGATCCGAAGATTCATCATCGCCGGTCGATTCGTTTGCGCGGATTTGATTATGCCCGGTCCGGCTGGTATTTCATTACCGTTGTTGTCCACCATGGCTTTTGTCTGTTCGGTGATATCGAAAATGGAGCCATGGTGACCAATGACGCAGGCCGGATGATCGAATCGGTATGGAAGGAAATTCCGATTCATTATTCGGGAATCGGTATCGACGCATTTCAAATCATGCCCAACCATTTTCACGGAATCATTACGATCGGAATGTCGGTAGGGGCTGACCTCCGTGTCTGCCCAAATGAAATCCATGAATTTCCCTCGCATGTATCAGGGCGGCCACAGGGGGCCGATAATGGGCACCCACAGGGGGGTGCCCCTACATTGTCATTACCGAATGTGGTGCAACGATTTAAATCCATGACCACTCGGCGATATATTGAGGGCGTTCGAATTTATGGCTGGCCATCGTTTCACAACAGGTTATGGCAGCGGAATTATTTTGAGCATATCATCAGAAACGACATTGATCTAAGTCGTGTATGTCAATATATCCGATCCAACCCGGAACAATGGGCAGACGACACGGATAATCCCCTCCGGTTGCGATCATGAGGGGGCATAAATTGTTGGGGCAGACCCCCGTGTCTGCCCTGATGAAATTAATGGGCGGCCACAGGGGGCCGCCCCTACAGAGGATTCGCAGAGGCCCACCACGGCGCTGTCGCGGTCATGGCGGCCAATCCAACGGGGGCCCTGTTCCGAGTAGGATTGGCGGTGAAAGCATAAGAGTTGATAGGTGCCACAATAAATCCATTTGACAATTCCTGTCAACCATTCTACGATTGGAATCGTCAATAATGACGGTACCGGGTATTGGGCGAATATGTGGAGGTCCGCAATATGCATTTTGTGGGTCTATTGGTTCTGGTCATCTTGGCCTGTTTGTTTTTCAGCAGCATTCAGGGATGCGGACCGGGTGGCTGGCCGGTTGGGGCCATGTGTTACTCGGTTGTTCCGGTTCCTCCGACCGCCGAATATACCTGTTCTGCCTGTGGCCAAAAAACACTATATGACAAAGATGAGGCGGCGTGGGTAGTTGAAGATATGGCCACCTATCGGCGGGAATTTGATCTCCTTGTTCAGGTTAGCCCTATACAAATGAAACTGGACGAATCCAGTTTTTGTGCCAAGTGTTCTCCAAACGCTACAGAACATCAACTGGTATTAACGGTCACTCATGAAGATGGAACAACAAACACAACGAAACCAGTCAGTATTCATGATTTGATCATCCTGAAAGAGTATTTTCAAGGGCGATTGGTGGATTACACACCCTACAAAACAGATTCCTTGATTCAACAGAGTATCCTTCGTATTAAACAACTTCTCGGCCGTGAGATCCCCGTCCCACAGCAGAAGCAATAGAATCCGGGAGACAAATCAAATGCAAACCATCGGAATCCTGATCCTGATTTTCGTTGCCTGCATGATCGCGTTCAGTTTTCAGGGCTGTCGAGGTTCCAAGCCATCCGGAAGATCGCATGATCCCAATGTTACAGTCCAACAAGTGGATTCGATGACGCGAGCCCGGATCGAGCAGATGCTTGGGCAACTCCAGAAGAAAAAGGCCCCCAAACCGACTATAGCCGCGATGTGTTACACAATCGCAGTCCCTCCACTCACGGCGGAATATGTGTGCCCTGAATGCGGGCAAAAAACGCTGTATGCCAATGATGAAGCGAGATTTGTTGAACAGGAATTGGAATCCTGCCGAAGGGAGTTCGATCAGGTAGTTCAATCTACGAACTTGAAAATGGGTTTGGATGAATCGAGTTTCTGCGAGAAATGCTCTCCGAACGCCACTCAACATCAAATGATCCTTACCCTATCGTATGCGGATGGTTCGACTCATTCGGTTTCTTTGCGATCCGGATTGGATCTGAGAATTTTACGGGATTTTTTCCGCGGCCAAGATGCCTTTGAAGGTGATTTACCGAGGGATCGTTTTCCCCTCAAGGATCGCATCCCCCGCTTGCGCGAACTGTTGGGCGTTGACGATCCCGCTTCAAAGGGCAAGCCATGACCGACCGCAGACTGGCGGTATCGTTTCTGCCGGGCACGGCGGTACTGGAGATGACGTACGCCTGTAATCATCAGTGCCTGTTCTGTTCGTGCCCGTGGGAAAATCCCGAAGGCGGATTTGTCCGGAAGCCGGAACTGACAACTGCAGAATGGATCGAGACGATTTCGATGCTGTTCCGGATGGGCGTAACGCGGCTGGCTTTCACAGGCGGCGAGCCGCTGTTGCGGCCGGACCTGTTTGAGATTATCCGCCACGTGGCCGGTTGTACCGTCGAGCATATCGAGACCGTCAAAGGCCGCCTCAAGTCGCACCAGGGGCCGCCGCTGCTGTATCTGCTGTCCAACGGTACGGCTGTGAACGAAACAACGCTGCTGGCCTGCAAGGAATACGATGTCCAGCTCAGCATGAGCTTGCCGGGTTTGCGGACCTACTCGCAACACACCGGCGTCGATAGCGCCGATCACATATTGAAGATGTTTTCGCTGGCCAAGTCGATGGGCATGACGACCGTCGTTAATAGTACCGTCACGCGGATCAACCTGTTCGAGCTGGCCGACACGATCTCAGCGGCGCTATTGGCGGGGGCTGAACAGGTTCTTCTGAATCGATTCCTGCCGGGTGGACGAGGAATGTTACACGCCGAAAAATTGTCGCTGGATATCCCGCAGATCCAACAGATGCTGGATACGGCCGAAGAGGTTCTCGAAAAGGCCGGACGTTTCGGCTCGGTCGGCACCGAGATCCCCAAGTGCATCGCTGATGTCACACGCTACAAGCGGCTGCAGGTTGGCACGCGGTGTTCGGCCGCGATCCAGTTTTTCGTGGTCGGGCCTTCGGGATTTGTGCGGGTGTGCAATCATTCGCCGGTGGAATTGAATCATGTCCGCGAAATCGAGGGGCTCAAAACCAACGAATACTGGAATCGCTTTGTGTTCAAGAAATACATGCCGTCGGAATGCTCCGACTGCCGCGACTTCACCGCCTGCGATGGCGGCTGCCGCGAGGCCGCGCATGTGGTATCCGGTTCCGTTACCGCTCTGGATCCGGCATTGATCTCCACCGGCCCGCTGAAAGTTCTGAACAATAGCGGGTGAAGGATTCTATAAATCGTATCAATCAGATTTTATGATTCTCTCACCTGTCAGGTCTTTTTCATAGCGTCGATGTAGGTTTGCATTCGTTTCAGGCGGGCCTGAAAGGCATCGTAGAGGCCATCGGAGGATTCACAGAGCGTTCGCTGGGAGTTGGTGTGCTTGTTGAGGGTGGTGGCGTGGTCCACCTGTTTGATGATTTCCTGTGGAATCGAACCGCCACCGGTGAGGGCTCCGCTGATTCCCGCGGCAACGGAGGCCAGGCAGTCGGTGTCTCGGCCCATGTTGATAGCGGCCTTGATTGCCTCCCATGTGTTTCCGCGGACCATGCGAAAGACACAGACGGCCTTGGTGACGACCTCGTTGGCATAACTCTGGGCATAGACGATACCTTTGCCGCTGTAGAGTGAATCGAACTGCTGGCGCATCCGGCGAAAATCAGCGCAGTCCTCGGTCTGTTTGAGCGCCCGCTCCAGTTCGCCGCGGATACCGGCCGGTCGGACAAAACGGGGATCGGCTTTGTCGGCATGGTCGAAGATCGCGCCCAGGACGCTATCGACGGTGGCTCTGGCGCGACAGGCGGCGGCGATGGCAATAGCCGTGACCTCGGCCCAGAGAATTCCGCGGCTATTGGCGGTGTGGTAAAGTTGGCCAACCTCGCGGACGTCGTGGATGGCGCCTTCGATATCGCCAGCGTTGATCAGGCCGATCGGATGGCACGAGCGAGACAGCGATACCAGGCCGGAGTAGTCGCAATACTTACCGATGTCGGCGGCGGGAATCTGCGTGCGGGCCATCGCCAGAAGCTGGCCCTCGAAAGGTTCGGAGACAAGTCCGGCGGCGTTGGGATTCATGTGATCGACCCAGGCCTTGCGGATATCCTCGGCGGTGACGCGATCCTGCTTTTTGAGCATGGCGGTGATCATCAGCTTCTGGCGTTCGACGCCATCCTCGGTGGTGCCCGGCTCGCGGACCCAGCCGTTGCCGTAGTGCTGATAGGACAGGGGCTTATCGAGCGTCTTGTGGATTTCTTCAATCTTCTGCCAGCTCCAGCCCTCGACGGCGGCGCCCATCGCCGAGCCGATATGGCAACCGGCGATGCAGCCGAAGAACTTCTCTCGCAACGGAACATCTCCGACCAGGCGATCAGCCGGAGCGGAGGCGGAACCGGTTACAGAAATCATCGCCGGCACGGTGGCTACCGCGGTCAGACCGCGACCGAGAAAATTGCGACGATTGATGGCGGACTGATTATTTTGCATGTTTGTTCCTCCGATAAATCGTATTCATCACCCACGATCCCGCTCATTCTGATGATCCGGTTCCCACAGACAATTCCGGAAATTCGTATTCACCGTTCAACCGTGATTATCGTATCCGGTAAACAAGGGGGTGGCAAACAGAATCACGACGGGGATTATCCCTCATCGTTGGTTGATTCTCCCTCGAAGTTCAACCGGATAAAACAGCTATGCAGGGGTCTTCGCCCCCGCCGGGACGGCTTTGGCGCGGTCGGCCAGGACGTCGATCTTCGTTCGGATTTCGTGGGCCATGCGGCTGTTGGGGAAGTCTCGCATGATCTGCTGGCCGGTCTCGTGGGCGATGCCCCATTTGTTTTCCGTAACGGCCAGCGCGAAACGCACGCCAAGGTTATGCAGCTTGGTGCGGAAAACCGTCGCGGCGGATTCCTGCAGGGCGAGCCCTTCGCTGGGCGTAAGGTATTGGTCCAGTTCCTTGAGGATTTCCAGGGAACGGTCGGTATCTTTGGCGCGGACGGCCTCATCCCAGACGGCCAGCAGTTCCTTCTTGCGGGCGTCCTTCATCTCGCGAAGCTTGTGCCGAACGGCCTTGCCTTCTTCGGAATAGGGGAAGGACTGGATGAGGTTGTCGGCCTGGCGAAAGGCCTGGGCCCAGCGATGTTCGCGTCCCAGTTCGAGAATATGCTCGGCGGCCTGATTGATTCGCTCTTTCTCTGTGGCGTCGCGATATTGTTCGGCGGTCTTTTTCAACTGGACGGCCAGCGACTGATATTGCGGCATTTTGGACATCGCCTCGATCATGGAGGAGGTGGCGTCGAATTCATGCTGATGCAGCTTGGCGATGACGGCCTCGGCCAGTTCCATCCGTTCGGCGTCGCGGAAGGCCACCTGCTTGGCGGCATCGCTGAGTTTGGAGGCCTGCGCGATCTGGCTGAGCAGGTTGTTGTTGCGGTTGATCATGTCGGCGACGTTGTCCATCTTGTCGCCGCTTTCCTTGATGCTTTTGACGGATTCCCGCAGCGAAAGCAAAATCGCGAAAAATCCTGTAAGGAAGGCGATGCCGAGAACCATTTCGCCGAGCTTATCGATCTGTTCTTTCCCGGATATTGACGCGATAATCGACAAGCCGATGGCTATGATGGTCAACAGGGCGAATAGAAAATGCCACCCGAACCGCCACAGCGGGAACCGTCTGAAATAATCCATTATTTCCTTCATAGTACACTCCCCGCGGCATTGGGCCGCGTAATTCCACCGCTATATAATAGTCTCTTCGGGACGAAAAGTCAAATTTTTCCCGAATTCCCCGGCCATGGGCCATGACGTCGTCGGATCGGTTAATAAAAAAGGCCGGCTCATTCGAACCGGCCCGGAACGGCTTGGTTGAATCCGGATCAGGTCTGGGCGCCGGTATTGACCACCACGGTCTGTTCTCCGGCGACGGTCTCATCCTTGACGCCCTCGAATCGCAGAGTATCCTCATCCAGAACGGTGATACGAATGACATTTTTATCCTTGAACTCGCCGCGGAGCATCTGCTCGGAAAGCGGGTCTTCGATATAGTGTTCGATCGCGCGACGCAGGGGACGGGCTCCGAATTCGGGATTGAATCCCTTGTCGATGAGGAATTCCTTGGAAGCGGGATCGAGTTGGAGATGCAGGCCGTGCTCGATGATGCGCTTGAAGACCTTATTGAGTTCGTACTCGACGATGGTTTCGAGATCGACGCGAGTCAGACCGCGGAAGACGATTCGCGCATCGAGGCGGTTGAGAAATTCCGGACGGAAGTGCCGCTCGAGTTCCTTGTCGAGCATTTCCTTCATCTTCTCGTAGTTGGCCTGCTCGGTGCGCTTGCCGAATCCGAAACCCGACTGGTTCTTGATCAGATCGGCGCCGATGTTGCTGGTCATGATGAGGATCACGTTGCGGAAATCGACATGCCGCCCGAACGAGTCGGTGAGGCGGCCTTCTTCCATGATCTGCAGGAGCATGTTGTACACGTCGGAATGGGCCTTTTCGATTTCGTCGAGCAAGAGCACCGCGTAGGGTTTGCGCCGAATCCGCTCGGTGAGCTGGCCGCCTTCCTCGTAACCGACATATCCGGGCGGGGCGCCCACGAGCCGGCTGACGTTGTGCTTTTCCATGTACTCGCTCATGTCGATCTGGATCATGGCGTCGGAGTTGCCGAACATGAACTCCGCCAGGGCCCGGGCCAGCAGGGTTTTGCCGACGCCGCTGGGTCCGATGAAGATGAAACTGCCCATCGGACGGTTGGGATCCTTGAGTCCGCTGCGGCTGCGGCGGACGGCCTTGGCCACGGCGGCAATCGCTTCATCCTGCGAGACGACGGTCTTGTGCAGTTCGCCTTCCAATTCCAAAAGCCGCTGGGCTTCCTGTTTTTCCAGGCGCATCAGCGGGATGCCGGTCATTTTGCTGACCACCTCGGCGATGACTTCGCGATCGACTTCTCCGACACATTCGTCGCTGCGCTGCTGCCAGAGACGCTGCTTTTCGGCCTTTTCGTCGAACAATCGCTGGGCCTCGTCGCGAAGGGCGGCGGCTCGCTCGTAGTCGGCGGCGCGAACGGCCTCGTCTTTATCGACCTGCAATTGCTGGATCCTGGCTTCAATCTCCGTCAGGTCCGGCGGAGGAGTGAGGTTTTTCAGCCGGATGCGAGCTCCCGACTCGTCGATGACGTCGATGGCCTTATCGGGCAGGCATCGCCCGCTGATATATCGCACCGAAAGTTCGACCGCCTGCGCCAGCGCGTCGTCGGTGAATCGCACTTTGTGATGGGCTTCGTATCGATCGCGGAGACCCTTGAGAATCGCCACCGCCTCTTCTTTCGAGGGCGGTTCGACCATGATCGTCTGGAAACGCCGTTCGAGGGCGGCGTCTTTTTCGATGTACTTGCGGTATTCGTCGAAGGTCGTCGCGCCGATACACTGCACCTCGCCGCGGGCCAGGGCGGGTTTGAGAACATTGGACGCGTCGATGGCGCCTTCAGCTCCGCCGGCGCCGACGAGAGTATGCAGCTCATCGACAAACAGGATCACGTTGGTGGCCCGCTTGACTTCGGTGATGACGGCCTTGATTCGCTCTTCGAACTGGCCGCGGTATTTGGTTCCGGCAACCATCAGGGCCAGATCCAGGACCACCAGCCGTTTTTCCTTGAGCAGTTCGGGCACTTGATGATTGACGATTCGCTGAGCCATGCCCTCCACAATGGCGGTCTTGCCGACGCCCGCCTCGCCCAGCAGAACCGGATTATTCTTCGTGCGACGGCAGAGAATCTGGACCAGCCGTTCGATCTCGTTGATCCGGCCGATCACCGGATCCAGCTCTCCCCGCTGCGCCAGTTCCGTCAGGTCGCGGCCGAAACTATCCAGCGCGGGCGTCTGGCTCTTTTTCTTGGCTCCCGCCGACGTCGTCATCCGCATGCCCATCGGATTCTGGATGCCGCCGTTATCCACCCCGGCTCCCAGCAGATTGAGCACTTCCTGACGGACGTCTTCGAGCTTGAGGCCCAGGTTCATCAATACCTGCGCGGCGATGCCCTCGGTCTCGCGGAGCAATCCCAACAGCAAATGCTCGGTGCCGACGTAGTTGTGGTTCAGCGATCGCGCTTCCTCGATGGCGTATTCGATGACCTTCTTGGCCCTGGGCGTCTGCGGCAATTTGCCCATGGTGACCATGTCGGGGCCGCTTTTTACAAGTTTCTCGATCTCCAAACGCAGCTTTTTGATATCGACATCGAGATTTTTGAGCACGTTGGCGCCGACACCGCTGCCTTCCTTGACCAGGCCGAGCAGGATGTGTTCGGTTCCGATGTATTCGTGATTGAAGCGCTGGGCTTCCTGATTGGCCAGGGCCATCACCTTCCTGGCTCGATCCGTAAATCGTTCAAACATGTATTACCCTTCGATAAGGTTCATTGTCAGCCGCTCATCGTACCACAACCCATCCACCCTGTCAAATCAGACCGCCTCCATAATCCCTATGTTTTCCGGCAGGCAGATGTTCATCATCTTTTTTCCGTACTGAAACTATCGTCAGAAAAACCGGTCGACTTTCGAAACGGCGGCGGCATTTCGCGGTTTTCAAACGACAGATCGATCCGGTTGGGAGTCGAGAGAGCCGATGAAAATGATTGACAATGAAACAGGGGGAGCGGTCAAAGAAAAAGGGCGATTTCGATATTGAAATCGCCCTTCTTCAGCTTGCCCAACATGCTATTCCTGATTCTTCTCCTCCAGGAGCTTGCGCAATTGTTTGTTCTCCCTTCGGGTGGCTTCAAGGTCGAACAGGATGTACTTGATGCTTACCCTCAGATAATCCAGAGAGCTTTGGAGTTGTTCCATGCTTTCTTTGAGTTTTTGATGGGATTCCTGGGTCTTGCGGGCCAGAATAATCAATTTATCTTTATCCGGCGCCGGTACCGGGCCGATTTCATTGACGATCTCATTGAGCTTTTGAGCGAACAGCGATTCGTCCATCGTTTTCTCCTCTCGGATTCATTATTCCGCCTCCGATTCAACCGCCTACACGTCCAATAATTCATTGTATCGGAGCCAAAATACGTTTATGCAATATCCTGAGTATAACTCCAACGTCCCATAAATAGACCAGCCGATCCATGGATTTTCGATAATTTATCGCGATCCGAGGGGTGGGATGAACGGATTTGATTGTTATACCGAAAAAAGAGGATTTGCGGTTTGGGAATCGGCTGATATGCAGCGTGTACTGGTTTGACGGAATCCGGATAAACACGTTTCACGGTTCCGGAATCCATTCTGCCCTCGGCAGGGTGTTATTTGAGGCCAACCGGATTCCGAAACACCCTCGGGATACCCTGGCCTTCTATGCCGAGCATAATAACGCGTTTACAGAGGGAGACCGCTCTCGTTACCGACAGCACGTCCACCGATTCCCGATAGCATCGGAAACCGAATTTGCTGTCGTTGATCACAGAATCCACAGGGGGGATTCGTCGGAGAGTTCAGAATCCCATTGACAGACTGTACGTTTCAGCTAAAAAGAATGTCCGACAGGGCAAGCGGCTGTGAGGAGTACGATTCGATTGCGGCCGACAAGAGTTTGTTTATGAGGCCTGGAAAGAGTATGGATAAATCAGTTTATTCGCGATTCGGAAATGACAAATTGATCCTGCGGGACGAACTGGCGATTGATCGGACGCTGCTTTCCAATGAACGAACGTTATTGGCGTATCTGCGTTCCGGGGTAGCTCTGGTCATTGCGGGTGTTACCATCACCCATTTCTCGCAGGAAACCTGGTTCCGGGTCATCGGGATATTATGTATTCCTTTCGGGATTGTTGTCAGTCTCATCGGGATCGCCCGTTACCGGAAAATGGATCGATCGATCCGACGGCTCCGTCAGCAATCGAATGGGGATTCCCGGACGGTTCAAGAAAACAATCTCTCCGGAACCGAAAACAGACCTGATCACAAATTCGAATGAGTATCCTATTCATTCTGGATGGCATATTGGTTTTTATTCGGACTTGATCCAGTCAATCACTTCGGAAGGGCGCAGACCGGCCGCTTCGGCTATTTCTCGGATGGTTTGCTGAGATTGCGCTGCGATTCCCACTTTAGCCAGACGGTCAAGGGCTGCTTGCAGATCTACATTGTCTATTTTACATGCTTCCTGAAGTGTCAAGCGCCCATAGCCGCCGCCCGGTCCACCACCGGAAATTCCCGATCCACCCCGGCCGCCACGGCCCCAAACGCCGTGTCCCGGTTCCGATCGCCCCAAAGCGATGTTGTACAATTCCATCGGGGTCAGGTTATATCGATTTGCCACCTCACCGAATAATTCCGAGTCCCAATCCGCTTGGATCTGTCGGGCCTCAAGATTGGCCCGCAGAGTCGTTTCCTCTTGATCAGCCGCTTCGGCAACCTGAGCCAGCGTTACCAACTCGGCATGGGGCAGGGGTGCCTGTCGGGAAGGATCTTCCCACATCCGCTTGGCTTGTTCACGCAGCGCAATCACAGGGTGGAACAGCGCAAAATCAGCCAAGGTTCCCCACATAAGAATTCCGCAGAGCAGGAGGGAAACAAGAAATTCCATTCGGAAAAACAAGGCATTTCCGGCCCTGTTTCTTAGATAATTCAGCAACGCCCTGCCGTTGAGCCAGATATGGATCAGGGACGAAACGAGAAATCCCGCGGAAAAATTGAGATGAACCGCGGTCCATTGTTCTTTGGTCAGACCCAGCAATTTCCAGCCGGACCAGTTGGCGATCCGTCCGGGGGGCGAAAAAAACATCATGGCCCCGGAAAAAGCCATAGCCACAAATGAAACCGTAACCACCAACGAAACGAAAGCCCTAAACTGAAATTTCCTTCCGACGACTTCCGCCATATAACCTCCACAGACATTCTTACAACAGGATTTCGGAATGTACTACGTAATAGCAGGGGTATCGGTTCGGATATTTCCTGTCAGGCGGAAATTTCTGGAAATCCATGATCAAAATACTATTACTCAATTATATATTTCCGGAGCCAGAATTCTGATATCAAAAGCAGGTCTGCAATGTCCACCGTATCATCATAATCGAAATTACCGGCCTCCCAAGGCATCGCGGGATCGGGTCCCAACAGCCAAGATTCGGCCACGATGGCCAAATCACAGAGATTCACACATCCATTCCCATCCGCATCGCCGGGAATCGGTTCCTCCAATACGATTGGATTTCTTAGATTCAAATCCCCGCTGAGCTCAAGATACATGTCGTCGAAATAAACAGGCCCGAAATTGGGACCGCTGTTGCCGCCCGCCGTTTTAATGAAGAAGGTCAACAAGTCGGAATTTGTACCGGACCGAAAATCAAATACATCATCCCCGTCTCCGGCAGCCAGTTTGTCGGCCTCGGTGGCGTCGGCACCCGGCACATCGTTTAACCAT